>DDQW01000102.1 GCA_002342805.1 Clostridiales bacterium UBA2432 | reverse complement strand
TTTAGACCAGGTGATAACCGTTACGGCCGTTTTCCTTCACCTTATATAAAGCTTGGTCGGCTTCATTAAATACTTTTGCATAGTCATCACTCACATGATGGATTAATTTGGCACCGACGGATACCGTAACATAATCAGCTACTCCGGAATAATCATGGCGTAGATTCAGGGTTTTTATAGAACGAATCATCTTTTCCAGTAATTGGATTGCCTGCTCTTTTGGGCACTTCTCAACAACAACAAAAAATTCATCGCCTCCATAACGAAAAATCTGATAATGATGTCGGCGAAATACGCGACGTAATGTTGCTGTGATTTCGATTAAACATTGATCTCCACTGACATGACCATAATTATCATTGTACTGCTTAAAAAAGTCCACATCTAACATAATCGCACATACCGGCAACTTGTCTGATTTTCCATTAGCCAACTCTTTGTCCATATATTGCCCTAATGCTCTTCGATTAAAGACATTGGTTAAGGCATCTTTCATGGAAGCATCTCGCAACTTTTTATTGGCAATAGTAAGATCATATGCTCTAATAATATTGGTTACTGCGATTGCAACATAGGATGCGATAATTCGCAAACTTTCCAAGTCCACATACGAAAAGATATTTTTTTCTTCAGATTGTACCGTAATGCCTCCAATCGTTTTGTTTTCAAAAATAATTGGGCTAAACAATATGGACTTGTTCTGAGATTGACTAAGCGTTTTGTAAATTTTGGGGTTAAGAACCGTGTTATTGTTCATTTCTTCTTGTATGTTATCTGCATCATAGATAATGATTTCTTTACTGTTTTGAACACATAGGGACATGAGAAAATTCTGACTGTCCAAAGGAATCGATGTTCTGTGCATTTCACCTTCGTCTGACTCATAATAATAGTAATCAATTAAGGCATTTTGACTGTTTTTAAGGCCGATTCCAAAGCCTTCAAATGTAAATATTTGTCCCATTTGCTGGTACAATGTCTCAACCAAATCTTCCACACTTATACAAGACGTAATATGCTGGCCTGTTTCCGAGAGGGATTTTAAAATCTGAAGAGATTTCTGTAATTTTTTTACGTCATCGTACCCTTTAGCTTCGTCACTTACATCGTCCTTATGTTCATGATCCACAGTCGTTTTTTTTACCCGCTCAAGTTCTCTTTCTTTTAAGTGAGTATAGGTATATTCCTTAATCTTTGATAAACGGCTTAGGACTTCGTAAGCTTTATGAACATTGTTTTGCTTGACATAGATTTCTTCAAGTAAAGATAGGGCTGTGATTTCAATATTTCTAAAGTTTTTGTTGCATATGTCTTTAAGCATTGTGTTCAGAAGTTGGATGGCAACCTCATATTGCTCTCTTTCAATGCATTCTTTGGCAAAAAGATTTATCATTTCACATTTATCAATAAAGTAGACATGTTTGTCAAAGAGCCGGATGGCTTCTTCAAAGAGGCTTTGAACTTTACTCCATGAACCTTGCTCTTTACTTAGGATTAATGCTTCATATACTTTAACAAAGGCAATCTCTGGCTCGATTTGACATTTTTTAGCTAAAACGTAGTTGGATTGATTATAATATTTTGCCTTGTTCAGTTGCCCCATGCGAAGAAAGATTTCTGTAACGTTTCCATATATTTTGCACATCAAGGCCTCGTCATCTGTCTTTTTAACATATCTTAAGGCTTCAACCGTGTATTCAGAGGCTTTTTGCAAATTACCCATCTCAATATAGAGTATACCAATGTTGTTCAAGAGTTTAACACGTTCCTGCACACGATCCTTTGAATTCTGCACGATATTCAATGCTTCAATATATTTTGAAATGGCAAGATGTAGCTCGCCATGAACCGAATATATATTACCTCTGTTATTCAAGGAAGCTACCAAGCAATCTTCAATATCATGTTCTCGAGAAAGACGTGTTGATCTTGTATAGTATGTCATTGCTTTTGCAATATTACCACTCGTCTCTTCGAGAACACCAAAACAATAAATACAATACACAATCTGTTGTACATCGTTGACCGCAAGTGCCTCTTCATATGTACGGATATTCAATTCCAAAGCTTGTTCTGTCTTTTGACCTTCGATCATTTTTCGCATTGTATATATGTAATTTTTTTGTGCTGTCTGCGTCTTTTCTCTTACAACCATGAGTCCAGCCCACCTATTTTTTAGTATTTAGGATCTCTTTCAATAAATCAATAACCATTTTCGGGTTAGCTTTTCCTTTTGTTCTTGCCATCATTTGTCCCATAAGGGCTTGAATAGCCGCTTCCTTACCTGACAAATAATCTTGTACCACTTTGTCATTTTTGGCAATGACTTCTTCGGCCATTTGACGTAAGGCACCATCATCACTAATCTGCTTTAATCCTTCTTTTTCGACAATTATTTCCGGATCGTCATCGTGTTCCCACATGATTGCAAAAACCTTTTTTGCAATGCTTGAACTAATAACATTTGTATCCACTAAATGCGCTAATTTGCCAAGATTTTCTGCTGAAATCGGGATTTCACCTAATTCTTTTTCATCTTCATTCATTCGTGAAAAAGCTTCTGAAATAATTATATTTGCCAAGACTTTTTTGTTTTTTGTTTGTTTACATGCTTGGTCAAAATAATCAGAAATTTTCATCGACGCTACAAGAAGTTCGCTATCATAAAGGGACAATCCGTCGTTTTCCATATAACGCTTCATACGTACATCCGGCAATTCCGGTATGGTTTGTCGTATACGCTCTATTTCTTCATCAGAAGTTACAATCGGCATCAAATCGGGCGCAGGAAAATAGCGATAATCATGAGCTTCTTCCTTGCTACGCATGGAAATCGTCACACCTTTTGCTTCATCCCACCGGCGTGTTTCTTGAACAACATTTCCACCGCTTTCGATCAGCTTAATCTGACGTTTGGCTTCATATTCGGCTGCTTTAAAGGCAAAGTTAAAGGAGTTAATATTTTTCATCTCTGTCCGTGTTCCAAGGGTTGTCGCGCCTTTTTTTCGTACCGACAGGTTGACATCACAGCGGAAGGATCCTTCATTCATACGGCAATCTGAGACATCAGCGTATAATAGTATGGATCGAAGTTTTGATAAGAAGACACGTATCTCTTCCGGCGAACGCAAGTCAGGCTCTGTAACGATTTCAATAAGCGGAACACCACAACGATTGTAATCGACAAAGGTTCCGTTCGCTTCATGAATAAGTTTACCGGCATCTTCTTCTATATGGATCCG
Source organism: Clostridiales bacterium UBA2432 (assembly GCA_002342805.1). Lineage (GTDB taxonomy): Bacteria > Bacillota > Clostridia > Lachnospirales > Vallitaleaceae > UBA1351. The sequence continues at coordinate 25,263 of DDQW01000102.1, read as the reverse complement.
GGTAAGACCGATTCGCTTTTCTTCCCCGTTGGTTTCAATATCCACATAACCTTCATAGCACAATGGCAAATCATATTGGGACGTTTGATATGCTTTGGGTAAGTCCGGATAAAAATAGTTTTTACGGTCTTGCTTGGAAAACTGATGAATCTTGCAGTTTGTAGCCAGTCCGGCCTTAATTGCATACTCGACCACCATGCCGTTAAGTACCGGCAGTGTTCCCGGCATACCTGTACAAATCGGACAGCAATGGGTATTGGGGTCCCCACCAAACTCTGTTGTACAAGAACAATATATCTTACTTTTTGTTTTTAATTCTGAATGGACTTCGAGTCCAATAACAATTTCATAATCTTTATAAGCCATGGTTCCACCTCTATCCTATCGTAACTGTTCGTTTGTCCACATTGGCATGTTGCTCATATTGATATGCAAAGTTTAATATGGTTTGTTCATCAAATGCTTTACCAATCAATTGCAGGCCGATGGGAAGACCATTTTGATCATAGCCACAATTAATAGATATTGCGGGTACTCCGGCAATATTAATAGGCACTGTACATATATCTGTCAAATACATTTCAACCGGATTATCTGTCTTAGCTCCGACTTTAAATGCCGTTGTCGGTCCTGTTGGTGTTAAAAGAACATCATATTTTTCAAAGAGTTGGTCGAATTCTTGTTTAATTAATGTTCGTACTTGTTGTGCTTTTTTATAATATGCATCATAGTAACCTGAACTAAGTGCGTAAGTTCCTAACATGATACGTCGTTTCACTTCTTTTCCAAAGGCTTCATCTCGCGTTTTTTGATATAAGTCAAGAAGATTCTCAAACTCCGGTGTACGATATCCGTATTTAATACCGTCATATCGCGCAAGGTTAGAGGATGCTTCTGCTGAGGAGATTAAATAGTAGGCCGGCAGAGAAAGATTCGATAAGTCAAAGCGAACTTCTTCAACAATTGCACCGAGTTTTTCATATTCTTTGGCTGCAGCTAATACAGCTTCTTTAACCTCTGCGTTAATACCATCCCCAAAAAATTCAAGCGGAAGACCTATACGTTTCCCTTTTAATGATTCCTTAAGTTTCCCTGTATAATCTGGAGCCTCCACAGGAGCACTTGTTGAATCCATTGTATCATGTCCACCGATAACATTCATGGCAAGGGCAACATCTTCAACATTTTGGCCCAAGGGACCGATTTGGTCTAAGGACGATGCAAAGGCAACGAGGCCAAAACGTGATACGCGTCCATAGGTCGGTTTTAATCCAACAACACCACAGTAACTTGCAGGTTGACGAATAGAGCCTCCTGTATCTGATCCAAGTGCTAAAGGGGTCATCATTGCTGCGACAGCCGCGGCAGAACCACCGGAACTTCCACCGGGAACATGGTCTAAATTCCAAGGGTTTCTTGTAATTTTAAAGGCACTATTTTCCGTTGATGATCCCATAGCAAACTCATCCATGTTTAATTTTCCAAACAAAATCATATCTTTTGCTTGTATTTTATTAATGACTGTTGCATTATAGGGTGGCACAAAATTCTCCAACATTTTTGAAGCACATGTTGTCCGAATATCTTTGGTACAGATATTATCCTTGATACTGATAGGAATACCTGCTAAGGCTGATAGATCTTCTCCACGTGTACGTCGTTGGTCAATAGCCTTTGCTTGAGCTTTAATTGCCTCTTCATCCATATATAAAAAAGCATTCACATGCTGCTCTACATCATGAATTCGGTTTATATATGATTCAACCAATTCGAGGCTGCTTACTTCTTTGTTTTTTAACTGATTTGCCATTTCTAATACTGTCTTCATCTCAAGCCTCCTATTCTACGACTTTTGGCACGGTGTAACATCCATTTTCTTTACTTGGGGCATTCTTTAACAAGACATCTCGGTCCATTGAAGGAGATACCTCATCTTCTCGAAAGACATTATTAATTGGAATAACGTGTGCCGTAGCATTCACATCTTCAAAAGTATATTCATTGATTTGATCTGCAAATTCTAAGATCATCTCCATATCTTTTGTCATTTGTACCTTTTCTTCTTCAGTTAGACTTAAACGGGCTAAGTGTGCCACATGTTCAACTTGGTCTTTTGTGATTTTCATCCTTATCCTCCGTTTTTTTTAATATAATGCTTTATTGTATCACAGTGTTAATGATTATTCAATGAGTGCTCTAAACTCTTCTTCACTAATAATGGGAACATCAAGAGACTTGGCCTTCTTATTCTTTGATGATCCGGATGTTGTATCATTGTTAATCAAGTAATCCGTGTTTTTCGAGACGCTTCCGGTGACTTTTCCACCAAAGCCCTCTATTTCTAATTTTAAGGCTTCACGGTTTTCGTAATGTTCTAGAGAGCCTGTTATGACAAAGGTTTTTCCGCTAATCGCATCCTTGGTAGCCGCTTTTTCCACTTTTTCCAGTTCAACTTCATTTAGCAGATGATCAAGTGCTTGTCTATGCTTATCCTCTTGAAAATAATCATAGAGGGATTTTGCAATAACATGTCCAAAACCTTCAATGGCTTCAAATTCTTCCACTGATGCTGTCATGATATGATTTAAGTCATGGTCAAAGGCTGCGGCTAGAAGTTTGGCATTACTTAATCCCACATGAAGAATACCTAAAGCATAGATAAAATTGGCTAATTTTACTTTTCTCGCCTTATGAATAGACTCAACGAGATTTTGATAGGATTTTTCTCCAAAACCATCGAGTTGAATGATTTTTACCTTTTTTTCGTCTTCCTCAAGTTTAAATAAATCGGAATACTCATGAATTAAACCTAACTGAATTAACTTCTCTAAGGTCGCTTCCGATAATCCATCAATATTCATGGCGTTTCTAGAAACAAAGTGGGAATATGCTTTGACTTTTTTGGCCGGACATTCAGGGTTCATACAATATAAAACCTTAATATCGTTGACGTCTTTTATGGCTGTCTCTTCAAAACAAACCGGACATTCCTTTGGTATCTCTAAGTGATTACTACGCGTTAAGTTATCTGCAATCTGGGGAATAATCATATTAGCTTTATAGACTTGAATGGTATCTCCGATACCTAACTCTAACTTTTCAAGAATACTAATATTATGAAGACTTGCTCGAGAGACTTGGGTCCCTTCAAGATCTACAGGCTTAAAAACAGCTACCGGATTAATTAAGCCGGTTCGAGATGCACTCCAAAAAACGTCTTCTAAGATTGTATCTTTTATTTCATCTTGCCATTTATAGGCCATTGTATCTTTGGGAAATTTTGAGGTTACTCCCAAACTTTGGCTATAGGCTTTATCATTCATGGTTAATACTAGGCCATCCGATGCCACGTCATTTGAATCTAATTTTTCAGCAAACGTTTCGATAGTAGCTTCAATATTTTCTTTGGTGACTAAGTGATAATCGACGCATTCAAATCCTTGACTTTGAAGCCATAATAGCTCCTCGGATTTTTTCGTGAACATATCCTGATGGTCACTGTGAATGAGTGTAAATCCATAAAACCGAACGTGTCGTCTTGCCGTGATTTCACTATTGAGCTGGCGAACGGAACCGCTACATAAGTTTCTCGGATTTTTATATTGGTTTTCAACATCAAGGGTTTGATTAATGGCTTCAAAGTCTGAATAACGGATGACTGCTTCTCCTCGCAGCAAAACTCGACCTTTATATGGAATCGTTAAGGGAAGATTTTTAAACTGCTTAGCATTGTTGGTAATAACCTCACCAATCGTTCCGTTTCCACGGGTAACTGCCTTGATAAGTTGACCGTCTTGATAGGTTAAAACAATGGTGAGTCCATCTAATTTAAAGGACAAGACCCCTTCTTGATCACCTAGCCAGTCCATAAGCACTTGCTCATCCTTTGTCTTATCTAAGCTTAACATGGAAAATTCATGGGCTTCTTTTGGTAATTGTGTCAGCAACTCGTAGCCGACTTTTTGGGTCGGACTTCCTGCTAATATAGTCCCCGTCTCATTTTCAAGTTCAACAAGTTCATCATATAAACGGTCATATTCAAGGTTTGACATAATTTCTTGGTTTTCTTGATAATAGGAACGCGCAGCTTGGTCAAGCTGATGAACCAGCCCACGCATCCTTGTTATTTTATCCATTTAATCTTCCATCTCCCAATTATGATATACGTTTTGAACATCATCATCTTCTTCAAGATGCTCAAGCATCTTTTCCATTTCTTTGCTTTCTTCTTCAGATAAGGATACTGTTGTTTGAGGAATCTGAGCAACTTCTCCGGATAGAATCTCATAGCCTTGGTCCAGTAATGCTTGATAGACCTGACTAAAGTTATCCGGTTCCGTAATGACTTCAATACCTTCCTCATCAACATCAATATCTTCTGCACCAGCTTCAAGCGCAAGCATCATCAATTCATCTTCGTCTATATCTGATGTATTTTCTAGAACAATTTGACCTTTTTTATCGAATAAATAGTTGACACATCCGCTTGTTCCCATATTGCCACCATACTTTGAAAAGCCGTGACGAACATTTGCCGCTGTCCGGTTTTTGTTGTCTGTTAAACACTCAACCATAACTGCCACACCGGAGATGCCATAACCTTCATAGACAATACGTTCAAATTCTACATCACCGGCTTCACCTGAAGCCCGTTTTATGGCTCTATTAATCGTATCGTTAGGCATGTTATTTGATTTTGCTTTATTGATAATATCATTTAAGCCTGAGTTTAGACTGGGATCAGGTCCACCTTGGCGCACTGCAACCACAATCTCTCGACCGATTTTTGTAAATATTTTTCCCTTTTTTGCATCATTTTTTTCTTTTTTATGCTTAATGTTTGCAAATTTTGAATGTCCTGACATTTTCTTCACTCCTATTCATAGTTTGTCCTATTTTATCACGATTCTTGATGTTCAACAAGATTATTCATCCAACGTTTTGACTTCATTCGTTTTAATCCGAAACCAAGCTTAGCCATCTCTTCAAAGAGAATTGCCGCATATACAAAAGGTAAATCCCATTTAAGAACTAAGCCTGTCAAAATAGCCAGTGGTACGCCTAAGCCCCAAACTGCTAATCCGTCTAAAGCCGCTGCAAAAATAGTATCGCCTCCGCTTCGAAGGATGCCGACAATGATGACTAAGTTAACACTTTTGACCATTGTATATATACCAAAGACTGATAAAGAACCGATAATGTGGTATTTTACAATGGGCGGAACACTGTATATTCCGGCAACATGTGGTGCTGATAGAATGATTGTAATTCCCATGAGAGCACCTAATAAAAAGTTTATTTTTACAAACTGAACTGCCTCATCATAGATTTTCTCGCCCTCCATGGCCCCAAGGGAATTCCCAAGCATAATAGCGCTGGCATTTCCGACACCGACAGAGACGACAAATATAATTTGTTCAATCGTTTGGGTAATGGTCATCGCTGCCATAACATCCGTTCCCATACGCCCGTAAACAACAGCATACATGGTTACACCTGTTGACCAAAGAATTTCATTAATAACCACCGGCATAGCGATTTTTGAAAAATGTTTAGCCAGACTTTTATTATAACTAAAGAGTTTACTTAACTTACCTGAAGCCGGTAATTTGTAATAATTAGACAGCATCACCAACATAAAGCATTCCAGTGTCCTAGCAATCAAGGTGGCTATGGCTGCGCCTTCAACACCTAAGGGTTGAAAACCTAAGTTACCATAAATCAGTACCCAGTTTAAAAAGGTGTTGATTGAGATCGCTACGATTGTTACAAATAAGGGGAGTTTCACATAATTGGTACTTCGTAAAACAAACATGGTTGAAAATGTTACCGCGGTAAAAAGATAAGAAAATCCAACAATTCTTAAATACTTTGCCCCTTCTAAAACCACCAAGGCATCTTCTGAAAAAATAGCCATCACTTGTTGGGGTAAGAGTATTGCAATGATTGTAAATAATAAACCTCCGCCAAGTGCAAAGGTTAATGATAATCCATATACTTTTTTAATGCTTTCTATATCTTTTTTTCCCCAAAATTGAGCTGTAAGAATGGATGAACCACTACTCATACCAAAGAGGAAAAGATTTAAAAGAAAAAAAACTTTGTTTGCGGCTCCAACGCCTGCAATCGCTTCCTTTGTCAATGAACTAATCATAAAAGTATCAATTAAGTTTAATGAAGAAATAATGAGTTGTTGCAAAGTAATAGGAATAGCAATTGCAAATAATTTTTTATAAAATTGTGTGTTATTCATTGTTTTTTAAAAGTAGTCAATGGTTTCGACGACTTCATTCTCCTTCATATATATTCGAGGTACACGCTTTCCAATGGAACAGATGACTTCATAATTAATGGTATTCATGTGTCTTGCTAATTCTTCAACAAAAATATGTTGTCCATCGGATGCACCTATTAAGACCACTTCATCATCTTCTGTCACGCCTTCTATATCTGTTACGTCAACAAGCATCTGATCCATACAAACACGACCGACAACCGGTGCATACTGTCCACGAATCAAAACACGGCCTTTATTGGACAAGGCTCTTGAATACCCATCTGCATAGCCAATCGGAACTGTTGCAATCTTCGATGGACGGCTGGTCTTAAAAATACCGCCATAGCTAATGTACTCATCTTTTTCAACATTTTTCAAAAAGATAATATGACTACTTATAGATAAGGCCGGTTGGAGATTGATGGCATGGCTCACCGTATCCGATGGGTATAACCCGTACAAGGCGATTCCTGCCCTGACCATATTAAAACGCGCCCTTTGATGGTCAATCAGTCCTGCACTATTTGAGGCATGAATTAAGGGGAATGTAATCCCCTGTGCTTCTAAACGTCCCAAAAGTTTTTCAAACAAGTCCACTTGCATATTAGTATAAGAAATATCCACCTCATCGGCTTTTGAAAAATGTGTAAATAATCCTTCGCACTCCAAATGCCTATATTGCGTCAATTGTAGAATCTCTTCAACCGACTGCTCCATACTTCCTCCAATCAGTCGAAATCCAAGTCGTCCCATACCGGTATCGACTTTAACATGAACGCGTACTTTTTTTCCGGATTGTTCTCCAAAATAATTCAACTTTTGTGCAAGTTCTATTGAATATACTGTTTGTGTTAAGTTATAACGCACAAGCTCTTCAAAAGCTTCTTCATGGGTATTACCTAAAACAAGAATCGGTACGCTGACACCTTCCTCGCGTAACTGAATACCTTCTTGATATATGGCCACGGCAATATAATCGACGTGAAGTTTTTCCAGTTCACGACTAATCGGGATTGCTCCATGTCCATACCCATCTGCCTTAACAACAGCCATAACTTTCACTTCATGGTCCATATTATAATTCACATACTCACGAATGGCTGTTAAATTATTGCGAATCGCATCTAAATTCACTTTTGCATATACACGATGATATATTGATTCCATCTTACAACCCTTTCCAAAGGCAATCGATAATATCCGAAGCCATAAGCGATGCAAAGTTATTGTCGCTCGCGTAATAATCGCCTGCATAAGAATGCAGCAGGACGCCATATCGAGCCGCATCGGCCAGAGATTGTCCTTGTGCAACCAGTCCGCCGATGATTCCCACTAAGACATCACCGGAACCTGCTGTTGACATTCCCGGATTTCCTAATGTATTGATATAGATTTGATCTTCAGGTGCAGCAACCACTGTTCGTGCACTTTTCAACACGGTAACAATATGGTACTTCTCCATCATTGCTGATCCAAAATGTATGGGATTTTCCAATATGCCTGAAGAGCAATATCCTGTTAATCTTGACATCTCACCAATGTGTGGCGTGATTACACAGCTACATTTTTTTTCTTCAAACCATTCCATATTTTTTGCAATAATATTCAAGGCGTCCGCATCAAATATTACTTTTTTATCCAGCCGGAGAATTTGACGAACCAAATGATGAGCATGATTGGATTGAGATAATCCCGGTCCAATAGCAATAACATCGACTTGATTGGCAAAAGCATCTATTTGATCGGATAGGTCTTTTCTTGCATCATATTCTACAATGACACATTCGGGAACCTGTGCCAAAATAAGATGGGCATTTTTTTCAGAGGTAAAGACCTTGACTAAGCCTGCCCCTGTTCGATAGGCGGCTTTAACGGCAAGAATCGTTGCCCCTAACATCAGGTCATCCCCTACGATAATGCCTAAGATTCCGAAGTTTCCTTTGTGGGTGTTCTTTTTTCGTTCAAAAACTCCTTGTGCCACCGCTTCTTTAATGGAGGCTTGGTCAAGAACATTGACTTTTTGTTGAATCAGGGATTGAGCTTCTTGAATAATACCTATATCCTTAACAATAAGCTCACCGGTATATTCTGCTCCGGGATAGAGAATTAAACCAATTTTAGGCATGGCAAAAGTATAGGTAATGTCCGCCTGAACCGCAGCCCCCATTACTTTTCCGTTATCACTATTAATTCCTGAAGGAACATCTACAGAAATTATATAGGTCGAATAATGATTCATATACTCAATAATATCTTTAAACAAGATAGAAACTGTCCGATTGCAACCGGTTCCGAGTAAACTATCCACCGTTAAAAAGCTCCTTTTTAACAAGGCTTTAATTTGGGGACTGTCTATTTCAAAATTGTCTTCATCAATCCATAGAACGGTATTTTTCATTTGAGAAGCTATCAGATGATTCAAAATAGTTTCTTGTAGTTGGTGGTCCTCTGATCTACGTTCTTTTTTTCCTATTATGACAAAGTGCACGTCATATCCAAGATGAAGTAACCAACGACCTATTGCCATGCCGTCGCCTCCATTGTTCCCAGTGCCACAGATAATCGTTATCTTACCGTCCTTATCTTGTCCGATCGGAAAACGAACAATAATATCATCCACGATAGATTTCGCGGCATTCTCCATTAGGACACAGCTTGGTATGCCTACGTCATTGATCATATATTGATCCATTTTTTGCATTTCATAGCCTTTTACTGCAAACATATCAAACTCCTTTTTATAAAAATTCCTGTCGCAAACGTTCACCAATTGCAACTGCGGTAACATAATCGTTTGTATTGGAAATCGAAACATGAATTGAATCAATTTTTAGATTATCTTGCATTTTTAATGCACCTTTATGTAATACGACATATGGTTTTCCCCAATCGTCACGAAGAACTTCAATATCGATGAGGTTAATCCCTTTAAATCCGGTGCCAAACATTTTGACCACCGATTCCTTTACACAAAAATTACCCGCAACCTTTTGCGGGTTCATGTGATGTTTTTCAAACAAAGCAATCTCATTATCCGAAAAATATCGTTGCAAAAATCCATTTTTTGCACATGCTTTTTGAATGCGTTCAACAGCGATTAAGTCAATTCCTATTCCTATGATCATATTATTTTTCATTCCCTTTCAAATAATAATCATCATATTGTTCAATAACATCACTACCGACAACATCATGAATAAACGAGTATAGTGCGTCTGAACGTTCTTTAGTTTCATCTCTTGCAATAATCTCTTCTTTGATTTCTTCGCGAAGCTTTTTAACCATTTTATCATGCTTCTGTGATTTTGCTCGAACGTCCAGCATCTCTAGATAAAATATATTCATCGTAACTGTGACCAACTCCCTATTTACTTGCTCGATTTTCATAGGTAATTGGTCCAGTCTTTTTTCATATTGTTTGAGTTTATCATTTATTTCTTCAATATTTCGTCGATTCTTTTCCATTTTATGAAAGGCGTCTTTTTCGTTTTCGGCATTGGTCTCACTCATGTTATCAACGATTTCTTGCATTATTTTTTTCTTTAAATTGTAGTATTCTTTGGATTCTGTTGTCAGTTTCCCTTGTTCTTTGAGCAATGCATTCAATTTTTTCTCTAGGGTAAGGATTTTGCTCGGTTTCTTATTATTGAACAGTTCATGCCACTTTTGATCAAGTACGAGTAAATGCGTCTTTTTGTCAATATGAATTTGTTTGTGTTTATTAAACCAAGCCATATATTTCCTCTATTCTAATTGATCTTTTACCCGATATGATAAGGTCATTAAGCTTTCTGCTAAATGTACATTTTCTACAATGACTTTATCGTTTTTAATCTGCAAATCAATGGGTGCAAAATTCCACAACCCTTTAACGCCCCAGTCAGCTAAATCATTAGCTAGTTTTGGCGCCTTCTGCTTTGGCAAGGTTAAAACGGCAATATCAATATGATTATTTTTGACAAATTCTTCCATCTGGTCGATATCCCGAATCTCAATACCCCTTACTTGAATACCGATGAGTCGAGGATTCACGTCAAAAAGGCCTTTAATGACAAACCCTCTTTTTTCAAAATCAATGTAGTTAGCTAATGCTTGGCCCAAATTACCTGAACCTACGATAATAATATTATAGGTTTTCTCTAGACCTAAAATCTTGCCGATTTCACTATACAAAAACTCAACATTGTAACCATAACCCTGTTGTCCAAATCCGCCAAAATTATTTAAATCCTGTCGTATTTGTGATGCCGTTACGTTCATACGCTGACTTAATTCTTTTGATGAAATCCTTACGACATCATTCTCTAATAATTCACCAAGATATCGATAGTATCTCGGAAGTCGTTTTATTACTGCCGTTGATATCTTCTTCATTTCCTGTTTATGATTATCTGACATTATAATGCCTCCTATTTCATTTATCCTATTTTTTCTATGAAATTAACTTAATTATATCCTTTTGTTAAATCACTGTCAAATATGAATTGAACTTATTGCTGAACAATGCTATTATTATATAGAATTTAGGAGGATGTTATCGTATGTTATTATCATGTCAAAACATTGAATTTTCATATATTTCCGAAAAGATATTAAAAAATGTTTCCTTTCATGTAAATGAAGGTGAACAAACAGCCATTGTTGGCGTCAACGGCGCCGGAAAAACAACACTGTTCAAAGTATTGACCGGGGAATTGACACCGGATTCCGGAGATATATTCTTAAAAAACGGGACAAGCATCGGTTATTTATCTCAAACCGTTGATTATTCATCCCATAATACAGTTTATGATGAATTGCACTCTGCCGATCAGGCGCTTCTGACCTTAGACACGACTATTAAAACTTATGAGCAGCAAATGGCCCATTCAACGCCCGACGAGAAAACAATTCATGACTACCATAAAGCCATTGAAGATTTTGAATCGATGGATGGCTATAGCTATGAAAGCCGGATTAAAGGAATCCTTAAAGGTCTAGGATTCCCCGAATCCAGTTGGAGTCAAAATGTATCCACATTATCCGGCGGACAAAAAACCCGCTTAGCCCTTGGGCGCTTACTTCTCATACAGCCGGATCTCCTCTTCTTAGATGAGCCTACAAACCACTTAGATTTGGAGGCGATTCGCTGGTTAGAGAATTACCTTAATAATTATAAAGGAACACTTTTGATTATTTCTCATGATCGATATTTTCTAGATCGTATCGTTCATAAAATTGTCGATATTGAACTGGGTAAAGCTAGTGTTTATCAAGGAAATTATACTGCTTTTGTACAAAAAAAAGAATTTGATCAATACATAGCAACAAAACATTACGAAGAACAGCAAGCGGAGATCAAACGTCAAGAAGCCATCATTAAGCAGCTTCGTTCCTTTAAACAGGAAAAATTTATCAAACGCGCTGTAAGTCGAGAAAAAGCCCTTGAAAAAATTGATCCTCTTGATAAGCCTATCGACTTACAAGACAATATGCGATTAGCCTTAAATCCAAAAAGAGAAAGCGGAATGGATGTATTGCAATTAAAAGACCTCTCTCTTGGCTATGACAATGTGCCTTTATTTTCTGATGCGAATCTTAATATATATAAAGGCGAACGTATCGCTTTAATCGGAAAAAATGGGACCGGGAAGTCATCCTTGCTAAAACTCCTTCTTGGAGATTTAAAACCTATTGGCGGTTCAGCCAAAATCGGCCAGTCTGTTGAAATCGCTTATTATGACCAGGAACATACAACACTCAACGAATCCCTTACCCTCGTTGAAGAAATCGCCGAAGATTTTCCAACTATGGAAATGCGTAAAATCAGAAATCTGCTGGCTTCGTTTTTATTTACCGGTGATGATGTTTTCAAACAAGTCGGCACCTTGTCCGGAGGAGAAAAAGGTCGTTTATCCTTAGCTAAACTCATGCTTGCAAAAGGAAACTTCTTATTACTCGATGAGCCCACCAACCACCTCGATATGATTTCAAAAGAGGTTCTGGAAAAAGCTTTGCGTCATTATACCGGAACGATTCTCTTTATCTCTCATGATCGATATTTTATTAATCGTGTTGCGACAAAGGTCTGGGAGTTAGATCAAGAACGTATCAAAGAATATCATGGCAGCTATGATTATTATATTGAAAAAAAAGAAGAAGAAAATGCCTCAGATATGGTCAATATTAGTGAAAACCCAAATGCCTCTGAAAACAAACAAAATTGGGAGCGCATGAAGCAACAACAAAAAGATGAGCGAAAATTACAAAATCAAATTGATGAGCTCGAGGCCAAGATCACTTCAATCGAGACACGTATGGAAGCTATTGATGAAGAACTTACCCATGAAGAGATTTTTTTAAACTATGAAAAATCCAGTGCACTGATGAAAGAAAAGAACAGTCTTGAAGTCGAATTAGAAGAAAAGTTAAACCAATGGGAAAGCTTACAATAACACGTACAATAAAAAATCATAAAAATCCCGAGTTCACAATGAACTCGGGATTTTTATAGTTTCAATCATTCTTTTTTATAGTTTTTCGATGGTCTCCATAATATAGTCTGCATACTCAGCACTTGTTGCGCCAGTATCACGACCAGTCAACTGGATTTTCTTTTCTGTTTGTCCACAAATATCTAATGCTTTAAACAACTTATCAGCTTCTTTTGTATATCCAATATGATTTAAAAGCATGGCACCTGCTCGAATAATACTTGATGGATCCGCATAAATATCACGTCCTTCATCAACCATTCTTGGTGCTGATCCATGGATAGCTTCAAACATTGCATAACGCTTACCAAGATTAGCACTACCTGCTGTACCAACACCACCTTGGAACTCTGCTGCTTCATCTGTTAATATATCTCCATAAAGGTTTGGTAAGACCATAACTTGGAAATCTTTACGACGTTTTTCGTCAACAAGCTTAGCCGTCATGATATCGATGTACCAGTCATCAGCTTCGATTCCCGGATATTCTTCGGCAACTTTTTTAAATACGTCTAAGAATTTACCATCTGTTGTTTTAATAACATTTGCCTTGGTAACACACGTCACACGCTTTTTATCATTTTTCTTGGCAAATTCAAAAGCGGCACGGATAATTCGTTCAGCACCTTGGCTTGTTATAACTTTAAAGTCAAATGCTAAGTCTTCAGTAATATTAACGCCTTCACTACCTAAAACATAAGCACCTTCAGTGTTTTCACGGAAGAATGTCCAATCAAGACCTTTTTCAGGAACATTGACAGGACGAACGTTTGCAAATAAGTCCAATTCCTTACGCATTGCAACGTTTGCGCTTTCAATATTTGGCCACGGGTCACCTTTTCTTGGTGTTGTTGTCGGGCCTTTTAGAATAACATCACATTTTTTCAATTCCACTAGTACAGAATCCGGAATTGCTTGGCCAACTTCAGCTCTTTTTTCAATCGTTAAGTCTTCAATCGTTCTAAGTTCAACTTTCCCGGCTTTTATATCATCTGCTAAGAGATAAGCAAGAATTCGTTCAGCTTGAGCTGTAATTGCAGGACCGATTCCATCGCCTCCAACGGTACCTATGACAATTTTATCAAGTTTACTGTAATCCACAAAATCTTCCTGTTGCTTCATCGCTTCAACACGTTCAAGTTGTTTTTTCACTAATTGTTCAAAATGGTTTAAATAATCCATATCATTTCCTTTCGATTGTCATTTGAGTTATGTTTATAATATTACACTTAAATGTAATTCTATACAAAAAAATGCTTGTTGTCAATGTGTCCACTTATTTTACAACAATATTAATTATTTTCTTTGGAACGACAATTTCTTTAACCACTGTCTTTCCTTCAAGCTTAGGCCCAATCTCTGCCCGTACTTGTTCAAGAATTTCTTCTTTTGTTGCATCCACAGATACTTGGATTGTACTTCGTACTTTTCCATTAATCTGAATCGGCATTGTCAGTTGATCTTCCTTCATTTTTTCAAGGTCGTATTCTGGCCAACCACTTTCAAAAATACTACGTGTCGCACCTAACATGGACCATAATTCTTCAGCCATATGAGGGGTAAACGGAGCTAATAGACGCGCGATATCTTTTAATGTTTCGTGGTCTACACCATCATGTTCACGTGCATACTGCGTCAATTTATTGGTATATTCCATAAAGGCACTAACTGTTGTGTTTAAGTTAAACTTGTTTAAACGGTCAGTCACTTCAAAGATTAAGGTATGGTGAAGTTTTTCTAATTCTTTTGTACGCTCTACAGATTTACCTACATTATCAGACACTAAGTTCCAAACCTTGTTCATGAAACGATAAACACCTTCAATACCTCGGTCATCCCACTCTGAATCAAGTTCCGGAGGTCCAACAAAAAGTTCGTACATTCTTAGCGAATCACAGCCATAATTTTCAACTAATTCGTCCGGTGATACAACATTTCCTTTAGATTTACTCATCTTGGCGCCGTTTTTACAAATCATTCCTTGATTAAAGAGGCGCTTAAAAGGTTCCTCAAAATCAACAACACCAATATCATACAAGAATTTTGTATAGAAACGTGAATACAGTAAATGTAAAACGGCATGTTCAATACCACCGACATACATATCCACCGGCAACCATTTTTTTGCAACTTCTTTTGACACAAGTTCTTGATCATTGTTCACATCAACATACCGTAAGAAGTACCATGATGACCCTGCCCATTGCGGCATTGTATTGGTTTCACGTTTTGCCGGTTTTCCACATGCAGGACATGTTGTATTGACCCATTCATCAATCGCTGCTAAAGGAGATTCTCCGGTGCCTGTAGGCTCATAGCTTTCTACTTCAGGCAATACAACGGGTAATTCTTCTTCAGGAACAGGAACAATACCACAATAAGGGCAATGCACAACCGGAATTGGTTCTCCCCAATACCGTTGACGAGAAAATACCCAATCACGCAACTTATAATTTACTGTTTTTGTTCCAATGCCTTTTTCTTCTAAATAATCGCCCACTTTTTCTTTGGTCTCATCGGATGGCATTCCGCTAAACTCTCCGGAATTAATCATGACTCCAACATCCGTATAGGCTTCTTCAAGTTCAACCTCGATACCATCTTTGGCAATAACTTGAATAATCGGTAAATCAAAGGTTTTTGCAAATGAAAAGTCACGCTCATCATGTGCCGGAACACACATAATCGCTCCGGTACCATAGTCTGCTAAGACATAGTCCGATATCCATACTTGGAGCTTCTCACCGTTTAAGGGGTTAATCGCATAACTTCCGGTAAATACGCCTGTTTTTTCTTTATCTTGCATACGGTCAACATTGGATTTCATGGATGCATCAAAAACATATTTTTCAACCGCTGTTTTTTGCTCTTCACTTGTTAACTCAGCAACTAATCGATGTTCAGGCGCCAAAACCATAAATGTTGCACCGTATAATGTATCCGGACGCGTTGTAAATACGCGAATGCTTTCATCATGACCGTCGATTTTAAAATCGACCTCGGCCCCGTATGATTTACCAATCCAGTCGGCTTGCATTTTTTTAACTTTATCCGGCCATTCAAGTTTATCAAGATCTTCGAGTAATCGTTCCGCATAGGCTGTAATCTTTAACATCCACTGTCGTAGATTTTTCTTTGTTACTTCAGAGCCACAACGTTCACATTCTCCATTAACAACTTCTTCATTTGCAAGTCCTGTTTTACATGAAGGACACCAGTTAATGGGCATCTCTTTTTCGTAAGCCAAACCTTCTTTGAACATTTTGACAAAAATCCATTGTGTCCATTTATAAAATTTGGGATCGGTTGTATTCAATTCTTTTGACCAATCATAAACCGCACTGATTTCTTTTAATTGCTTTTTAAAGTTAGCAACGTTTTCAGCCGTTGCTTTTGCAGGATGTACCCCCATTGTAATGGCATAATTCTCTGCCGGTAGGCCAAAAGCATCCCATCCCATTGGATGTAATACATGATATCCTTGAAGTATTTTATATCGGCTCCATACATCACTCAGTACATATCCTCGCCAGTGGCCAACATGTAGTCCACTTCCGGACGGATACGGAAACATATCTAGACAATAGTATTTTTCTTTTCCCTCTGCAGGCTCATTAATCGGGTGATCACTCCAATATGTTCGCCATTTTTGCTCAATCTGTTTAAACTCATAGTTCGTAGACATAATGTCCTCCTCTAAATTATTCTTCTGTCGTTTCTTCTTTATCACGAATCATATAATAGATTATGATCGGCGTTTCTTCTTCATATGTAATCATTGCCTCAATTTGCTGTTCAATGACTCCGCTTGTCTTACGTGGAAGATCACATATGACACGGTATGTTGTTTCATTCAATTGACGAATTTCATTCATGACCAAATCTACTTCCCATTGATCATCTTCAACAATCACATTATAAGCTTCTTTTTCTTCATTATATTCTACTCTAAAGTCTTCATAACTTCCATGTACATCTAAATCTCTTCTGAAATATTCTGCAACAATCTCAGCCACTTTCTCACGAGGAATGGTCAATTGATAGCTTGCATAATCAAAAGGTAATCCTTCATTGTCATGTTGCATTATATAGGCTATCGAAAACAAGGCCATATTAGAATCATCGATTAATCCGCTTTCCATATCTATACTTGGGGTGAAATAATAATTATAATATATTTTACGCATCAGGACTTCAATAGATACATAAATGTCTTCATCTTCAACGGGTTCACCTTCTATGGTTTTTAGGGCCTCGATATCATAATCCATCGGCTCACTCGCAAGCGGATAATTCATGGATTCCTCAACAACTTCTTCGGTTGCTTGGACCATTTCCACTTCTGCTGCATCCATTTCGTCTGCATCCACATCGTCTGCTTCTACATATTCTTCCTCTGTCGTATTCTCTTCGACGATTGCAGCATTCGCATACACGTCTTGAGATACATCGTTTTTACAGCCTGATAAGTTCAGAGACATAATGCCTATCAATACCAGTATCATTGCTTTTTTCATTCTTTATTCCTCCACAATTAAGCCAATATCTCTATCAGCTTTGATGCATTAAACATTATTTTTTGATATAAAAGGTTGCTAGAACACCGGGACCTGCATGTGTGCCAATGGTTGCTCCCAATTCTGATATATATATAGGTTTTTCCCAATTAAATTTTTCTCTAAATGCTTGGATAAACTCAAGCGCAAAGGGTTCATCTACACTATGTGCCACAGATAAAAATGGGCTTGCTTCAAAATCCATAGTATTTTCTATGTGTGCCAAATAATAGGGAATAATTTTTTTTCGTCCACGTACTTTGCCAATAGTTTCAGTTAATGCGTCTTTAACATTGAGGACTGGTTTTATGTTTAATATTTCAGCAACAAGTGCTTTGGACGCTCTAATTCTACCACCTTTTTTAAGATATTCCAACGTATCCACACAAAACAAATGCTCAATCTTATTCTGTGTTAAGGGAGTTAGAACCTCAACAATTTCGTCACGTGTCTTTCCCTGGTCAATCATATTAGCCGCGATAATTGCCAAATAACCGGTTCCCATGCATAGGCCATTACTGTCAATAATACTGATACGTTCTGAATCCACTTCTTCTTTTGCAAGAAAAGCTGATTGGCATGTACCACTGGCCGCAGACCCGATTGTAATGCAAATAATTTCTTCATCTTCATTTAATATTTTTGTGAACGCTTCAATAAATTGTTCCGGTACGACTTGAGATGTTTTAGGCGCATTAATACTATTTTCTAGTCTTGCATAAAACTCAGTGGATGTAATATCAACACCGTCTTGATAATCATCTCCATCAATGGATACAGTTAAGGGTACCACATGTATATTGTGCTTTTCAATAATTTCTTTAGGTAAATCGCTAGAACTATCTACAACTAATCGCATATCATCTCTCCTGTTTTTGTTTTTATCTGTGTATCGCTCTTAATCATACCATATTTGCGGGTTTTTTTCACTATAATTCAATCAAAATATGTTTTGTTTTAAATCATTGATATGTTTAATTCCAATAATATTAATGCCTGAGTGTGCTTTTATTGATTTTGCATTATTCTGCGGAAGAACAATGGTTTTAAAGCCAAGCTTAATCGCTTCCTTTACCCGACTTTCTGAAAACGTAATTCCTCGAACTTCTCCTGTCAAGCCAACTTCTCCCATAAGAACTGTTTGCGGATCGACTGCTTGATTTTTTATACTTGAAATGACGGCTGCAATAATACCTAAATCAAGGGACGGTTCATTCATTTTTAATCCACCGGCAATATTAACAAAACAATCGTTATCTGCTAGCGACAAGCCATATTTTTTTTCAATAACAGCAAGGAGCATCATAATTCGATTATAGTCTGCACCATTTACCGTTCTTCGGGGCATGTTAAAGGTTGTATACGCAACTAAGGCTTGTACCTCAACGAAAAGAGGGCGACTACCTTCCATGGCACACACGACAAGTGACCCCGGTTCATTAATGGGCCGCCCGGACAACATATATTCTGATGGATTCAGCACTTCCACAAGTCCTTCATTACGCATTTCAAAAATCCCAAGTTCATTTGTAGACCCAAAACGATTTTTAACGCCTCTTAAAACACGATAAGAGGCATTTTTGTCTCCTTCAAAATATAAGACGGTATCAACCATATGCTCTAAGACTCTTGGTCCTGCAATGGCTCCATCCTTGGTTACATGACCGACAATAAAGGTCGCTATATTCATCTGCTTAGCCAATCGCATAAGATGTGCTGTAACCTCACGCACTTGAGAAACACTCCCCGGAACCGATCCGATTTCTTCATTATACATGGTTTGAATCGAATCAATCATTAGGACATCCGGCTTTTCTTTCATAATAACAGATTCAATGATATTCATATTGGTTTGCGCATATAATAATAAGTCTTCATTGGCGACACTTAACCGCTTTGCACGCATTTTTATTTGATGTAAGGACTCCTCTCCTGAAACATAGAGGACTTTTTTACTGAGTCGGCTCAATGTTTGACAGATTTGCAACATCATTGTTGATTTTCCGATCCCCGGATCTCCTCCAACAAGAATAAGGGATCCTTGAACAATTCCACCGCCTAGGACACGATCTAATTCTTGAATTCCTGTTGCCATACGTTCTTCAACTTCTGATTTTATGTCTGAAAGTCTTAAGGGTTTTGCTTTTTCATAATGCAACTGGCCACTTACTTTTTTAGGTGCACTCGACGCCTTAACCTTAACCTCTTCTGCAAAAGAGTTCCAACTATTGCATTCGGGACATTTTCCCATCCATTTTGAGGCTTCATACCCACATTCTCCACATACAAATACTGATTTTTTTCCTGCCATATTCCCACCTTAAATAAATAGAAGCTACTTTAAGTAGCTTCTATAATTATAATCTTAAATAGTATTTTGGTTACTTAATGTTTTTTGATTTGGACTGTTTGTGAACCACTTGCAAAATCAACACTAAAGCTAATCTTACCTGCTAAATTCGATTTTACTTTGCCTAATTGAACTTCATTAATATATACAGTATATTCTTCATCCGCTTCAAGTTCAACCGTAACTTGAGCATCTTCTGCACTTCCGATTAATGAGAACGACATGCTGTCACTGTTTAACTTCAAATCGCTGACTGTTGTTCCCGGAACTGATTCGAATAGTAACCTTCCATTCTTTTCAAGACGCGTTATTTCATTGTGAGTTTTGACTTTGTATACTTCTCCGTTAAGCTCAAACCCTTCTAACTTTTGCTTTTCCTGTGTCTCATGGTTACCAAAGCTAATTGAATCATCTTCATTAGCTATAATCAGTTTTTCTAAGCCTGCCATGACTTACCTCCTATAATTTTTGCATTTAATGTTGTTACCTATTATAAAGTATATTGATATAAAATACTAGTGCAAAAGCTAATTTTGAATAACAATACTTCCATCCTCAACATGGACCTTCACTTTATCGCCCTCATTGATCTTGCCATCAAGAATTTCTTCTGCCAAGCGGTCCTCGATTTTTGATTGAATCGCTCGCTTTAATGGTCGCGCACCATATGCTTCATCAAAGCCTTCTTTTGCTATATATTTCTTGGCTTCCGGTGTCATCTCGACAACAATTTTCAAGTTGTCAAACATACGTTTTGCAAGTTGTTTAAACATAATTCCTACAATAGACTCAATATTTTCTTGATTCAAGGTATGGAATACGATGGCTTCATCAATACGATTTAAGAATTCCGGTTTGAAGAGTTTTTTCACTTCATCCATAACACTCTTTTTCATATTCGAATACTCTTGATCTTTATTTTCATCTTTTGTAAATCCTAATTTTTTGGGCGAAACAATGTTACGGGCACCTAAGTTGGACGTCATAATGATAACTGTATTTTTAAAGTCAATACGTCGTCCTTGAGCATCGGTAATATGCCCATCATCAAGTACTTGCAAAAGAATATTAAACACATCCGTATGTGCTTTTTCGATTTCATCAAAGAGTAAAACCGAATAAGGTTTTCTTCGAATTTTTTCGCTCAGTTGACCCCCTTCATCATAACCTACATAACCTGGAGGTGAACCGATTAACTTTGAAACACTATGTTTTTCCATATATTCTGACATATCGACACGAATCAAGGCGTTATCGTCACCAAATAAGGCTTCTGCTAAGGCTTTTGTGAGTTCTGTTTTCCCCACTCCTGTCGGACCTAAGAAGAGAAAAGAACCAATTGGCCGCTTAGGATCTTTGAGTCCGACACGTCCACGGCGTATTGCTTTACTAACAGCAATAACAGCTTCTTCTTGACCAACGACCCGTTCATGCAATACATTCTCTAGATTTTTAAGCCGTTCGCCTTCTTCTTCCGTTAACTTCTGAATCGGAATGGAGGTCCATCCACTAATGATATTGGCGACTTCTTCTTCGTCAACTATAAGCGGAGTTTCTTGGTTCGTTGTCTCCCATTCACGTTTTAAAAATTCTAATTTTTCTCTGGTCTTATTTTGCTTTTCTTTAATTTCTCCGGCTTTTTCATAAGCCTCTGTTTTTATTGCCAGTTCTTTTTCTTCTTCATATTGATTGAACTCTTTTTCAAGCTCTTTGATTTCCGGTGGCGCTGTATAGGTTTTTAGCCGTACCTTTGATGACGCTTCGTCAATAACATCGATGGCTTTATCCGGCAAAAAACGATCTGTAATATATCGATTACTTAAAATGACCGCACTCTCTAATGCATCATCTGTAATCGTTACATGGTGATGCTCTTCGTACATACTTCGTAAGCCTTTTAGAATCTGCATAGCTTCTTCTTCGGACGGTTCCTCTACCTTTACCGGTTGGAACCTTCGCTCTAAGGCCGGATCTTTCTCGATGTGTTTACGATATTCATCTAATGTTGTTGCACCAATCAGTTGAATCTCACCTCGAGCCAAGGATGGTTTAAGAATATTCGAAGCATCTATAGCACCTTCTGCTGCTCCGGCACCGACAATCGTATGCATCTCATCAATAAATAATAAAATATTACCGACTTCTTTAATCTCTGCAATGGCTTTTTTTATACGTTCCTCGAATTCACCACGATATTTTGAGCCTGCAACCATGGACGATAAATCTAATGCGACAACGCGTTTATCCTTTAGCAACTCAGGAATATTTCCATCAACAATACGTTGTGCCAATCCTTCTGTAATGGCTGTTTTACCGACTCCGGGTTCACCTATCATACATGGGTTATTCTTCGTCCGACGGCTTAGTATTTGAATAATTCGCTCAATTTCTTTATCCCGCCCAATAATCGGATCAAAACGCCCGTTTTTGGCTTGTTCTGTTAAATCTTGACTAAACTGGTCAAGTGTTGGTGTTTTTGACTCTTCTGCCGGTCCTTGTTTTAACTTTTGAGACTTTGATTCTTTCCCAATCGTACGGAGGATATCGTTATAAATCTTTTGCTTTGATCCCCCCACAACTTCAATCAATCTTGATGCCATACAATCTTGTTCTTTGAGTAAGGCAATGAGAATATGCTCTGTTCCTATTAAGTTTGTATTCATGTATATAGCTTCTTTTAATGATAGCTCAAGAATTTTACGGACTCGGGGAGTAAACCCTTCCGGTTCTGCAACTTGATTCATATTCTGAGCAATCATATCCCGTACTTGATCATGAATGACCTTATATGTAATACCTTGATTGATTAATACTGTCGCTGCAACCCCTTCATTTTCTTCAAGTAGAGCAAGTAATAAGTGTTCTGTTCCTACATAGGTATGTCCAATCTCATGTGCTATTTCTTTGGATCTATTTATAACTTGTTGCGCTTTTTCTGTAAATCTTCCCATCATTGTATCAGCCTCCTTGTATTTTGGGTAATGTCATTCGTACAAGATTAGCTCTTGCCATATCCCGTTGTGTCACATCTAATGTTTTTTTCTCGTATTTTTGTAAATTGGCCGGTTGAATCTGTGTCATTAAATCAAAAATATTAAATTCACCAGATGTCTCAAGCTTTAATAAACCAAGTTCTAAGCCAAGCTTGACATCCGATAAAAGGGTCATCGCCTCTTTGGCTGTTAATATTCGTGCTTGACTTAATATACCATAGGATCTATATATGCTATCCTCAAATTCTAACCGACGTTCTCTTAATAAACTATCCCGAACAGCAATCTCTTGATTGACAATTTGCATTGTCACTGAATGCAGTTTTTCAATTATTTCTTCTTCGCTAAATCCCAATGTAACTTGGTTACTCACTTGAAATACACTGCCCACCGGTTCGCTGCTTTCGCCATATATTCCTCGAAATGTGATGCCAAACTTCCCGATAGCTTCAAGAATAATCCGCAATTGTCCTGTGGCTTCCAATGCCGGAACATGAATCATATATGAGGCTCGAAGTCCGGTACCAACGTTTGTCGGACAAGCGGTTAGATATCCTAACTCTTGACTGTATGCATAGTCAACTTTATCTTCAATCATATCATCCACTTGACTCGCCAAGGTGAAAATCTCACCCAAATTAGCACCTTTTGACATTGCTTGAATTCGCAAATGATCTTCTTCATTAACCATAATGCTCAAACTTTCATCAACATTATGAATCAATGCATTAGGTATAGGCATATTTACAAAAAGTGGGCTAAGTAAATGGCGTTCCATCATGGCAACTTTATCAATTGAACTCATCTGAGCCATATCCCAATAATAAAATTCATCCGGCTTTTCTTTAGAAAAAATGCGATGAATTACTTCAATAGCTTCCCTAGCTTCTTCTTCAGACAAGTGGTTGGGAAACACATAGTCTTTGAGGTTTCTCGCTAGACGTATCCGACTCGAAATAATGACATCGGGATGAGCGCCTTGTTTTTTTTCATACCACTTCACAGTCACTCCTCCTTCATCTTATAGAGTTCATCACGAATCTTAGCCGCTTCCAAATAATCTTCTTGCATAAGGGCTAATTTTAATTGCGAATTCAATTCATCGATCCGTTCATCTTTTAATTGACTTTGATTCATTCTTAAGGGTTTTTTCCCTGTATGTCGATAACTTCCCTGAACGCTTTTTAATACATGATTCACATAGGGCTTGAAGGCTTCATAACACTGATCACACCCAAGCTTGGACGTTCTTCTAAATTCATCTAAAGTCATATGACATTTTGGACATAGTAATTTTTGATCAATTTCTTGTTGAGAAACATCATTGGAATTTTTTAATAATCCACTCATAAATTTTTGAATTGACGGATTATCTCCGTAAAAAAAATCCTTTTGTTTTTTTGCACATTGGGCACACAAATGTATTTCAACTTTTTTGCCATTCATAACCTGTGTTAAAAAAACAGTTGCTTGTTCTTTATGACATTCTTCGCAAAGCATAGTAACCTCCTTAATATGTCCTACTCATTATAACGGTTGATTACATCGGATGCAATGGGTAGATTTCGGATTATTGCCCGCTTGACATTGGGGACAAAAAACATATTCATAGAATCCGTCATCATTCATTTCCGGTTCAAGAATCACCGCTTCTGTGGACACTGTGATATCTCTATCTTTAAGTTTTTCGATTTTTTGTATATTCTTTTTGATGGTTTTTATTAACTTTCGTTGCTTACGGGTAAACGAATGTTCTTGACGTTCATCAAAGTAAATTTCTTTTCCTAATTGTCGATATAGCCGGTTAATTTCTTGATTATAGGTTTGTCTATCTTTTTTCACACGCGTTCCTCCTAGAAAATAAAACTTTATGGAATAATTATATTATACCATAAAGTTTTATAATTTGTATTCTATATCTATTGCTCTACTTATAAGTCTCGATAATGGAAAGAAGGGTTGCTTCATCAAGCATTCCGGATATAGCACCTAAAACTTTTCCTTCTTGATTAATGAAATAGGTTGTTGGAAAGCCTTGTACCGGATAGGTACTTAATGCCGTTCCATCCAAATCCATCATCATCGGCATCGTATATCCACCGTCTTCATACCACTGACCAACTTCTTCCGCTGATATTTTTTCAGTCGTTGTTGCATTCATTAGAATAATAACAAAATCATCACCTTCATATTCCGAATACACTTTTTCTAAATCCGGCATTTCTTGCATACAATAGGTACACCATGTTCCAAAGAAATTCAAAGCTATGAACTTTCCTTCATAGTCTGATAACTTCACCGGGTTCCCATCTTTATCAACAAGTTCAAGATCCACATAGTCTTGATATACCGGTTCCTCTTCGTCTTCGACTTCCTCTTGAACTCCTGGTTCAGGATCGGATTCCTCGGGTACATCTTGCTCGGACTCTTGTGTATCTGTCTCTTGTGCAGAATCTTCGTCTGCAACATCTACGGCTAAGTTCTCCGGTTGTTCTTCTTGTCCACATGAAGTCAAGACCATCACTAGAATAAAAGTGACGACAATCCATTGTAATTTTTTCTTCATATTATAATCTCCTAACTAAAGTAATAGATAGGCATTTGTTAAATGCCT
>DDQW01000101.1 GCA_002342805.1 Clostridiales bacterium UBA2432 | reverse complement strand
GAGATTGAAGTGCAAAAGAAATGGCGTGGAAAAACCTTGCGAGAGCTGGATATGC
Organism: Clostridiales bacterium UBA2432; assembly: GCA_002342805.1. Lineage (GTDB taxonomy): Bacteria > Bacillota > Clostridia > Lachnospirales > Vallitaleaceae > UBA1351. Next base: position 21,710 of record DDQW01000101.1, on the reverse strand, counting down.
GTAATACATATGGCATTAACGTCATAGGTATGCGTCAAGGAGATCATATTACGATTACACCCGGTGCAGATAAATTGTTAGAAATGGGTGAAATTCTTATTGTTATTGGAAACAATAAGAACCTATCCAAAGTTAGTGACGATAAATGAGTATAAAAGAGATTACAAGCAATACCAATAAACAGTTAAAATGGATAAAAAAATTACAAGCTCAATCAAAAGAACGCCATCTCCAAAGTGTATATGTTGTCGAAGGGAAGAAGCAAGTTTTAGAACTTAATATTAAGAATGTTCATACATTAATTCTTGATGAGCGAGCGGATTTGAAATTATTCGAATTATATGAATGCGAGATCTTGATTCTGACTCAAGATCTCTTTAAATCGGTATCTTTGGATAAAACGCCACAAGGCTATATGGCTATTGCAAAAATGAAGCTCAATCAATTTGAGTCTCAAAAACTCAATGAAAATGGATTGTATCTTGTTTTAGAATCCATTCAAGATCCGGGAAATATGGGGACAATGATTCGTGTATGCGATGCAGTTAAGGCGGATGGTATCATATACAACAAGGAATCGGTGGATATCTATCACCCAAAAGTTGTGAAAAGTACGGTTGGATCATTAGACCGTGTCAAGTGCTATCAAGTGGATGATTTGACACAAGCTATCCACAAACTCCAATCGAATAAGATCCGTGTTTATGGGGCGTATTTAGATGAAAGTAGTTCCCATTTTTCAAACCACTATGACCAAGGGACGGCTTTCGTTATTGGGAATGAAGGGAATGGAATTTCAGATCAAGTGATTAAGTGCGTAGATGAACGCGTGACGATTCCGATTTTAGGCGGTGCAGAATCCCTTAATGCAGCTGTAGCTGCTTCGGTTTTACTCTATGAAGCAGTACGACAAAGAATACAATAAAAAAGTGCCTCCTTATGAGGCACTTTTTGCTTTTAATTGATTAATACGATCAGCGGTCACGGTGCTTAATCCGTTTACTTTGGATATATCGATTGCTTGGAGTTTTTCTTTTGCATCGTCTATATTTCCTTCATCCCAAGCGATTTGCGCAAGAAAATACATGCTATCAATCATACCGGGTTTTAATTCAAGTGCCTTTTTAAAATACTCTTTGGCTTCTTTGAGATTGCCTTCTGCGTAGGCGAGTTGACCTAGATTGTCATAGGCCGGTCCGTATTTGTCCGACAATTCAAGGGCAACTTGTGTATAATATCTTGATTTTTCCCTTTGATTGTTGATAAGTGCTAAATATCCCATTGTTACAAAATCCTGTGCGTAGAAGTTACCGTTCTTGTTTGTTCCTTCGGAAAGATTCTCTTCTGAATAATCTGTAATAAGCTCTAAATCCGGATAATAGAATAGGTCTTCGTAAGTCTCTAATGCCTTTTTGGGATTGCCGATTTTCCAATGACAAAGTGCAATATTACCCGTTAATGTCTTTGTATACAAATAATTACTGGTTAAATATTTTGCCTTATCAAAGACAGTTAATGCTTCCCCCGGCTCAAATGTTTTCAGAAGCAAAACACCGTAAGCGGCTAAAATATTAATGTTTGTTGTACCGAGCGAATGTGCAAGATGGTAAAAAGGCATGGCAAGGTGTTCTTTTTTAAAGACCGTGTGAAGCATAATTCCAATCATTCCGATGAAGGTGCCGACGAATAAAATCAAAGTGACAACAAGAAATGCAAGACCAGCATAGGTTAAGTAGTCCGTCCGTTTGTCCATAAATACAATAAATATGAGATAGCTTGCTAATAAGTAAGCTAAAGTAATAACACGCCATTTTTTCTTAATAAAATCCATGTGTACCTCCTGAGACTTGTTTTATAAAGATGATACCACGGCACAAGCTAATAATCAATAATATGATTTAGAGTAAAATCATTGATAACTTTTTTGTTGTATGATATTTTTAATATAGAATGAGTTGAGTTTGGATGGGAGGTGTTTTAAATGGTGGACTATAAGAATAAACGCTTTGGATTGGTTTTTGAAGGCGGAGGGACACGTGGTGCATATGAAATCGGCGTTTGGAAAGCTATAGAAGAATTGAATATTCAAATTGATGCGGTTGTGGGAACGTCCATTGGTGCTATAAATGGGGCCCTATTTGTTCAAAAGGACTTGGAAAAAGCCTTAGAGATATGGAACAATATTCGTTATTCAAAGGTTATAGAGATTGAAGACCGTTTGATGCTGAGTTTAGAAAACAATCAACTGCGTAATTTATCCATATCAGATGCAATAAAAGGATTTAGTGAAATTGTTAAAAATAAAGGATTAGATATCACACCCTTAAAGAAACTTCTTGAAGAAGTGATCGATGAAGAAGTGATTCGAGAATCACCGGTTGATTTTGGGTTAACAACATTTAATCTGACAGATATGCAAGCAGAAGAACACATGATTGATGATATTAAACCGAATTGTCTTGTGGGTTACTTGCTAGCAAGTTCATATTTACCGGCATTTAAGGCAGAACGAATTTTTGGCAAACGATTTATTGACGGTGCTTTTCATAATGTAGCGCCGATTAGTATGTTGGTTAATAAAGGCTATAAAGATATTATTGTTGTACGTATTCATGGAGTGGGTATTGAAAAAGCATATGATGATAGGGATGTAAACGTTATTGAGATAAAAGCACGAGAAGATTTAGGCGGATTACTTGAATTTGACGTGGAAAAAATCAAAAAGAATATTCATTTAGGCTACTATGATGCCAAGCGAATATTTATGAACGGAAGTGGAAAAAAATATTTTCTTAGTGATCATCATACGGAGGCTTATTTCTTAAAACAATTTTTAAAATTAAGCAAGCGAAGTGTCGTACGGACATTGTTAGATATAGGAGGAAAAAGTTCTATACGGGGGTATAAGCATAAAGAACGCCTTATTTGTGAAGTCTTGTTACCACTTGTCGGCAAAGAACTCAAGTTGAAAAAAGATGCTTCTTATGAAGATATATATGTAGAGTTATTGGAAAATGCAGCAGAACTTTTGAAAATTGAACGTTTTAAACACTATACCTTCAAGGAATTAAAAATGCTCGTCAATCAGGAAGTTGAAGAAGGCAATTTAGAAACAGAGAAAGACAAAGCCTTATATGAAATTTATGTAAACTTATTTGAATAATATGAGAAACTTAAGGGATTGTGATATAATAGTGGGTACTTAGGAGGTTGACATATGAGCAAAAAAGTTGTTGCAGCAATAGATTTAGGTTCACATGCGCTTAGAATGAAAGTTGGAGAAATCAGTAAATCAGGACTTTTTTATGAACTTGAGAATTATCGAAAAATTAATGGTGTTGGACATGATACCTTTACAACAGGAAAAGTATCCTTTAATACGGTAGATAAAATTTGCGATGAATTAAAGCTATTCAAGAAATCCTTTGAGGAATATGGTGTAGACCAGTATATGGCAATGGCAACCAGTGCAATTCGAGAAGCCGAAAACCGCGATTATATTGTGGATCAGATTCGCTTGAAAACGGGCTTAGAGATTGAGGTTATAAGTAATTCAGAAGAACAATATTTAACCCACAAAGCTATAAAGCATAAATTAAAAAATTATGAACAACTTATTCAAGAAGGTGCAGTTGTTGTCGTTGTCGGTGCAGGAAGTGTTCAGATTACAACCTACAAAGAAGGCCGTTTGCGATCTTCTCAAAATGTAAAGATGGGATCTCTTCGAATTAAAGAGGTTTTTGACGATATTGAGAGAAAAACATTGAGATATCATAATATTTTAGATGAGTATATTACGACAAATCTCGAAGGGGTTGATTTTTTTAAAGAATCAGATACCTATAAACACTTGATTGCTGTTGGTGGCGAGATTAGTGTCATAAGTAAAATTATTGAGAATCAACAAAACAAGGATCGTGATCAATTATCAGAAAAGGAATTTATAAAATTATTTGATCATATTGTCGATATGACTATTGAAGAAATCGAAGAAACCTATGGAGTTAAAAGGGAACGTGCGGAGATTATCTTACCGTCAATGATGCTATTTAAAATGTTCTTGGAAAAGGTCGAAAGTAATCAGATTATTACACCAATCATTTCCTTAACAGATGGGATCATTCGATTAATCCATGAAGAAATGTATTTAAAAAAACGAAGTAATGAAAATGATGATGATATTATTGCCAATGCAGAAGCGCTAGCCAGAAAGTTTCAACATAATTCATCCCATGCAAAGCAAGTTGAAGAGAATGCTTTGGTTTTGTTTGATCGTTTAAAAAAAATACACGGATTAAAGCATGAACGTGTTCTTTTACAAGTAGCGTCTATATTACATGATGTTGGCAAGATTATCGCATTAGATCAACACCACAAGCATTCCTATAATATTATTCGTTCCTTAGAAATCTTTGGCCTCTCAGAGGAACATGTTGAAATGGTCGCCAATATTGCTTGTTACCATAGTATGGTAAAACCGACAATAACAGATGAGAACTTTAAATCCTTACCTCGCGAAGCAAGAACAAAAGTAGGAAAGCTTATTTCCATTTTACGTTTGGCCGATGCTCTGGATCGATCACATAAAGGCAAGATCCAGATTCAATCGGTTAGACTACATGAAAAGGAATTGATTATTCGCTGTACCAGTGCTGTGAATGCAGATACGACACTAGAAGAATGGACCTTTAATCAAAAAGCGGACTATTTTATGGAAGTGTTTGGAATTACACCGAGATTAAAAATCAAAAGGGAGTTTGAGAATGAAAAAAAATAATAAGACGATTGATTTAAATGATCCCAAGTTATATGAAAATAGAGAGTTAAGTTGGCTAGAATTTAATCAACGCGTTCTTTGGGAAGCGGAAAACCCTGAAAATCCATTATTCGAACGGGTGAAGTTTTTAGCAATTGTGAGCAGCAATCTTGATGAGTTTTTCATGGTTCGTGTGGCGTCATTGATGGAGCAGATTCATGCAGGCTATGATCGACCCGACTTTTCCGGACTTTCACCAAAAGACCAGATTGAAGAGATTTCTATACGTGCACACCGAATGGTTGAAGACCAAGGAAATGTGTTTAAGCGTTCGCTTTTACAAGGTTTGAAAAAAGAGAATATTATTTTTACCCTTGATTTTGCACAATTAAATGGGCATCAAATCGATTATATTGACCATTATTTTGAAAATAACTTGTACCCAATTTTAACACCCATGGCAGTGGATTCATCAAGACCCTTTCCTTTAATTCTCAATAAAAGTTTAAATATTGCAGCTATTTTACAAAAAGAAGGTCAGGAATTTTTTGCAACGGTACAAGTTCCGGCAATGATACATCGTTATTTAGAGATTCCGGCAGTCAACGAAGGAGAACGCCAATTTGTGATGCTTAAAGATATTATAGTGCATCATATATCAAAATTATTTACAGGATATGAGGTTCTATGCGCCTCCCCTTATCGTATTACCCGTAATGCGGACCTAACGATTGATGAAGAAGAAGCAGAAGATCTTTTGTTAGAAATAGAAAAATCCATCAAAAAAAGAAAATGGGGAGAAGCGATTCGGTTAGAGATTGACCAAAAAGTGGATGAACGTATTTTAATCTTTTTGAAAGATGCATTAAAACTCAAAAACCGTTCGATTTATAAAATTAATGGACCCATTGATTTAACGTTCTTAATGAAAGTGTATGGGATGAGTAATACAAAATCCCTTAAATTTAATGATTACTCACCTAAACGTCCAAAAGATTTATTAGGAGAAGAGGATATTTTTGAAGCGATTAAAAAGAAAGATATATTTCTCAATCATCCCTTTGAAAGCTTTGAGCCCGTTGTTGAATGGATTCAAGATGCAGCAAAAGATCCCCTTGTCTTAGCTATTAAGCAAACCTTATATCGTGTGTCCGGACGATCGCCCATTATACAAGCACTTGCAGAAGCGGCTGAAGCAGGTAAGCAAGTAACTGTACTTGTAGAATTAAAAGCTCGGTTTGATGAAGAAAACAATATCCAATGGGCCAGACGCCTTGAAAAAGCAGGATGCCATGTTATATATGGACTTGTGGGATTAAAAACCCATTCAAAAGTGACCTTAATTGTTCGCAAAGAAGATGAGGGGATACGTCGTTATGTTCACTTAGGTACAGGGAATTATAATGATATTACGGCACGTTTTTATACGGACATGGGACTACTTACGGTGAATGAACAAGTGGGGCGAGATGTTTCCGCAATTTTTAATACACTTTCCGGATATTCAGAACCGCCAAAATTGCACAAGATCACCATGGCGCCGACCCAGTTACGTGACCGATTTATTTATATGATTCGTCGAGAGGCAGAATATGCGCGAGAAGGCAAGAAGGCACAAATCATTTGTAAGATGAACTCCCTATGCGATTTTGAAGTGATGCAGGAGCTTTATAAGGCTTCTATGGAGGGTGTTGAGATTGAACTCATTGTTCGCGGAATTTGTTGCTTAATCCCGGGAATTGAGGGTGTGAGTGAAAATATTACGGTTCGAAGTATTGTCGGAAAATACCTTGAGCATAGCCGTATTTTCTATTTTTACAATAATGGGAAAGAGAATTTATATCTATCGAGTGCTGATTGGATGCCCAGAAACCTGAATCGACGTGTAGAATTGTTATTCCCGTTGGAAGCAGAACATATCAAAACTCGTGTAATGGGTATGATTGATATTTTGCTTAAAGATGTTGTTAAGGCTAAGATTAAAGACACAGATAAAAACTATAATCGAATTGATCGTCGTGGTAAGGAAGTTATCAATTCACAGGACTATTTTGAAGAGCAGGCAAGTGTTTTTGAAAAAAAATATTATAAAGAAGAAATCGAAGAGATTTTCGTACCGATAATGTCTCATGAACCTGATGAGATGAGTTGACAAAAGCACTGAGAAGAAGTATAATTATGAAAAATAATGAATACATATTCAAAGAGGTGAGAAGATGGCAATAAACTTAAAAGGAAAGAGTTTGCTGACGCTCAAGGATTATACAAAAGAAGAAATTGAGTATTTGGTTGACTTAGCGATTACGTTAAAAAAGAAAAAGATGATGGGAATCAAAGGGGATTTGCTTGAAGGAAAAAATATCGCTTTGATTTTCGAAAAACCGTCCACAAGAACTAGGTGTGCATTTACCGTGGGATGTGTTGATGAAGGTGGGCATCCGGAATATTTAGGTAAAAATGATATCCAGTTAGGCCATAAAGAGTCTGTGGAAGATACAGCGCGTGTATTAGGCCGCCTATTTGATGGGATTGAATTTAGAGGGTTTCAACAAGAGACAGTCAATACCTTGGCCGCCTATAGTGGTGTTCCGGTTTGGAATGGGCTGACGGATACCTATCATCCAACCCAGATTTTGGCAGATTTAATGACCATCAAAGAAACCTTTGGTACATTAAAAGGCATAAAAATGACCTATATTGGAGACGGACGTAATAATATGGGGAACTCATTAATGATTGGGTGTTCAAAAATCGGCATCGATTTTTCAATCATTGCGCCGTCGTTTTTATGGCCAGACCAAGACTTGGTTAAGGAATGTGAGGGTTTTGCAAAAGCGTCCGGATCAAAAATTACCATTATTGATGACATAAATGAAGTTGAAGGTTCTCATGCTGTATACACAGATGTATGGGTATCGATGGGAGAAGAAGACAAGAGTAAAGAGCGTGTTGAGCAGTTAAGACCTTATCAGGTCAACGCAGATTTAATGGCGAAAGCATTACCCGAAGCCGTTGCCATGCACTGCCTTCCAGCGGTTAAAGGATATGAAATCACGGAAGAGGTGTTTGAAAAGTTCAGTAAAACAATTTTTGATGAAGCCGAAAACCGTATGCATACCATCAAAGCCGTCATGGTCGCAACCTGTGGCCGCTAAGTAGTGCGAGAATTAGAAATAATTGAACAAATGACAATAGTAGGCACATCTCGCTGTGGGAGTGCAAGTCCTAACTGCAATCAGAAATATCTTCCTAAATCAAAAATCGATTCAGAAAGATATTACTAATCACAGTCAGGACTTGAGTTCCCATGATGCAAGATGTGCCTGCTTTTGTCAAAATATCTATTATTTATATACCTCCGTCATAAGTTATGACTTGTCCGGTGAGGTAAGGACTGTGGTTGATGATGGCGTAAACGAATTCGGCGACTTCTTCGGGAGTTCCGTAACGGGACATTGAAATTGAATTGGCCAATTCGTCATGTTCTTCTTTCGTAAGAAATGCATTCATTCCAGTGTCGATGACACCGCATGCGATAGCATTTACACGAATATTTGACGGTCCCAATTCTTTAGCTAAAGCTTTTGTGAAGCTATTTACCCCACCTTTTGAAGCGGAGTAGGCGACTTCCATGGACGCACCATCATTTCCCCAAATAGAACTTATGTTGAGTATGGATCCTTTCTTTTCGTAAATCATATCAGGAACGCAAAAAGAGCACATATTATATACAGAGGTCAAATTAGTATTCATCACATGTTGCCAATCGTCATAAGAGGTATCTGTGAATAACTTAACCTGACTGACCCCGGCATTGTTGATAAGAATGCGAATAGGATGCTTCAATAAACGAATTTCTTCAAACATTTGTGAAACGTTTTTATAGTCAGATACGTCACATAATATGGGATGTGCAAAGTATCCTTTGTCTTTAATTGCATTGCATGTTTCAAGTAGTCCGTCTTGGTCACTTTTTGAGATACAAACAACCAAAGTATCTTTGCTGGCAAGCCTTATTGCAATAGCCCTGCCGATTCCTTTAGACGCACCGGTAACAAGAACTAATGATAGATCACTCATAACTATTCCTTTCCTAGGTAAGTATTCTATGAATAATATAACGTATTTTTAAAACTTAATCAAATTTTTATATGCAGAAGGGATGTATATATGGTAATATAGTGGTTGAGACTAATTTGTATGGAGGGTGTAATGGATAAAGATTTGCGTGAGTTATTAATATTATCCGTGACGATTGTGATAATATTTTTAAGTTCCTTATTAATTGTCGGGATTCAAAAAGATCAGAAGGAAGAGATAGAGGCTAATCCACAAGTTGAAAATCAACAAGACGAAGATGAAACCGAAGAGGAAGAACCTGAACAAGAAGATGTCTTTCATCCGGATTCGTTTACAGGACTATTAATCGGATTTGACAAATCAAGAGGTTTAACAGATGTAATTATGGTCGGTTATTTTGATGCCTCAGATAGTGAATTTAAAGTTATATCGGTTCCCAGAGATTTGCACATTGATTTTCGTAAGGAACCCTTTAAAACAATAAAAGAAAACGATCCAAATAATCGGATTGCATATTGTAAACTGGGTGAAGTATATTATAACCTTGGTAAGGATAATGAAGCTTTAAAGCAAGTAAAAAAGATTATTGGTGAGATAGTTGGATTAGAGATTGACTATATGGCAACGATTGATGTCGGAGGCTTTAGAGAAGTCGTCGATGCTGTTGGAGGGGTTGAATTTTTTGTGCCCCAGCGTATGTATTATAATGACCCAGTTCAAGACTTATATATTGACTTACAAAAGGGAGAGCAACTCTTAGATGGTGACAAAGCCGAACAACTTGTACGCTATCGTCAATATAGAATGGGGGATTTGCAACGGATTCAAGTTCAGCAAGATTTTATGGTTGCATTATATACCAAAATTAGTCAAATTAGGGACTTTGATAAGGTTGCTGAATTAGCAACTATCGGATATAATATATTTGATTCGGATTTTGGATTAGCATTTGCACTAGAGTATGCAGAATACTTTTTTGAAATGGATCAGCAAAATATTTTAAAATCAGAAAATATGGTGATTTTACCCTCTTATGGAGAGCAAATTGATGACAAATGGTACCAAAAATGGTCATTAGAGGAACATCATAAAATAGTAAATGCGTTAATTAATAATAATGATTAGAATTAAGGGGTTATCATGGCAAAGAAAAAAAACAATCGACAAGTATATTTGTTAAATAAATTTATTAAGATATTTTTTGTATCTTTTGTATTACTTATCATTCTTGCTTCTCTAGGAACATATGGATATGTTCAGATAACAAGTAATAAGATCTTGGATGCCCTCAAGAACAATCCGATTACGGTCAATGGAACGGATGATGGCATAGACGATATTATGAGTGAAGAAGATGCTTCACACTTAGCATCCAAAGAACTAACGACTGTTGCTATTTTTGGTGTTGATGAAGACGGATATCGGACAGATGTAAATATGATTGCTTTTTTTAATCACAAGCTTGGTGATATTGATATTATTTCAATTCCGAGAGATACAAAGGTTAAAATTCCGGATGATATATATTCAGAAATAAGCAAGGTTCGAAGCGATGTCAAACAATATTCACGAATTAATGCCATTCCGGCTTATGTGAGTAGCAAGAAACGTAATGAAACATCTGTAGATGTTTTAGAACAAGTTTTTGGGGTAAAAATTGATTACTATGTGAATATGAACTTAGAAGGATTTAAGTATATTGTTGACGCAGTTGGTCCCATTTATATGGATATTCCGGAACCAATGAAATACAGCGATCCTCTTCAAGACTTATATATTAATTTAGATGCAGGCTATCAAGGTTTAAATGGTGCCCAAGCGGAGCAACTTGTACGTTATCGCTATGGATATTCAAATGCAGATATCGGGCGAATTGATATGCAACATGAATTTATGAAGGCCTTTATGCAGCAAGCCCTTGAACCGGACAAAAAATTCAATATGGTGACAATTCTTGAAACAATTTTTAATCATGTTACAACGGACTTCACAGATGCAGTGGATTATTTGATATACATTGATGATATTTCCGCCGATAAGATTAGTATGACAACCCTTCCGGGAGGACCAAGCTCTACGGATGGTTCATATACATATGATCAAGCAGCATCCAAAGAGTTGATAGAGAGCATTATTAATAAAAAGAACATTGTTCAGACACCGGAAAGTGAAGATATAGAGGGAGACCAAACTCAAGAACAAAATGTAGAGGTCGAGGTTGATCCCGTTAAAATTCTAGACCCGACAGAGTTTACCATATCTGTTCAAAATGGAACAAATGTCGGAGGACTTGCAGGACGTACTCAAGAGCGATTGAAAAGCCAAGGCTTTGATGTTGTTGACGCCAGTAACTATGAAGATAAGTCATTAAAACAAACGCTTATATTAGCCCCTGCGCAAGAAGTTGGTGAAGCTTTAGAAAAGCATTTTAATAATCCTAAAATAAGTGTCGATGAATCGCTGATGGATAAAGAGATTCAAGTCGTTATCGCTATTGGGACCAATGACAGTGATCAATAAAGGTGAGGCCGTATGAAAGATAGAGTGAATATTTTAGGTGTAGGATTTGATAATATTAATATGAAAGAAGCCCTTAAATATGGACTTGGTTTGTTTTCAAGACAAACCAAGTCAGTTATTTACACGCCAAATCCGGAAATTGTTATGGCGGCATATGATGATAAGGACTTAAAAGGGAATCTAAACCAAGCAGATTTGATCTTACCGGATGGGATTGGGGTTGTCATTGGATCAAAGTTAATTGGGAGACCATTAAAAGAGAGAGTTGCTGGATATGATTTTATTCAACAATTATTCGAAGTATTAAAAGATACGGACTATACCGTATATTTTTTTGGCTCAAAAGAAGGCGTTGCAGAGCTGGCGGTGAAAACAATGCAGAAGAAACATCCTGGATTATCCGTTGTCGGAACATGGAATGGCTATGAAAGAGACGATGAAAAAGTGATTGCGGATATTAATCGTGTGAAACCGGATCTATTGCTTGTTGGACTAGGTGCGCCACGCCAGGAAAAATGGATTGCTCAATATAAGGAACGTATTGATGCAAAAGTGTTTGCAGGTGTTGGTGGTTCCTTTGACGGGATGGCTGGCGTGGTTAAACGTGCGCCTAAGATTTTTATACGTCTGAATCTGGAATGGTTTTATCGGTTGATGAAACAACCGACACGATTTAAACGTATGTTAAAATTGCCCTTGTTTTTAATCAAAATGCTTTTAGAAGGTCGAAAATATAAGTAGAGGTAGATTATGGAAATACGAAGTAAACGGCATCCGATTTTGGATTACGTTCTGATTATTATCGGAACCACTATATTAGCGATATCAATTAATATGTTTTTTGATCCTTTGGAAATGGTTACAGGAGGTGTGACTGGTCTTGCCATTATCATTAAATCAGTGACAGAAGGTTTTGTTGACGGTGGAATACCTATCTATATAACTAACATGGTTATTAACATTCCTCTTTTTATCATTGCCTTTTTGCTAAAAGGAAGACATTTTGGTGCCAGAAGTTTATTTGCGACCTTCTATTTGTCATTTGCTCTTTTTTATACAGGCGGTCTACAACCCTTAACATTTGACGTGCTATTAGGTGGGATTTTTGGCGGATTACTTGCCGGTATAGGCTTGGGGCTTGTTTTTAGTGCCTTTTCAACAACAGGTGGAACGGACTTGGCAGCGAGTATCATTCAACATTTTGCTAAACATATTTCGGTTGCTCAGATTATGCTTTTTTTGGATGCCTTGATTATTTTATTGGGTCTTTATCTTTTTGGTCCGGAGAAAACCATGTATGCCATAATTTCTATATATATATCGGTGAAAGTTATTGATGGTATATTAGAAGGTTTACATTTTTCAAAAGCCGCATTTATCATTTCGGATTTTAGTGAAGCTATTTCGGAACAACTGATGATTAATTTAGATCGAGGGGTTACCGGTCTTCATGGTGAAGGAAAATATACCCACAATAAAAAGGAGTTGCTATTGTGCGTTGTGTCTAAAAGAGAAATCGTAAAACTCAAAGAAATTGTTCGAGATATCGATAAAAACGCATTTGTGATCGTTGCTGACGTTCGAGAAGTGGTCGGCGAAGGATTTGTAGAGTATGAAGTCTCTAAAAATGAAGCTATAAAATAGACAAAGTGTCCATAAATGTAGCCGTCTTTTGTAGATCGAAGGTATCCACTTGGTGAATGTAGATAGTATTAAAAGCGAATAGGACGGTAAAATACTACAAAATACCTGTAAATAGCAATGTTCACAAATTCAAAAAGGACCTTTTGTTTAATTAATCCATAGTTTTAGCTGCTTAACTATAGTATAGTATATTTAACGCAACAGTAATTAACCAATATTCCACAAGGGGGCCCATTAAATGGCAAGTTTATCTCTTAAGAACATCAAAAAAGTTTATGCAGGAAATGTAACAGCAGTTCAAGATTTTAATCTAGAAGTTGCAGACAAAGAATTTATTATCTTCGTAGGTCCATCAGGATGCGGAAAATCGACGACACTTCGTATGATTGCCGGTCTTGAAGAAATTTCAGAAGGTGAATTATACATTGGCGATCGTCTTGTTAATGATGTCGAGCCAAAAGATCGTGATATCGCGATGGTATTCCAAAACTATGCACTTTATCCACATATGACAGTATATGATAATATGGCATTTGGTCTTAAATTACGTAAGACTCCAAAAGCTGAAATTGATCGTCGTGTTCAAGAAGCTGCTAAGATACTTGGTATTGAAGTATTACTTGATCGTCGACCTAAAGCCTTATCCGGTGGACAACGTCAACGTGTTGCTATGGGACGTGCCATTGTACGTGAGCCGAAAGTATTCTTAATGGATGAGCCTTTATCAAACCTTGATGCTAAGTTAAGAGTTCAGATGCGTATCGAGATTTCTCGTTTGCATCAAAGACTTCAAACAACAATTATTTATGTAACACATGACCAGGTTGAGGCGATGACGCTTGGAACAAGAATTGTTGTAATGAAAGATGGTTTTATTCAACAGGTAGATACACCTTCAAACCTTTATGATCATCCAACTAATTTATTCGTTGCCGGATTTATTGGTTCACCTCAAATGAATTTCTTGGATGCAAAAGTTTCAAAAACAGGCGATGATGTTACCTTATTATTCGGAGCAAACTCTATCTTATTAAAAGGTAAGCAAGCTCAATCGATGATTGATGGTGGCTATGTCGATAAAGAGATTATATTTGGAATTCGTCCGGAAGATATTCATGAAGATCAAGCATATATGGACGCTCATCCTGAAACAGTGATTGACTTTGAAGTTAATGTTGTTGAGATGTTAGGTGCTGAGTTAAATGTTATAGGTTCTGTAGATGCATTTGATGTAACGGCTAGAACAGACCCACGTTACAAAGTTGAATCTGGTCAAACAGTGAAGATGGCATTTGATATTAATCGTTTACATTTATTTGACAAAGAGACAGAAAAAGTAATAGAAATATAATACCAAAAAAATAAATAATTGGAGGGAATGCACAAAATTGTGCATTCCCTCTTTCAATTTTGTAGATTATGCTATAAAATGGAAACAGAATCCAAAGATGTAAAAACATCTTAGAAAGTAAGGAGAACGTTATATGATTTCAAATCAAATAATTCAAAACACAATTGAAGGATTAAAAACAATTACACGAATAGAACTTAGTGTCATGGATCCGGATGGTAAAATATTAGCAACAACAGAAGAAGAAAAATTAGGTGAGTATAATTATGCGGTACCTGATTTTATTCATTCCCAAGCGGAAAGTCAATTAGTACAAGGGTATCAATTTTTTAAAGTGTTCGATGATCGTACAGTGGAATACGTTATTTCTGCGCAAGGTGAGGCAGAGGATGTGTACAAAATCGGGAAAATTGCATCCTTCCAAATTCAAAATTTATTAGTTGCATATAAAGAACGATTTGACAAAGATAATTTTGTAAAAAATCTCTTGTTAGATAATCTGTTGCTCGTAGATATTTACAATCGTTCTAAAAAATTGCATATTGAAACTGACGTACGTCGTGTATCAATGATTGTTGAAACGAAGTTCGAAAAAGATACCAATGCCTTAGAAATCGTCCGTAGTATTTTTCCGGCAAAAACCAAAGATTTCATTACAGCCGTTGACGAGAAAAATATTATTCTTGTTAAAGAGCTTAAATCAACAGACACTATTGAAGATATCGAAAAGTTAGCACGAATGATTGTCGACACACTGAACTCAGAAGCGATGAGTTCTGTTTATGTTGCAATTGGAACTGTCGTTAATGATATTAAGGATGTTTCGAAATCCTACAAAGAAGCAAAAATGGCATTAGAAGTAGGTAAAATATTCTATACAGAGGCTCATGTTATGGCTTATGAGAATCTTGGTATTGGTCGCCTAATCTATCAATTACCGATTCCGCTTTGTAAGATGTTTATTAGCGAAATATTTGAAGGACAATCACCAGATGAATTCGATGATGAAACGTTAGCAACGATTAATAAGTTTTTTGAGAACAGCTTAAATGTTTCAGAAACATCAAGACAATTATATATTCACCGAAATACACTGGTATATCGTTTGGATAAACTTCAAAAAAATACCGGATTGGATTTGAGAACATTTGAAGATGCCATTACCTTTAAAATTGCTTTGATGGTTGTAAAATACATGCGATATATGAGCCAGTCAGACGTTTATTAACTTTAGACTTATCCATTTGGATAAGGGAGGCTTAGAATGATACGATTAGAAAATGTTACAAAGGCATATCCCAATGGTGTAAAAGCTCTTGATGATGTGTCAATTACCATAGAAAAAGGAGAATTTGTTTTTATTGTTGGAGGTAGTGGTTCAGGTAAAACGTCAATTATCAAGAGTTTAATGCGTGAAATCACAATCTCATCAGGACGTATTTATGTCGAGGGTGTTGATATAACTAAATTAAGTAATCGAAAGATACCAAAATTACGACGGAACTTAGGCGTAGTTTTCCAGGATTTTCGACTATTGCAAAATCTGTCCGTTTATCAAAACGTTGCTTTTGCTTTACGAGTTACAGAAACGCCTTCGCGAATAATTCGAAAAACTGTGCCAACCTTATTATCCATGGTCGGTTTAACGCACAAAGCCAAAATGAAACCATATCAATTATCAGGTGGAGAACAGCAGAGAACGGCATTAGCCCGTGCTCTTGCCAACAATCCGCCTATTCTTATTGCAGATGAACCGACAGGTAATTTGGACCCAAAAATTTCATGGGAAATCATGCGATTGCTTCTAGATATAAATATGCGTGGAACAACTGTCGTGGTGGTAACCCATGATAGAGAAATCGTAGATGCGATGAAAAAAAGAGTAATTACACTTAAACATGGTCGCGTAATTAAGGACATACAAAGAGGAGACTATGGTTATGAGAATTAAAACACTCTGGTATTGTTTAATCGAAGGAATTAAAAATCTTTTTAAAAATAGATTAATGTCGTTGGCATCAATATTAACAATTGTAGCTAGTCTGTTCATTGTCAGTATTTTCTACTGTATAACGGTGAATTTGAATTACACATTAGATGAATTTGAGCATAATATAGGAATAGCTATATTTTTTGATGACAATGTTACTGAAAATGAAATCCTCACATTAAAAACACAACTTGAAGCGCGGGAAGAAGTTTACCAAGTGACTTATGTTAGTGAAGAAGATGCTTGGAATGAGTTCAAAGGAGATTACTTTGAAGGACGAGAAGATCTTTTGGATGGATTTGATGATGATAATCCACTTGTTGGATCTGCATCACTGCAGGTTCTCTTCGAAGATATTTCTAAACAAGAACATTTAATAAAGCTCCTTGAATCGGAAGAGATTGTTCGGCACGTAAAAGAGGCAAGGGAAGTCGCAGCAATTGTCGAAAATTTTAATGATTTGGTGGCCTATATCAGCCTAGCCTTAATTGTTATCCTCTCCATTATTTCGTTGTTTATTATTTCGAACACCATTCGTTTAGGAATTGCCTTACGAAAACGGGAAATAAATATAATGCGGTATATCGGAGCAAAAACGTTGATGATTCGTGGACCATTTATTGTTGAAGGTGCTCTTATTGGTTTGATTGGTGCATCGATTCCCTTGCTGGCAATTTCGTATTTTTATAATCAAGTTGTTCAAAGCATTATTACACAATTCTATTTATTGAATGATTTCCTTGTTTTCATTCCTGTAGAAGAATTGATGGTTCAATTAACCCCTATCATGCTTATAGCAGGGGCATCTTTAGGGATTATAGGCAGCCGATTTACAATTGGAAGATATTTAAAAGTTTAAAATAAAGTAGGTGATTTGGTGCTAAAAAAAACAAATATACAAGGTCTCGTTTTTATCATACTCGTATTCGTTTTGATTCCGCTTGTTGCTTTAAGTGTAAATGCAAGAACCTCGATAAAAGATTTAGAACGTCAAAAAAAGGAGACAGAACAAGCTATTGAAGCTGCCAAGGAAGCTTTTGCTCAAAAGAATGCAGGGATAGCTGAGCGATCCTATCAAATATTAGAGCTTGAACAAGAAACGAACCAGATTAACAATGCGATTGCAAAGACAAATGCAGATATCTCAAACAAAGAGCAAGAAATAGAATTGACACTTGAACAACTGGATCTCATTCGTGATGAGCAAGAAGTGTATTATGAGCAGACAAAAGAGCGCATTAAAATTATGTATGAATTTGGTTCAACAGAATATTTGGAGGTTTTGTTAGAGTCGAAAGATACAAGTGATTTTTTCAATCGTTTAGAGTATTTGAATAAACTTGTTGAGTACGATCAAGAGATGCTTGAAAAGATACAACAAATTAAAGAAGATATTGTGCGACATGAAAATCAACTAACTTTAGAAAAGTTAGAATTAGAAGAATTACAAGCTGAGAATGTCAATCAAAAAAATGAAGTTGAAGCACTAAGGGCGAAAAAAGAATATGAAATTTTATCCATTCAAGAAGACAAAGAGTTAATTCTTGAAGAAATTCAGATGATGGAGAAAGAACAAGAAGAACGAGATAAAATGATTGAAGAGCTAATCAAGCTTTATGCAGATAGCACTATTTTATTTGGTGGAGATCTAGATTGGCCGGTACCGGGATGGAGTCGTGTTTCTTCAAAATTCGGACCAAGAACCCATCCGGTTTATGGTTATGCAAGTAATCATACAGGCATTGATATTCCGGCGTCTTATGGGACGTCCATTAAAGCTTCAGGAAGTGGGCGTGTTATTTTTGCAGGCTGGGGAACGGCCTATGGAAACTATATTCTCATAGATCATGGTGTTGACCCTCAAAAGCGTCATGTTGTAACGCAATATGCCCATTGTTCAGAACTTCTTGTTTCTGAAGGAGATATTGTTGTTCGGGGAGATACGATTGCAAAAATCGGCAGTACAGGGTGGTCCACAGGAAATCATTTGCATTTTGGTGTTCAAGTTGGCGGAACATGGATAGATCCTTTGCAAAAGTCATCAGCAAATTAGATATAGAATAGAGGAAATACATGAAAAAAAGTAGTTTTTTTATAGGATTAGCCAGTGGTATGGTAATATTATTGCTTGCGCAAATTGCCTTAGGTGGATTTTTTTCCATAGGTAAAATTGCTCAGGAAGTGATTCCGCAATATGCTAATCAAGAATATGAAAGTTTTGAAACAAAAGTTGAAGATGTAATTGGTAAATTAAATACATATTATTACGAAGATATTGAAGAAGAACAATTGTATGAAGAAGCTATTCGAGGCCTTGTCGATAGTGTTGGAGATCCATATACAACATATTTCACCCAAACTGAATACGCGTCATTTATGGAAACAATGGAAGGAAGCTACGATGGCATAGGTGTTGTTGTTTCCTATGGGGAAACAGAGGATGAGGTGGTTGTTGTAGCACCATTTAAAGGTTCACCGGGGGAAAAAGCCGGCATAAAGCCTAATGATCAGATTATTGCAGTCGATGCTGTAGACATTAATGGAATGGCTTTAGATAAAATTGTTGAGTTGATTAAAGGACCAAAAGGAACAGACGTTATTTTGACGGTTATTCGTGATGAAGAGACGCTAGACATTCCAATCACACGTGAAGAGATTGAAGTTCCGACAGTGGAATATTCAATGAAGGAAGATGATATTGGTTATGTTGCAGTGAGTAGTTTTGATCTTGTAACAGAGGAACAATTTAATAATGCAATTGAAGAGCTCAATAAGCAAGGACAAAAAGGAATGATTATTGACTTGCGATTTAATCCGGGTGGATATTTACATATCGCCTATAATATGATTGACGAATTATTAAAAGAAGATATGCTTGTTGTTTATACAGTGGATAAACAAGGGCGTCGATCTGAATTAGTGACAGAGACCAAAGAAGCATTTGATAAGCCCTTAGTTATCTTAGTTAACGGGAGTAGTGCCAGCGCATCTGAGATTATGTCAGGAGCAATCAAAGACCATGAATTAGGAACAATTGTCGGTGAAACCACCTTTGGAAAAGGTCTTGTTCAACAAACAATTGATCTTGATGACAATTCAGCCATCAAGGTGACGGTATCTAGGTATTACACGCCAGATGGGAATTATATTCAAGATATTGGTGTAGAACCAGATGTCTTTGTCGAAGAAGATTACGAAGATGATGTAGATGATCAACTGGAAAAAGCACTTGAGCTCATACGCGAACAAATCAAACAATAAATATGAGAAGACGACTTAAAAATGAAAGATGAGAGAACAACATGTTGGACTTAGTTAGAATAACGTTGGAAAGTGTAGGATACTCAATTTTTAATATTGTTTTTTTGTTTGGTGTATGGGTTGTATTTTTAATCAATCGCCGATTGAACCGAATAGATATATATCGAATAATTAAAAAAAAGTCGATGATAAATCTCATGGCCGATATATTGGTGCAAAGCATTCTTGTAGGAAGCCTTGTAAGTTTTTTAGTGGTTTTTATCGGGATTCCCTTATATTTCAATGAATTTTTACTTTTTCTTATTCCTATTACATTATTGCTTTCCATGGTGCGAATACGTTTTCTAGATCTTAGTTATGGGGTCGCATTGATTTGCTTCTTATCATTAATAATGGATGGGCAAACGCATATTGCATCCCTTATTCTTCTTGTTGGAATAATCAGTCTAATCAAAGGAGTACTTATACTCTTAACAAAAGAGCAAAGCGTCATTCCTGTACTTAGTCGTAAAGATAATCAAATCATTCTAGGGCATATCATTCATAAAAGCTGGATTTTGCCAATAGGTCTTTTGATTTTACAAATTGGAGAGTTGGCAACTCAAGGGATTCAAATGCCGACTTGGTGGCCGATGATTCAATATCCTTACAATCAAAATATTTTTTATACCATGTTTCCCTTTGTTGCTTTCATGAATCATAACTCCATAAGTTATACAGAAACATTACAAAATCATCAAAAACAATCGGGATATATGAACATCATTTTTGGAGTTTTGCTCTTGCTTATAGGTGTTTTAGCTGTAGAAAATCTTTATGTTCAAATAATGGGAAGTTTAATAATGGTTGTTTTTCCGGAAGGAATGCATCATGCAAAGGTTCGAAAAGAAAAAAAGCAACCGCCAATTTACACACATCCAGAAAATGGGTTACGCATTATGGAAGTTATTCATGGTGGGATTGCAGATGAGATTGGAATGGAATTAGGCGAAGTAATAGAAAAAGTGAATGACACATTTGTTCAAGATATTAAACATTTTTTACGAATGGTCAAAGAAGCTGAAGGGGAAATAGTTATTGAATCTCGTACAATTGCCGGTCGATTGATGCGATACGAAATTCATAAATCGAAGGATTTGACACGTATGGGTGTCCGATTTATCCCGGAAAAACCATTGATTGTTTATTCAATGGAAGGGTATAATCAAATCGGTCTTTTCGATTTTTTAAAAGGAAAATATTAAGATGA
This sequence comes from Clostridiales bacterium UBA2432, assembly GCA_002342805.1. Classification (GTDB taxonomy): domain Bacteria; phylum Bacillota; class Clostridia; order Lachnospirales; family Vallitaleaceae; genus UBA1351. The sequence continues at coordinate 859 of DDQW01000101.1, read as the reverse complement.
GCAAAGGGAATCTCAGACTCACAGAGTGTCAAGTGACATAATTTCTGGAGGCTGAGATTTTTTTAAAAAAGCCAAGAACATATGTTTGCAATCCTAGCGTGATATGGTATAATTATATAACGAGTAAAAGAGGTGAAATAATGAGTCAATTTAATTTGCAATCAGAATTCAAACCAACAGGAGACCAACCAGAAGCTATTTTCAAACTTTTGGAAGGGTTTAAACACGGGAATAAGCACGAAACATTATTGGGTGTAACCGGATCCGGTAAGACATTTACCATGGCGAATATTATTCAAGATATGAATGTTCCTACATTAATTATCGCCCATAATAAAACCTTAGCGGCACAGTTATATTCAGAGTTCAAGGAATTTTTTCCGGATAATGCAGTAGAATATTTTGTTAGTTATTATGATTATTATCAACCGGAAGCCTACGTGGCCCATTCGGATACCTATATAGAAAAAGATTCATCCATTAATGAAGAAATTGATAAATTACGGCATTCAGCGACAGCTGCATTAGCCGAACGACGTGACGTTATTATTATTGCATCCGTGTCGTGTATTTATGGTTTAGGCTCACCGATTGACTATAAAGAAATGGTTATATCCCTGCGACCTGGTATGAACTATGATCGCGACGAGCTTCTACGTAAACTCGTCGATATTCAATATAAACGTAATGATTTAGATTTTGTTCGGTCAACATTTCGAGTTCGTGGTGATATTGTTGAGATATTTCCTTCAGGTGCCTATGAGAATGCCTTACGTGTTGAATTCTTCGGAGACGAAATCGAACGAATAACCGAGATTAATACATTAACTGGAGAAGTCTTATATGAATTAAAACATGC
>DDQW01000090.1:3260-13291 GCA_002342805.1 Clostridiales bacterium UBA2432 | reverse complement strand
TTTCTTTTGCACTTCAATCTCTACAATGGAGAAATCATCCGATAACTCCATGAAATCCACAAAACTATCTTGAGTTAATTGATTTGCAATACGAACGCCAATCTCACGTTCCGGAAATACAACTCGGTCTGCACCGACTTTCTCTAAAACACGTTTATGGATATCACTTTGGGCTTTAGCGACAACATAGGGTACGCCCATTTCTTTTGCTAAGATCGTTGCCATAATCGATGACTGCATATCATCACTAATAGCCACAACGGCAACATCAAAATTTCGCATTCCTAGTGCTGCTAATGCGTCACCATCGGTTACATCTGCTTGAACTGCATGTGTTACAAAATCGGATACTTCTTGAATAATATCTTCGTTATTATCAATGGCCAATACATCATAGTCATGGGCTGCTAAAGTCTCGGCAACACTACGCCCAAACTTTCCCATTCCTAACACCACAAAATCTTTTCTATCTGCCATATTTTATTCTCACTTTCTTATCCTACCATTACACGTTCTGATGGTTTTCGAACGGATACTTTTTTATGGTCATAGCGAATCGCCATAGCTACTGCTAATGTCATCGGTCCTAATCGGCCGATAAACATGGTCATTGCAATCACTATTTTTCCAATAGTGGATAATTCGCCGGTTATACCTAAGGATAGTCCTACTGTTGCAAAGGCTGATACCGCTTCAAAAGCAGCATCTAAAAACGTTTGACTTTCGGTAATTGTTAATATAATCGTTACACTTATGACTACACCTAAACTAATCATAATAATCGCCAAACTTCGTTTAATGATATCTTCTGGAATACGTCGATTAAAAGCTTCTGTTTCTTCTCGAGACCGTATTGTTGAAATCACTGAGAAAAATAAGACACCTAAGGTCACCGTCTTGATTCCTCCTGCTGTACCTGCCGGAGAACCACCGATAAACATTAGAATAATGGTTATGAACTTGGACCCATCTGTCATTTGGTCTAAGGCAATGGTATTAAAACCTGCCGTACGCGTTGTGACCGATTGAAATATCGAAGCCAGTATTTTCTGAGACCATGTGTAATCTTGCATGGTTCCCGGATTATTCATTTCAAGCAAGAAAAACAAAACAAATCCAGCGAAAAGAAGCGTCGCTGTTAATACAAGAACAATCTTTGTGTGCAATCCTAAACGATGAAACCAAAATCCATGGTGTCGTTTCTTTCGAAAGGTTTCTCGCGTTGTATCAATCACATCATGCCATACGGTAAATCCTAATCCACCTAAGATGATGAGTCCACTTACTGTCAAATTTACTGGCCAATTATGGACATAGGGTGACAGACTACTGTAACTTAATACATCAAATCCGGCATTACAAAAAGCGCTGATACTATGAAAGATGCCTAATCCTAAAGCCTCAATGAATGTATAGTCCGGAAAAAAATTAAACATAAGGATAAGTGCTCCAATGCCTTCCATAAATAGGGTTCCGAAAATAATATTTCGCGTTAATCGAACGACACCTGAAATCTTGTTTTGATTTAATGCTTCTTGAATAACAAGGCGTTCTTTTAGACCTATTTTTCTTCCCATTAACAAGAAAAATGTTGTTGCCAAGGTCATAATCCCTAACCCCCCAATCTGGATGAGGATAATAATAACCACTTTTCCAAATAAGGTCCATTGTTCCATGGAATTAGCAATAACCAAGCCGGTCACACAAACGGCTGATGTTGATGTAAACAAGGCATTAATAAATCCAATGCTTTGTCCGTCATTCGAAGCAATCGGTAAGTTGAGTAAAGTTGTCCCTACTATAATCAATCCAAAGAAGCCTAAGGCTAAAATCTGCGCAGGCTGAAAATGTATATTTTTTAAGACGTCTTTCATACTATTCCTCTTTATCTTCTCGTAATTCAATCATGATCGTAGAAAAAACAAACCACAAACCACAAACCACCGCTGCTATATAAAAGCCTGTTTGCTCGGTCATTGTATATGCATAAAATTGATCATTGACATGAATTCCATCCAGGTTCATTTTTACAGCACTAAGAATATCTTCACTCCGGAGCTCATTTTGTGCTCGTGTTGCAAACATGCTAAAAAAAGGGATCTTAAAGGTCACATAATTCATCCCAATGATTAGTGCACTTATGACAGAAAATCCTCGAATCCATTCTCCTGTTCGCATTTTTCGATCAAGAAGAATAAGCACAATTGACAATCCGCCTAAAATCACTATACCTAAGATGCCCTGCAAATAATACAATTGAAGTTGACTCGACCATATACGTTTTTCTTCATCGCTTCCTCTATTTAAAATATTGTAAGTATCTCCGTAATCTTTGCCATATTGTCTAAGTTCATACGCAGAAAATTCAATGGTATCATTTGGATTTTCGGTACTTTCAAACCCTTTTGATATATACCCTTTAAAGAAACCTTGACCACTAAAAGAAAACCACGGTAAAAATAAGGCTCCGATCAAAAAAATAATAATTAAGATGTTGACGCCTTTTGTTATCAGCATCCCTATACTATATGGATATTTGTTAGTCTTTTTCTTAATTTTTTTGGATTCTTTTGCTTTCACTTGTGATTTACCTTCGGCTTTATCTTTAGCATCATCTTCGTTCAACATATTTTCGATGAGCTGATCAATCGAATACTTCTCTAAATCTTCCCCACAATTATAACAAACTTTCGATGATTCTTTGATTGCTACACCACACTTCGGACAGTTCATAAGAATACCCCTAACTTTACCTTATCGTGTTTCTAATAACCTACTTACTTCAACATGATAATCATCAATATTTTTTTCCATTTTCAAGGCTTCATTAATATCAATGTCGATATATTTTCCGTCTTTATAGGCTACAACACGATTCGATTTTCCTTCTGCTAATAGTTCAACAGCAACCGCCCCCATCATTGAAGCATGCATACGATCAACCGCAGTCGGACTTCCCCCACGTTGAAGATGTCCCAAAATTGTTGCACGCGCGGATATACCTGTTACCTTCTCTATACGTTCTGCTAATTCCGTTGACCCACCAACGCCTTCAGCAACGATGATTAAGTTATGCTTTTTACCTTTTTCACGGTTTTCTAAAATCCGACGAATCAAATCATTTTCAGAAATGTTTTCTCTTTCCGGCAAGAAGATATATTCCGCTCCGTTAACGATACCACACCATAAGGCAATATAACCGGCATTACGGCCCATAACTTCAACGATGGAACATCGCTCATGAGATGTCGACGTATCACGAATCTTATCAATAGCTTCCATAGCTGTATTCACCGCAGTATCAAAGCCAATAGTATAATCTGTACACGCAATATCTAAGTCAATCGTTCCGGGAATTCCAATCGTGTTAATCCCAAGGTTTGCCAATTTTTCTGCACCTTGAAAAGATCCATCTCCTCCAATAACAACAACACCGTCAATACCGAAAACTCGACACATCTCAGCTCCACGTTCTTGCACTTCCTTATTAATGAATTCAGGGCATCTTGCCGTATGTAATATTGTTCCACCGCGTTGAATTGTATCTGAAACGCTTCTTGCATCCATTTCGAATATATCGCCTGTAATCAATCCGGCAAATCCTTTGCGAATTCCCATGACACGCATGCCTTTTGCTAAGGCCGTTCGGACAACAGCTCTGGTAACCGCATTCATTCCAGGTGCATCGCCACCACTTGTTAATACACCAATCGTTTTAATATCTTTTGCCATTTCATAACCTCCATAGTCATTTCTCTTATGTGAATTTATAGATAATTGTATTATATATCCTTTGAAATTTCAACTTTTTTTCACAACTTTAACACGTTGCTCTCCTACTACTTTTTTTATTGACTCTATATCCTGATTTGATATGCGTAATAATTGATTGTATTTATGCTTTTTTCCTGTTTCTTCAAGATAAAAGGCAATCATATTGCTACCTTTTTGACACTGATTAAAAATTCTCAATAAGGGTTGCATGACTGTATTATATTCATCATGATTTTGAATTTTCACCCAAACAATTGCTGATTCTTCAATTGAATCATCATCAAGTTTGTGAATTTGATCTGCGATTATTTTGGTCACTTGGTCTTCTTGTATTGTAACACGGCCTTGAACAATCACCGGTTGGTCTTCTTCAAGTAATTCCTTGCATTTCTCAAAAATTTTAGGAAAAACAATGACTTCCACGCTACCATACAGATCTTCTATCTCAATAAATGCCATCATTGCATTATTTCGGGTTGTTTTTTTTGTTATTGTACGAATAAGACCTCCCATTTTTACCCGTTGTCCATCATAGATACGTTGCTCATTGACCTTTGTGACATTGTTGGCTTCAGATACCTCAAAGTCATCCACAAGCTCCTCATCCACACCGGTTTGAAAATCGACACTTTGGTGTGTAGCCACTGCTTTTAGGTATACATCAAATTTTTGTAAGGGATGTCCACTGACATAAATTCCCAATACATCCTTTTCATAGGCCAACAATTGTTCTTCATCAAACTCGCCTACTTTCGGTAAAACGTCATCTAAACTATCATCTTCAGGTGACATTCCAAAAAGATCAATCTGACCTTCCAGACGATTTTTACGTCCATGTAAAACAGAATCTAATATTGTCTTATAACCTTGCAAGTATTGCTTTCGTGTTCCGCCTAAAGAATCGAAAGCTCCAGCCTTAATAAGGCTTTCTAATATCCTTTTATTCAAGTCACGACTATCCATTCGCATACAATAATCGGTTATTGACACAAAGGGACCATTGCTTTCACGCTCTTTCACAATATTTTGTACAATCCCTTTTCCAACATTTTTTATGGCAGCAAGTCCAAAACGAATTTGATTTCCTTTCACAGAAAAATTAGGGAATCCTTCATTAATATCCGGAGGTAATAATTCAATATCTAAATCTCGAAGATGCATGATGTATTGCGAAGTCTTCGTTGGGTGGCCTAAAACAGAAGTAATTAATGCAGCCATAAATGCAACCGGATAATAACGTTTTAGCCAAGCCGTTTGGTAAGCAACAATCGCATAGGCTGCTGCATGAGATTTGTTGAAGGCATATTTTGCAAAATCTTCCATGTCTTCAAATATTTGCATGGCAGCTTTTTCTGATATTCCACGACGTACACAACCTTCAATATTTTCTTCATCATTTCCATAAATAAAATTTTGTCGCTCTGTATTCATCACATCAAGCTTTTTCTTGGACATAGCTCTACGCACTAAATCACTACGCCCAAGTGTATAACCGGCTAAATCCCGAACAATTTGCATAACCTGTTCTTGATAAACGATACATCCATAGGTCGGTTTCAAAATCGGTTCTAATTCTTTTGTTATATATCGCACCTGTTCTGAATGATGACGTCCAAGTACATAATCCGGTATAGAACTCATTGGACCCGGTCGATACAAGGATATACCCGCAATAATATCTTCTATGTTTTGGGGTTTCAGCTCTTTCATGAAGTTCTTCATCCCTTCACTTTCAAGCTGAAAAATACCTTCTGTTTTACCTGATGCAATTAACTCAAAAACATTGGGATCGTCATAGGTAAATTTATCAATGACAATATAATCTTCTTGACTTCGGTCTAAATTAATCTGGTCAATTGCATTCTGGATGACGGTTAGAGTACGAAGCCCTAAAAAGTCCATCTTTAATAACCCCAGTTCCTCTAATGTTCCCATAGGAAACTGAGTGGTTACGGATTCATCGCTGGCATTTAATGGCACATATTCATAAACCGGACGATCACATATAACGACGCCAGCGGCATGAACTGAGCTATGACGAACGAGTCCTTCTAAACGTTTTGATGTATCTATTAAGGTTCTTACTTGTCGGTCTTCATCATAGAGGGCCTTCAGATCTTTATTCATTGACAATGCTTTATCAATGGTAATGTTAAGTTCTTGAGGTATCATCTTGGCAATCTTATCAACTTCAGAATAAGGTATATCATACGCACGTCCTACATCACGGATAGCTGCTTTGGCAGCCATGGTTCCAAAAGTAATAATCTGGGCAACTTTCTCCGAACCGTATTTTTGGATGACATAATCAATGACTTCACTTCGACGCTCATAGCAAAAATCAATATCAATATCCGGCATGCTTACACGTTCCGGATTCAAAAAACGCTCAAAGATCAAACTATATTTTATAGGATCAATGTCCGTAATCCTTAATGAATAGGCTACAATACTTCCCGCCGCAGAACCTCTACCGGGTCCAACAATGATATGTTGTTCACGGGCATATCGTATGAAATCCCATACAATTAAAAAGTAATCTACATAGCCCATATTTTCAATAACGCTTAATTCATAATCAAGCCGTTCTTGATGTTCTTTTGCATCTTCTTTATAACGTTCAATAAGACCGTCATGACAGATCTTTCTTAAATATGCCTCAGGACTATATCCCTCAGGCACATCATATTTAGGTAGCTTGGTTACTCCGAATTCGAAGTCAACTTGACATCGGTGGGCAATGACATGGCTGTTTTTTAAGGCTTCTTCATATCCATCGAAAAGTTTATACATTTCGTCAGGACTTTTTACATAAAACTGACCACCTAAATAACGCATACGGTCTTTATCTGCAACTTTTTTATTCGTTTGTATACATAATAAGACATCATGTGATTTCACATCATCCTCATAGGTATAATGGCTATCATTAGTTGCAACAAGAGGTATGCCAAGCTCCTTACTCATGTCTATGAGTGTGGCGTTCACCCGTTCTTCTTCCTCGTAACCATGTTGTTGCAGCTCTAAAAAATAATTATCCCGCCCAAAAATCTCTTTATATTTAAGGGCGGTTTCTTTTGCCTCTTCAAATTGATTGGCAATAATCAATTGGGAGATATGTCCCCCAAGACAAGCACTTAAAGCAATTATTCCCTCACTATATTTTTCCATTAACTCAAAATCAATTCTTGGCTTATAATAAAATCCTTCTGTAAACCCAAAGGAAACTAATTTTATTAAGTTTTCATATCCTTTTTGATTTTCGGCAAGAAGAACTAAATGGTAATTATTCGCATCATACTTATTTTCTTTAAAATGCCGTCCTCTAGGAGCAACATATACTTCACATCCGATAACCGGGTGTATACCTTCTTTTTTACATGCTTTATAAAAATCAATTGCGCCATACATGACTCCATGATCCGTTATGGCTACACTATCCATACCTAGCTCTTTCACACGTGCTACCAGTTCATTGATTTTACTTGATCCATCTAACATACTATATTCCGTATGTAAGTGAAGATGCGTAAATAACTTATCCAACATCTTTCCTCCTTCCGTCTCACAAACTACATTTTACCACATAAATTGCCAAGAACAAAGAGTGTATATCTATATCTAGATATACACTCTTTGCAAGCTGTGAATTTATTAATTATTATTCATTTTCATCTAATTTGAATCGTTCAACATTTTTATTCATAATAACAATAATATCTGCCAACTTATTTGCCATCTCGCTCATATGATCTGCTGCCGCTGTCTGTTCTTCACCTGTCGCTAACACTTCTTCAATTGCTGACGCTGATTCCTGAGCAATAGCAGCGATACTCGTCACAGAATCTGTCGCTTCGACTTGAATATCATCCAATTCACTTAATAAAATATATACTTTATCCACTTCTTGGATAATACCATCCATATCTTTTGCAATTTCTTTGAAGGTACGCTCCGTATTTTTTACAGCAACTTCTTGACGTGTGTATATTTCACTACCTTCTTCAATCATTGTTCCTGTCTTTTTCGTTGCATTGTAGATATTCGTTACAATGTCACTAATATCTTTTGCAGCATCACTGGATTGACTTGCCAACTTACGAACTTCATCTGCAACTACTGCAAATCCTTTACCTGCATCGCCTGCTCTTGCGGCTTCAATAGCGGCATTAAGGGCTAAGAGGTTGGTTTGTGAACTAATTGCATTAATCATGTCAATAATACCTAAAATATCTTTGAATCGTTTCGACAAGTCATCCATATCCGTTTTAATATTATTGGATAATTGAATCGTTTCATTGGTTGTTTCATTTAATTCTTCAATTGTAACTGCAGCTTCTGCACTTGCTTTTTTCGTTCGGTTTGTTACACCAACCACTTGGTTAAATGTTTCTTCTGTTTTATTCATCTGCGTCACAAGTTCTTTAATAACACCTGCTGTTTTATCCGCATCATTTGCTTGCTCTGTAGCTCCTTCTGATAGGGACTCAACTGCAAGTATAACTTCTTTTGATGCCAAGGCAGATTGTTCAGAAATTTTCTTAAGCTCATCTGAATCCGTTTCGACCTCTTTTGTAATACGTTTGGTCTCATTAATCAATTGGGCCATATTCTCCGTCATACTATTAAAACTATGGGACAATTGACCAAATTCAAACTTTCCTTTAAAATCACTTCGGACAAAGAGATTCCCTTTTTCAACTTCTTGCATTTTATTACGGATATAATAAATCGGCTGTACAATATTAAATGCAAGCAAGATACCAATAATAATTGCAGCCATCATACTCAAACTCACAATAATAAGTGCAGCATTACGCATTAAGTTAACTCCGCTAAAAATTGCCTGTGTCGGAATTTCAGCAACATAGGTCCAACCGGATTTTGTTGTTTGGTATACAACCATTGTCTCTTCATCCACATTTTTACTTGTAATAAATGAGCCACTTATGGAACTCGCTTCCGGATCTTCATTAAGCTTTTGATTCAGACCACTGAGGAGCTCTTCACTAATACTAATCGTATCTGAAATATTACGACCTTCGTCTGTAGACAAAACAACACGTCCTTCTTGGTCGACCAGGCTCATCTTTGCCCCTTCGCCAAGTTGCGCCGGGTCAAATAAAGTTTCAATATATGCCGGATCAATTGCAAACGTTAATACTGAAACCGATGCAGCCGAATAAATATTACGTACTTGTCGCATAAAAAATAAGTCTTCAGTTCCAAATAATCCATAAAACCAAACCGGTCTTGATTTTGCATCAGCAACGATTTGATATTCCGGACTTGCAAAGAATTCTTCCGTGAAATTCTCAGTTGTATAATAAGGTTGTTTTGTCTGTTCAATGACTTCATCTTCTTTAATAAAGGCAATGGACTTTATGTTTTTTTCTGAAGATTGTAAGGATGTAACTAGGGTATAAATACTATCTTCTCGGTCTTTTAACATATAATAAAGATTCTCATAATTGTCTATGTTCTTGCTGACGACCGCCAAAACTTCTTGACTGGCAATTAGCACCATAGAGTTTGAATCAATCGCATCCGTTTTTAAATTAATTATATTAGTTACTTGATCTGCAACGGCCAGATTTGCATTCTCTACTTCTTCTAATATAGAACTCTTTCCCGTATTATAAAGAAGCACAGCAATAAGAATCATTGGCAATACTGCTATTAATACATGAGATAAAATGAGCTTTAACTTCAGCGATATGGTTTCATGTCGCTTACGCTTTGTATTAATACTATTTGATGTTGTCTTTTTGTTGGATTTCTTTTTAGAATTAAACCGATTCTTTAAATTAGAAAAGAGTTGATTTTTTTTGCGTGGACTTTTGATTCTGTTCTTTTTTTCTTTGACTTTCCGCATAGTATTCTTCTCCATACTTTCTATAGTGTCTGCACGATTTTTGTCGTTTTGTTGCATGATTTTTTCATCTTTCATTGCATCACCCCAATAATTATATTATCTCTATTATACCTTGTGTGAAGTAAGCATTCAACCATAGGCGACTTATTAAATCCTTTTTAATATGTTTTTGTTAGTATTGATGGATATGCTTCTGTTTTTTTAGGACTATTGTCCTATGAAAAGTTGTGAGTTGTTAGCCGCGAGAATGTTTCCTTGACGCTTTTTGCTATATTTTAAGGCTGAAAGTTAAAACAAGACTTTGCTATAGCATAAAGAGGCCATTAGAATGCAAGCATTCCAATGAGCCAAATAATACTGAGTTCCTTCCGCATTATCTGCG
>DDQW01000090.1:2048-3115 GCA_002342805.1 Clostridiales bacterium UBA2432 | reverse complement strand
TCGGCCATTTGTTGCATTCCTATGGAATTACAGATATTTAAAAAGACACATCCACAAGTAAACTTGCGATGTGCCTTTTTCCATATCTGTATTCCGCAGATAATGCTTATCTTTTTGAGAATTGAGGTGCACGACGAGCGCCTTTGAGTCCGTATTTTTTACGTTCTTTCATACGTGGGTCACGTGTTAAGTAACCTGCTTTTTTAAGTGCTGGACGCATTTCTACATCAACTTCAAGTAAAGCTCTAGCGATACCGTGTCGGATTGCTCCTGCTTGACCTGTATATCCGCCACCTTTTACTGTTACTAATACATCAAATTTTGATAATGTATCTGTAAGTACAAGTGGTTGTTTTACGATTACTTTTAATGTCTCAAGACCAAAGAATTCATCAAGGTCTCTTTTATTTACAGTAATATTACCATTTCCAGGTACTAAATATACTCTAGCTACACTACTTTTTCTACGGCCTGTGCCATAATATTTAACTTCTGCCACTATTATTCCTCCTTCCGAATCCTAATTAATAATTGAATGTAAGAACTTCTGGTTTTTGAGCGTCATGATTATGATCTGTTCCTTTGTATACACGTAATTTTGTTAACATCTTACGTCCTAATGTATTCTTAGGTAACATTCCTTTTACAGCATGCATAACAACTTCTTCAGGTTTTTTAGCCATCATATCGCGATATTTAACTTCGCGAAGACCGCCTGGATGTCCTGTGTGCCATCTGTAAAGTTTTTGATCAAGTTTTTTACCAGTAAGTACAACTTTATCTGCATTAATTACGATTACGAAATCGCCTGTATCCACGTGTGGTGTGTAAATCGGCTTGTTTTTACCAGTTAATACTTTTGCTATTTCCGAAGCTAAGCGACCAAGTGTTTGACCTTCAGCATCGACAACATACCATTTTCTTTCAACTGTTTCAGCATTTGGCATGAATGTTTTCATGGGATTTCCTCCTTTAATTATCAAACTATAGAATCTATGTTATAAAATCCGGGGCTTTGGATTTTATTAGTAAACTCACGCTTCCATATTATAGTACATCTATCCGTG
>DDQW01000090.1:0-1980 GCA_002342805.1 Clostridiales bacterium UBA2432 | reverse complement strand
CGGGAGTTTGACAGTTTGATATAGCAAAAAATCAGCGTAGGCCATATAGGACCTGCTTTTTTTGCGTCAAATTTATTGTTTTATTTTATGGTAATATGTGGTAATACAGCGTGAAGTGTGGTATAATAGGTCTATGGGAGGTGTTTATTATAAAAGTTACAACATCTAAATCAAAGAATTCAGAATCATTCTATATTTCAAAAAGTTATATTAATGATAAAGGCAAAAGTACTTCTGTTGTTGTCCGTAAACTTGGAACCTTATCTGATTTACTTATTGAGCATGGTCCAAATCGCGAAAATGTTATGGCATGGGCCAAGGAACAGGCTAAACTTGAGACTCAAAAGTATAAACAAGAGCGCGAAAACAAAGCAGTTCAAATCACATTTCATGCTGACAGACAGTTGGATTTTGACAAACAGACTTTCTATCGTGGTGGTTACCTTTTTCTTCAGAATATTTACTACGTGTTGCAATTAAACAAGACGTGTCGCAAGCTGAAAGCCAAGTACAAGTTCGACTATGATATTAATGATATCCTTTCAGATCTGATTTATTCTCGAATACTTGAACCAACGAGTAAACGTTCATCTTTTAAGGTTGCCTCTGAATTTTTGGAAAAGCCCTCTTATGAACTTCATGATATTTATCGTGCTTTGGATGTTCTTGGCAATGAGTGTGATTTTATTCAGGCCGAAGTCTACAAGAACAGTCACTTCTTAGGTGACAGAAACGATAAAGTGCTTTACTATGATTGTTCCAATTACTACTTCGAAATCGAACAGGAAAACGGTTCAAAAAAATATGGTAAAAGCAAGGAACATAGACCTAACCCAATTATTCAGATGGGCTTATTTATGGATGGTGACGGCATTCCTCTTGCCTTTTCCACTTTTCCCGGAAATGCCAATGAGCAAACGTCATTAAAACCTCTTGAGAAAAAAGTGCTTAGTGAGTTTGGCTGCCAAAAATTCATCTACTGCAGTGATGCAGGTTTAGCCTCTGAAGATATTCGAGTATATAACCATATGGGCGAACGTGCCTATATCGTGACACAGTCCATCAAAAAACTTCGTGATGAAGACAAAACCTGGGCTTTAAACAAAAATGGATTTAAACGTGTTTCAGATGACAAGCCGGTTGATATAACAAAAATATCAGAAGATGATCCAGGCCTTTATTATAAAGACGAGCCTTATACAACGAAAAGACTTCATCAACGTCTTATTGTCACGTATTCTCCTAAATATGCCAAGTATCAAAAAAACCTTCGCGATAAACAGGTGGAACGTGCTCAAAAAATGATCGATAATGGGTCGATAAAGAAAACAAGGAAAAATCCGAATGATCCAGCAAGATTTATCGAATCCGTGGCTGCAACCAAAGATGGTGAAGTCGCCGAAAAACATTATAGTTATATTGATGCTGGTAAAATTGAGTCTGAGTCGAAGTTTGATGGTTTATACGCTGTATGTACCGATTTACTCGATGATGATGTGTCAGAGATTTTAAAAGTAAGTGAAGGACGATGGCAAATAGAAGAATGCTTTCGGATTATGAAGACCGATTTTTCTGCTAGACCAATCTATCTTCAGGATGAAAACAGAATTAAAGCGCATTTTCTTATCTGTTTTCTTTCGTTGATTTCTTATCGCTTTCTTGAGAAAAAGCTTGATTACAAATATACGTGCGAAACAATTCTAGATACATTAAAAGCCATGAATTTTGCCTCAATCGAAGATCAAGGGTTTATGCCTTTATATAAACGCGAAAAAATAACAGATGATCTACATGATACGTGTCGTTTTCGTACGGATTATCAATTCATAACCAAACGTCAAATGAAAACAATTCAGAAAAAAAGTAAAGGCAGAGAATAAATTACTATATTCCGCAAAATAAAAAAAATCGCTGTTAACCTTTATAATTAAAGGCTACAGCGATTTTTTCGTTTAACAACTGTCAAAGACAGGATTATAG
>DDQW01000075.1 GCA_002342805.1 Clostridiales bacterium UBA2432 | reverse complement strand
GGAGGTTTGACAATAGCACAGTTTGCTGTTCTTGAAATCCTGTATCACAAAGGTGATCTTAGAATTGCGGATATTATTGCAGGGACGCTTTCAACCGGCGGGAATATGACAGTAGTCATTGATAACTTAAGAAAAGATGGCTTTGTTACTCGGAAAAAAGATCCTGAAGATGGCCGGGCTAGCTTGATTTGTATTACGGAAAAAGGTAAGCAATATATGGCGGATATTTTTCCGGAGCATGTGAGTAATATAAGCAAGATTTTTGATGTTTTGTCAATGGAAGAAAAGAATCAACTTATTCAACTTTTAAAAAAGTTAAGCAAGGGCGCAGAGTAATCGCGCTATTAATTAAAAGCATTTATTACTAGTTAGTATGAAAATAATAATATGAAAAGAATGGAGTGTGTTTTATGAGTAAAGTAAAATTAACAGTTTTTTATTATAGTATGGGTGGTTCAAATTATCAGATGGCAAAATGGGCAGAAGAAGCCGCAATTGAAGCGGGAGCAGAGGTAAGAGTGGTTAAAGTCGCTGAACTTGCACCCCAATCAGTCATAGATGCCAACCCAAATTGGAAAGCGCATATTGAAGCGACAAAAGATGTTCCCCAAGCAACGTTAGATGATCTTGAATGGGCTGACGCAGTTATTTTTAGTGTACCGACCCGATTTGGTGTAATGCCTTCACAAATGAAACAATTCTTAGATACAGCAGGTGGTCTATGGGCAGAAGGTAAAACAGTGAACAAAGTGGTCAGTGCAATGACATCAGCAATGAATCCACACGGTGGACAAGAAGCGACCCTTTTATCTCTATATACCATGATGTATCATTGGGGAGCAATCGTTGTAACACCGGGGTATTTGAATCCTGTAACAATGGAAGCAGGCGGAAATCCATACGGAACTTCGGTTACCATTGGCCAAGACGGTAAAATGGTCGAAGATGTTGAAGCATCTGTTAAGTTTCAAGCAAAGCGAACCCTTGAAATCGCAGAGAAAATTGTAGGATAAGTGATCTTAAGTCTTCGCTTTCCAGGGGCAAAACTTTTTTTCTAAATAATCAAGAAGTAAAAAAAGAGCGACCCCCATTGTTCCGATGACAATGATACCGGCAAACATTCCGGAGTAATTCATTTTTAACCATTGGTCCATAATAAAATAACCAATACCATATTTGGTCGCATAGTTTTCAGCAAAAAACAGGACAGAAATTGCTGTTCCAATACTAATTCTTAATGTTGTAAATAAGTTGGGCAGGATTGCAGGCATAACAACATGTCGATAGACATCCTTTTTATCAGCGCCTAATGACTTTATGGACAAATAGTATAAGGGATGAATATGATGAACGCTATCGCGGACAGATAATGTGATTTGAAAAAATAAAATCAGGTAGATCAGGATAACTTTTGACGTATTGCCTAATCCAAATAGTAGCATGATGATGGGTAAAAATGCTATTTTAGGTACTGGATAGAGAGCATATACGAGGGGAGTTATCCATTGATCTGCCTTTTTATTTTTTGCAATAATAATACCCGTTAAACCTCCAACAAAAACCGCAAGCAAGATACTGGTGAAAACCCGAAGCAAACTGATGCTTAAATGTGAAAGCAGAAGTATAGCATGGGTTAGGATAAAGCCGAGGGTTTTTATAGGTGATGGAATAAAGGGCCATGCAGCAATAAAATGCATGAGACTCCATAAGATAAGTATTACGACGGAACTATATAAAAAGGGATGGCGTCGAATCAGTGTCATCATAATCTCCTTTCAAAAGTTTTCGTATTTGCTTTATTCGCATAAAGTAGGCATTGTTCTCGCGCCATTGAGCTTGCCTATTATCTGAGTTATTAATTAAATTTCGAATATTACCAGTGTCATCCATGATTAGGATTGTTTCAGCCAAAAAAACAGCTTCCTCAATGCTGTGGGTAACTAAGAATAAGGAAATATCGGATTGGTGTAAGGTAGCTTTAAGCTGATCTTGCAAATCTTCACGGGTTAATGCATCTAAAGAAGAAAAAGGTTCGTCGAGTAAAAGTAAATCCGGTGATGTGAGTCCGGCTCTAGCTATAGCAACCCTTTGTTTTTGCCCCCCGCTTAAAGCATTGGGATAATGGTTTTTATGTTCCCCTAAGCCTAATTGTTCAAGCAATTTCATTGCCTTGATTTGGATATCTTGTGGAAGTTTCTTAGGGGAATTGACTTGACCCAATTGTAACGGGAGTATGGTATTTTCGTAAACAGTTTTCCAGGGAAAAAGGCCGTATTCCTGTAAAACGGTGCTGATTTTAAGGTTTTGCTTCAGATGTTTGTCCCCTTTTATGACCGCATTAGTGGGTAATAAATTTGCGATAGCATATAGGAGGCTTGTTTTTCCACAACCGGAGGGTCCAAGCAATGCATATGTTGATCTAGGCTTTAATTCAAGGGTGAGATTTGTAAAAACAGGCCTTGTATCATAGCGAAGGCTATAATCTTTTAAGGACACTAAGGGGATATAATGGGCATTATTGGTCATAAGATTCACCCCATGACGTATAACTTGGATGCTGAATATCTAATAAGGATAAAATCCGTGCAACCGTTTGGTCAATAACTGTATCGAGGGATTCGGGATGGGTGTAGAAGGCTGGTACAGGGGGGAAGATGGTGCAGCCAAGTCTAGATAGCTTTAACATATTTTCTAAGTGAATCGGTGAAAGAGGCGTTTCCCGAGTGACCATGATGAGAGGGCGACCTTCTTTGATGCAAACATCGGACACTCGCGTTAACAAGCTGTCCGAGATTCCATAAGCAATCTTTCCCAGTGTTCCCATAGAACAAGGTGCAATAATCATACCATCCGTCTTAAATGATCCGCTAGCGATGGAAGAAAATAGATCTGCATTATCGTGATAGATGAGGTCTTTATCTATATATTGGCCTAGAATGTTTTCTAAAGACTCGAGTTCATATTGAACTACTTTTTCACCTTGAGAAGATACGACAAGATGGACTTGATGATTTGCTGCCAGTAGTGCCTCCATAAGTTTAATACCATAGATGCTTCCACTCGCGCCGGTGATGGCTAAAACAATTTTTTTCATAGGACCTCCTTAAAAGAAGATATCCACGGAGGCGGTTGATAATAAGACCATGGATATGATTTGATTCAAATGATAGGATACAATATTCATCTTTTGCTTGTTGGTTGAATCGACGAAATAATGTTCCATAATTAATAAGATACCACTTATGATGACACCAATAAGATAGACATAGGATAGCTGTGTGAAGAAAACCATGGATAATAGGGTAATCCACATGAGAATGTGTAAAGCTCTTGCTATCCATAAGCTACCCTTGAGTCCGAAGCGTGATGGAATAGAATATAAACCTTCCCTTCGATCGAAATCGATGTCTTGGGTTCCGTAGATAATATCAAAACCGGCGACCCACATGGTGACAATAGCCCCGAGTAAAAAAGCGGGCAAAGCAAAACTTCCTTTGACAGCAAGCCAAGCACCAACAGGTGCACCGGCACAAGTGATACCTAGAATAATATGGCATAACCAAGTAAAGCGCTTTGTATATGAATATAAAGTGAATAAAATTAAGGCAAGAGGGGATAAGTAAAAGCATAGTTGATTAATCTGTGCAGCAGCAAAAACAAAAAGTAGATAGCATACAAGTGTCAAATATAAGGCTTCTCGTCGTTTAACTTTTCCGGAAGGAATATGACGGGAAGCGGTACGTGTGTTTTTATGGTCAATATCTGCATCAACATAGCGGTTTAATGCATTTGCACCATTCCTGCCGGCAAAGAGGGCGACCATAATCCAAAAAAATAATAAGGGACTTGGTAAACCATCGGCAGCAAGAAACAAGGCAATAAGTGCAAAGGGTAATGAGAATAAAGTATGTGAAAACATAACTAATTCCCCATAGAGATTAATTTTATTATATAGACGCTTAAGGATGTGTGGTGATCTATTTGATTCCATATGTATTCCATTTCTCTGTGACTAAGCTTTGAATAGTTTCTGACATTTTAATATCATCTGGCCACGGTCGAAGTAAGCCGTCTTTTTCGCCTTTTTTTGTGGCATCGATGATGAGGCATATAGTGCCGTCATCTCGGTTTTTATAGCTTATATCTCTATTTGCGTCAATGTTATTAAAGACTTTCCAACTGACGGTGCTGTAATTGTCCACGGGAACATCATCATCGACAAGGATAATATAACGATAGCTATGCAGAGGCATATCCTCCTTGGCTTGACTAATCGGTAATATGTGAACAGATGTACTCAGGTCTACGGCCTTTAGCGGCAAGGAGGCAGAGTGTTCCAAGGGAAGTTTCTGTGTTGCATCAATACCTAATCGATACCCCTGAAAAGCTCTATTTGAAGCATGATCCAGTGCATCAAGCGGTCCTTCTGTAACAACATAATGACTTTTGGCATTGGCATGAATAACCATAGCTTCTAAGACGGCTTGATAATCATGAACATTGACGCTTTCATCAACGATAATCAACATTTTTGTATACATCATTTGTCCCAATCCCCATAAAGCATACATGGCCTTATTGGCATGTAATGGGAAAGCTTTTTTTATAGATATAATAGCGCAATTGTGGAAAACTCCTTCTAAAGGGAAGTCGATGTCGACGATCTCCGGACATTGAACTTTCATCAGTGGCAAAAATATACGTTCAGTTGCTTTTCCAAGATAACAATCTTCCATTGGGGGTTTTCCAACGATGGTTGTTGGATAAATCGGATTTTTCTTACGAGTCATCTTTGTTAAATGAAAAACAGGATACATATCAGCTAATGAATAGTAACCGGTATGATCGCCAAAAGGACCTTCTAACCGTTCTTCTTCAAGGTCGACATAACCTTCTAAGATGAATTCGGCATGTGCGGGGACTTTAATGTCGCACGTAAGGGCTTTGACTAATTCAACCGGCCGCTTTTTTAAATAACCGGCAAATAATATTTCATCAATCATTTTGGGAAGTGGAGCAGTGGAGGCGTATATAGTTGCCGGATCACATCCGAGAGCCACGCATACAGGCATTCGTTTTCCTAATTTCCGATATTTTTCATAAATTTCTTTACCGTCTTTGTGCAAGTGCCAATGCATACCGGTGGTTTTTTTGTCGTAGACTTGCAAACGATACATCCCCACGTTTTGTTGTCCTGTTTCAGGGTCTTTGGTGAAAACGAGAGGCAAGGTAATATATTTGCCCCCATCTTGAGGCCAACATTTTATAATAGGAAGTTGGTCTAAATCAGGATCTTCAACAACCTCTTGACAGGGCGCTGATTTTACAGTGCGGGGAAAGATAAAAGGCAATGGAGCTAGTTTGGGTATTGCTTTTAGCTTTCCGACTAAGGAAGCATATGCACTCAGGTTCATAAAATCTTCAATCTGATCAGCGATGTCGTCAAGATGTTTAACGCCCAAGCCCATCGACAATCGTTCATAGCTTCCTAATGTATTTATAACTAAAGGATACTTTGATCCTTCAACATTCGTGAAAAGTAATGCTTTACCATAAGCTTTTGAGACCCTATCAGCTATTTCGGTAATCTCTAAATCAGGGCTTACTTGAGTAGAAATGGTCGTGAGTTGCTTATCTTGTTCTAAGGCATTTAGAAATTGTGGTAAATCTTTATAGGCCATGTTTACATCCTCCGTCAGTGGTGGTTTTTTTACATTAAAACCATAATTGTAATTATTGTAGCTGAAATCAAGAACACTGTCAACGCGGAGCAAAAAACATCTCTAGACGTAGGAATAAAAAGTATGATAGAATGTTCTGTAGAGAAAAAACGGGAGGATAGAGTTTTGAAAAATTATAAAATCATAGGAAAAGTTCAAAGTGTAAGTGTGTTATTATTTGTAATTGCGTTTTTTGTGGGATGTAATTCTACGGAGAATAAGCAACTAGATATAGGTGTTATGTCAGATTTAGGGGCGGTACCGATTGTGATTGCAAAAGAAAAAGGTTTTTTTGAAGAGGAAAATATTGACGTGAACCTTGAGGTCTTTCGTAGTGCTGTTGATCGAGACAGTGCACTACAAACCAATAATCTTGATGGAGCTATGGCAGATATGTTAACGATTTTCTTTTATCGAGAAGCAGGATATGATATGAAGATGGTGTCAAATACCTATGGAAATTATAAGCTTGTATCGTCACCTGATCTTACAAGTGAAGAATTCATGGCAGTTGATAAAAAACAGATTGGATTATCAAGTAATACCGTCATCGATTTTGCAACATCGGTTATTGCAGATGAGATGGGGTTTACAGATACATTGGATAAGGTTGCCATTCCTCAGATGCCTGTGCGATTAGAGATGCTTGGAAGCAATGAATTAAGTGGAGCGACCTTGCCCGAACCATTAGCAACGAATGCGATGATTGATGGTGGTGCACTAATTGGGGATACTGAAGGCGAAGGCTTATATCCGGCAATTATGATTTTTTCTCAAGCCTCTATTGAGGAGAACACAGAGGCCATAGAATCATTTTTCCTTGCGTATAATGAAGCTGTTGATTATCTGAACACGACGGACGCGTCAGAATATTATGATATACTCGTTGAAGATTTAGGTTTTTCTGAATCTCTTGAGGACATTTTTGAAATACCGGAGTTTGAATATATTGACCGACCGGATCAAAACACCTTTGATGTGGCTCAATCGTGGATGCAAGAAGCCGGATTGATTGAAAATGCTTATGAATATGAAGCAACAAGTCATTTAGACCTGCTACCTAATCGTTAATTGGAGGAATGCATATGAATATATCAGGAACAAAAGTAGTTATAATTGGGACGGGTAATGTTGGAGCAACAACGGCCTATAGCTTGACGGTACAAGGGGTTTGCTCTGAATTAGTACTCATTGACCGTAATAAGGAAAAAGCAATGGGAGAGGTCATGGATTTACAGCATAGCATTGAGTATCTTAATCGAAACACTCGCGTCAGTGTTGGTGACTATTCCGATTGTAAAGATGCCAATATTGTGGTCATTACAGCCAGTGCTAGTATGGAAGGAGTTAAGTCACGATTAGACTTATTAGACAAAAACATACCGATCATGAATGATATTGTGGATCAGGTTATGGCAAGTGGCTTTGACGGGCATATCATTATAGTATCGAATCCGGTTGATGTTCTAAGTTATTATGTTTATAAAAGGTCCGGATTATCCAAAGCCCAAGTAATCGGTACAGGAACATCGATTGAAACTGCAAGATTAAAACAGATTATTGGTGAACGTATGCGTGTGGACCCAAGAAGTGTGCAAGCCTTTGCTATGGGTGAGCACGGAGATTCGCAAGTGGTTCCATGGTCTCATGTTCGTGTTGGCGGAAAAAGTTTTGATGATATCTTTGAAGATAATGCCCATCGCTTTGGAGAAATTGATAAAGATAAAATTGTTGAAATGACACGGATGGCAGGTCATGAAGTGCTGAGTCGTAAAGGAAATACGGAATACGGGATTGCAAGCGCTACAACAGGGATCATTAAGTCGATTTTACGTGATGAAAATCAAATCATTACAGTTTCAACCTTGTTAGACGGTGAATATGGTGAACATGACGTCTACTGTGGTGTGCCAGTTATTATCGGAAAAGAAGGTGTCATTGAAGTAGGCGAATATCGATTAACACCGAGTGAAAAGGAAAAGTTTCATGAAAGTTGTGAACTCATACGATCCTATATTGCGAAAAAAAGTTCTTGATAAAAAGTGAAAAAAATGGTAAAGTATTAATGGTTCAGGGAGTATAGCTCAGCTGGTTAGAGTGCTTGCTTGACATGCAAGAGGTCGCTGGTTCGAACCCAGTTACGCCCATAAAAAGCCTGTTTTGTACATAGAATTGTATAAGACAGGCTTTTTTACTATATTTTTTTACTTAGGATGTTATAATACAAAGAGAATTAACTCATTGACTATGTTAGAAAAGGAGTTGCATTATTATGAATGAAGAGACAAAAAAGCGTTGTGAATTATTAATACACAATAGAGATCGGGTGAAGGAAGTTTTTCCATGGGACGGAGGTTTAATTCATTTAGCCTGTGCCGGGATTTTGACAGCAAAGGACAAAGTGGTAGAAGAAAAGACATTAGCTTCATGTAAACAACTACTAAAACAAAAGGTTGGACCTTTTTCAAACTTTAGGAGCACTGCCCGTACAGCAATTGTATCGATGTTGGCCGCCAGTGAACATCCTAAGCAGACATTAGATGAAGGTCTATTGGTCTACGATTTGTTAAAAAAACGGTTTTGGAGTTCGACGCATCTTGCGCTTGCGGCTATGATTATAGCACAGATGGCAGAATCATCCGAGTATGAACATATTGCAGATCGTACGAAAGCGATTTACCAGCGTATGAAATCAGATCATCCATTTTTAACAGGTAGTGGTGATAGTGCCTATTGTGCATTGATGGCCTTGTCAGAAAAGTCAGATGGTGAGTTGATTGAAGATGCTGAGAGATGCTATCGTATTTTGAAAGGTGATTTTTTCTCTGCAGATGCGGTACAATCCTTGAGTCATGTGCTTGCTTTAGCGGAAAGTTCTATTGAAGAAAAGACACAACGAACGATAGACTTATTTGCACAGCTTAAATCTTCAGGATATAAATATGGGACGTCATACGAGTTGCCGACGCTTGGTGTTTTGGCTATGGAGCAGGGGAATCTGGCAGATGTTGTTCATGAAATGATTGAAATTGATACCTGGTTATCAAAGCAAAAGGGATTTGGATTTTTTAGTGGAATCAGTAAAAAACAGCGGTTAATGTATGCAGGTATGTTAGCAATGAAGGATGAAGTCGATGGTGACACGCTACAAACTTCAGCAATAACAAGTACAGTATCCTTAATTATTGCACAACAGGCTGCGATGATGGCAGCAATAGCAGCGAGTTCAGCTTCGGCTGCAAATGCTTCAAGTTAATAGGAACATGTGAATAAAGATGGTATTATTAAGGGGTTAGAACGATTAGGAATCATTTAATAGAGGATAAGTTATTAAAAACTGCCAAGAAAGATTTGTTTTTAAAGTGAGTTTTAGAAGCTTTGTCTAAAAAAATACAATTTTGCCTTGACAGCAAATACATATAGGCTTATAATGAATTTAATAAGTTAACGCTCTTAACCAAATAAAAAGATGCACAAAAAATAACTAAATAAAACGGTAAAGTGCAAGAAAAATGCATTTTTTTTAAATAATTAGTTAAAACAGTTAATCAATTATTGGAAATCTGATATACTGTATAAGAATATAAAATAAGGAGTGATTAGATGACGGTTAGGGGCATTAATCAAAGCGGTTTAAAAATTTCAAATAGAAACAAAGTGCTTCGAATTCTACGGCAAGGAAAAAGCGTATCAAGAAAAGACATTTCAGATAAAACAGGATTAACAAAAGCGGCAATATCCGGAATTGTATCTGAAATGATTGAAGAGAACATTGTCATAGAAAAAGGAAGTCGAGAAACAGGAACAGCCGGACGAAAAAAAATAATTCTTGAACTAAACAAAAACTATGGATATGTATTAGGTGTGTCTATTACAGATGCCCACCTGATTTGTGTTATATCAAATGTATTAGGTGAAACGATTGATGTTTTATATCACGAACTTGAACCGGATCAATTAAATAACATGGATAATTTTGTTGACTTGATTATTGAAAAATCATTCTATATACTTTGGAAAAATTCATATCCAAGAGATTGCATAATGGGTATGGGTATTGGTTATATAGGTTCATTAGATGAAATTAAAATTGGTGTTATTGAAGATAGTGTTCGACAAAGGTTACATATTCCGGTACTTACGGTTAACAATGTTAAAGCGTTAGCCATGTCTCAAATGGATTTATACTATGAAGAAACAAGTGAAAATTTTTTATTTGTTAAGTATGGCCCTGGCTTAGGTATGTCAATTGTCAGAAATGGTTCGATCATCGACGGCGTTAATAACAAAGCTGGTGAGATTGGGCACACAATTGTTGATATTAATAAAAAAACAACCTGTCGTTGTGGGCGAAGTGGATGCTTGGAGTCATTGAGCTCAGAAAAAGGTATTGTTAAAGAAATTGAAGCGCTTGGAGAGAAATATAAAGATTTGATAATTGATAAATCTCTAACAATTATTGATTATGAAAAAGTGAATCGATACATTAAAGCAAATGACAAGAAGATATTAGACATATTTGAACCAAGATATAATTATTTTGCAAAAGCGTTAGCTAATAGTGTTATTTTATTTGATCCCGAGTACGTTTCTTTATACGGTAATGTATTTAGCCAACCGGAACTATTCGAAATGATATCAAATCTAGTGAATGCATATTTGGGGCCAAAGACAAAAGTTATCATGACGCTCTCAAACTTAGATCCAAGAAACAGTGCAATCGGCCCAGCATCCTATGCACTAAGAGAGTTGTTTTATCATAGTGGAGGATATCAACAACAAATTATGGAGGAAGAATAAATGGAATTAGTGAACAATAAACATTCTTTTTCAATCAGTAATCATGAAGGTGTGATTATTGAACATAAACAAGAGAAAGCTTTTGTTTATATTGGTAAGGCAAAAGAAAATATTGAGCAAACATATGGTGATTTTGATATTTCAGAAAAAATTATTGAAAAGATTCCATTAAGACAGCTAGAGATTAATGAGAATACCTATACATTTAAAAATGGAGATTATAGGTTAGAATGTCAAATCGATTTTAAGGACGATGAAATTACCATTAGCCATATAAAAATGGACAAAGAATTTAATCGGATTTATTTTAAGATTGCTTCGAATGAAAATGAACATTTATATGGGTGTGGCGAACAGTTTTCTTACTTAAATTTAAAAGGACGAGAGTTTCCAATTTGGACTTCAGAACCTGGTGTTGGACGAGATCGAGAAAAACTCTTGACATACCAAGCAGATTTAATGGGAGTTGGTGGTGGCGACTATTATACAACGAATTTTCCCCAAGCAACATTTATATCTGATTCCATGTACATGCTTCATATGGATACGTCCCTATATAGCGTATTTGATTTTTCGGAAAAAAATGTTACAGAGATTTGTGTATGGGGAACACCTGAAAAACTAAGTATCTATTCGAGAAATTCTTTCGTTGAAATAATGAACTTAGTCACAGAGAAATTTGGAACCCAGCCCAAACTTCCAAGTTGGTTATTGGATGGAGTGACGCTAGGAATGCAAGGTGGAACAGAAGTCGTTTACGAAAAAGTACGGCAAGCTCTGGACTGCGGGATTAATGTAAATGCTGTTTGGTGCCAAGATTGGGTCGGTAAAAAAATAACGTCATTTGGGAAACGCCTTTTCTGGAAATGGGAAAAATCCGATGAAACATATCCAAACTTGGAAAAACTCATTGCTGACTTAAAAGAGCAAAATATTCGATTCCTGGCATATATCAATTCGTATTTAGTTGAAGGAACAGATATGTTTGATTATGCAAAAGAAAAAGGTTATTTTGTGAAAAAAAATGATGGCCAAGCCTATATCGCAGACTTTGGAGAATTCCATTGTGGAACCATCGATTTTACAAATCCTGAGGCCAATACATGGTATAAAGAAATCATAAAAACAAATATGATTGATTTAGGAATAAGTGGCTGGATGGCTGACTTTGGAGAGTATATTCCAGTCGACGCTGTTTTTGCTAATGGAAAAACAGGTAAAGAAATGCATAATATTTATCCGGCATTATGGGCCAAATGCAATTATGAAGCTGTTCAAGAGCGAAATAAGCTTGGGGAAGTTGTCTACTTCATGCGTGCAGGAGGTGTTGGAAGTGCAAAATATAATACATTATTCTGGGCCGGAGACCAAAGCGTTGATTTTACACTGCATGATGGAATTGCTTCAACCATACCGGCTGGCATATCTTTAGGTTTGATGGGTAATGGATTGACACACTTTGATATTGGTGGATACACATCCTTGTTTGGTAACGTGCGAACAGAAGAAATGCTTTTAAGATCTCTTGAATATGCGGTTTTTACACCATATATGCGTACCCACGAAGGGAATCGACCAGATGAGAACTTCCAGTACAGTGATACTGAAAAGAGTTTGCAACAATTTGCAAAAGCAACGGAACTGCGCCATAAACTTTTGCCATATATTGAGAAAGTCATCGAAGAAAATGCAAACACAGGCATGGGAGCCATGCGACCCCTTTTCTTACATTATGACGATGAAGCATGTCTAGACATTGCTTATGAATATTTGTTCGGACGTGACTTATTAGTGGCTCCGGTCTACGAAGAAGGTCGAACAGATTGGGAAGTTTATTTACCAGAGGATACATGGGTACATCTATTTACAAAAGAGGTTTATCAAGGTGGAAGATATACAGTTTCAGCTGAAATTGGAGACATACCGGTATTTTATCGACAAAATTCAGAATTTAGTAACTTGTTTGCAACTATATAACCTGTAATCAAAGATATAAACATAAAAAAGGAGATCATATGAAATTTTTCTTAGACAGTGCAAAATTAGATGAAATCGAATACGCTTATGAATTTTTAGGTATTGATGGAGTAACAACAAATCCAAAACACATTAAGTTATCAGGAAAACCATTTAACACAGTCATCAAAGAACTGGCAGAATGGGTTAAGAATAAAGGGATTAAAGATTCAAGTGAATTTCCAATCTCAATAGAAATCAACCCACATTTAGACAAGTGGGAAGATATGTATAAAGAAGGTAAAGAATATGCTGCCATCTGTAAGGCCTTTGTCATTAAAATTCCTTCAACAGAACAAGGTATTATTGCAGCTAGAAAACTTGAGCAGGAAAACATTCGAACCAATGTAACACTCGTATTTTCTACGGCTCAAGCCCTTATGCCAGGAAAAATCGGTTGTAAATTTGTATCGCCATTTGTCGGATGGAAAGAACAATATGGCGATGATTGTACACAATATATTCATGAGATTTCAGAGATTTACGCAACTTATGGATTTAGAACAGAAATTATTGTGGCAGCATTAAGAAACCCGAAACAGATTAAAGACGCTGCTTTTGCAGGAGCAGATATCGTTACTTGTGGATTAGCAGTGTATCAAGATGCCATGAATAATCCATATACCACATATGGTTTAGATGTATTCCGCAACGCATGGGATGAAACAGCAAAGGAGTAAAGAGATGAAAGAATTTAAAGCCTTATATTTACCAATTGGTGTGCCTACATTTCACCGTGAGAGTATACAAGAACAGTTTGAATTATCTGTGAAATTATTAAAAAGTATATCGGATCAAATCGAATGCCCGGAAGAACCGTTATTATCCATTGATGCAGTAAAGAGTTTTATCGAAAATAAAACAGCGGATTTAATCATTATTCAAAATAATGCGTTTGCACATTCCGAATATGCATCAGAAATTATGCGAACACTTGATGGCGACGTCTTACTTTGGACATTAAAAGAGCCGGTTATTGATGGTGGACGATTACGATTAAATTCGTTAACAGGTGCTTATTCCGCAGGAAATTTAATGTATCACTTAGGAAAAACAGCCTTTGAATATATTTGGGGATCACCTCAAGATAAACGTGTTATTAGTAAAATTCGTTCAACAGTGAAAGCTTCAAAATTAAAAAAAGACTTAAAGAGCATGACCATTGCATCCATTGGTCATACACCACCGGGATTTGGATTTGGACGCGGATTAGATGCAGAAATAGCACGCTATTTCGGTATGAGCCATATTGCCATCGAAGCACGTGAGCTTATGACAAAAGCAAGATCTTTTAGCGAAGAAGAATGCACATCATATATGGAAAATGCTCAGGAGCGCATGCTAAATCTTGATTCCATACCGAGAGAAAATGTCATCGACTTTGTGCGACTCTATAAAGCCTATAATGAATTTGTCGAAGATAACAATATAGCCGCAGTTTCCTCAAGATGTTGGCCGGATTATTTTGTCGAGTATGGTACACCAGTTTGTGGCGTTTTAGGAATGTTAAATGATAACAATGTAGCCGCATCTTGTGAGGCAGATTCTTATGGAGCGCTCTCAATGCTTATCGGAATGCAATTAACAGGACAAAGTGTATTTTTTGGCGATCCGGTATCCTTAGATATGGATGAAAGTACTATTACATTTTGGCATTGCGGTACAGCGGCTTGTAGTTTAGCCCATACCAAAAAAGGTGCACAAACAGGTGTTCATCCAAATCGTAAAATAGGACCAACCATGGAATTTGGGTGTAAGCCGGCAGAAAAAGCAACCGTATTTCGCGTCGGACGAAAACCTGACGGAAGTATACGTTTCTTCATAAGCCGTGGCGAAGTTCTTGATAAAGAACAGCAATTTTTAGGGACTTCACTTGTATTTCAAACCAAAGAAAAATCGGTGGATATTGTCAACGCAAGTGTTAAAGATGGCTGGGAGCCACATTATGTCGTAGCATATGATGATATAAGCGAAGAGTTAAAAACATTGGCAACATATTTAAATGCAGAAGTATGCGAATACTAAGGAGGCAAAGATGACTGTTTTAAAAGAAACAAGTTTAAAGACAAAAACAAACTTTTGGAATGATTCTTGTGATTTAAAAGATTTAGATTATGCATTAGAAAATAATTGTATAGGTGCAACAACCAATCCGATTATTGTAAAAAAAGTTCTTGAAAATAACATGGATATATATGAAGAAATCTTAATGAATGAAATCAAGGAAAATCCAACAGCAACAGAAGATGACATTGCATGGAAAATGATTGAACGAATGGCATTAGACGGCGCCAAGCGATTAGAGTCAATCTTTGACCCTAAAACAGGCAACGGACGTATTTCGATTCAAACGAATACAAAGTATTGTAAGAATCCGGACTTATTACTAGAACAAGCTTTATATTTTAATACTTTGGCTCCAAATGTACAGGTGAAAATTCCTGCAACAAAAGCAGGAATAGAAGCCATAGAAGAAGCGACATATGCAGGTGTTTCTATCAATGCAACCGTATGCTTTACAGTGCCACAAGCCGTAGCTGTAGCAGAAGCCGTTGAACGTGCCCTTAAACGACGTCAAGACGAGGGCAAAGATAACTCAGAGATTACACCGGTATGTACAATTATGAGTGGACGTACAGATGATCATATGAAAAAAGTAATGGCAACACAAGATCGTCTTATTGATGCGGAAGCATTAGAGTGGGCAGGAATTGCTTGCTGTAAAAATTATTATCGAATCTATAAAGAGAAAAACTATAAAACAAAATTATTAACGGCAGCCTTTAGAAATATTCATCACTGGACAGCTTTAGTTGGTGGCGATATTCTAGGAACGATTCCGGCAGCCTTCCAACGTAAAATCAATGGTAGTGATATTGAAGTCGTTGAGAAAATGGATGAACCGGTTAAAGCAGAATGGTTGGACCAACTAAAAACGATTCCTGAGTTTATACAAGCTTATGAGCCGGATGGAATGACTCTGGATGAATTTGACACTTATGGAGCGACATTAGATACACTCATACAATTTAGCGAAGGTTATGATGATTTAGTGAAAATTGTTAGAAAGTATATATTGAGATAATGGTTATGAATAGAATAGACAATGTGAATGATAAAGTAGATAAAATACGAAAAATCTTGTCTGAAAGTAATTTTGATGCAATCGAAATTACTTCACAAGCAAACTTTAGTTATATAAGCGGTGGACGTGGCTTTATCGGATTGGCATCAACAGTAGCATGCGGAAGTCTACTTATAACCCAAGAAAAAGTTGTTCTGATTAGTGAAAATATTGAAATTGATCGATTATATAATGAGCAGTTAGATGCACATCCACAGGTTGAAAAGCAATCTTTCCCATGGGACAAACCCCAAAAACGTGCTTTAATCATGGAAGAGTTGACAAAGAATTTAAGACTTGCTAGTGAAAATGACCTGGCAGCTGAACTTTTTTCAATTCGTACCGTGATGACCCCCTATGATATAGATCAAATGAAGCAACTTTCATTGGAATCTGCAAGCATATTGGAAAATATCTGTAAAACCTTAACACCCGGAATGACAGAATATGAACTTGCCGGACAGATTTCAAAAGCTCTCTGGGAACAAAACATTGAACCCATTACCATTTTAATAGGTTTTGATGAACGTGCATTATCCTATCGTCATCCGGTCATGAATGGTGCAAAGCTCAAGAATTATGCCTTAATAGGTATATGTGCACGACGTAATGGTTTGATCACATCGATTTCTAGAGATGTGCTTATTGAAGCCGACAAAGCAATGATGGAAAAACATACAAAATGTGCTTATGTTAATGCAGCATTTTTGGATAATCTAGAGATTGGAAGCACATTAGGTCAGGTATACCAAAAGGCAGTTGCTGTTTATGCCAAAGAAGGTTATCCGGGAGAAGAAAAATTCCATCATCAAGGTGGTTTGACAGGATTTATCCCTCGTGAATTAAAGGCTATGTCAGAGTCAATGCATCGTATACGAGAAAACGAGCTTTATGCCTTTAATCCGACCTTGCAAGGTGCAAAAGTTGAAGATACCGTGCTTGTAACAAAAGAAGGAATCGTTAATTTAACGGATACAGGAAATTATACGTATGTTGATATTGAGATCAACGGAAAAACATATAAAACACCAACCGTTTACGTAGTGAAAAAATAAGAGGTGATTGAATGAACAAGTTTAATTATTACATGCCAACAAAATTAGTTTTTGAAGATGGTGCCATTCAGCAATTGGGTGAACTTGTTACAGGTGACAGTCTATTAATGATGTGTGATCCGTTTTTATATAAGAATGGTATGGCTGAAGAAGTAGCCAAACAAACAGGAATTTCCAATGTTGTCTATTTCCACGAAATTGAACCCAATCCATCATGTCAAACTGTCGATAAGGCAACGGCTTTAGCGAGAGAAAATAATGTAAATGTCGTCATTGGATTAGGTGGCGGAAGTGCTATGGATGCTTCAAAAATGGTGGCGTGCCTTATAGATAATGACGGAAGTATACTGGACTATTACAGTTCAGGAGATCGAGAACTCGAACCAAGAAAAGCACAGCTAATCTGTATTCCGACAACAGCAGGGACAGGCAGTGAAGTGACCAATATCGGTGTTTATACCAATAAAGATACCGGGATTAAGATGCCATTTGCTTCACCATACTTTTGGCCGGACATTGCACTCGTTGATGCTGGCTTGACCCATACCTTACCGGCACATATTACAGCATCAACCGGAATGGATGCATTTACCCATGCAATCGAAGCTTATTGGAGTGTTAATGCTAATCCGATTTCAGATGCTTTATCCATATCGGTCATCCGAACAATTTTAGATAACATTGAAACAGCGGTAAAAGATCCTACAAATGTTGAAGCGAGAAAAAATATGGCTTTTGCAAGTGTCACAGCGGGAATTTCATTTAGTCAAACAAAAACAACAGCTATTCACGCAGTGAGTTTTCCTCTAACCGTTGACTTCGGAGCAAGCCATGGATTAGCATGTAGTATTACTCTTCCGGCGTTTACAAAGTTTGTTTATCCGGGAAATGTTGATAAAATGGATTATTTAATGAATATTCTAGGATATGATTCAATTGATGCATTTGTCGAACGATTAAGGTCAGTCATGACAAACATTGGTTTGCAGACACAACTTAGTGAATTAGGCGTTAAAGAAACTGACTTAGACCATATTGTTGATGTATCTATGAAGGCAGCGCTTATAAACTTTACACCTGTGAAAGTAACACGAGAGAACCTATACACGCTATTAAAATCAATACTTTGAGGTGGCAAAATGAATACAAAGAATTATTTAGAAAATCAAGCAATTGAGATTAGAAAACTGACAATAGAAAGCATCGGAAAACTTGGTGTCGGTCATATTGGCGGAAGTCTTTCCATATGTGATTTATTATCTGTACTTTATTTTGATGTAATGGACATTGATGCCAATGACCCAAGCAAAGAAGATAGAGACCGTTTTGTTCTTTCTAAAGGACATGGCGGACCGGCCTTATATGCAGCATTAGCATTAAAAGGATATTTTGACAAAGCTTTATTAGATACGCTAAACAGACCTAATACAAAATTACCTAGTCATTGTGACCGAAGCATGACACCTGGTATTGATATGACAACGGGCTCCTTAGGACAAGGATTTTCATGTGCTGTAGGACTTGCTATCGGTGCAAGAATGCAAAAGAAAGATTATTGGACATATGTTTGTATTGGCGATGGTGAGACACAAGAAGGCCAAGTCTGGGAAGCGGCCATGTTGGCAAATAGTCAAAAATTAGATCGTCTCATCGCATTTACGGATTATAACAAAATGCAAATTGATGGTTCCATTGAGGAAGTGAATGGATTATATCCCTTAGATGACAAGTGGAAATCTTTTGGCTGGCATGTGCAAGTGATTGACGGCCATAATATTGAAGCTCTTCAACGTGCGATCATTACTGCAAAAAACATGCGTGGAAGACCTTCGATGATTATTATGGATACAATTAAAGGTAAAGGTGCATATTTTTGTGAAAATGAAGTATTCTCACATAACATGCAAATATCTGAGGAACAATGGAAACGTGCTGTTCAAGAATTAGACGAGAAGAAGGTGATATAATGCAACTTACAGGACGATGGATGCGAGAAATTATGGTAGATTTGCTTCTGAAAGAAGCGGAGAAAAATGTAAAATTATGTTACCTTGAAGCAGATTTAATGCTGGCAAGTGGAACCCATGAGTTTAAGAATCGGTTTCCGGAACGTATGGTTAATGTGGGGGTTGCTGAAGCGAACTTGATTAGTGCAGCCGCCGGACTTTCGGTTTCCGGAATGATTCCTTTTACACATACATTTACAGCCTTTTCGACACGTAGATGCTGTGATCAAATTACTATTAGCGTAAGCTATGCAAAAAACAACGTCAAGATTATCGGTAGTGATCCGGGTATAACTGCTATGCTTAACGGAGGAACGCATATGAGTATGGAAGATGTTGCTATTATGCGTAATATCCCTGGTATGACAGTGGTAGAACCGGTCGATGGTGTGTCATTAGCCGGTTTGTTCCCGCAGATTGTTGACCATGACGGACCTGTATATCTTCGTCTCTTGCGTAGGGAAGCGCCGATTGTGTATGAAGAAGGAGCGACTTTTGAGTTGGGAAAAGCAAATGTCCTTAAAGAAGGTGGAGATATTGCCATAATTGCTAGCGGTATTATGGTTCATGAAGCGATTGTAGCAAGTGAGATGCTGGCTGAAGAAGGTATATCTGCGACAGTTATCGATATGCATACAATTAAACCCTTTGATAATGAAGCTGTTATCGAAGCGGCAAAAAAAACAGGTGCTATTGTAACGGCAGAGAATCACAATATTTTGAACGGTCTAGGCAGTGCCGTTGCTGAATGTTTAGGTGAAAATTATCCGGTACCTATGAAACGTGTCGGAGTTAAAGACCACTTCGGAGAAGTCGGAATGCAAGACTTTTTAGCAGAAAAGTTTGGGTTAAAAGCTAAAAATATTGTGGATAGTTGTAGAGAAGTTTTAGCAAAAAAGGAGAAGAAGGCATGAAAAAAATAATTATAGGATCCGATAAGTCAGGTTTTTATTTAAAAGAGGCAGTAAAAAAATCCTTAATTGAAGATGGTTATGAGATTGAAGATTGTGGAACACTTGACGTAGAGTCACCTTATCCTTTCCATCAAGTTGCACCGATTGTAGCCAAAAAAATTCAAGATAAAGAATATGAAAAAGGTATTTTATGTTGTGGAACAGGGATGGGAATGGCCATTGTTGCCAATAAGTTTAAAGGTGTACATGCAGCTGTTGTAGAGAGTATCTATGCCGCAGAAAAATGTCGTGCCATTAATGATGCAAATGTACTTACCATGGGTGGTTGGATTATTGCAGAAAACATGGGTATTGACATCGCTAAGAAGTTTCTCAATACTGATTTTACAGAAGGACTTGAAGAATGGCGACAAGACTTTTTGAAAAAAGCACGAGATGAAGTAAAAAAAATCGAAGCAGATAACTTTGACAATAAGTAATCGTTAGCCTGGAGGTAGCATGGAGAAGAAAGTTTCGAGACTCGGTTTACTAACCCTGTCAATTGGTGGAATGGTCGGATGGGGAGCTTTTATGCAACCCGGACTCAAGTTTTTACCTGAGGCAGGCGTATTAAGTACTATGGTTGCTATGCTTATAGGCGTCATCATGGTATCAACAATTGCAGCGTGTTATGGAATCATATTAAATAAGTCGCCAAATTCGACGGGTGGCGAATATTCATATAGTAAACTTGCATTTGCAAGGAAGCATACCTTTGTTGTCGGATGGTTTTTGCTTATTGTGTTTATAGGTATAGCGGCATTAAATACAACGTCCTTTGCGCTTATATTCAAAAATGTTTTGTACCCAGATACTGATTTTATTCAATTATATCAAGTGGCTGGATATCCGGTTACACTTGGAGAAGCATTAATTAGTGTTTTGGTTATTTTGATTTTTAGTTGGTTTATGTTAAAAGGTGTTACGGCGGTGGTACATGTTCAAAATGTAGTGACAGTTGCATTGATTATCATTGTTTTTTCAATCTTTTTCTTTGGATTGGGAAAAATGGATTTTACAGCGGCGCCTTTAAATCTTCACTTTAGTCAGGGACAAATAAAGCTAAGTGAAATCATCTCTATTTTGGTAATAACACCCTGGGCATATTATGGTGTTTCCAATATACCAAAGGTGGCAAGTGAAGCCAAGCTACCATATAAAGAAGTGATTTTTTTGACGGTCTTATCCTTAATTTGTGGTTTTTTTATCTATCAAATGTTACTTGTATTAACGGCATCTTCCTTTTCAAGAGCGGACCTACAAGGATATAATGGGTGGGCAACAGGTGAAGCAATACGAAATTTATTTGGTACACCGGGATTGTTTTTAGTCACCTCAGGACTTGCTTTTGCTATTTTCTCAGGCGTTAATAGTTTCTTTATGGGAGCCACACGCGTGATGTATAGTATGAGTGAAGATGGATTATTGCCACCAAGATTTTCCTTAAAACATAAAAAGTATGATACACCCTATCATACAATAGGATTTATTCTCATTATTATTGCCGCAACGCCTTTTTTTGGGCGACAAGTGATTGGATGGATTGTGGGAATGGCAGCATTAGGTGGAGCAATTATTTTCTTTTATACGTCATGGACGGCATTTAAGATTAGTCAAGGATTGGAACGAATTGTTGGTTTAATGGCAACTATTTTTAGTAGTATATTCATCTTGCTTTTAGTTATACCAACGTCACCGGGTTTTTTGTCGAATGAGTCGATTGTAGCCCTTGTAGTTTGGTCAATCTTAGGCTTTGTATTATATAAGATGAATAGTGAAGGAAGGAGTTCTTATGGGAAATAAACGCGGTTCTTATGGCATGTATATGTTTCGACAAAAAAGTGTGCCCTATTTGTTTTTAGCACCGAACCTTTTCATTTTTTTGGTATATATTATAACACCGGCTATTATGGGGATCTATTATTCGTTTACACGATTTGATGGTTTGCGAGATCCGGTATTTATTGGTTTAGATAATTATGTTGAGTTATTCACAAAAGATCCGAAATTTATTGATGCTTTATTGAATACGATGAAATATGTAGCAGTAACAATACCCTTGATTTATGTAATCTCCCTTGTGTTAGCAATGATTATTATACAAGAGATTCGAGGGAAAGCATTTTTCAGAGCAACCTTCTACTGGCCGGTAATGATTTCATTTATTGTTGTCGGTGTTATGTGGCAATGGATTTTTGGTGATACTTTTGGAATCTTTAATGCGATTTTAGAAAAAATTGGTATCGGTCGTATTCAGACCCTTACAAATCCCAATTTTGCTTGGTGGGGAGCTGTATTTATCATGGTTTGGAGTAAAGCCGGATATTATATGATTATATTTATTGGTGGATTATTAAGTATTCCACATACATTATATGAAGCAGCTAAAATTGACGGAGCAAATACGATTCAGAAGTTTTTCTACATTACGCTTCCGGTCATTAAACCAACGAGTTTGATGGTTATCATATTAGCAACGATGCAAGTGTTTAAAGTTTATCCAATGATGGTAACATTTACCAGTGGTGGACCCTATAATGCGACACGATTTATCGTACAGCATATCTATGAAGCAGCATTCATGGGTAACGAAATTGGCTATGCAAGTGCAATGAGTGTTGTCATGTTGGTCATCGTAACAATTTTTTCAGGAATTAACTTTATTTTAAACAGGGAGGTTGACTAGACATGAAAAAATCCAATAAATTTACAGTTTTTTTATATGTTGCAGCTATTTTCTTTGTAATAGTCTTCCTTCTACCGGTACTTTACATTATTATGAACTCATTTAAATCAAGTGCTGAGCTGTTTTCCGGAGGTGTATCATTTTTTCCAAAAGAATGGACATTAGAAGGTTATACAGATGCAATTGGACAAGGCGATTTTGGACGTTATATTTTGAATTCAGCCTTTGTAGCCATCATAAGTACCGTGATTATGGTTATTATTAACACAATGTCAGGTTATGCGCTTGCTAAGTTCAAGTTCAAAGGGATGAATGTGATTATGATTATTATTTTATCTACAATCATGTTGCCCCTTGAAGTCATCATGGTTCCGATCTTTGATATGTTGAAATTAACCGGACTATATAATAGCTTGTGGGCTTTAATTATTCCACCGGCAGCGACGCCGACAGGAATATTTATAATGCGACAGTTTTTAGTAACAATTCCGGATGAATTAATGCAAAGTGCACGTATTGATGGTGCTGGTGAATGGCGAATCTTTACTTCGATTATTATTCCAAACGCCAAACCGGCCATTGCTACACTCGGTATTTTCTCCTTTATGTGGAGATGGAATGATTATGTATGGCCGTTGATTGCAATCAATGATCCGAAGAAGTACACATTACAATTAGCAATCTCGAACTTTTCAGGAGAATATGCAGTCAATTGGAATGCAATGTTAGCAATGTCAGCGATTTCAATGATTCCGATGCTTATTATTTTCTTGATATTCCAAAGACAGTTTGTTCAAGGTACAGCTACAAGTGGTATGAAAGGTTAATAATTAATATTATTGTGCTAGATTAGATATCTATCACATTTAATATAGAGTTAGGTGCTCGTAAAAACACCTAGAATTACTTTATCTATTCATTATATAATTGGAGGAGGAACAAAATGAAAAAATTAAGTTTATTATTGGTACTTGTATTGGTTATGTCTCTATTTGCAGGTTGTGGTAGTGACGACGATGCACAGCAAGACACGCAAGAAGATACGACTGCAACAGAAGATACGACTGCAACAGATGATACTCAGACTACAGACGACAATGATGCGCAAGCACAACCATCAGGTGATCCACTTCAAATGCTTTGGTGGAATGACGGAGTTGAAGGTGAAGTTATGCAAGGTATCATCGATGACTTTACTGCTGAAACTGGCATAGAAATCGAACTTGTTGTTTTAGCTTATGATGATTATTCAGCTAAAGTAAAAACAATGATCCGTGGCGGTGAGTCACCAGCCTTAATGCGAGCAACAGAAGGCCACATTGCAGAATTCAAGGAGTTTTTAGTACCATTAGATGATGCATTTAATAAAGACGATTATACAAATGTTTATTTTAATGCAGCAGGCGAAGCGATTGTACTTCCAATGGACGTAACTGCAAACGGTTTATTCGTAAACTTTGACTTGCTTGATGCTCATGGAGTGAATTATCCAACATTAGGCGAAACATGGACTTGGGCTGAGTTTGAAAGTGAAATGGAAAAATTAATTGGCGCAGATGGTGTGGCATATCCAGGTGTTTTTGATAATAAAGCACATAGATTCTTCCCAATGGTTTATCAATTTGGAGGACAAATCTGGAATACACCGTACACAGATTCTGCTTTAACAGAGCAACCGGCTATAGACGCCTTATCAACACTTCAACGAATGAATTCAAATGGAACATTAGATCCATCCGTATGGGCAGGAGCTGCTAATCCAAATGAATTATTCCAAACAGGTCAATATGGTTTTCATATGTCAGGGAACTGGTTCGTTGCTGCTTATCAAGATTTGGCATTTAACTGGGGTGTGGTTCCCATGCCAATAGGAGAAGGCGGTACACGTTCAACGATTTTAGGTGGAAAAGGATTGACTGCTGTATCAGAGTCAGGACAAGAAGCCGAAGCGCTTCAATTTATCGAATTTATGGCTAAAGGTGAAAATCATGATAAATTTACTGGTGGTGTTCCGTTCTTATCACCTCGTTTAGCTGCATCTCCGGACTACGGCGATTATCAAGCAGCATATGAAGTGTTCCAAGATGAGATTGCCAACACACCTACTGAAAATGTAAAAGATTGGCAAGCGCAAGTTGAGATCAGCGGTATGTACCCAATCATCAATCAAGCAATCGAAGCATGTATGGGTGGGGTTGATCCACAAGAAACACTTGAAATGTTAGAAACAGAATTAATTGAAAAAGCGGCAGAACTTGGTATGTAATATTTTAATCAAAAGGCTATCCTTCGGGGTAGCTTTTTTTAATGTGATTTTGTTGTCAAAATGTTATAATATAAGAATAAAGGATTTTTAAAGGCACAAAGGTTTTTAGCTTAAAAGAAAGAGGAGAATCCATGAGAAGATTATTTTTTATATTATTGATATTTTCTATTATGATTCAATTCCTGCACCCAATTCATGCTGAAGAAATTATTGACATTATTGAATTTGAAGAGAGGGATACAGGTGATGATTTTTATGTGTACATTGATTCAGAACAGTTAACAGGTGTCGTCCGTTGGGAAGAATTGCAGTCGAGAAGAGGAAATGCAGAATATCTTTTAATCGTTGAAGCTGATGGTAATACACAAGAGCCCATTCTTAAAGAAACAATAAAAGAAGACTTTGCTCTATTTTTTTATCCCCAAGAGATAGAAACGCTGTCAATTGCTTTGTATGTTAAGTCAGAGAATCAGTTTACCCTACTTAAAAGAAAAGATATTGATTTAATGGATGGGGAATTTTTGAAAAGGGACATAGAGAATGGGACCCTATCTTCACGATTGGAATTGTCATATTATTCGATTAATGAGAATATGCTAGAAGTAATGCTTAACGAGGAGCTTTATACATACCTCATTCAAGGCCAAGATTCCATAACGATTGCCCTAGAATCCGGAAGCAATGAATATGAGGCTTCATTTGAAGGAGAAGATCGTGTCATATATCGCGTCAGTGGTAATACGTATTATAATACACTAGCGCCGAGTATAAATATTAATGAAGATTTATATAGGAAAACATATACGACCAATCAAGTGAGGGTTACCGGTAAAATTGAGAATGGTTCAGAATTGACGATTAACGAGCAAGGTGTTCAATTAGACGAAAATGGAGAATTTATACATACTATTTTTTTAGAAGACGGCAAAAATAAGATTACTTTTTTTGCAAAAAGTGATGCAGGTGTTACAAGTTTTCGAAGTGTGGTTATTGAAAAAGAGATAGAAGAGGAAGTGCTAGATTCAAAAGAGGGTAATATTTGGCCTTTGGCTATAGTCATAGTCATTAGCATAATTCTTATTATAAGTATAATAGTCAGTATGAAGAAGCGATAAAGGAGTGAGAGTTGTGGAAAAAAATCAAGCAAATCAACTTATTAATGAGACATCACCATATTTGAAAGCCCATGCATATAACCCGGTAGATTGGTATCCGTGGGGAGAAGAAGCGCTACAAAAGGCGCGGGATGAAAATAAGGTAATTTTTCTAAGTATCGGCTATCATGCATGTCACTGGTGCCATGTAATGGAAGAAGAAGCTTTTAAGAATGAAGCGGTCGCGGCTTATTTGAACCGCTATTTTATAAGTATAAAAATCGATCGTGAAGAGCGGCCGGACTTAGATCATCAATACATGACCATTGTAACTCAGATTGCAGGTCAAGGGGGATGGCCACTACATGTTTGGCTTACGCCATCCCTTAAACCAATTTTTGGAGGAACCTATTTTCCTCCGACAGATCATGTGGGAAGACCGGGATTTATGACTGTTTTGGAACATATTTCAAATCAGTGGGAAGATAAATCGGAAGAGATTGAAGAAAATGGAGCTACTTTTTTAAACCAGATGCATCAATGGGAAGAGATAGAACCTTTAGCGCTTGAAGAAGGAGTCTGCCAAAAAAGCGCAAAGGAAATAATGCATCGTTTCAATCCACCCTATGGTGGCTTTAGTCAAGCGCCCAAGTTTCCTTCACCACATCAACTCTTGTATTTAATGGCTTATGAACAAGAACATCCTGATCAAGAATTAAGAAAAATGGTGAATACAACATTAATCGGAATGGCAGCCGGTGGATTGCATGATCATGTCGGTGGTGGGTTTGCAAGATATAGTGTGGATGAGCGATGGGAGATTCCTCACTTTGAGAAGATGCTCTATGATAACTTGTTGTTATTAAAAAGTTATAATGTTGCTTATGCATACTATGGTAATCCGGTTTTTAAAACAATTGCCTATCGTATCGTTGGATTTTTGCGCCGAGAGATGTTAAGCCTAAAGGGTGGTTTTTATACAGCCCTTGATGCAGATACGGATGGTGTCGAAGGTGGCTATTATATCTTTAGCCTAGAAGAGATTGAAATGATTTTAGAAGAGGAAGCGCCTGAATTTATACAAGCATACCAGATAACAAAAACCGGAAATTTTGAAGAAAAGAATCATCTGCATATAGCAATGGAAGAGTTGAGTGATGAACATTTCCAGAAGTGGCAAGATGCCTTAGACCGACTTCTTAGCTACCGAGAAAAAAGAAAACATCCTGCACTGGATTACAAAATTCTTACATGGCAAAATGGTTTGGCTGTATCTGTTTTAGCCCATATGGCTCGGCTATATGGAGATCCTGATGTTTTAATCTTAGCAAAAGAAGCCAAAGATTTTGTTGTTTGGGACTTGAGAGAAAACGGACGTCTAGTGAGTCATATTGCCAGTAAACAACGTGGAAAACACGTTTTCTTGGATGATTATGCCTATTACATTGATGGCTTGATTGAGATCTATATGACCATGTTTGAGCCGGAATATCTTAACGAGGCTCTAGACATGATGGAAGAAGCTTTAGCCTTATTTTGGGATAACCATAAAGGAGGCTTTTACCTTAGCACTAAGGATAATCAAGAAGTCAGTCTGCGACAAAAACAATTTCTTGACGGAGCAACGCCTTCAGGGAATAGTGTTATGGGGCATAATTTGTATCGGCTTTATGTGCTCACGGAAGACGCAAAATATGAAGTGCTTTTCAGAGATTTACTGAAGTCATATGGCAAATACTTAAAAAATGCTGCAGGGCATTGTTCTTATGGTTTATTACCCCTGCTTCAAGAAGAACGTGGAAGTCGGTTGTTAAAAATTGCTCTAGACGATGAAGATAATAGAGATGAATTATATAAAGAAATCGGTGCTCAGACAATAGGTTATGATGTCATTCGTATTGTAGAAGATCGTGAAACCTATCCGCTAAAAAATAATCAACGAACATTTTATAGTTGCGTAGGA
Organism: Clostridiales bacterium UBA2432; assembly: GCA_002342805.1. Taxonomy (GTDB): domain Bacteria; phylum Bacillota; class Clostridia; order Lachnospirales; family Vallitaleaceae; genus UBA1351. The sequence goes on along the minus strand of DDQW01000075.1, from coordinate 16,750 downwards.
TTTGCATGCAAAGAACCTAGTAACGAATGCTGACAGGAGAATAGACGATGAAAAGAAATGTTCGGTTAGAAGATATTACAGATGGTAAAATATATGAGCTAAATGATATGGTACGAGCAGATACCGGTGGGTGTAAAGACTGCTATGTATGTTGTACTGGTATGGGGGATTCGGTTGTTTTAGACCCCTATGATATTTATCGAATGATGCAAGGATTGGCATGTTCTTTTGATGAGTTACTCTTGACGAAGATAAATATGCATGTGGAAGATTTGCTTATACTACCAAATATGAAAATAGAAGGTAAAGATGAACGTTGTGTTTGTTTAGGTGAAGACGGTCGCTGCACTGTGCATGCATATAGACCCAGTGTGTGTCGTTTGTTTCCCTTAGGTCGATATTACCATGATAATCGGTTTAGCTATATTCTTCAGGTCCACGAATGTGTAAAGCCCAATAGGGCTAAAATTAAAGTCAAAAAATGGATTGGGAATCCGGATGGCGATAGATACGATGAATTTGTACTTGCTTGGCGCAATTTCAAAAAAAATGTGCAAGCCTATATGAAAGAAGTGGATAGCGAAGAAAAAGTTAAAGAGATGAATATGTATGTCTTAGAAAAGTTTTTTAGAAGACCCTATGATTCGAATCGTGATTTTTATGAACAATTTTATGAACGGTTACAATGATTTGAGTGTGACTTGAACAAAAACTTGACTTAGAGTATACTATAAGGGATAAAATTATAGAGTAACCTAAAAAGGAGATGATACATGATGATGCTAAGCATAAAAGATGCTGCTAAGGAGGTTCAATTAACTCCACATACATTAAGATATTATGAATCAGAAGGATTGTTGCCCTTTCTCGAACGCGATGAACAAGGGCATAGGGTGTTTTCAAAAAAAGATATTGACTGGATTCAGTTCATTCTATGTCTGAGAAACACAGGGATGTCGATTCGAGAGATGAAAAGCTTTGTGAAATTATATAAAGGCGGAGACAAAACCATTCCTGATCGTATGGATATCTTATATGAACACAAAAAACTGATTGAAGAGCAGTTAGAAGAAACAAAATGGTATTTGAGAAATATCAACAATAAAATAGCGCATTATGAATCCATCAACAAGGATTATCAAAAATCAAAAGAAGAGAGGAAGGCGTTAGTGCATGAATAATTTTGTATTTAAAAATTCAACAGAACTCGTTTTTGGAAAAGCCGTTGAAGAACAGGTTGGCGAGTATACAGCCGAGTACGGTTCAAAAGTGCTATTACATTATGGGGGCGGCAGCATAAAAAAGACCGGTCTATATGATCGAATCATCAAAAGTCTTCAAGAAAATAAAGTGGATTATGTAGAACTTGGAGGTGTGCAAGCCAATCCTAGATTATCCTTGGTTCAAGAAGGAATTAAACTTTGTCATGAAGAAAATGTGGACTTCATTTTGGCAGTAGGTGGCGGAAGTGTAATTGATTCAGCAAAAACGATTGCTGTTGGTGCAAAGTATGATGGCAATGTTTGGGATTGTTTTATCGGCAAAGGGAGTATTACTGATATGATTCCTCTAGGTGTTGTATTGACGATACCGGCTGCCGGAAGTGAGACCAGTGATTCAGCGGTTATAACCAATGAAGAAGGTTGGCTAAAACGTCCAATTGGCCATCCGATGATGCGACCTGTGTTTGCCTTATTAAATCCTGAATTAACCTATACATTACCTGACTACCAAACAGCATGCGGTGTTTCAGATATGTTGGCCCATACAATGGAACGATATTTTACCAATACACCCAATGTAGACTTGACAGATCGACTATGCGAAGCAACAATGCGTAGTATCATTGAGCAAGGTCCTAAAGTATTAGAGAATCCAAAAGATTATGCGGCAAGAGCAGAGATTATGTTAGCAGGAACCGTTGCCCACAACAACTCTTTAGATATGGGACGTGAAACCGATTGGGCTTCTCATGATATTGAGCATGAACTTAGTGGTATTTATGATCTTGCCCATGGAGCGGGCTTAAGTATTGTATTTCCGGCGTGGATGAAGTATGTTTATAAAGTAAATAAACCGCGTTTTGAACAGTTTGCCTATCGTGTATTTGGCATTGAACCTCAATTTGACGGTTCGGATGCAAGTATTATTAAAGGGATTAAAGCACTTGAAAACTTTTATGTATCCATGGGATTACCCATCCGCTTGGAAGATGCAGATATAAGAGATGACCGTTATGAAGAAATGGCGAAAAAAGCGACCAATAATGATACGCGTACGCTAGGTCATTTTAAACCACTTGATTCAAAAGACATTCATGAAATTTATAAGCTTTGTGCAATGTCGAAAAAATGGTAGAAACTTATGGCGAGTCAATATGAAGATTTTGCATTTGTTTATGATGACTTAATGAGCGATGTGCCTTATGAACAATGGGTTGATTTTATAAAAACAATATTTGGTCAATCCAAGCGGAAGATTCAGCTTGTGACAGAATTGGGCTGCGGAACGGGGAATATGACTATTCCCCTAGCCCAATTAGGTTATGAGATGATTGGGATTGATTGTTCTGAAAACATGCTTATGGTGAGTCGAGAAAAAGCAGAAGATGCGGGCGTGAGTCCTTTGTTTTTATTACAAGATATGACGTCTTTTGAATTGTATGGAACGGTTGATGCAATCATCGCATCGTGTGATAGTTTGAATTATCTAGATTCGGTAGAAAAATTGCAAAAAGTTTTTTCTTTAGTGCACAATTATCTGGATGATGAGGGTGTTTTTATTTTTGATGTGAATACACAATATCGTTTTGAAAAAGTATATGGTAATCAAACCTTTACCTATCGTGATGAAGACCTTGCATATATTTGGGAAAACACCTATGATGAAAAGAAGAAGGCCAATACATATGATATTAGCTTTTTTGTTTTGGATGAAGAAAATAGTTTTCAGCGCTTTGATGAATACCATAAGGAGTATGCCTATTCACAATCACTAATTGAAAACTTGTTACAAGAAGAAAAGCTAACGCTGATGGGTGTTTATGATAATTATAGTTGGAAACAGACTAATGAACAAACGGAACGATTAACATTCGTAGTGAAAAAATAGGAAAGAGAATATAATGGATAAATTATTGAGAGCAACAACAAAAAATGGAGAAATTCGCGCTTTTGCAGTGAACACAAAAGAATTGGTTAATGTTGCAAGAAGTTATCATCAAACAACGCCTGTGGCAAGTGCAGCCCTTGGCCGATTATTAACAGCGGGTGTTATGATGGGGTCTATGTTAAAAGGAGAACAAGAGTTACTAACTTTAAATATAAAAGGTGATGGACCGATTGGCGGTGTTTTAGTAACAGCTAACGGAGCAGGACAAGTGAAAGGCTATGTGAATAACCCGCTTGTTGACTTACCTTTAAAAGTCAATGGAAAACTTGATGTATCGGGTGCAATTGGTGTAGGAAACCTAACCGTGATTAAAGATCTTGGCATGAAAGAACCTTATGTTGGACAAGTAGAATTAGTTTCCGGTGAGATTGCGGAAGATATTACGTATTATTATGCAAGCTCTGAGCAAACGCCTTCTGTTGTAGCCCTAGGTGTCTTAGTGGATACAGATTACTCCATTAAGCAAAGTGGCGGTTTTATTATTCAATTGCTTCCTCAAGCAAAGGAAGAGACCATAGTACAGTTAGAAAAAAATATACAAGAGTTACCGAGTATCACGCAGATGTTTGAAAGTGGACTTGATGAAGAAGCTATACTGAAAAAAGTTTTAGAAGGTTTTGAAGTTCTTGTTCATGACATATCAAGCCCGGAGTATTATTGTAATTGTAGTCGGGAGCGTGTTGAGAAAGCCTTAATTACAATTGGAAAAGAAGAATTGGATGCAATGATTCAAGATGGAGAACCCATTGAAATGAACTGCCATTTTTGTGACAAAAAATATCGTTTTGAAATGGAAGATTTGAAAAAGTTGATTTAGATGCAAGCTACTTGACATAGATTATCATTTGTAGTATCATGAAACCACCCCCCCATAAGGGGGGGTGGTGAAAGGTGGTGCGCAATGAAAAAAAATTATGAAGTTGATGGTATGACATGTACAGCATGTGCTCTAGCTATCGAAAAAAAGCTTTCAAAAGTAGAAGGTGTTGATAAAGTTAACGTAAACTATGCAAGTGAACGTATGGTTATTGAATTTGATGAAAATAGTGTCAACGAATCTTTATTAGCAGATCAAGTCAAGGATATTGGTTATCGATTAAAGACAGATCAAGAAGAGGCCAAGCGAAGTGGTTCAGAATCACCAGTTGAAGAACATCTTAGAGATATGAAACGACGGTTAATCGGTTCGGTGGTTTTCACAATTCCTATTTTTTATATTGCCATGGGACCCATGATTGGATTGCCTATACCTGGATTTTTAAGTGGTATACAAAATCTTTTGATTATGGCTTTGGTACAGATGTTATTAACCATTCCGGTTATGATTTTAAATAAAGAATTTTATGTTGTTGGATTCAAAACATTATTTAAAAGATCACCTAACATGGATTCGCTCATTGCAGTTGGGACAACGGCAGCCTTTGTTTATGGGCTTTACGTTGTATTCCAAGTGGCTTATGGATTTTCTTATAATGATATGGATAAAGTACACCAATTTTCCCATGATTTATATTTTGAATCGGTTGTGGTGATTTTGTCCTTGATTACCCTTGGAAAGTTCTTGGAGATTCGTGCGAAAGGGAAAACATTAAAAGCAATTGAAGCTTTAATGGAACTTGCCCCGGAAGTAGGGCTTGTTGAACGTGATGGAAAGCAATTTATGGTGCCGGTGAAAGACATCGTTCACGGGGACATCCTTGTAATTAAAGCAGGTAATAAAGTACCTCTTGATGGTGAGCTTGTTGAAGGTAGTTTGCTAATGGATGAGTCCATGCTTACCGGTGAAAGTTTACCGATTCAGAAGGAAAATAATGATGAAACAATATTTGCGGGAACCTATTGTCAAACAGGCTTCGGTAAGATAAAAGTTACAAAACTCCGTGAAGAAACGGCGCTATTTGGTATTATTAAGCTAGTTGAAGATGCGCAAAGTACAAAAGCTCCGATTGCAAAGCTTGCAGATACAATTAGTGGCTATTTTGTTCCGGTTGTCCTTGGTATTTCACTTGTAACATTTATTGTTTGGATGCTATTGGGTTATGGATTAGAATTTGCATTTGTAATGAGTGTTTCAGTTCTGGTAATCTCATGTCCATGTGCCCTTGGCTTAGCCACACCAACGGCAATTATGGTTGGTACAGGCAAAGGAGCATCTTATGGAACCCTAATTAAAGGTGGCGAAGCCTTAGAACAATTGCATAAAATTGACGCCATTGTTTTTGACAAAACAGGAACACTCACTCGAGGTGAGCCTCGTGTAACAAAAATTCGATATTTTGAATCAAAAATTAGTGAAAAGACAATTTTAGAATATCTAGTAAGCATAGAAGCTCAGTCTGAACATCCTTATGCCCAGGCCATAAATCAATACGGTCAAGAACATAAGGTCTCCATGCGCAAAGCAGATAGCTATGATACGATTCCCGGTCATGGTGTAAAAGCACGAATGGACGATTTAGATATATTAATTGGAAATAAAAAGTTAATGACAGACCACGATGTGGATTTATCTGAAGTTCAAGATGAATTAGACCAGATTGCAAATGAAGGTAAGACGCCGTTACTCATGTCGATTGAAGGTCAAATCGTTGCATATATTGTTGTTGAAGATGTGATTAAAGATGAAGCGCCGGAAGTTATTGAAAAAATAAAACAGCTAGGCATTGAAGCGATTATGCTGACAGGAGATCATGAAAAAACAGCTAGAGCGATTGCAAAAAAGGTCGGGATTGACCAAGTCTATGCTGAAGTGCTTCCGGATGGCAAAGCTGATATTATTGATCAGATCAAAAGTCAAGGAAAATCAGTAGCCATGGTTGGCGACGGGATTAATGATGCCGTTGCGTTGACAAAAGCAGACGTTGGATTAGCGATTGGTAGTGGAACGGATGTAGCTATTGAATCGGCAGATGTCGTATTGATGAAAGACCATCTGTCGGATGTTCTTACAGCGATTGAACTTAGCAAGGCAACGATTCGAAACATTAAACAAAATCTTTTTTGGGCATTCTTTTATAATGTTGTAGGAATACCAATTGCAGCCGGAGTCTTATATACATCATTAGGGATAAGATTGAATCCGATGTTTGCAGCAGCAGCTATGAGCTTTAGTTCAGTATCTGTTGTTACAAATGCTTTACGGTTAAAACGATTTAAACCAACATTTTCACAGGAATCACAAAGACAAGAAAAACAGAATACCCAACCACAGAAAACAGAACAAGAAACAAATGAAAGGAAGATGATGATGAAAAAACTTACCATTGAAGGAATGACATGTATGCATTGTGTTGGACGTGTAGAAGAGGCGTTGAAGAATGTTGATGGTGTATCAAGCGTTATGGTTGATCTTGAATCAAAGACAGCGGTTGTCAATGTTGATACATCTGTTGATGAAAAGGTTTTATCCGATGTAGTAACAGAAGCTGGCTATACGGTGACTGCTGTTTCAGGAGTCTAACTATGAATGATGAACGTAAGAAGGCAATGCAAATGCTGAAAACAGCAAGAGGCCAGATTGACAGTGTTGTTACCATGATTGAAGATGATCGCTATTGCATTGATATTGCCAACCAAATCTTGGCAGTGAACGGACTGCTAAAGCGAGCCAATTTAGAAATACTGAAACAACACATTAATCACTGTGTAAAAGAAGCTTTTGAAGAAAATTCGGGTGAAGACAAAGTTGATGAAGTTATTAAAGTTATGGGGCGGTTAATCGACACAAAATAGAGAATTATAGTATTTTCAGATTTTTGAATTGAAAGTACAATTCTAAAACTATCAACAAAGATTCCGACAATTTAATAAAAAACTTTGAAAACATCTGATAATGCCCTTGATTTTTTTAAAGGTCGGGTGTATAATATAATCAAAGGTTGGATCCGGATTAACCTTATTAAACTTATAAATCGTAAGCTTACACATGTTTGTTGACAAAAGGAGTGGTAGATATGATTGATATGCTCCAAATGGTAGGGTTTATACGAGCAGTAAGATAAGGCCCCGAATAGTAATAGGGGCGTGTAACAACATATGTTTATCAATGGACGTAAAGAAGTCGTTGATAATAGGTGGATATGTATGACACGTAGTTATTTAAGTGAGTTTATGGTGGTCACAACTAACACCTAAGCAATCACATATGTTGCGAGTTCTAATTATTGATGTAGGCGGTCGAAGATAAAGGCCGAACAAGTAAACAATTATGATGGAAAATTATATAAGCAGTACTAGAAGAGACCGAGATTAGTCGGTCTCTTTTAGTGTGCGAAATGAAGGAATTATGGTATAATCATCATATGAAAAAATTAGATAATATAAAAAAAATAGATCGAGAATTTTCCAACACACTTGTTGATTGGTATAATCAAGAGAGGCGCATTCTTCCATGGAGAGAGACAGAAGATCCGTATCATATTTTAGTCTCAGAGATTATGCTGCAGCAAACACAAGTAAATACAGTGATTCCCTATTATTTGAGATTTTTAGATGAGTTGCCGACGCTTGAGTCGCTAGCCAAGGCTACAGATGAACAACTACATCGTCTTTGGGAAGGCCTCGGTTATTATTCCCGCGTATTTCGATTACGACAATTTGCTGTTGAAGTTCAGGAGAAATATAATGGCAGGATTCCCAATGAAAAATCGCAACTAATTTCCTTGCCGGGGATTGGACCTTATACATGTGGAGCAATATTAAGCTTTGCTTTTCACGTAAAGGAACCGGCCATTGATGGTAATGTGAAGAGAGTATTAGCGCGATTAACAAATGATACACGAGATATTTCAAAAGTAGCGACACAACGTTCAATGGAAGACCTTGTCCGTTCTCTGCTTCCGGAAGACCCGTACGCGTTTAATCAAGGTCTCATTGAATTAGGGGCAACCTATTGTCGACCGCGCCAACCTAGATGCCAAGAGTGTCCGGTCCGTACTTTTTGTGAGGGATATGCAAACGGGCATGTTGAAGATCTTCCCAATAAACCAAAGAAGAAGAAACAAAAAGAAGTATCCCTTCCTATATTTGTCTTTCACCAAAATCAGGAGATGCTCTTTGTTAAGCGTGCTTCGGAAGGGCTTCTTGCTTCCCTTTGGGGATTTCCAATGATTGAAGAGAATTTTGTTGAAAATATAGAGTCAGAAACAGAAGTTTTCCTTCAACATCAAGTTATCCAGGATTATTTTATTGAACAATTTGGCATAAGGCTTCAGCCGATATCCGTTCAACGTGTTGGACCCATAAAACATGTTTTTTCTCATGTGATTTGGAACATGCATCTATTTCTTATTGAAGATCCGAATGTTTGGAATCGAGTAGATACGGTTGAATCACCGGAAACAATTAAGTCGACTGATCAAGACATTTCTTTACCAACGGCATTTAAAAAATGTGTTGAATTCATTTATGAAAGGGAGCTTATATGAAAAAATATGATGTGGTTATTATAGGGGCAGGTGTCATTGGATGTGCAATCGCACGAGAGCTTAGTCGTTATCAACTAAATATTGCGGTCATTGAAAAGGAAAATGATGTGAGCTGTGGCGCATCAAAAGCAAATAGCGGTATAGTGCATGGTGGCTTTGATGCAAAAGCAGGAACGAGAAAAGGATATTTTTCACGCCGTGGTAATCGGATGTATGCAAAGCTTGATGAAGAGCTACATTTTGGATACCTAGAATGCGGATCCTTGGTTTTGGCATATAATGAAGAGGATTACCAAAAATTATTAGACCTAAAAGCTAATGGTGAGAAAAATGGTGTGGATGACTTGCAGATTTTGAATCGTGAGGAAGTTATTGCAATGGAACCACATGTTTCTGAAGATGTAAAGCATGCACTATATTGTCCGTCCTCAGGAGTGACATCACCATATGAGTTAACGATTGCGCTTTGTGATAACGCAATACAAAATGGTGTCGATGTTTTTTTGAACACGGAAGTCGTAAATATTGATTTGGATAAAGATGGCGAACATGATTTTCGAATTGTCACAAAAGAGGAAATCTATCACGCCGATTATATTGTCAATGCGGCAGGCGTTTTTAGTGACCGTATTGCAAAAATGCTTGGCATTGATGATTTTTATATTATTCCCAGAAAAGGTGAATATATTCTTTTGGATAAAAAACAAGGACACTTGGCACAACATGTTTTGTTTCAAACACCTTCTCATAAAGGAAAAGGTATTTTGGTGACACGAACATATCATGGAAATCTAATGTTGGGACCGAATGCACAAGAAGTGGATACGCGAGATGAAATAGGAACAAATGAAGATGTACTAAAATATATTGTGGACACAGCAAGACACTCGGTTCCGGATTTTGATATGCGTTTTATGTTAACATCGTTTGCGGGACTTCGTGCAACAAGTTCAACCCATGATTTTATTGTGGGGCGAAGTAAAGTGCCGGGATTTATTCAGGCTGCGGGAATCGAATCACCAGGGCTTACATCTAGTCCTGCGATTGCAAAATATATTGCGGATGAATTAAGTCAATCCGGTCTTGAGCTTATAGAGGACCCAAGCTTTAATCCGAATCGACCGCCAATTATACAAAAACAAGATAAAGATATTGTTTGTCTATGTGAGCAAGTATCTAAAAGTGAAATTATTGATGCCTTAAGTCGTGGCTTGTATATTGATCACATCGATGGTGTTAAAAGGCGTACGAGAGCTACAATGGGATCATGTCAGGGCCATCGATGTCGAGAAAAAGTGGCTACAATTATAGCCGAGTATCATGGTATTGACAAAGAAGAGGTTACACTTCGTGGAAAAGGTTCTTTTGAGCTTCCACCAAGAGAAGATCGGATGTTTTGGAAAAAATTAAATCAAAGTGAGGATTAATTCATGAAAAATAAAGTAGGACACCTTTTGGCAGCTTTTGTTGCATTTGTATGGGGAGTCACATTTGTATCTAGTAAAATTCTTTTAGATGACTATTCACCTTTGGAAATTATGTATATGCGCTTTGTGCTTGCTTATGTAGGTTTGTGGATTATTCGTCCAAAACATCACCCCTTTAGGAGCTTTCGAGAAGAATCTATTTTTTTAATAGCTGGAGTAACAGGAGTATTTGGGTATTTTATGCTGGAAAATTCGGCAATGATATATACCTCGGTTTCAAATACGGGCTTGATTCTTGCAGCAGCGCCCCTATTTGTTTCGATTATTTTGCATGTGTTTAAGCAAGATGAACGATTTGAACTCAAAATACTCATTGGTTTTATTCTTGCTATGCTTGGCGTTGGGATTATTGTGTTTAATGGACAAGTTGTCCTAAAACTCAATGGATTTGGTGACTTCTTGGCAATTATCGCAGCTGTCATCTGGGGTTTTTATTCGCTTGCATTGAAGCAGATGGATCGAACGATTTCTTCGATTATCATTACGCGGCGGACGTTTTTCTATGGGATTATTATAGCTACTCCCTTCGTTTTTGCCTTAGAAGGTGGAATCAACTTCGCTCCTTTATTTGAAGGAAATGGGTGGATACATATTGTTTTCTTGGGAATTGTTGCTTCAGGGATTTGTTATGTTTTTTGGAACTTGTCAATACGTCTTATTGGTGCGGTTAAAACGAGTAATTATATATATCTGATGCCCTTGTATACCATGGCGGCATCGGCTATTGTCTTAAAGGAAGCGATTACACCATTAATGTATGTTGGATGTGGTTTAATTCTTTGCGGTGTCTATATTTCGGAGAGAGGATGGATCATTCCGGGGAGAAAAAAACTTCCGGAGATTATTCCAGAATCAGAATAAGGAGGCTTGAGTGGTATGATTGAAGAAGGGCGAATTGAAGTATATAGTTATGGAGAGGGTGCTCAGCATTCCAAATATGTTCTGTATTGGATGCAACAAGCGCAACGGGTATCGTATAATCATGCCTTGAATTATGCCATTGATCAAGCCAATGAATATGATTTACCCTTACTGGTTGTTTTTTGTGTGACACCAAATTATGTGGGGGCCAATGCACGACATTATCATTTTATGCTTGAGGGATTAGCGGAAGTTGCAGATACCCTAAAGGAAAAAGGCATCGGCTTTGTTTTGGAAAAAAGTCATCCGGTTGAAGGTGTGCTAAAGTATATCAAGGATGCAAAAATGCTGGTTATGGATAAAGGATATTTAAGGCATCAACGTCAATGGCGGGAAGAACTTGTGCAGCAAATTAAAGAAGTGGTATCTATGACAGCCATTGAAATTGATACAGATTTAATCGTTCCGGTAACAATTGCTTCTGAGAAGGTAGAACATGCTGCGAGAACTATTCGTCCAAAGTTATGGCGTCTGTATCCCAATTATGATCATCAACCTATTCAAGATAAGGTCAAAAAGAAATGGAAAATATCATTGATTAAAAACATAGATCGTTGTGATATGACAGAGGACTTGATCCGTCAAGATTATCAAGGTTTAATAGATTCCCTTGGGGTAGATGAATCCGTCAAGCCTTCAAAAAAATATCAGGGTGGATATTCAAAGGCGATTGAGACACTAGAAGAATTTTTTGAAGCTAAACTCAATAAGTATAAGGACCCATCTCCTGTGACAAGAAATACATCACGTATGGGTATGTATCTTCATTTTGGCCAGATAAGTTCTTTGGAAATTTTGAAGCGACTTTATAAATATGTATCAGAACAAAAAAGTGCTGGAAACTATATTGATCAAGAGTCGGTGGATGGCTTTATTGAACAAGTATTTGTTCGCAGAGAACTTGCCTACAACTATGTATATTATACACAAGGGTATGATCAGTTTGATAAAATGACAGATGGTTGGGCTTATCAAACCATGGCAATGCATCGAGATGATGAACGTGAACATATATATACATTGGAGGAGTTGATTAAGTGTAATACCCATGACCCATATTGGAATGATGCAATGAGGGAAATGGTTGAAACCGGTTATATGCACAATTATATGCGTATGTATTGGTGTAAAAAAATTCTCGAATGGAGCCCATCCTATCAAGAGGCCTATGAGCATGCCATATATCTTAACAATCGTTATTTTATTGATGGCAGAGATCCAAATGGCTACACAGGTGTTGCGTGGTGCTTTGGAAAACATGATCATGGTTGGAAAGAACGTCCTATTTTTGGAAAGCTGAGATATATGAATGCCAATGGATTAAAACGAAAATTTAAAATGTAGATGAAGGAGAGAAAATGAGCCAAGAGTTAAAATTAATATCATGGAATGTAAACGGTATTCGTGCAGCCGTAAAGAAAGGTTTTATGGATAGTTTTAAGGAAATGGATGCGGATGTGTTTTGTCTTCAAGAAACAAAACTGCAAGAGAATCAGATTGACTTGGAACTTGAAGGCTATCACCAATACTGGAATTATGCTGAGAAAAAAGGATATTCAGGAACGGCAATTTTCACGAAGATAAAGCCTTTAAATGTGACTTATGATTTGGGTCTTGAGCATCACGACCAAGAAGGTCGAATTATAACTGCAGAGTATGAGACTTTTTATTTAGTTACTTGCTACACACCTAATTCGAAGCGAGGCCTAGAGCGCCTTGATGAGAGAATGGATTGGGAAGATGAAGTACGGGCGTATTTACAAGCATTAAATCAAAAGAAACCCCTAGTTTATTGTGGCGACCTTAATGTTGCCCATGAAGAAATCGACATAAAAAATTGGCAAACCAACCGAATGAGTGCGGGATTCACGGATCAAGAGCGAGAAAAGATGTCTGTGCTTTTAGAATCGGGATTTATTGATACCTTTAGATACTTTTATCCGGATGCGAGGGATATGTATACATGGTGGTCGTATATGGGCAAGGCAAGAGAAAATAATACGGGATGGAGAATTGATTATTTTATTGCATCGAGAAATTTTGAAAAATATCTTGTTGATGCAAAAATTCATATGGATATTATGGGGAGTGATCATTGCCCGGTTGAATTGAATATTATGATTTGAGAAAAGCTTAAGCAGTAAGTATGTAGATACTTACTGCTTAATTAATTTTAACTAATAGACACGTGTTCACTAATTAAATTATTTTATTTTTTAAACTAAAATAAGCTAATATTACTTGCAATAAAATAATTTATAGTGTATTATGATTTATAGAAAGTGAACATTAAAAAATATATTTCTTCGATAATAATGTTAAATATCACAATGAAGTTTAACTTTATTGAGTTAAATACGATATAATTACCGTTTTTAGCGGTGTTTATATAGAAATTAAGTTAAATAATATTTTAAAATGGAGGTTTAGTTATGAAGAAAAAATTGGTAAGCGTATTTATGGTTGTTTTTTTAATCACAGCTTTATTCGCTGGATGTGGACAAACAGACGATACTACAGACACGTCGACAGAAGACACATCAACGGATGATACTTCAACCCAAGATACGTCAACAGAAGACACATCAACAGATGATACTTCAACAGAAGAGAACGGAGCATATACAGGCGAACTTAGTTTAATGCATTTCTCAACATCTGAAGAATCAGAAGGAAATGGTGGATCTGACGGATTCCGTACCATGGTTACAGAATGGGATGAAGCAAATCCAGATATTACATTAGTGCAAAATGTTTTAGCAAATGACGATTACAAGACACAAATTGCGACCTTAGCAGCTGCAGATGACCTTCCTGATGTGTTTTTATTACAGGGTATGAACACGCGTGCGTGGGCGGAGCAAGGATTAGTCATGGATATGACAGAGATTATCAATAGTTCACCATACAATGAGCAGTATGATCATAGCTTTTTCTTCCCATTTACTTACAATGATAGTATATATGGCTTGCCGGTATTAACGGGTGGAACAACGACGGTTGTGGTCTATGATCAAGCTATTTGGCAAGAAGCAGGTTATGACACATTCCCGGAAACATGGGATGAAGTCATGGAAGCAGATGCATTCTTTGAAGAACAAGGAATGGATACAATTGCTTTTGGTAATAGTGGTAAGTGGCAAGCGAATTCATGTTTCTTATCAGCAGTAGGTAACCGATTTACCGGTAATGACTGGTTTTACTCAATGGTTGATAAATCAGGAGCAGCTTTTACAGATCAAGAATTTGTAGATTCCTTACAATTCACACAAGATATTTTCACATCGGGTGTATTTAATCCTGATTTCAATGCAATTAATAATGAAGATGCTCGAGAATTGTTTATTGCAGGTGATGCATCAGCTTTTATCGGCGGTAACTGGGATGTGTCTTATATTCAATCAGTTTTAGAAGGAACAGAAATGTATGATACAACGAAATTTGCAGTTATTCCTCAACCTGCAGGTGCAGATGCGACAACAAGAACACATGCTATTGGTATGGGATTCGCCGTTGCCATTAATTCAAAACTCGCGGATAATCCTGAGAAATTAGCAGCAGCTATTGACTTGGCATACAAAGTAACAGGACCGGATTTTGCGGAATATGTTGGAGCAAACTATGCCTTAGGTGGACTTACAAAAGTGGATAATGTGGACTTGTCCAACTTTGATCAATTCACAGTTGATTTTTATAACTATTCTTATGTAGATAATAAAGCATGTGAGATTTATGATTCATATATTTCAAGTGCTGTTTGGGATGTTTTAAATACAGACTTACAAATGATGCTTAATGGGGATATCGATCCGCAAACGGTTGCTGAGAATGCTCAAGCATCATATGAAGCAAACTATTAATTTTCAAGTGTATTAATGTATATAGGCCTCACATAGTAACTATTTATGTGAGGCCTGTATAATTATACGTTAAAAGGGAGGCGCAACATGCTTAATTCAATACGACCTAAAAATAGAGTAATCTTTGCGTATTTACTAATTCCGGTAGCTATTTATGTTTTTGCTGTATTTGTTCCGCTAGTTACAGCTGGATATTATAGTTTTTTTGAATGGCAAGGTGGACCCAATAAAAGTTTTATTGGCATAGAAAATTTCAAAACACTGATGAATGATGAAATATTTTGGATGTCGTTTCAGCATAATATTTTTCTGGTTATTGCTTGTATTATTGGACAGATTGGACTGGCACTTCTTTTTGTGCTTATGATTAATTCGAAATTGGTAAAATTCAAAGGAATTCATCGAACATTTGGTTTTTTTCCAAGTACTATAGCTGCGGTAGCTATTGGTTTTATTTGGACAATGGTCTTTGACTATCGTCGTGGGATCTTGAATTGGATTTTAGAACTTATCGGACAAGAAGAACATACGAAAGTTTGGTTAAATGAACCGGACCTTGTTATGCTACTTATCGCCATTCCATTAATATGGCAATTTATCGGGTATTTTATGATTATTTTATTGTCAGCAATCTCGTCAATTGATAAGTCAATTATAGAGGTATCGGAAATTGATGGAGCCAATGCAGTTCAACGTGCCATATACATCATTATTCCCTTAATTAAGAATACCTTGTTAGTCTGTGTTACATTATGTGTTGCAGGGAATATGAAAGCTTTTGACCACATCTTTGTTATGACGACAGGTGGGCCGGGAAATGCATCAATGGTTATGGCTTTATATGGATATAAAGTTTCATTTATGCAGCAGAATATGGGATATGGAAGTGCTATATCCATTGGAATTTTCGTGCTAAGTTTATTAGTTATTGGCGCTTTTCAACTGGTAACCAAAGTATTATCCTCAGACAAGGAGGTTGTATAATATGAAAACGATACAAACCAAACTATTGGCAATCTTCTTAAATGTTACTTTAGGAATTTTTTCATTATCATGTATATTTCCATTGGTATGGATGTTTTATTCATCATTAAAACAAAAAAGAGATTTTAATGCAAATATTATGGGCTTACCTAAGAATCCGAGTTTTGAAAACTATGTTCGCATTCTTACAAATGCAGATTATCATATTTTTGAATCAGTTCTTAATAGTGTTCGAACAACGGTTTTATCGATTGTATTAATTATATTTTTAGGATTTATAGTGGGATACATTTTATCTCGCGTTCGTTTTAGAGGTAATCGAATTTTATATGTAATGTTTCTTATGGGACTGTTAATACCGATTCACTCACTTCTCGTCCCCATTTATGTTGTGTTTAGGGCGACGAACTTGGGAAACAAGTGGTTTACATTAATTATTCCATATGTAGCTTTTGGTTTACCCATTGCCATATTTTTAGTGGAAGGGTATGTTAAGAGTATTCCGGTTTCGTTAGAAGAAGCGGCCAACATTGATGGAAGTAGCTTTACGTCAACTCTGTTTCGCATTATTTTGCCGATTTGTAAACCCATCTTAGTGACGATTGGAATTATTCAAACCTTTGCGACATGGAATGAATTCTCATTTGCGCTGGTGCTTATTCGAGATCAACGTTTGCAAACCGTTCCATTAGCAATGACTCAGTTTACAGGTCAATTTAGTTCGGATTATACGAAAATCATGGCAGCCATGCTTATAACCATGTCGCCAATTATCGTATTCTATTTTGTTTTTAGTAAACAAATTATTAAAGGTATGGTGGCAGGTGCTATTAAAGGATAGATGAGAAAAAGATAAAAAAGAAAGAAGAGGCATGCTTTTTGCAAGCCTCTTCTTTTGTTA
>DDQW01000031.1:74231-121235 GCA_002342805.1 Clostridiales bacterium UBA2432 | reverse complement strand
TGGGATATCATGTCGAAGTAACAAATGCTTACGAAGATGTTCAAAAGCAAATAGAACAAATTCGAATGCTGGCCAACGAAGGAGCAAAAGCCATTGTTATTATCGCATGTGACAAAGATTCTCTATCAGAAGTTATCGAAGAAGTTAAGAAGAAAGACATCGTCGTTATCGCCTATGATCGTTTGATTATGCGAGCGGACGTCGACGCCTATATATCCTTTGATAACATAGCCGTTGGTGAGCATATGGCACGTGCCTTAATTGAAGTACAGCCGGAAGGGAATTATGTGATTATTAACGGAGCGCCGACAGATTATAATGCCTCCATGTTTAATGAAGGCTATTATAATAACTTGAAACCCTATATAGATGATGGAAGTATTGTTATTCTTGAAGAAGTATGGGCAGAAAATTGGCGCGAAGAATTTGCATATAACACAGTGAGTCGATTACTTGAAAAGGGAAAAAATATTGATGCTATTATAGGAGCCAATGATCGTATTGCGGAAGGAGCAATCAGTGTTTTGCTAGAATATGGACTAGTAGGCGAGATACCGGTGGTTGGACATGATGCAGATATCAGCGCGTGTCAGAATATTGTCGAAGGCAAGCAGCTGATGACCGTATATAAACCCATCAAAACATTAGCTGAAGGCGCAGTAAATACGGTGGATCAACTTATTAATGGCCATGAAATCACATATCAAGAAACCATTTTTGATGGCGAGTATGAAGTGCCCTATATACAATATGATGTCGTTCCCGTTTATGACTATAATATGCGAGAAACCGTCATCAAAGATTTATTTCACAATGAAGAGGACGTTTATTTGAAGCAGTAAATTATTAATCTTAATAATTTGCTGTTTTTTTTATTTCTTTTTAAACAGGGTTAATAATGTGAAGACATTCATAATTATTTCTATTTCTTACTTTCGTTAAAAACTATACAATAAGTCCTGTAACACGTTAATATTTATATTTAGGAGGAAGAATTATATGAAAAAATTAACAGCAATTTTATTAAGTGGGGTATTGTTAGTTATGCTTTTTGCCGGTGTTGGATGTGCTCAAGGTGGGGACAATGTTGTTGGTGTGGCCATGCCAACGAAATCGCTTCAACGTTGGAATCAAGACGGAGCTAATATGAAAGCAAAACTTGAAGAAGCTGGATATGAAGTGATCCTTGAGTATGCAGAAAATAAAGTTGAAACGCAAGTATCTCAAATCGAGAACATGATTACACGTGGAGCAAAAGTGATTGTTGTTGCTTCTATCGACGGATCAGCTTTATCTGGTGTTTTGGAAGATGCAGCTAAAGAAGATATCGCAGTGATTGCCTATGACCGACTCATTCGTGATACTGAGAACGTGGATTACTATGCAACCTTTGATAACTACATGGTTGGTACAATTCAAGGAGAATACATTATTGAAGCTTTAGACCTTGAAAGTGGCGCTGGTCCATTCAATATGGAAGTATTTGGTGGTTCACCAGATGATAACAATGCCTATTATTTTAATGGTGGAGCAATGGATGCATTAAAGCCATATATTGATAATGGACAACTTGTGATTAATTCAGGACAAACGGATATGAGTCAAATTGCAATTGAAGGCTGGAAAGCTGAAGGTGCACAAGCAAGAATGGATAACCTATTAACAGCAAATTATGCAGATAAAGATATTGATGTTGTGTTATCACCAAATGACAGTTTAGCTCAAGGTATTGTTGCGTCATTAAAAGCAGCAGGTTACGGTTCAGCGGATAAGCCCTTCCCAGTACTTACAGGTCAAGACTGTGATATTACAAATGTAAAGATGATGCTTGCAGGTGAACAATCCATGTCAATATTTAAGGATACACGAACTTTAGCAGATCAAGTAGTTACTATGATTACTGCACATATGAATGATGAAGAAGTACCTGTTAATGATACATCAACCTATGATAATGGGGTGAAAGTCGTTCCATCATATCTTTGTGAGCCGGTATTTGCGGATGTGAATAATTATAAAGAATTACTTATAGATTCAGGGTATTACTCGGAAAGCGATTTATAAAAAGCTAGGTTCAAGTTAAAATCATAATATGCTGTGGCAGTTTTCGCCACGGCATATTTATTCATTTGATCAATTAAAGGAGTAAGCATATGTCTGAGATAAATATTCTTGAAATGCGGAACATAACCAAAGAATTTCCCGGGGTTAAAGCCTTAGACCAAGTTAATTTAAAAGTAAAAAAAGGACAAATTCATGCTTTAGTCGGTGAAAATGGTGCGGGAAAAAGTACATTAATGAATGTCTTAAGCGGAATATATCCTCATGGAACGTATGAGGGTGATATTGTTTATGAAGGCAATGTTTGTCAATTTAAAGACATCAAAGAAAGCGAAGAAGAAGGTATTGTCATTATTCATCAAGAGCTGGCCTTAAGTCCCTATATGACCATTTCGGAAAATATTTTTTTAGGGAATGAACAAGAAGAAAAAGGCATTATTAACTGGAATGCTACCTATCAAAAAGCTCAAGAACTGATGAAGCTAGTTGGGATAAAACTGGATCATAATATTTTAGTCAAAGATATTGGTGTTGGTCATCAACAGCTTATAGAAATAGCAAAAGCCTTATCAAAAAATGTAAACTTACTCATTTTAGATGAACCAACGGCAGCATTAAATGATGAAGACTCCGATCATCTCTTGAATCTATTGATGGAGTTAAATCAAACACGAGGAATTTCATGTATTATTATTTCCCATAAATTAAATGAAGTGACAAAAATATCGGATGAGATTACGGTGATTCGCGATGGAACCACAGTAGAAACCTTAACAAAAGGAAAAGATACAATTACAGAAGCCAGAATTATCAAAGGTATGGTTGGACGTGAGCTTGTGGACAGATATCCAAAGCGTGAGCCAAATATTGGAGAAATTGCCTTTGAAGTAAAAGATTGGACCGTGTATGAACCCATGGATGAGACAAAAAAACGCATAAAAAATGCGAGTTTCAATGTAAGAAAAGGTGAAGTGGTGGGTATTGCAGGTTTAATGGGGGCAGGACGTACTGAACTTGCTATGAGCATATTCGGAGGTGCATACGGGAGCAAACATGAGGGGACTATATATAAAGATGGTAAAAAGCTTGAGCTCAAGTCTATTGACCGTGCAATTGCTAATGGGATAGCCTATTTAACAGAAGACAGAAAAAGTGCAGGACTCATTCTTATCGATGATATTCGTAGAAACATAACGATAGCCAATTTACATAAAATCAGTAAGCGAAGTGTTGTTGATATTAATAAGGAAATACATGTTGCAGAGGATTATCGAAAATCACTTCGAATCAAAACACCAAGTGTTACCCAAAAGACAGGAAACCTATCCGGAGGAAACCAGCAAAAAGTGTGTATAGCAAAATGGTTATTTAGTGATCCGGATATTTTGTTTTTAGATGAACCGACACGAGGTATTGATGTAGGGGCAAAATATGAAATATATACCATTATTAATGAATTAGCAAATCAAGGTAAGTGTGTTGTCGTCATATCTTCAGAATTACCGGAATTGTTAGGAATAAGTGATCGAATCTATGTAATGAATGAAGGTGAGATCGTTGCAGAAATGCCGACGGCAGAAGCTAATCAAGAAAGTATAATGCAAAAAATTATTACACATGCCAATACACGAGGTAAAGAGAAAGGATAATAAACATGGAGAACATAAAAGCAGTATTTAAAAATAATATCCGTCAGTATGCTATGCTGATTGCGTTGATTGCGATTATGATTTTATTTCAAGCATTAACCGGAGGGATTTTATTAAAACCGATTAATGTACAGCGATTAATCATGCAAAATAGCTATATTCTTATTTTGGCCATTGGTATGGTACTATGTATCTTAACAGGCGGAAACATTGATTTGTCGGTTGGATCTATAGTCGCTTTAGTGAGTGCATCAAGTGCGCTATTCAGTGTTGTTTGGAATATTCCGGTCCCTATTGCTATTGTATTTTCGTTGGGAATCGGATTATTGGCAGGTATGTGGCAAGGATTCTGGATTGCTTATGTGAGAATACCTGCATTTATCGTGACCTTAGCCGGAATGTTAGTTTTTCGGGGGATTAATAACTTAATACTTAATGGAGAAACTATAGGCTTACCCCAAGAATATGTAATCATTGCATCAGAATCTATTCCTGATTATTTTGGGCAAGGTGGTCTTCACATCACGTCAATAGTTATAGGTATTATTAGCTCTATTCTCTTTGTCATTGTTCAAGCGAATAGTCGCAAAAATAAACGTCAATATGGATTTGACTTAGGATCTGATACTTCATTTGCAGTTCAAATGGCAGTCTTAGTTCTTATCATTAACCTATTTACGTTCTGGCTTGCGCTTGCAGAAGGCGTTCCCTATATTGTTATGATTTTAGTTGTGCTAATTATCATATATTCATTCGTAACAAGCAAAACGGTGACGGGGCGACATATCTATGCCCTTGGTGGCAATGCAAAAGCCGCTGAACTGTCCGGGATCAAAACAAAAAAAATACTTTTTATGGTCTATGCAAATATGGGCTTGTTATCTGCAGTTGCAGGGATTGTTTTTGCAGGACGGTTAAACTCAGCATCACCACTTGCGGGGCAAGGTTTTGAACTTGATGCAATTGCTTCATGTTTTATCGGTGGAGCATCAGCCACAGGTGGCGTAGGAACCGTAATCGGAGCAATCATCGGTGGTCTTATCATGGGAATCTTAAACAATGGTATGTCCATTATGGGGGTTAGTGTGTTCTGGCAACAAATCGTCAAAGGTCTTGTATTACTTGCAGCCGTAGCCTTTGATGTTTATTCAAAGACAAAAAGTAAAAAATAAGACGATTAAGCTTTAAAAGCTTGATCTAAATCGTCAATAATGTCGTGAATGTTTTCAAGGCCAACAGATAATCGTATAGTACCGGGAGTGATACCGGCAGCGATGAGTTGTTCGTCGGATAACTGACGATGAGTTGCACTCGCTGGATGTAATACGCAGGTACGAATATCTGCAACATGAACAACATTTGATGCAAGTTTAAGGCTGTCCATAAAATGGACGGCTTTTTCTTTGCCTCCTTTTATGGAAAACGTAATAACTCCGCTAGCGCCCTTGGGTAAGTATTTTTGAGCACGTTCATGATAGGCATCGGATGGAAGGCCAGGATAGTTGAGAGATTCAACATAAGGTGAACTTTCAAGGTACTTGGCAACATCAAGAGCGTTTTCGCTATGGCGTTCCATACGAATCGGTAAAGTCTCGAGCCCTAGGTTGAGTAGAAAAGCGGCATTGGCAGATGGATAAGCCCCAATATCTCGCATGAGTTGAACTCTTGCTTTGGTAATATAAGCAGCTGTACCAAAATCTTTGCTATAGATAACACCATGATAGGAAGTATCCGGCTCAGTAAATTCAGGGAATTTACCATTGGTCCAATCAAAGTTTCCGCTATCAACAATGACGCCACCTAGTTGAACAGCGTGACCGTCCATATACTTGGAAGTAGAGTGGACGATTATATCTGCACCGTATTCAAAAGGACGACAAAAAATAGGGGTAGCAAAGGTATTATCAACAATTAAGGGTACATTGTTTTTATGGGCGATTTTTGCAAACTTTTCAATATCTAAAACAGTTAGTGCCGGATTAGCTAAGGTTTCTCCGAAAACCGCACGCGTATTTTCTTGAAAGCATTCTTGGATGTCTTCTTGGCTAGATTCAGGATCCACAAATGTACACTCGATACCGTAACGCTTCATAGTAACGGCAAAAAGATTAACCGTTCCTCCGTAGATGGTCGTTGTGCTGATAAAGTGGTCGCCGGATTTTAGTATGTTTAATAGGCTAATCATACTTGCAGCCTGACCGGATGTTGTGCATAGGGCTCCAACGCCACCTTCAAGTGCTGCAATTTTACTTTCCACAGCAGCAACTGTTGGATTCGATATTCGAGAATACATATGTCCTTGAGCGGTTAAATCAAAAAGTTTTCCGATATGTTCTGTAGAATCATAAGTGTAAGTGGTGCTTTGTACAATAGGCACAACTCGAGGATCTCCATTTCCGGGAGAGTAGCCTTCATGTAAGCATTGAGTTTCTATTCGCATAATGTTCATACCTCGCTTTCAATGTGTGTTTTTGTATGAAGAAAGAGGTTGATGCATGACGCATCAACCTCTAATCATTTATTATTCATTACTATTAGTCGTTCATAGGAATGAAAGACTCAAATTCTTTTACGGAAGCATCATTTAAGTAAGCTTCGATAATTTGGCGACCCAATGGATTTAAGTCTTCAACAAGATATTTTTTTAATTCTTGTTTGAAGAAATCAACTAAGATTTTTGACCCTTGGTCATATGCTTCATTACCCATAGATAACTGAAGATTTGTTTGCAAGAGACCTTTTGGAACATCGAATCCGTCAATCTTTAAACTCTTCATTGCATAACCTAAAGTTGAACAACGGGATTCGACAAGTTGATCGTCTCTAAATGATGCATTACCTTTACGTGCAAAATATTCACGATCAAGCCATTCTGCCTTGAATCCAACTTCATAGGAACCAATATGTTGGTTAGGAATAAGAATGAATTTTGTTTCAGGCGTATTTACGATTTGTTCAAGGAGTAAATTCGCTTGAGTAACCATTCGGCCTGTAGCAAACGGCCAGTAGGAACCAACACCTTCACCGCTCATACCTTCGGTTTCAACGATACTTGGATTAGCATGACCTCTTGGTGATACCAATCTCCATATCCAAGCAAGAGCAGGTGGTAAAACATGAACCATACCCACAATACCATAGCTTGGAGTATCTTTTGTACATAATGGCATACGCACACCAAATGAACGAATATCAACTTCAACCGGCTTCTTAACAACATCTTTAACAAAATTACGTGGCATAATAACACGTGGGTTCGGGCAAGACTTACCAGGTGCGTCTTGGATATGCTCCCAAATTAAAATGGTTGACTTAGGTGTTGCATCCATGTTTAAGAAAATTAATGGCTCTGGTGGATGAATCGTTAATTTTTCATGTTCTGGTGATGATCCATATTGTTTAATATGGTCAAAACGTAAGAACCAACCGGCTTCTGCATCAGAAACAACAAGTTTTTTGCCATTTTGGTAGGATGGATGACATAAAGCCATATCATCGGTTACCGGATGTAAACTACATGTATAACTTAATTCCATACGTGTCACTTCATCCGTAACAGTATCACGACATAATGCAATAGTTCCGTCAGGTTCGCGGTGTAATTCTTCAATCATCTCAGATTTTCCACCGCCACTAGCGCCTTCATGCATAATAACAACTTCATTATCATAAGGTGTCGTTATATGAGCAGTTGCAGCATGGGCAGTAACCCAACCTTCTTTTTCTCCGATGCTTAATAAGATACCATAAACACCTTTTTTGGCACTAGGCCCCGGATATAAGTTAAAGGAAAATACTTCATGTACATCATCTAAACGATTATGAACAACAGCTTGCTTTCCATCAAAATGCGTGTGTCTAAAGGTTGGAGCTAGATAAATAACAGCCCTTGGCTTATAGCCTTCTCTTATTTCGTTTAATGGGATAAAACCTTGTAAATCAGCAAGTCCACCTACAAAGAAAGAAGCGTTTCGTGGTGCGATAAGAATAGACTCATAACCACCATGATCTTTATCTCCTGATATAAATGGTAATACGACTAATTCTTGATGACTTAACCATTCAAGCGTTTCGCTACGAACATCCTTAAAATCTCGATCATATTTTTCTTTGAATGTTTTTTTGTCTGTAGGTAAGTCGTCTCCGATTGAAGTACATTCTGGGTCGCGTCGTCGCATGTAAGGTTCATTGTAATTAACGGAAACACCGTTTTTACATTTTGTTACAGTTACTTCTTCAACAATTCCGATGCCTTCGATATCGTAATTGACTTTAAATACATCCTGCCCTTGACCGGTTGCCAAATCAAGAATTTGCTTTCGGCTTTCCGGAATAACTACTGAGGGCGCTTCATCTAAAATTTTCATTATTTCGTCGTTGACATCAAATAAACCATTCCAAAGTTCTTTCATCTTTTTCCTCCTAGGTAATACTGCTATGTCATCGTTGCAAAGTTAATACGAAATTTTCCCCATTTTTCATACATTTGAGAGCTCACTTCAAATGTAGTAATCACTTAATAAAATAGCATATAACGGCTGAAAAGGCAAGTTCTTTAACAAATTATTAAGAATTAGATTCATTTCCAAAAGACCTTGACCGGTGGACGCTAAGTGTACTATATTTAGTATATGACAAGGATATAGAGCGATAAAATTGGAGAGGCGAATAATATGAAACACGTGAAATATACGAAAATAATTCGAAATATTGGTATTTTTTTAACACTAGGATTGATTATTGGATTTATTGTTTTTCAACGAGAACAAGTCAAACAAGAGAATATCAATGAGGAACAAGAGTTAAGCATACCGGTTGAAGTTATGATGGTTGAAAAGGCACAATATGATGAGACACTTAATTATATTGGATCCATTACAGCAGATCACATACAATCCTTAAGCTTTAAAAGTCCGGGTAAAATTTTAGGCATCAATGTTCAACAGGGAGATTACGTGGAGCAAGGGGATATACTTATGCAATTAGACACTTCAGATCTTTTGTTTGAGATTGAAGCAGCTCAAAAAGCAATGGAAGCGGCCTATGCGCAATATCAATTATCAGCCAAAGGATCTAGTAGCCAAGAACTTGAACAAGCGCGATTGATGGTTGAAAAGGCGCAAGAGGTTTATAGCTTTCAAGAGACGACATTAAAAGAATATGAACGTCTTTATTCGGAAGGTGTTATTTCGAATAAAGAATATGAGCAAGCGGTATTAGAGGCTAATGTCGCATTGAATGATCTAAATACAGCGAAACAAGCTTATGATTCAGCAATAAAGGGTGCTGATGATGAGTTACTACAACTCTATTACAGCCAATATGAACAGGCAAAGACCAACTACAATCACAAACAAACGCTCCTAGAGGATGCGGTTTTGACATCAACAATTAGCGGAACCATTATTGAATTGCCCTATGAAGAAAATACAATGATACCGGCTGGTCAGCCAGTCGTTCATATTCGTCGGGATGGAGCCAACATTTCAATCGGTGTTACGAGTGAAGATTATGAAAAGATTCATGTGGGAGATCCTGTTTTTATTAAGGATGATTCAAATATGATGCGAGAGGGTATTGTCCTACGAAAAAACAATATACCGGATCAAGCAACCCACTTATATGCTGTCGAAGTTTATCTTGAAGAAGAAGATATTCTCATCGGCAAAATTGTTGAATGTCGAATTATTATCGGTCAAAAAGAGGGGATAATGATACCTATCCAATCAGCGATTGTAAATGGCGAGACCTACGTATATATTTATGAAGGTGGACAAGCCTGGCGTCGACCTGTGGATATTGAATCAATTCTGGATGACCAAATTATTGTCACAGGATTAAACGACGGAGATTCCCTTATCATCAGCAACATTAAAAAAGTGAATGAAGGTAAAGCGGTTTCGATTATTGGAGAGGGGCTTGGTAATGATTAAATCGATAATTGATAATCGGAAAATACTATTGCTCTTTTTAGTTCTGATCAGCATTGCCGGGATCTATAGCTACTATTATATTCCCAAACAAGAATCGCCCAATATTTCACCCTCTGTTGCTATGATTACAACCATCTATCCGGGAGCCTCACAAGAGAATGTCGATAGTTTAGTAACCAGTAAAATCGAGAAAGAAATAAAAACATTAGAAGGTTATGATTTTAGTATATCCTTTTCTAATAATAGCGTGTCAACAATTGTACTTCAAGTAGAGTATGATGTCGACATTGATCAGACATGGGATCGACTTCGGACGAAACTGCAGCAATTGCAATCGGAGTTGCCGGATGAATGTGAAGATATTCAAGTAGAGACAAATTTGGCCGAAACAGCTGGCTTAATCATCGCCTTGTCCGGAGAAAACTATTCCTATGAAATGCTATCGGATTATGGGGAACAAATCATGGAAGCATTAACGGATATTGAAGGCGTTACTCGATTTGAGCTTTCTGGAGATATCCAAAAAGAAGTTCGGGTTACGATAGATCAAGATAAATTGAATCGAATTGATTTATCCTATAGTGAACTCCTTCAACTCTTGCAAAGCCAAAACTTAGAGATACCTTCGGGGCTTATTGAAAATACAGAGAGTAAAATAGCCCTAAATATTACAGGATCTTTTGAATCATTAGAAGAGATTGAAAATCTGATTATTGGGATGTCAGACAGGAATAACTCTGTTCTTCGTATCAAAGATATTGGCACGGTTGAACTCACAGAAAGTGAAGCTGGGTTAAGCTATAAGGATAACGGGCAAAATGCTGTTTTGCTAAGTGGGTATTTTAAACAAGATGAAAATGTATTGCTTATTGGGGATGAAATCCGTGAAGCCATTAATCAAATAAAGAAAGAAATGCCCAGTGATTTGATTTTCCGAGAAGTCCTCTTTCAGCCCGAGGATGTGGAAACATCTATTAATGAATTTATGATGAATCTTTTGCAAGGAATTTTACTAGTCATCCTTGTCGTTTTTATTGGTATGGGCTTGCGAAATGCCATTATTGTCTCAACAGCGATTCCCTTATCGATTATTATGACTTTTATCGTTATGCCCCTTATTGATACGCCGATTCACCAAGTGTCTATTATTGCATTGATTGTCGCACTAGGTATGTTGGTTGATAATGCAATTGTGGTTAGTGACTCTATACAAAATAAGATTGATGAAGGCATTAATCAATTAGGTGCCTGTGTTTCAGGGGCAAAAGATGTGCTTGTACCTATCTTTTCGTCCACATTAACAACGATTGCAACCTTATCGCCTTTACTTTTCCTCAATTCGATTGTAGGGGACTATATTATTGGTTTGCCCATTGTGGTCATTGTTGCCCTTCTATCCTCCTTTGTAGTTGCTGTTTTTGTAACTCCAGTGTTTGCATATATGTTTTTTAAACCCAGCAAGAACAAAGGAAAACATGCAAGATCACGATTCGGCTATAAGCTTTTAGATCAAATGATGCATCACAAAATCATAAGTGTAATGAGTGTGGTTGCAATTATTGTTTTATTAGGAAGTACTTTTTTATTTTTAGAAGTTATTTTTTTTCCGAAAGCTGATAAAAATATCCTTTATGTAGATATAGTAGCAGACCAAGTCATTGATTTAGAAACAACAGAGCGTGTCTCGGATCAAGTAGAAGCTATTTTAGAAAATGAAGTGGGAGTTACAAACTATACGACAGCAATCGGAGGTGGAATCCCTAAGTTTTTTACGGCCATGAATGTCTATAATAAGTTGCCTCAAAATGCACAGATCATATTCCGGGTTGATTTAGAAGAGACAAAGTACAAAAAAAACACACCTTATGCAGAATATTTGCAAGAAAAAGTGGATCAACAGGTTCTCGGTGGAAAGGCGACAGTAAAAGAGTTGGAGAATGCATTCCCTAGCGAGGCCCCAATTGCTATTCGCTTTACAGGTAATGACTTTGATGCTATGAATGCAAAAGTTGATGAAGTGAAAAACATTTTAGAATCTATTGAAGGTACAAAAAACGTACGTACAGATTATGATGGGAAAAAGCTAGAATATTCGGTGGATCTTAAGCAGGATAAATTATCCTATCTTGGACTTCTTAAATATGATGTTCTTAATGAAATCAGCATTGCATTAAGAGGTCGAGAGGCTTCAACCTATAGAAGCCAAGGCAAAGAGTACAGCATTCGTCTCGAAGGAACAGATAAAAGCTTGCAGTCTGTTGAAAACTTAATGATTAAATCCAGTCTCAGCGGGAATAAGCATTTGTTAAAAGATGTTGGAACGATCGGTTTAATTGAACAACAACCCACCATAAAAAAATATAAAGGTCAATATACCATTTCCTTATATAGTGACATCTATCTGGGATATCAACGTGCGCTTATCTTAGATACCTTTGAAGATAAGTTGAGTCAAGTTGATTTTTATGATGTTGCGTATGAATTTGATGGAGAAGAAGAACAAATTATAGAAAATTTTGGAAGTGCAGGTATTTCAGCGATTTTTGCCGTATTTTTTATTTATATGATTCTTCTCTTCCAATTTAAAGATTTACGACAACCCTTTATTATCCTTATTACAGTACCCTTATCTTCTGCTGGCGCCTTATTCGGACTCTTCATTATGAACCAACCGATTTCTTTTACCGGCTTAATTGGAATCATAAGTTTGATTGGAATTGTGGTAAATAACGCGATTGTACTTATTGACTATATTAATATGAAGCGAAAGGAAGGCAAAAGTATAGAAGAAGCAGCCAAAGAAGCTTCCGGAATCCGCTTACGCCCTATCATTCTATCTACAGTGACAACAATATCCGGCTTAATCCCCCTATTATTGTCAAATAGCGAGTTGTTTAAACCTATGGCAGTTGCATTAGTTTTTGGACTCTTAGTTTCAACATTATTAACCCTTGTTTTTATTCCATTAATGTATATAATAATTATTAGAGAAGAAAGTCAAACGATGGAGACAAAATAATGAATGTTAATTTGCAAGAAAAAAATGAAACAAAATGGGCACTGGTTGTTGAAGGTGGAGCCATGCGTGGCATATTTTCCACAGGTATACTGGATGCCTTTATAAAAGAGGAATATAACCCTTTTGAATGGTGTATCGGGGTGTCGGCGGGGGCTACAAATATTGCGGCCTATTTAGCGCACATGTTCGGACGAAACAGACAGGTGTATATGGAGTATTCAACAAAACCGGAGTTCATTAATTTTCGAAAGTTTTTTAGTGGTCATCACTTAATGGATTTGGACTGGTTGTGGAAAAAAACCATCGACGAGGTACGCTTAGACCTTGATCGAATCATGGAGTCCCCCAGTAAATTTTATGTCGGTGTCACCAATGTTGAAACAGGAAAAGTTGAATTCATAAAACCAACAGAAGAAACACTAGAAGAAGCTATCAAAGCTTCCTCTGCAGTACCTGTCATTTATAAACATCCGGTGAACGTGGATGGAACAGACTATATTGACGGCGGTGTTGCAGACCCAATTCCGGTAAAAAAAGCCATTCAATTGGGTGCGACTCATATTGTGGTTTTACGATCGAAAAAATATAATTATCGAATGGATGATTCCAATAAATTTTTGACGAAATTCATGTTACGAAAATTACCAAAGGTTCAGGAGGCGCTTTCAGAACGAAGTAAAATATATAATGCACAACTTGAATATATCCGGTCAGAACACGAAGGGGTAAGAATGATTGAAGTATGTCCGCCGGATACCTTTCAAACAAAGCGGTTGACAAAAGATTTAAACATATTAGAACAGGATTATCAGTTAGGCTATGAATATGGTGAAAAGCTAGTTCGATTTTTAAAAGAAGAGGCCCAAAAGGGTGTGGATCATGAAGTGGAGAGTTATTGTGCTATATAGATCGATAAAAATAACCCTAGGAGTTATGTTAGCTATTATTTTAGCAGAACTTTTAGGGCTTGCCTATGCAACAACGGCAGGTGTTATTACCATGCTGAGTATTTTTGACACGCGCAAACAAACCTATATCACCGGAATAAAACGTATATTATTTGCGGGTATCGCCATTATACTTGCATCGGTGATCTTTTGGTTTGGAAGCCATACCTTACTCATGCTAGGCGTTTTTTTATTAAGTTTCACCCTAATGTTAACATGGTTAAATAGTTTGGATGCTTGGGCAATCAGTACGGTTTTAGTGAGTCATATCTATACCTTTCAAGAGCTAAGTTTTCGCATTATACTCAATGAGTTGGGATTAGTTGTCATCGGCGTTGGCGTGGCTTGGATATTGAATCTTCATATGCCCAATCGGATTAAAGCCATTAAAGAAGATCAAGCCAATGTTGAAGAAGAGATGAAGCGCGTGCTGAAAATAATGCGGCTAAAGCTGGTCAACCAATGTTCCATAGAAGACAAAGACAGAGGCCTTAAACGTTTGGATCAACTTCTTGAAAAGGGGCAAAGAGAAGCCATACAACACAGCAATAACTATATTTTTGTCGATAATAGCTATTATATATATTATTTTCAAATGCGACGGCAACAGTTTTTGCTCTTAATGCACATGGATAAATATCTAGAGCGCATGTTTATTACAGTTGAACAGGCACAGCCATTAAGTGATTTTACCGGCCAGATTGCGGATGAATTTGCAGAAAGTAATACCGGTGTTAGTTTAAAAGAAAAAGGAGAAGGCTTGCTTGAGTATTACCGGAGCACACCTCTGCCAAGTAGCCGTGAAGAATTTGAAAACCGAGCGGTATTGTTTCGTTATTTGAGTGATCTCATCGAATTTGTTGAAATAAAAATACAGTTTTCGCAAAAGTTTAGATAATTATCTTGTGAGCTACTTGTGTATATGTTATAATAGTATGATTGCTGTCTAATTGTAACAGTATTAATTTGATTTAAGAATAGGAAGTAAAGAATGAACTTTGAAAAATTAGTAACAAGCGGTAACATCTTAAAAGCAATAGCTGACATGGGTTTTGAGAAAGCAACAGAAATCCAACAAAAAGGTATTGCATTGATTAGTGAAGGCCATGATGTCATTGGTCAATCACAAACAGGAACCGGAAAAACAGCAGCATTTGCTATCCCGGTATTAGAAAAAATCGACCCGGACGTAAGAAAGCCACAAGTGCTTATACTATGTCCTACGCGTGAATTGTCGGTGCAAGTCGCAGGCGAATTCAGGAAACTCGCAAAGTATATGGTAGGTGTAAAGACTGTGGCTGTTTATGGCGGTGAACCCATATATAAACAGATTAGTGCATTAAAGTCAGGTGCTCATGTAATCGTTGGAACACCAGGACGTCTTATTGACCATATTAATCGTAAAACGATTAAATTTGACGCGCTTCATACAATCATTATGGACGAAGCGGATGAAATGCTTAAAATGGGCTTTAGAGAAGATATTGAGTTGATTTTGAGTAGTGTTCATACAGAACGTCAAACAATTATGTTCTCTGCAACGATGCCTAGGGCCATTCACGAGATTGCTGAAAAGTATTTAGACCATCCCCAAAACATTAAAATTCAATCAAAAGGATTAACAACCAGTACAGTTATTCAACAGTATTGTGCTGTTAAAAGTAAGTACAAAACGGAAGCTTTGTTTAGACTACTGGATGCAAAAGCTCCAGAGCGTTGTATTGTTTTTTGTAATACAAAACGTATGGTTGATAAGATCACTGATGAATTACAGGCCAAAGATTATTGGTCAGATAAAATTCATGGTGATTTAAAGCAAGAATTACGCTTAACAGTTTTGCAGAAGTTTAACTCAGGCGTGATTAATGTTTTGGTTGCAACAGATGTAGCAGCTAGAGGTTTGGATATTCAAAATGTTGATTTGATTATTAACTATGATATTCCGGAAAAAGCAGATTATTATGTACATCGAATCGGACGAAGTGGTCGTGCAGGTAAGCCGGGAGAATCCATAACATTAGCATCTTTTAAAGATCGTTTCCAATTACACGCAGTTGAACAATACATTAAGAAAAAAATCGAAAAGATTAATGTGCCTTCGGTCAAAGAAGTGAATGATACCAAGATGGAGAAATTTATCGACAACTTAATGGAGAGTATGGACCAAGACGTTCTTGATCACTACGAGCCCATTGTTCAAAAGATTGTAGCAAAAGGCTATAGCATAGATACACTGGCAGCATCCTTGTTAAAAGATGCCTTAACATTACATGACATGGTTGAAGAAAGTGACTTAAATGATCATAACTTTAATAAGCAAGGTCGTAGTAATGAGCGAGGTGGCCGACGTGATTCACGAGGAGATCGTGGTTCAAGAGGCGAACGTAGTTCACGCGCAGATCGTGCGTCAGGTTCTCCGTCGGGTAAACGACGCAACACAAAAAGCAGTGGGCAAACACGTATGTTTGTTAGCGTTGGAAAAGCGCACAAAGCAACGGTTTCTGACTTGCTAGGTGCAATTACCGGTGAATGTCAAGTCAATGGTCGTAGCATTGGTGCTATCGATATGTATGATAAGTTTTCTTTTGTTGATGTCGAAGATCGATATGTTGATCAAGTCATCAAACATTTAAAAGATAAGCGGATTAAAGGGCGTATCGTCAATGTGGAAGTCGCAAAAAGTTAAAATGATTTGACAAACGCATGATGATTCGTTATAATATGACAGAATTCAATGGCGAATTCGTAATAATGTAAATGGACAACGGAGTCCGTAAATATCAATAGGATATTTGCGGGCTTTTTTTGTTTGCAAATGATAACTTGGAGGTTATAAACGATTATGGAAACTTTTATTTTGAACACAATGTGGGTATTTATTGCAAGTGTATTTGTTTTTTTGATGCATGCAGGATTTGCGATGGTTGAAGTTGGATTCACACAATCTAAAAATGCGGTTAACATCATCATGAAGAACTTTGTTACCGTATCGGTCGGTGTATTATGTTATTTTGTTATTGGCTTTGGATTTATGTATGGCAAAGATATGGGAGGCGTGATTGGACAATCCTATTTTGGTTTGTTAAATGCACCTGACGCTTTTGCAGGTATTTCATTTGAAGCGTTCTTCTTTTTTCAAGCAATTTTTGCAGCAACATGTGCAACCATTGTATCAGGAGCTATGGCTGAGCGTACAAAATTTATATCCTATCTTTTATTTGTGATTATTGCAACAACACTCATCTATCCCTTGATCGGACATTGGATATGGGGCGGGGGTTTTCTTGCGGAAAAGCTTGGATTTAGAGACTTTGCAGGAGGGACAGCCGTTCATGCCGTTGGTGGTATCTGCGCATTAGTCGGCGCAAAAATGGTTGGAGCGAGAAAAGGAAAGTTTAAAAACGGCAAGCCGGTTGCTATTCCGGGGCATAACATTCCATTAGGTGCACTAGGTGTTTTGATTTTATGGTTTGGTTGGTTTGGATTTAATCCGGGATCAACCCTGGACATTACATCGCCGGATACAGTACATGCAGCGATTACAACACTTTTAAGTGGAGCAGGAGCAACTGTGTCAGCGCTATTTTTGAGTGATATAAAATATGGTAAACCAGATGCAGGACTCACATTAAATGGTGCTTTAGCCGGTTTAGTTGGTATTACTGCAGGAGCGAATCAGATTACATTTATCGGCGCCATTATTGTTGGAGTTTTAAGTGGTATTATTATGATTTATGCCGTTGAATTTATTGAACGCCGACTAAACATTGATGATCCGGTAGGAGCTATATCGGTTCATGGCGTATGTGGAATCTTTGGTACACTAGCAATTGGCCTATTTAGTGTAAATGGTGGATTGTTCTATGGCGGCAGTATTATCTTGTTATTAACACAAGGATTAGGTGTCTTGATTTGTGGAGGGGTAGCAGCCGTCTTAGCTTACGTTACATTTAGCTTGATTCGTATGGCAAAAGGCCTTCGTGTTGATGAACATATGGAAAATCATGGATTAGATACAATTGAACATGGTATTTCTGCATACATTGAATTATAATTTGAAAAAAGGGTGAAATATGGATATACTATTAACATAAAATGAAAGGAGAGCGATATGACAGATATAATAAAGATTGAGATTTTGGTAAGACCGGATTCTTTAGAAGATCTTAAAGTAGCCATGAATTCAATAGGAATTCAGGGAATGACCGTTACACACGTTCAAGGATATGGAAACCAAAAAGGGATTACCCATATGTACAGAGGTGTTGAATATGAGGTTAATTTACTTCCGAAAGTAAAAATAGAGATGGTTGTTGAAGAAAAAGTGGTTGATGAAATCGTGAATACAGCTAAGGAAGTGCTAGCGACAGGAAAGATTGGTGATGGAAAAATTTTCATCTATCCTGTCATGAATGTGATTAAGATTCGTACGGGTGAAGAAGGTATTGATGCATTATAAGCGCTTTGCACAAATATAAAATGAAGAAGGTCCCATATCTTGTTGATTCATCTCAAGAGAATACAAAACTGTAAGTTCAATTGAATCAAACTTACGTGAGACTTGAATATCTTTTGTTGATGAGACCATATCAAGGACGCCAAAAGGTGTTTCGTAGGGAATCATATGTGTGATACCTTTTTCAAAAACGAGGTGGGTGTTTGTTCCACCTTTTCTTATAATGGAAACCGTGTTGCCGTCAATGGTGACACGGGTTTTTGTTTCTACAGATTCAATTAACTCCGTATCATTATAAAATATATAGTCTTTGTTATCTTTGGTGAACCATTTTCCAGTTGTTTGCATTTCAATCAATTCATCTTCGGATGAAGCGTTTTGATTGCCTTTCACTGTTATACGGGCATTATCTTTCATAAAATCCTCCCTTATCGCTTTCTTCTTGCATATTCATTATACATATTTTATGAGATTATTCAACCGATATAACTTAATATATGGGAAGAATATGCCGAAATAATATGGTATAATGTCTTAGTGTTAAAGATAAAGAAAATATATTGGAGGATTCTATGAAGTTAAAAATACTTATATACAGTCTTGTGTTTATCTTGCTAGCATCAAATAGTAACATTTATGGGGTGTTGGATATTGATCAGGCAATTTTGTCGGCGGATATTGATAATGTGTATTACGGAAGATCGGAAGCAAATACTATTTTGGCGAATAATCAGTTTTCAGATGTGGCTCCTTCTTTTTGGGGAACGGAAGCCATCGCTCAAATGGCGGCCTTAGAGATTGTCCAAGGATATCGTAATAATGGAATCTTTCAATTTAGACCCAATACAAATGTGACAAAAGAAGAAGCGATTGCCCTCATACTTAGAAGTGTAGACCTAGAAGAGGAAGCAAAAATTGCGGCAGAAAATATTGGACAACAGGATGAAAGATTAGATGACATTTGGTCAAAAGGATACTTAAGTGTTGCAAATCAGCTTGGGCTTATTGATAACGCCCAATTGGCGGACAGTCTAGTTCTTGAACAAGATGTTCTTGACCCGGAGTTTAATTTTATTCGAAGTGAATTTGTGACAAGGCAAGAGATGGCTACATGGTTAGCCCAAGCTATCAATAGTCAAAATCCGGATATTTTGATTCCTCAATATGAAAACCAAGAAATTCTACGGTTTAACGATTGGCAATCCATTGATTTAGAATTTGCACCCTATGTAGAAGCTGTACTTGAAGCAGAGCTTATGCAAGGAAGCGGCAATAATTTTAACCCGAATGGCTTGCTGACACGCGCAGAACTTGTTCAAACCATACGAAACATGGATCAGCTCTTATATGATACGATGAATCTCACCGTCAAGACGGGTTATATTGGACATATCAGTAACGAATATCTATTAGGAAGCGCAGATAACCAACAAGCAAAGACCGCCTGGATTCGAGATAATGAAGGCCGCGTTAACCAAATTACCATGAATCTTAATCGAGATCCTTTTGGAAAAACGATTTCTCAAGAAGTTATTGTACATAAAAACGGTCAATCGGTTGGATTTGATGCCTTACGTGAAGCCGATAGTTTAGTTTACCTTGTAGACGAAACAATAAATGAAGTTATCTATATTCATGTAAAAGGAACAAGTACGGTGACTGAAGTTACAGGAACTTTAGAAGCAATAGATGAAAATGATGACGGTCGTATTCGTTTACAGGTTGGAGAGCAAGAGGCAAGCTATAATGTGTCCAACGGATTATATCGAGGAGACCGAGAACAAATTCGAATAGGCAATTTTTTTATACCGATTGAAGAAGCGCCTATTACAGAAACAGTAACAATAAAAATTCTTAATCAACTCGTCGTGTCGATTGAACCGGTTCAAAATATGAATGATCAAACAGAACTTAGTGGTATTGTAACCGAACATAATCGTGAATATAATTATTTGCGGATTACGGATTGGAATGGGCAAGAGGTCGTTAAACGATATCGTGAAAACACCATAAGTGTGGAGCGCCAAGCCTATTATGATGATGAAGATGAAGTCGGATATATCGATGAATTATTTCCGACCTATGAATTTGATGAAGATGACACTGATATTAATGCGATTGAAGTAGGAGATATCATTCATTTACGCGTTGACCCGGCAGAACCGGAATACATTTTATTAGCTAGAGCAAAAACAAATTATACGGTGAAATTTGCAGAAATCATTATGGTCAATGATCAAGGCGATGCCGGTAAAACATTGACAGTACGAACAAACGATGGCATGGTATCTACCTACGATATTAATGAATCCATACCGGTGATTAAAAATAATATGAACACAAATATTCACGGACTTGAACCCGGAGACACCATGCGTATGTTGGTTAACCAAGCAGTCGTTGGACCGGGAAGTTTAGTTGAAAGCATTCAAGAGATTCGCATAGATCCCTATGGCAATGTCATAGAGAATCTATATAAAGGTCAGTTAGGAACCATTAATACCAGCCAACAAACAATTACAATGCTCAACGGATACGAACTTCAGCAAACCGGCTGGAGAGGCTATAGTTCAGCACTTACACTCGATGCATCTAATAGAGACATCGAATATTACTATAATGATCAACGCGTGAGCTTAAGTTATGCAGAACATTATTTAAAGCAAACCAATATGGATATGTATGTTGTAACCGAAAACTATTTTTCAAGAGAAAAGATTAAAAAGATTACCTTTAGAAATGGTCGGGACAGTGTTCTTCCTTATGATAATATTATTGCGTCCAATGGATTGACCTCCATACAATTGCAAAATCATCTGGGTGCAATTGGCATCGACGAAGGCACCATTGTAGTGAAAAACGGAAAACATATTTCGCCGACAGGTGTTTTGGTTCCGGACTATGCCCAAGTTGTTTTAAACGGAAACCAACAAGCCGCCATCATTATTGTTAAGCCGGATTCCGGGAATGAAGGCATATCCATCATGCGAGGCCGTATTGCTAAGATTAATGATTTTGAAGATTTTACAGTTCAGTCCCACGCCAGTTTAAGAGAAAGTGAATGGATTTATTCTCCGATTGAACGTTCATATACAATGGATTATCGCACACAAATAAGAGAAGACGGTGCAACAATTGGTTTAGACCAGTTTAAGACCTATTCAGAAATCAATAAAGTGGATGAAGTGTATACAATCATTGCTCAAGGAACGAAAGCAACACATGTGGTTAAAATGCCATATGTCACAGAAAGTGTTCTCGGTGAAATCTATGAAATTAATGATGATGTCCTCGCATTAAATGAAATATCTGTTTATGATACAGAGGATGAACGATGGTCAATGTTAAGTTATACCAATAATTATGGCTTTATTGAGTTGGATCCGGATACGATTATTATTAAAAACAGTCAAGTCATAGACGTGGATCAATTGCAACTAGGTGACCGACTACGTGTAATGACAGATATTGATATGAGAGATGCATTAGTGGATGATGATAATCGAAATGCAAGAGGATATATTTTAATTGTTGAAGACTAGGGAATAAACAGTGGGAAAAGAACACGGAGGAAAACATGAATAAAGTAGTCAAATGGAGTCGACGATGGTTAATACTGGGATTAGTTTTGTTGTTTGCCAATAGTCCTGTCTATGCAGCAGAAGGTGAGATGGGCTTTTTCGGAGGGATATCTGAAGGAAGCTATCTCCCCAAACTTATTGAAAAATATGTTGCTGCAGATGCGGAAGAAACAAATACCTATGTGTATAAAGAAGTTGTATTTATGACAGGACAACCGGTGGAAGTAACCGGAACGATTGAAGTGACCATTGAACATATTGATTTGGACGAAGACCCAAGTGGAATCATAGAAGAAGTTTATGTGATTGAAGCTACCAATGAAGCAGAAGGGGTGACCCTTGAACGAGAAGTTGAACTGGAAACAAGATATCGCTTAAGTGAAGGTACATTTAAACGTCAGTTAAACAAAGACTCAACACTAGTTGCATGGGAAGAGACGATTGCAACACCTGCCGGCACCTATACCTTAGATGAAGATACGGCTATCTTTTCCAAGACAACGATTGAAGATATTACACCTGGAATCACCTATTATAATACGTCAATTTCATATACAGTATATTATTTAGACGACAATGACAATCGCATTGAATATGTTGTCGACAGTGATGTCTATGGATATAAGCAACCTTGGTCGAAGATTGAGACCCAATATATGAATGTAGCAATCAATTCACAGACAGACGGACTTGATCTTCATATGGACATTACTGTGAATCCAAGACTTGAAGCGAAGAAGACCATTTACTATAATAATACGACGCCCTATCCCATTAGCTTTGGTGGAACCTATAACCAACGGATGGAACGTCAAGGAACGCTGAGCTATCAGATAAACTCCTATCACCCTGAACTAAAAGCGTCAGAGCAAGCTGGACGCTTTATATTATCGACAGCAAATCAAATCGAAAAACTGCCAATACCGGAAGGTCTTGATTTTATGGAAGGCCATTGGGCGGAAGAGGATGTGAAGAAAATGTATAGTATGGAAATCTTTACATCAACGCCTCAAGAAGGCATACAATTTCAAGCTATGACACGGGGTGAGTTTGTAAAAGCGCTTTGCCTTGCCATGGATATTGATATCAGTAAATATGAAGAAGTGAATCGAGCAAGTCAGCAGATTTTTGGCGATGTTCCTCCGAGTCATCGTTTGTACCCATATATTATGGGGGCTTTTGATGCAAAACTTATTAATGGGACCGGAGAAAATTTTGACATCAGTAAACCTATTACACGTGAAGAGGCTTTTGTCATCTATATTCGAGTTATAGGATTAGAACGCCTGGGCGTAACCAATGCGCCACGAACTCCCTTTGTTGATGATGATCAGATTTCACCATGGGCAAAAAAAGAAATTATGGCGGGGTATCACTTAGGTATAATCCAAGGCGATGCGTCAGGACGGGTAATGCCCAAACAGTGGATTGCAAAAACAGAAGCAGCTGCAATTATTAATCGTTTGATTGATTATTTACGGGAAGATATAGGAAGAGACTACTAATAGATAAAGAATAAAGGAGACGAGCATGGGAAAAAGAATGTTAAGTTTATTATTAATCATTGTGATGATGCCGATACTGAGTCATCAAGTTCAAGCGAAAACGGATGAAGAGTATTTAATGGAAATCCAAGAAACCATCAATCTTATACATGAATTATATGTAGGAGATGGGGTCACCAAGGAAGAACTCTATCAGAGCGCGCTAGACGGTATAGAAAGCAAGCTGGATGATTATTCGGGTATTTATACTCAAGAAGAGGCGATGGACCTTGTATCAACCCTTCAGAGTGATTATGTAGGAATTGGTGTCGGCGTTCAAATGCTCGAGGATGCCATCGTTATAACTCAAGTTTTTGAAGGTGGAGATGCTCTTGAAGAAGGGGTAATGCTGAATGATCAGATTATTCGTGTCAATGGAGAAGACGTTTTAGGGCAAGATATTGACGCGGTTGTATCGAAGATAAAAGGTCCTAAAGGAACATTTGTCAATATTGATTTTCAACGTGGCAATCGTG
This sequence comes from Clostridiales bacterium UBA2432, assembly GCA_002342805.1. Classification (GTDB taxonomy): domain Bacteria; phylum Bacillota; class Clostridia; order Lachnospirales; family Vallitaleaceae; genus UBA1351. The sequence goes on along the minus strand of DDQW01000031.1, from coordinate 97,569 downwards.
TAATTTCTTTGACGATTGAACGTCGTCAAATTATGATTCCTTCAATTGAAGCTATTGACTTAAGAGCGATGGATGAAAGCATGGATGAAACATTCATTCAGCAAGTCGCAGGATATAGAGTGGATTCTTTTTCGGAAGGAACGGATGAACAACTGCGACAAGCTATTTTGCAAAGAGAAGAAGGCTTGGAATATGTGATTCTTGATATGCGCGATAATACCGGTGGATATTTGGATACAGCAGTCAATATAGGAAAATTCCTTATTCCTGAAGGGGTCATTACCTCACTCGTAAGCAAAAACGGTGAATCACAGGTCTATCGTAGCTACCTTGAAGATCCTTCGGTTAAGATTGTATTATTAGTCAATGGCAATAGCGCATCAGCAACAGAAATCTTTGCTGCAGCTGTTAAAGAATCCGGTGCAGGTGTTGTTATTGGCGAGACGACATTTGGAAAAGGGGTTGCACAAGCTTTTTACCAAACCAACAGTGGTCAAATCGTTAAGTTGACAACGGAAGAATTCTTATCCCGAGATGGGAACAAAATCAACGGTGTTGGTGTTGTCCCGGACATTATCGTAGATATGCCGGAATATATCCTTCCTGAGGATCGACTCTATATTGGAGACCAAAGTCAACAAGTAAAAGTCGCAGAAGAACTACTCTATTATCTTGGATATTTAGATGAGATGCCAGATGAATCTTATGAACGTGCGACCTTTGAAGCTGTTAAGCAATTCCAGGCAGATGTTGGCCTTTATTCTTATGGCGTCTGTGACTATACTACACAGGCTGCATTAAATGTGACCTATCTAGAAGCAAGAGAAAATAATGACCTTCAAATGCAACGTGCGATTGAATGGATCAAGGAAGATAAAAAGTAGTACTTGACAAGACTACCCTAAACACCTAAAATATAACAGTTATGAAAAAATCGATAGGAACTTAGTCATTGTATACGTATGAAGAGGTGAAATATGCAAACGAAATACATTTTTGTCACAGGTGGTGTCGTATCCGGTCTTGGTAAAGGAATTACTGCAGCTTCATTAGGGCGTCTTCTTAAAGCCAGAGGATATAAAGTTACAATTCAAAAGTTTGATCCCTATATTAACATTGATCCGGGAACCATGAGTCCATATCAACATGGAGAGGTTTTTGTTACAGAAGATGGTGCAGAAACAGATTTAGACCTGGGACATTACGAACGCTTTATTGATGAAAATTTGACCAAATATAGTAATATTACAACAGGAAAAATATATTGGTCTGTGTTAAACAAAGAACGTAAAGGGGAATATTTAGGTGCAACCGTACAGGTTATACCACATATTACCAATACTATAAAAGAGCGCGTTTATCGTGTGGGAAAAGCCAATCAATCGGATGTGGTTTTTACAGAAATCGGTGGAACAGTCGGAGATATCGAAAGCTTGCCTTTCTTAGAAGCCATTCGACAAGTTGCCTCAGAAGTCGGACGTGAAAATGTACTTTATATTCATGTTACTCTCATTCCGTATTTACGTGTTTCAAAAGAAATGAAAACAAAACCGACACAACACTCAGTTAAAGAGTTGCGTTCAATTGGTATTCAGCCGGATGTATTAGTGTGTCGAACGGAAGAAGAATTGACCACAGAAATGGCTGAGAAAATGGCCTTGTTTTGCAATGTTGATAAAGATTGCGTTATACAAAACCTTGATGCCCCAACCTTATATGAAGTTCCATTGATGCTAGAAGCTGAAGGCTTGGCAGATATTACATGCCGAAAATTAAACCTTGAAAATCATACACCGGATTTATCCGAATGGACAGCAATGGTTGAGCGAGAAAAAGGAATCGGACAGAAAATGACCCGTATTGCCCTCGTCGGAAAATATGTTGAGTTACATGATGCGTATATTTCTGTTGTTGAGTCATTAAAACATGCAGGAATTCATCATGAAGTGAATGTTGATATCAAATGGATCAACTCCGAACATTTAGACCATACAAATAGTGATGAAGCGTTTGCTGATGTCGATGGAATTTTAGTTCCGGGTGGATTTGGTGATCGCGGAATTGAAGGAAAAATAATAGCTGTTAAATATGCTCGGACACACAAGAAACCATTCTTTGGAATATGTCTTGGAATGCAATGCGTTGTTATTGAATTTGCACGTAACGTGTTAGGCCTTGAAGGAGCGCATAGCTCAGAATTGAATCCGGAGACACGATATCCGGTTATTGATATCATGCCGGAACAAAAAGACATCGATGAACTAGGAGGAACCATGCGATTAGGTGCATATCCATGTAAAGTCTCCGAAGGTTCAAAAGCAAGTCAGGCATATGGGGAAGCATTAATCTATGAACGCCATCGCCATCGTTATGAATATAATAATGAATTTAGAGAACAATTAACCACTGCCGGTTTAAAAATCACAGGAGTCTCCCCAGACGAACGCCTTGTTGAAATGGTTGAAATCGAAGATCATCCTTGGTTTGTAGGTGTACAATTCCATCCGGAATTCAAATCCAGACCTAACCGATCACATCCGCTTTTTAGAGATTTCATCGGAGCGACACTTTCTACTGATTAGCATATAATTAATTTGTCAAAGAATAGATACATCAAGTATCAAAAATGACGTTTAAATACGGGAAGATGGGTATATCGTGCTGTGGGAGTGCGGGTCCTAACTTCATCAGAAAAAAAGTCCTAAATCAAAAAACGATTTAGGACTTTTTTACTAATTTCAGCCAGGACCCGAGTTCCCATGAAGCACGATATACCCATCTTCCCTATATAGAGTCGTTCTAAGAGGATACTTGATGTAGCTATTCATTTCTATCACATATATATCATAATCTATATAAAGTGTCGCCCCGAGTTGCCATGAAGCACGACATACCCATCTTCCCTATATAGAGTCTTTTAAGTAGAAAATATGATGTATGTCTTCGATAGAAAAAAGTAGGTGCATCAAGCAACATGGGTATTACGGTCCTGATGCAGATTAGTAGAAAAGGTCCCGAATCAATACATTGATTTGGGACCTTTTTTCTAATCGTATTAGGACCGGCGCTCCCACTGCTTGATGCACCTGATTTTTGATAGTCCGACGATAACTTTATTTTTTTCTGAGACTTCCTGCTTTCGCCTTCACCTTATCCATAAATCCTTGTTTTACTGGTTGAGCGTTTGTTGATTTTTTTACTTTTGGAAGTGATTTGATGCCAACAATGTACATACCGGCAAGGTCGACTTTAATCATTTTTTTTACCGGAAGATCTTTGAAGACGCGTTCGTCACACATTAGTGTTGTGATTTTTGGTCCGATTTTTGCCTTAACTAAAGGCATTTTTCGCCATTTTAGATAAACGGGAATTTGATCTTGTACCATTTTTGGTAAGTTTGAATCTTTTAATTTTTGCTTCTTTTTATCAATAACGAGTATAGAAACAGTTTGTTTCGATGCATCAATAAGTCCTTGTTGAGAGTCTGCTTTCTTTTGTAGTCGGTTTCCTAAAACATATAAAACACCGAGTACAATCGCGAGTACTGCAACGACTATTAGTAGTATTTGCCACCATTCCATGGTTGCTACCTCCTGTTGTAAATAATTTAATTTATTCTATCATTAATTGCTAAGGGAATCAACATACATTTTTTGAATAATCTCACTGACATAGCTTGCACTTTTTTGTTGATCTTCCTTAGACAATGTTGATAAATCAATAGGTTCGCCTACGCTAAAATAAACGGTTGCCGGCTTAAGGTTTAAACCGTTGTTTTCGAAGACATCAACGGTTCCGCGTATTGCGATGGGGACAATGACAGCACCGCTTTTTGAAGCTAGCTTTAGGCTGCCTTGTTTAAATGGGAGAAATTCTTCGGATTGACTCCGTGTACCTTCTGGGAAAATAGCAAAGGATTCTCCGTCTTTGATTCGTTCAATAGCTGTTAATATTGTTTTTAATCCTTGGCGTGGACTGGTTCTGTCTAAGAAGAGTCCGTCCATGGCCGCCATCCACCAACCGATAAACGGCCATTTCATGATGCTCTTTTTCCCGATAAAGTTAATCGGACGTTTTGAAAAGCGCATGATGGCAGGAATATCTAACATGCTTTTATGGTTGCTTACAAAAACAGCATTCGAATCTTTTGGTATATTTTCCAAACCTTTTGTTATAAATTTTGCTCCGGCAACAGTGAATATTATCCATCCGGTCATTCGATTATAATGGTAGGCAATCGTTCGACGTAGAGGCATATTTACGGTGCCGATGATGTAGGTTATGAGTAATAAAGGCAATCCAAGCAAATAATAAATAGAAATAAAAATAAAAAATAAAAGTCTTCGCATAAGTCACCTTCTTTTATCGTGGCAAAGCCACTTTTCTTGTGCTATCGCGTCAGTCTTACTATTATAGCAAGGCTTGATGAATTAATCAAGTCTCAGAATCTGTTTTTATGCCATTGCTTTGTCCACGTCCCGCTAGTTTTGTTAAGGCGCTTAATCGGTGGATCACAAAATCGGAAAGCATATCATCAGTGTAGCGCCATTGCCAGTTTCCGGCAGGAATTCCCGGCGTGTTCATACGGGCTTGACTTCCAAGCGATAAGAGATCTTGTAAAGGCACGACGGCATGATTCGAAGGGGATAAGAGACAGGTGCGTATAAAATCCCAACAAACATCGCCGGCATCCGAGTTCATAAAACGTCGAACCTTATCTTGGGATTCGGGGGATGCATTTGTGTACCAACCCAGAGTTGTGTCGTTATCATGGGTTCCGGTATAGGCTACGGAATGAAAGGTATAATTAAAAGGTAAAAATTCATTGTTTCCTAAATCTTCAAAGGCAAATTGGAGGATCTTCATTCCCGGGAAGTTAAAGGTATCTCGAAGTTCTCGAACCTCTTTGGTGATGATGCCTAAATCTTCGGCGATAATGGGTAAACCCTTACCCAGCTTTTTCTCCACAGCAAGGAAAAGATCTTTTCCCGGACCGTCTTTCCATTCGCCGTGAATGGCATTCTCAGAGCCGTAAGGCACAGCCCAGTAGGATTCAAAACCTCTGAAGTGATCGATACGCAGGTAATCGACAAACTTTAAGCTGTATTCAATCCGCTTAATCCACCATGCATAATCTTCTTTTTTATGCATTTTCCAATGGTATAATGGATTGCCCCATAATTGACCGGTAGCGCTAAAGTAATCCGGTGGAACACCTGCAACAATGGTAGGGTGGCCGTCTTCATCTAAATAGAAGAGCTCTTTATTGGCCCAAACATCAGCACTGTCAAAAGCGACAAAAATCGGAATGTCTCCAATAATTGAAATACCTTTTTCGCCAGCGTAGGATTTAAGGGCAAACCACTGCTTGAAAAAATAAAATTGTAAAAAACGGTAATAGTTGTATGCGTATGTTAAATCGTTTTTCCATTTTTTTAAGGCCTTTTTATCCGGAAAAGCGATTTCAGGGTTCCAACTTGTCCACACTTGTCCCTCATGTGCATCTTTTACAGCCATAAAAAGTGCATAAGAAGACAGCCAGGACTTTTCTTTGTGGATAAAAGCCTTAAACGAGTGATAGAGATCGGTGTTTTCATCGGAAATGAAGGTGTCATAAGCGCGCTTAAATAAGGCGTGTTTATAAGGTATCACAGCGCCATAATCAACGGCACCAGGATCCCAGTCGATAAAATCTTCATCGGAGAGTTCTAATAGGCCGTCTTCAATAAGCCCTTCGATACTGATAAGTAGGGGCTGGCCGGCGTAAGAGGAAAATGCTTGATATGGAGAATCACCATAGCCGGTAGGGCCAAGGGGAAGGACTTGCCATAATTCTTGTCCACTCGCAGCTAAAAAGTCAATAAATTGATAAGCGGATGAGCCTAAGTCGCCGATGCCATAAGGACCGGGAAATGAGGTTGGGTGAAGCAAAACACCGCTTTGACGTGGATTTTTTAAAGTGTCCATCATAGATAATACCTCCTAATCGTTCTTGATTAATTGCTTTCCATCATCATCTTCTGCTTAAGCGAATATAATTTTTCGGAAAGATCAACATATACAGGTTGAGGATTGACAAGACGTCTTGATTCATCCCATAAGGTTTCTAATTCTTGGGTGCAATAGGATTTTATTTCCATTGTTGAAGGAGAGTGATAGACTTGTTGTCCATCTTTATAAATCGGTTGTAAAAGTTCACGTAAGCTATAGGTGTTTCCATTAAGGAGCGTCTTCTTCCAAGGGGATTCAGGGCTAAAAAGTAAAAGATCATCTTTTTCATCATATACTTCGTCATCAAGAGCAATAAGATCGGCAATGATTTTTCCGGATTCTTTATGGTAGACACGTATAATCTTTTTGTTGCCTGGATTAGTAACTTTTACCGGATTATTAGAGAGTTTAATCTTAGGTGTATATTCGCCATCTTGAAAGATTGCAGACAGTTTATATACACCGCCAAATGCCGGGCAATCACTTGAAGTAATCAAGTTTGTCCCCACACCCCATAAATCAATTTGTGAACCTTGAAGACGAAGATCACGAATTAAAAATTCATCCAAGTCGGAGGATGCGCTAATAATTGCTTCAGGAAATCCTGCATCATCCAGCATTTTTCGAGCTTTTTTTGATAAATAGGATAAGTCACCGCTGTCAAGACGAATACCGATGTTGGGCTTCAGCCCTTGATCATATAATTCCCTGAAAATGGTTATAGCGTTTGGAACACCAGAACGCAAAGTGTCGTAGGTGTCAACAAGAAGTAAGCACGAATCCGGATAAAGATTAGCATAGGCGCGGAAGGCTTCTAATTCGGAGTCAAAACTCATGACCCAACTATGTGCGTGGGTTCCCTTGACAGGGACATCAAACATTTTTCCTGCAAGAACATTGGAAGTAGCATCACATCCGCCAATCATAGCAGCTCTAGCGCCATAAATGCCCGCGTCAGGACCTTGGGCACGACGAAGGCCAAATTCTAAAACGGTATGGTCGCCAGCCGCCCATTTAACCCGAGAAGCTTTTGTCGCAATAAGACTTTGATGGTTAATTATATTAAGAAGGGCGGATTCTATAAGCTGTGCCTGGCATATGGGTGCAATGATTTTCATAATAGGCTCATGAGGGAAAACAATAGTTCCTTCCGGAACAGCGTAGATATCACCACTGAAATGAAAGTCCTTTAAATACTGTAAGAATTCTTTGGAAAAAATCTTCTGGTCTTTTAAATATTGAAGGTCTTCATCTGAAAAATGCAAATGATTAATATAATGGATGACTTGCTCAAGTCCTGCAGCAATGGAGAAACTGTTTCCGCAGGGGTTTGAGCGATAAAATAAATCAAATACAACCACTTTATCACGGTCTTTATGATTAAAGTATCCTTGCATCATGGTTAATTCGTAAAAGTCGGTGAGTAAGGTTAAGTCTAAGTTAGGCATGAGATCCCCTCTTTCATGTGGTTTATACGATAATAAAACATTATCTCTGTGTTTATATATTATCCTAATCATAGAAAACAATCAAGAATAACTAGATATTATTGGAATATAAGGGTATAATACATTAAGGAAGTAATGCGTAAGTCTTTACAAATCGTGTAAAGATAAGTATAATAAGGAATTGATTATCAAAATGGACCTTAGGAGGAATTAAAGTGTACGAAAAAGTATCGACAAAACTGAATTTCGTTGAACGCGAAAAGAAAATTCTGGATTTCTGGAATGACAATAAGATTTTTGAAAAAAGTATTGAATTAAGAAGTGACGGTCCGACATATACATTTTATGATGGCCCGCCAACGGCAAATGGTAAACCTCATATTGGTCACGTACTTACTCGTGTAATCAAAGATTTGATTCCTCGTTACCAAACAATGAAAGGTAATAAGGTGTTACGTAAAGCCGGTTGGGATACGCACGGACTACCTGTTGAACTCGAGGTTGAACGTTCAGAAGGTATTGACGGAAAAGAACAAATTCTCGAATATGGTTTAGAGCCATTTATTAATAAGTGTAAAGAAAGTGTTTGGAAGTACAAAGGAATGTGGGAAGACTTCAGTGGAACTGTCGGTTTCTGGGCAGACATGGATGATCCATACGTAACCTATCATAATGAATATATTGAATCTGTCTGGTGGGCATTAAAAACGATTTGGGATAAGGGTCTTTTATATAAAGGTCACAAAATCGTTCCTTATTGCCCGCGTTGTGGTACATCCCTTTCAACTCATGAAGTGGCACAAGGATATAAAGACGTCAAGGAAAAATCAGTAATTGCAAAATTTAAAGTGGTTGATCAAGAAAACCAATATATTTTAGCATGGACAACAACACCTTGGACCTTACCAAGTAACGTTGCCTTAGCGGTTAACCCTAAGGAAACCTATGTCAAAGTTCAAGTTGGTGATGATCAGTTTATCTTAGCTCAAGCCTTGTTAGATAGTGTTCTGGGGTCGGATGTAGACCATAATATTGTTGAGACCTATGTTGGAAAAGATCTTGAGCATATTCATTATGAACCTCTTTTTGATTTTGAGACACCGAGTGAAAAAGCATATTATGTCACCTGTGCAGATTTTGTTACCTTATCGGATGGTACAGGTATTGTACATATTGCACCGGCTTTTGGTGAAGATGATGCCAACGTCGGACGTGCATATGGATTACCTTTTGTACAACTGGTTAATGATAAAGGTGAATTTACAGACCAAGTGGAACCATGGAAAGGCGTTTTTGTAAAAAATGCAGATCCAATGATCATTGATTATTTAGAACAGGAAAATAAACTGTTTAAAGCCCTTGTGTATGAGCACAGTTATCCGCATTGTTGGCGATGTGATACACCACTGATTTATTATGCCAAGGATACATGGTTTATTGAAATGACCAAGGTCAAAGATCAACTTATTGCAAATAATAAGAAAATCAACTGGTTGCCTAAGAATATCGGAGAAAAACGTTTTGGTGACTGGATTGAAAACGTTCTTGATTGGGGACTAAGTCGTGACCGTTTCTGGGGAACGCCTTTAAATATCTGGGAATGTGAATGTGGTCATCGCCACGCGATTGGAAGTATTGAAGAATTGAAATCCATGAGTAATGACTGTCCGGACGATATCGAATTACACCGTCCATTTATTGATAATGTCCATATTACTTGTGAAAAATGTGGTGACAGCATGAAACGTGTTGATCCGGTTATTGACTGTTGGTTTGATTCTGGAGCCATGCCTTTTGCCCAATGGCACTATCCTTTTGAGAACAAGGAAAAATTTGAAGATAATTTCCCGGCGGATTTTATTAGTGAGGCTGTTGACCAGACACGTGGTTGGTTCTACTCATTATTAGCAATTTCAACCCTTCTGTTTGATGAGCCGGCATACAAAAACGTTATTGTTTTAGGCCATGTTCAAGATGAGAATGGTCAAAAAATGTCAAAATCCAAAGGAAATGCGGTAGATCCATTTGACGCATTAGATAAGTATGGCGCCGATGCTATTCGTTGGTATTTTTATAATAACTCCGCACCTTGGTTGCCAAACCGATTCTCTGATGAGGCTGTTATTGAAGGCCAGCGTAAGTTTATGGGAACCTTATGGAATACTTATGCATTCTATGTACTTTATGCAGAGATTGACCAGTTTGATCCGACAAAATATAGTTTAGACAAAGAAAACTTAAGTCTAATGGATCAATGGTGTCTATCAAAATTAAATACATTGATTAAAACAGTGGATGACAATTTATCTGAATATCGAATTACTGAATCGACACGGGCGATTGCCGAGTTTGTTGATGATGTAAGTAACTGGTATGTTCGTCGAAGCCGTGAGCGTTTCTGGCAAAAAGATATGAACCAAGATAAGATTAATGCATATATGACCTTATATACAAGCTTAGTTACCTTAGCAAAAGTTACGGCACCTTTTATTCCTTTTATGGCAGAAGATATCTACCAAAACCTTGTTGTCAACTTCGATGCAAAGGCACCAGAGAGTATTCATTTCTGTGATTTCCCAGTAGCGGATACGACATTGATCAAGGCCAATGTGGAAGAACAAATGGATCTTTTACTTAAAATTGTGGTCTCCGGACGCGCATGCCGTAATGGAGCCAATATTAAAAATCGTCAACCATTACCAACCATGTTTGTCAAAGCTCAAGGAGATTTAGATGAGCGCTTTACTGAGATTGTTCGTGAAGAACTGAATGTAAAAGAAGTCAAACTTGTTGATGATGTTAGTGAATTTACTACTTATGCCTTTAAACCACAGCTACGTACTGTCGGTCCTAAATATGGCAAGCAACTCAACCAGATTCGTCAAGCTTTGTCAGAAATTGATGGTAATCATGCCATGACAGAGTTGAAAACCCAAGGACATTTGGCTTTTGACTTTGATGGTGTTGAAGTGACACTTACAGAAGAAGATTTACTCATTGAATCAGCCAAAAAAGAAGGTTATGCATCCGATGTTGATGGTAACGTAACCGTTGTACTTGACACAAATCTAACCGACGAATTGATTGAAGAAGGATTTGTCCGAGAAGTTATCAGTAAAATTCAAACCATGCGAAAAGAAGCCGGTTTTGAAGTGGTCGATCATATTGAGTTTGGCTTAGCGGGTAATGAGAAGATTCGCGAACTCGTCCAAAAAAATCAAACAATTATTCAAGAGGAAACATTGACAGAAACCATTCATGATACCTTAATTGAAGGGTATACAAAAAATTGGAACATTAACGGTGAAACCGTCGACTTTGCAGTAGCAAAACGATAAGAACAAGAATGGAGGAATTGTATGAATCGCTTGAATGTCACAAAAGAAGCTTTTAAAGAAGCCGTATTTGAAAACATAAAGAATCAATTTCGAAAGACCATTGATCAAGTGACAGAGGAACAGCTGTTTCAAGCTGTTGCCTTTGCAGTGAAAGATATTATTGTAGATGAGTGGATTGAAACTCACAAAACCTATATTGAAGAAGATGTTAAAACGGTGTATTACCTTTCCATGGAGTTTCTAATGGGTAGAGCACTTGGGAACAACTTAATCAACTTGCAAGTTAGTAAAGTTGTTGAAGAAGTGCTTCGTGATCTTGGTTTTGACCTAAATACCATCGAGAATCAAGAACCGGATGCCGGACTGGGAAATGGTGGTCTAGGACGATTGGCAGCCTGTTTTTTAGATTCTTTAGCGACATTGGAATATCCGGCATTCGGATGTGGAATACGTTATCGTTATGGAATATTTGAACAAAAAATTATTGATGGATATCAAATTGAAAAACCGGATGAGTGGTTAAAAAACGGAAACCCCTTTGAAATACGTCAACCGGAATTAGGTTCTGAAATTAAATTTGGCGGGAATGTTCGTGTTGTGAAAAATGATGACGGCCGTGAACAATATGTTCACGAAAATTATCAGTCGGTCCAAGCGATTCCATATGATGTTCCTATTGTAGGTTATAATAACAGTACGATTAATACACTCCGATTATGGGATGCCGAAGCCATTCAAAGCTTTAATCTTGAAATGTTTGACCGAGGCGATTATCATAAAGCAGTAGAACAACAAAATCTTGCTAAGACCATTGTTGAAGTATTATATCCCAATGATAACCATTATAAGGGTAAAGAACTTCGATTAAAACAACAATACTTCTTTATATCAGCAACCATTCAACAAGTGGTTCGACAATTTATGGAAAATCATGATGATGTACGTAAGCTACCGGAAAAGGTGGTTTTCCACATCAATGATACCCATCCTTCATTAACCATACCTGAGTTGATGCGGATTCTGATGGATGATTATCGACTAGAGTGGTCGGAAGCTTGGTCCATAACCAATCGAACATGTGCTTATACAAATCATACAATTATGTCAGAAGCCCTTGAAAAATGGCCGATTGAATTATTTAGCCGATTACTACCACGTATTTATCAAATCGTGGAAGAAATTAATCGACGTTTCTGTGCTGAGATTACCGATCGTTTTGGATTTGATAATGATCGTATCCGTCGAATGGCCATTGTATCCGATGGTCAAATTAAAATGGCCTGGCTATGTATTGTTGGTAGCTATTCGGTTAATGGTGTGGCAAGGCTACATACAGAAATTCTTAAAAATGAAGAGTTAAAAGACTTCTATGAAATGTATCCAAAGAAATTCAACAACAAAACTAATGGGATTACTCAACGACGTTTCTTGCTTCACGGGAATCCCAAGTTATCTGAATGGGTAACGAAGAAGATTGGTAAAGACTGGGCAACAGACCTTGAAGAGATTAAAAAGGTTGAAGCATATATCGATGATGAAAAAGAACGTCGAGATTTTATGCAAATCAAGTATCAGAATAAAGTCCGTTTAGCCGAATATATTAAAAAACACAATGGTATTGATGTAGATCCTAGATCCATCTTTGATGTACAAGTGAAGCGTTTGCATGAATATAAACGTCAACTTATGCTTACCCTTTATGTCATGCATTTATATAATGAACTTCGTGAGAATCCGGACTTAGATATGCTTCCGAGAACCTTTATTTTCGGAGCTAAAGCGGCACCGGGATATACACGTGCCAAGAAAATTATTAAATTAATAAACAATGTAGCCAATGTTATAAATAATGATGCAACGATTAACAATAAAATCAAAGTCGTATTTATTGAAAACTACAGTGTGTCTAATGCAGAACTCATATTTGCAGCGGCTGACGTGTCTGAACAAATTTCAACGGCATCAAAAGAAGCGTCAGGTACCGGAAATATGAAATTCATGCTTAATGGGGCATTAACGATTGGAACACTTGACGGTGCCAATATTGAGATTGCGGAAGAAGTCGGCAAAGAAAATTGCTTTATCTTTGGTATGACAGCCGATGAAGTTATTGAATTAGAACACAGCAGAAGCTATGATCCTTGGGATATATATAATAATAACCAAGTTGTTCGACGTGTTGTGACGCAATTAATCAACGGTTTCTACTCACCTCAAGATCCGGATTTATTTAGAGAAATTTATGATTCTCTTCTTAATGGCGGCGGCGAACCGGCAGATCAATATTTCATATTGAAAGATTTTGATGCCTATGTAGAAGCGCAGAAAAAAGTGGATATTGCCTATCGTAATCAAAATGAATGGGCGCGTAAAGCAATGCTAAATGTGGCAAATGCTGGAAAGTTTTCTTCGGATCGAACCATTGAAGAATATGCCAATGAAATATGGAAGTTGGATAAAATCAAAGTGTTACTCCCTGAAGAAAAAGCATAGATTGAAAGGGGAAAAATATGTTAGGATTTTCATCAGACATCGGAATAGATTTAGGAACAGCAAATGTATTAGTCTATATTAAAGGCAAGGGCGTGGTATTACGTGAACCGTCTGTCGTGGCCTTTGATCGTAATACCAACAAAATTCTTGCCGTGGGTAGTGAAGCGCGACGCATGCTTGGAAGAACGCCGGGAAATATTGTGGCCGTACGACCATTACGACAAGGCGTCATTTCAGACTATACCGTTACAGAAAAAATGTTAAAATACTTTATTGCAAAAGCCGTCGGACGACGATTACGTAAACCAAGGATTACAGTATGTGTTCCAAGTGGTGTGACAGAGGTTGAAAAAAGAGCTGTTGAAGATGCAACCTATGAAGCAGGTGCGCGTAAAGTAGAGATTATTGAAGAACCGATTGCAGCAGCAATCGGTGCAGGAATTGATATATCAAAAGCCTGTGGTAGCATGGTTGTGGATATCGGTGGCGGAACCTCGGATATCGCGGTCATCTCTCTTGGTGGTACTGTTGTGAGTACATCCATTAAAATTGCCGGTGATAATTTTGATGAAGCCCTTGTACGCTATATGCGTAAAAAACATAACCTTCTTATTGGAGAGCGTACGGCAGAAGAGATTAAAGTTAAAATTGGAACGGCATTTAAGCGTCCGGAAGTTTTACAGATGGATGTTCGTGGACGTAACTTAATTACCGGATTACCAAAAACCATTACAGTAACATCAGAAGAAACAGAAGAAGCTTTGCGAGAAACAACATCGGCCATTGTAGATGCAGTACATAGTGTTTTAGAAAAAACACCCCCTGAGTTGGCTTCAGATATTGCCGATCGCGGAATTGTCTTAACTGGTGGTGGGGGAATGCTTCAAGGTTTAGATCAACTGATTGAAACAAAGACAGGTATTAATGTGATTCAAGCCGATGATCCACTTACTTGCGTAGCCATTGGTACAGGAAAATATGTCGAATATCTTGCACATAATAAATATTAGGGGTTAAGAAATCCTAAAGTTATAACGATATATATGAGAGAATAGCCTATGCAAAGGAGTTAATTATGGTAAGAGGATTATATACAGCTTATACAGGCATGGAAGCTCAACAGCAGAAGATGGACGTTGTTTCCAATAATCTTGCAAATGCAAATACAGCAGGGTTTAAGAAAGATGCCGTAACCATGGAATCATTTAAAGAAGTCTTAGCGATTAAAATTAATGATCCAATGAATAAATCAAATACAAATATCGGGTCCATGACTTTAGGTGTATCTGTAGATAATGTCTATACAAACTTCGAGCAAGGGGCATTAAAACATAACGAAGATCCTTTTTCAGTGGCATTAGAAGGTCCGGGAATGTTCGTTGTCGGTAGAATGAATGATGATGGGACCATTAATGAGAAGTTCACACGTGACGGTTCCTTTACGCTCAATGCCAATAATGAACTCATGACCAAAGACGGAAACTATGTTGTTGGTCAGGAAGGTATTATCACCATACCATCCGGTCAATTTTCAGTCAAAGAAAATGGTGCCATCTATGAAAATAATGTCATGATCGATCAGCTTCAGATTGCCGGTTTCGAAGATTACGGAACACTCCGTAAAATCGGAAATAGCCTTTATGATGTAACCCAACAAAGTGTTCGAACAGACTTTGAGGGACTTGCGCGTCAAGGGTATGAAGAAGCTTCAAATGTAAATTCGGTCAGAGAAATGATTGATATGATTTCGGTTATGCGTAGCTATGAGGCCAATCAAAAAGTCTTAACCACGTATGATGAAACACTTGATAATGTTGTTAATAATGTAGGTCGATTATAATAGGAGGAATGACATATGATGCGTTCATTATGGACCGCAGCGTCCGGGATGAAGACACAGCAATTAACGGTAGATACGATTGCTAATAACTTGGCAAATGCGAATACAATAGGATTCAAGAAAGAACGTTTGGAATTCAAATCTCTATTATATGAGACAATGCGTGAAGCAGGAAGTATTGATGACCAAGGTTCACCGGTTAACTTACAAGTTGGACACGGTGTTCGAGCAGCAGGATCCGTCAAAACATTTTCTCAAGGGAATATTGAAGTGACAGAAGCGCCGCTTGATTTTGCAATGGCAGGCAACGGATTTTTTGCAGTTGCAACCTTTGACGGCAGTGTAAAATATGCCAAAGCCGGAGCCTTTAAAGTCAGTCAAGATGATGGTGAGTTGACGTTAACCGATGTGAATGGCTACCGAATCTTGAATGCAGATGGTGATCCTATTACCTTTGAAGAAGGTGTGTCAATGGATCGAGTGGTTGTTGATGAAATGGGTAACTTCGCAACGGTCGTTGATGGAGAACCTGTTGATTTAGACCAACAATTTGAGATTGTACAGTTTGCAAACGTTGCAGGCCTCCGATCGGTAGGTAATGGATTGTTTGAAACAACGGTCGCATCAGGCCAAGCCATATCAGAACATGAAAATGATGACTTGGAAAAATCCTCCATTATTCAAGGTGCATTAGAATCCTCAAATGTACAAGCGGTAGAAGAAATGGTTGGCATGATTATTGCCCAACGTGCATATGAATTAAGTTCAAAAGCGATTCAAACATCAGATGATATGCTTGGAATGGCAAATAATCTGAAACGATAGAATAAGTTAAGTTAGGATGGTGTATTATGGATATTAAAGGAATCGGCCAAGATCTTTCCAGCGTTTATGGAAGCTTTCAAAAAGATGCATCGATTGAACAAGAATTTCAAAAAATCTTAAATCAAACGGTGGAAGCAAGCAATCAAGAAAAAAAAGATGAAGAACTGAAAGAAGCGTGCCAATCCTTTGAATCCTATTATGTCCAGCGTCTTTTTAAAGAAATGCGTAAGACAGTTCCGGATGGTGGGCTGTTTGAGAAGAGTAATGCCGGAGAAATCTATTCGGAGATGTTAGATGAAGAATATTCAAAAATCATTTCAGAAGGTCAAGGTATCGGCATCGCAGACGCATTGTATAAGCAATTATCGTCAACAAATAAATAGACACATGATAACCATCAACGTTGGACTTAAACCAATTATTGATGGTTTTTCTTTCTGCGCGTTGGAGAGGTAAGAAGATATGGTTGACTTTTCTACATCAATCAAGATAATATTTATACTTATTGAATTGATTACAAGCTTAGGTTTAACACAAGAGCATGTAACGATTGAAGGCTATGAACAAAACATCTATACGATTCGAGCGGATGCAAATCAAGGGGCTAAGCTTGTCCAAGAGTTTGCCTATAATGGACTCTTTGGCTATGATTTTGTTTCAACAATGGCTGTTCAAGAAGATCAAACATATCCCCTTGGCGTTAATGGAATGTTTTATGATGGATATGGACGCCCCCAAGGCATTGTCATCAAAGACCATGAATTGCTTTCCCTTCGTTCTGTACATACGCCCGTATTTCTGATTTATGATGATGGTAAAATCGAGATAAAGGAGATTCAAGTTCGAGCATATCTTGTCCATGGAGACGTTCGTCAACCCCTTTACGAGATTAATGATGATTTTGAAAATCGAGGTGTGGGGGTATACACACGGTGGTTTGGAAAATATCTATATCCCCAAGAAAACATAGGCATCTATCGTGTAGACAATAATGTCGTTACAGAAATCATTAGCCATAACGAACGAGTTCCCCTTGAAGGAATGGCCTTTCAAGAAAAAAACTATGTCATCTCTCGAAAAATATTTTCAGACGAGCCCATTTATCAAGTTGGAGATTCGATACAGTTTGAGTTCGAAAGTGACATTCAAATAGAGTCCGTTAAAGAAGCCTTTCAGACGGGTGGTTGGTTAGTTTATGAGGGTGAAAATGTAGCCCAGGACTATGAACCTTTTGTCGGATATACAACATCCTTACAACCACGAACGGCGATTGGAATTACAGACCAAGAAGAAATCGTTGTCAAAGTCATTGATGGGCGGCAACCGGGCATTAGCCAAGGGGTCACGGGAAAACAATTGGCGACCTTGATGCATGAGGAAGGATGTGTCTTTGCCACATACCTTGACGGAGGTTCGTCATCAGTGGTGGTTAAAGACGGTAAAGTCATCAATCATCCCAGTGGTGGAGAAGAAAAAGCTGTGGCACATGCTTTGTTTTTTAACAGGACAATGCCAAAAGAGTTGCAAAAATAGGAATATACAGTATAATAAAATTAGAATAAATTAGGAGGACAATTATGTCAAAAAGATTATTTACTTCAGAATCAGTCACTGAAGGACATCCAGATAAAGTATGTGACCAAATTTCAGATGCGGTACTTGATGCAATTCTTGCACAAGATCCAAAAGCCAGAGTCGCTTGTGAGACGGCTGTAACCACAGGTATGGTCATGGTTATGGGAGAGATATCAACCGATTGCTATGTGGATATCCCCAAAGTTGTTCGGGCAACCGTTGATGAAATCGGCTATCATGATGCCAAAGCCGGTTTTGATGCCGAAACCTGTGCAGTTCTAGTAACCATTGACGAACAATCACCGGATATTGCTATGGGTGTTGATGTCGCTCTTGAGATTAGAGATGGCCAGGAACACATAGAAGAAGAAGCAGGAGCCGGTGACCAGGGAATGATGATTGGTTATGCATGTGATGAAACAGATGAACTTATGCCCTTGCCGATTTCTCTTGCGCATAAGTTATCCAAACGTCTATCCCAAGTGCGTAAAGACGGCACCTTAACCTATTTACGTCCGGACGGAAAATCCCAAGTCACGGTGGAATATGAAGATAACGTTGCCAAACGTGTGGACGCTGTTGTTATTTCAACACAACATGATGAACATGTAAGCCAAGAAACCATTCGCGAAGATTTGAAAAAACATGTGATTGATCATGTCATTCCTGAAGCGTTTTTGGATGACAATACCAAATATTATATTAACCCAACCGGACGTTTTGTTATTGGTGGCCCACAAGGAGATGCCGGCTTAACCGGACGTAAGATTATCGTTGATACCTACGGTGGTTATGCAAGTCATGGTGGGGGTGCATTCTCAGGAAAAGATCCAACAAAAGTGGATCGATCTGCAGCCTATGCAGCAAGATACGTGGCAAAAAATGTGGTTGCCGCAGGCTTAGCTAAGCGTTGTGAAATTGAACTTGCTTATGCCATTGGTGTTGCACATCCGGTATCTGTTTTTGTAGATACAGATCGGACTGGGATTGTGAGTGATGAACGAATTACAGAAATCATTAATGAAGTCTTTGACCTAAGACCGTCAGCGATTATTAAGGACTTAGACTTACGTCGTCCCATTTATCGTCAGACAGCAGCCTATGGACATTTTGGACGTACAGATATTGATCTTCCATGGGAACGCATGGATAAAGTTGAGGAACTTAAGGCAAAAGCAAACGTGTAAAATGATTTGAGGGTTTATGGAGAAGATTGTAGGCATTGTCGAAGAGATTATATATCAAAATGAACAAAATGGATATACCATTATCGTTGTTTCCACACAAGAAGGAGAGCTGACCTGTGTGGGAACAATGTTTAAATTATCCATCGGGGAAGAGATTACCGTAGAAGGTGACTATACAACCCATCCCATCTACGGAAAGCAGTTTAATGCAGAGGCTTTTTCGACATCTGTACCTAAGGATAAACATGCATTTGAAAAATATTTAGGGTCCGGTGCCATCAAAGGAATCGGACCTGTTTTGGCAGGAAAAATTGTGGAAAGTTTCGGCGATGATACCTTTCGTATCATTGAAGAAGAGCCGGAGCGACTCGAAGAAGTCAAAGGAATTAGCATGCAAAAAACACAGCAGATTGCTGAGATTTTTTATGAGCAGCGCAGTATGCGCCAAGCTATTCTTTTTTTGCAAGAGTATCAGATTTCATTAACTTATGGTTTGAAAATATACGATTTTTATAAGGAAAAAACCTATCAAGTCATCCGAGAAAATCCCTACCGTTTAGCAGAAGATATCTATGGAATCGGTTTTAAGTTGGCCGATGAAATCGCCAAAAAAATAGGGATTGAAGAAAATCATCCCCATCGAATTATGTCAGCCATTACCTATGTCTTAAATCAAGGAACCCTTGATGGGCATGTATATTTAGACAAATCTATGCTTGTTGAACGTACCCAGGAACTTCTGGGAATTTCCATTGAGCAGATTGATCGGGAAATTATGGAACTTCAACTTAAACAGCAAATCAAAGTTCAACAAGAAGAAGACACTAGCCGCATCTATCTCATCCACTACTATTCCATGGAAGAAGCCTGTGCCCATAAAATATGCCAATGTCTCACCCATGAAATCCAACAGATTGATAAAGTTGAAAAGCGAATTGCATCGATTGAGATGCGAAACGATGTTTCTTTGGATGCTGTGCAAAAAGAGGCTGTTCTTGACAGCGCAAAATATCCTTTTTTTGTATTGACCGGAGGACCGGGAACAGGAAAAACGACCACGATCAATACTTTGATACAAATGTTTGAGGAAGAGGACCTAGTTATCTTTTTAGCGGCACCCACAGGAAGAGCGGCAAAGCGAATGACAGAGACAACCGGTCATGAAGCAAGAACTATTCACCGCTTACTCGAGATTAACTTTACCTCGGATGATCAACGTCAATCTTTTGAACGGAATGAAGACTATCCCCTAGAATGCGATGTCTTAATTGTTGATGAGATTTCCATGTTGGATATTACCCTCTTTTATCATCTCTTAAAAGCCGTCCCCTTAGGATGTCGTGTCATATTGGTGGGAGATAAGGACCAGCTTCCCTCTGTTGGACCGGGTAATGTTCTAAGAGATCTCATTCATGTTCAACATTTTGTGCCAACGGTAACCTTGCAAAAGATATACCGACAAGCCGAAAAGAGCGCCATTGTACTTAATGCACATAAAATTCATCAAGGGAATATGATTGATTATAAGAATAAAGATGACTTCTTTTTTATCCAAAGAAAACAAAGCCAACAAATACTTAAGGAAATCATTTCTTTAGTCAAATCACGATTACCTAAATTTACAGGCATAGATTATCAAGAAGGTATTCAAGTCTTAACGCCTATGCGTAAGGGAATGCTAGGCGTAGAACAATTAAATATTGAATTACAAAGAGCATTGAATCCGTCATCGGCCAAACGGGCTGAAAAAACCTTTCGTCAAACAATCTTTCGCGAAGGGGATAAAGTCATGCAGATTCGCAATAATTACAATATTAACTGGTCCATTAAGAGTCAGTTTGGCATTGTGATTGATGAAGGTGTCGGTGTTTTTAACGGAGATTTAGGAACCATTAAACAGATTAATCATTATTCGGAAAGTTTAATCGTTGTTTTTGATGATCTGAAAGAAGTTACCTATGAATTCACCCAGTTAGATGAACTGGAATTAGCCTATAGCATCACTATTCATAAGTCCCAAGGGAGTGAATATCCGGTGGTCATTATCCCCTTATTTAAAGGACCCAGTATGCTCCTTAGCCGAAATCTTCTCTACACGGCAGTAACCCGGGCTAAGAAACTGGTTGTTCTTGTTGGGGATAGTGAGATTTTAAAACATATGATTGATAACAACCGAGAAATTCATAGAAATTCAACACTTTTTGTGCGAATTGAAGAAGCGGCACATTTACTTGATGTTAAGGAGTTGGCATAAGTGAATCCAATTTATAGGTATATCTTTCCAAATAAATGCATGTTTTGCATGGAAGAGTTAGAGGAAACCACGACAGATATCTGTAATGTATGCTATAATAAAATTAAGGTTATTGAAGAAACATTTTGTCGTCGCTGTGGAAAATTAAGAGAGCTTGAAGATGATTTGTGTTTGGATTGTTTGACACGAGGGCATGAATTTGAAGCCGGACGCGGCGTCTTTGTTTATGATGACCGAGTAAAAAAAGCCTTGTTTGGACTTAAGTTCTATAATCAAACCTGGATTGCTCGCAAGATGGGGCGAATTATGGCAGAGTATTATTTAGAACATGTGGGGTGGGAGATTGACTATGTTATGCCGGTTCCGATCCACTATTTTAAGTACATCACGCGTGGCTATAATCAAGCCGGGGTATTGGCAAGCTATTTTGTAAAAGCATATAATGAACAAATGGTTCAATACCAAGGAAATCCTGTTAGGCTCTTAAAAAAAGGTTTAAAGCGAATAAAGTGGACAGCGCCACAAAAGGATCTCAATCCGGAGACACGATATAAAAACTTAGAAAATGCATTTATAGTGAATGCAAAAATTATGGATGAAGTTAAAAATTGTAACGTGCTTATTATAGATGATATTTATACAACAGGTGCAACCATGGATGTCTGTGCAAGACAACTTAAAACAGCCCAAGTGGGTAAGGTGTTCTTCATAACAGCAGCCATGGGAAGCGGACTTTAATTCTTAGGAGGTTATGGATATGGATGTTAGAAATTGTAAAAAGTGTGGACGTATATTTAATTTTATAGGTGGGCAACCGATATGTGCCCAATGTAAATCTGAATTAGAAGACAAGTTTGCAGAAGTCAAGACTTATATTCGCCGAAATCCACATGCAAATATTAGTCAAGTGGCAGAAGAATGTGAAACAGATATTCGCCAGATTCGTCAATGGGTTCGTGAAGAACGTTTATTATTTTCAGCAGACAGTGCCATGGGTATCGAATGTGAAAAATGTGGGAAGACAATCCGAACCGGACGCTTTTGCGATGAGTGTAAACGGGACACAACAAATGAACTTAGTAGCGCTTACCACAAGCCAAATTCAGAACCAATTGATTCTGTGAAAAAAAATGATTCAAAAAGTCGAATGCGATTTATGGATAAAGACCATCGCAGATAAGAGGGATTACTGCCTATCGGCTATTGAATAGTGTTATTGCGTCAAGTAATTCTAAATATAAAATAATAAAAAGAGCGAACGGATTCCAAACTCACTGCGTTCAGACAGAGGAATCCTCCACGCTCTTTTTATTTTTTTATCTAAGAATTACTAAGACTATAACAAAAATTCGCTAGCCGACAGGCAGTAATCAGATAAATTGGTTCTAACGCTTTCTAATAGTGTTAGAAGGTGTTAAAATAGTATTAAAAGGTTTAAATGATTGGGTAGAGAGAGGAAGATTGTGATGACAAAAAAATATGATTATCTGATAGTTGGAGCTGGTTTATTCGGATCTACATTTGCTTATGAGGCAAAAAAGAGAGGAAAAAAATGTTTAGTTATTGATCGTCGTAATCACATTGGAGGAAACGTTTATTGTGAAAATGTTGAAGGAATTAATGTTCATAAGTACGGAGCACATATTTTTCATACTAGTTACAAACAAATATGGGAATATGTCAATCAATTTGTAAATTTTAACAGGTATACAAACTCGCCAATTGCTAATTATAAAGGAGAAATCTATAATTTACCTTTTAATATGAATACCTTTAACAAACTCTGGGGAGTGGTAACACCTGAAGAAGCTAAGAAAAAAATAGAAGAACAAAGGAACCGTTCGGGGAAATTAGAGCCTCAAAATTTAGAAGAACAAGCAATTTCTCTTGTGGGTACTGATATTTATGAAAAATTAATTAAAGGTTATACTGAGAAACAATGGGGGAGAAAAGCGACTGAACTTCCAGCGTTTATTATTAAACGATTACCTGTGAGATTTACTTATGATAATAATTATTTTAATGATAAATATCAAGGAATTCCAGTAGGTGGTTATAATTCCATCATAGAAAAAATGCTTGAAGGCATCGATGTATATTTAAATAAAGATTATTTTTTTGAGAAAGAGAAGTATGATGATTCTTCTGAAAAAATTGTATTTACCGGAATGATTGATGAATATTTTAGGTATAAGTTTGGAAGATTAGAGTACAGAAGTTTGACATTTGAAAATGAATTTCTAGATATTGAAAATTATCAAGGAAATGCAGTTGTAAACTATACTGATACGGAGACTCCTTATACTAGAATTATTGAACACAAGCATTTTGAATTTGGGACACAAACCAAAACTGTCATTACCAGAGAATACCCATCAGAGTGGCGG
>DDQW01000031.1:0-74209 GCA_002342805.1 Clostridiales bacterium UBA2432 | reverse complement strand
GGGGGGGGGGGGGGGGGGGGGAGCCATATTATCCAGTAAATGATGACAGAAATGTAATGTTATATCAAAAGTATAAAGAACTGGCAGAACAGCAAGAACATGTTATTTTTGGTGGGCGATTAGCTGAATATAAGTACTATGATATGCATCAAATAATTTATCATGCTCTTGAAATAGTTAAGAAGGAATTTGATGAATAATGAATTTTTTTTAACATAATCCTAAACTTTTCTAAGAATCTATCCGATACATAATGTGAATGAATGAGTGATTGAAATAAAAGGATGGTGACAATAATGAGAATAAACGGAGTAAATAATATTGACCAAGTGTATAAAACGAAAAAAACGAATAAAGCTTATAATACACAAGGTGTGGAATCGAGCAAAGATGTTGTGACATTATCAAATTTTGCAAAAGATCTTTCGGTAGCTAAGAAGGCAGTGAATCAAAGTCCGGATGTACGTATGGAGCGAGTCAATTCCTTGAAGGCACAAATCGAAGCTGGAGAATACAATATTAGTGCATCTCAAATCGCAGAAAAAATGCTTGAACAATCTCGCGGATTATAAGATAGAGGTGCAAATATGGCAAGTATTATTGAAGAATTAATTGAAGTATTAGAGGACACAACAGGATGTTATGAAAACCTCTTACAGATGGCGAATAATAAAACGGATGTTATTATCAAAGGGGACGTGCCCAGCCTACAAACACTCACAGATGAGGAACAGAGTGTAGCTGGGCGTCTTTTGCGTTTAGAGAAAAAACGTATGGAACTGATTGATGATATCTGTTTAGTAACCAATAAAAGTTCAAAAGATATGACGGTATCTAGCTTGATTGAATTAATCCCTTCAGATAAACCGGAAAATAGCAAGCTCCAAGAAGTGAGCATTCGAATGATTGAGGTTGTCCAAGCTGTGAAAAAAGTGAATGATATTAATCAACAATTGTTAAAAGAATCCCTTGATTTTGTGAGTTTTACAATGAATGCCATTCAAAGTTCTTCGTCGCAGAATGCAGGCAATGGCTACGAAAAAAAAGGACAACGTTACGAAGGCCAAGCGGATAATAATTTTTTTGATGCAAAGCAATAAATCAAACCATAATAATCGACAGGAAGGATGAGACTATGGGCTCAATTAGCAGTTTATCTAGAGCTGTATCGGCACTAATGACTAGCCAGTCAGCATTGAATACAACAGCGCATAATATAACAAATGTAGATACCAAGGGCTACGTGCGGCAACAGGTGATTATGTCGGATTCCCGATATTCGACGGTTGGTGTCTCTAAAAATTCAGCAATGCAAATCGGACTTGGCACGGATGTTCAAGTCATTCGACAAGTGCGCGACCGTTTTTTGGATTCAGCATTCCGCGAAGAAAATAGTCGTTTAGGTTTTTATGAGAGTAAAAGCAATGCGATTGAAGAAGTTGAAAATATCTTAGGAGAGATTGAAGGTGAATCTTTTTCTAAGATTTTAAATAATCTATGGGAATCTATGTCAGAGTTGGCCAAAAGTCCTGAAGGACTGGAGACACGTGGAACATTTATTCAAAATGCAACGATTTTCGTGGAAAAATCCAACTTAATCATGGGGCAATTACAAGACTATCAAAAAAATCTAAATACAGAAGTTATGAATAATGTGAAGCGAATTAATGAAATTGGCCAAGAGATTCGAAGCTTAAACGAAGTTATTGCTGAAAAAGAAGTGCATGGAGCCAAAGCTAATGATTATCGAGACCAGCGTAATTTATTGGTGGATGAACTTTCAGAAATGGTGGATGTATCCTATAGAGAAGATATAAATAATAATATGATTGTCAGTATTGAAAATGTACCTTTTGTGACCGTAGGACATGTAAATACATTAGATTTAACCTATGCGGAGAACAAAAGTTTGCTGGTTGACCCCTATTGGCCACATCTAAGTGACTTGGCTTCAGATCCTCCACAATACCAGAAATTATATAATATAGATATTCCAACAACAACAGTTGCGAATAATGATAAAGGTTCTTTAAAGGGTTTAATCCTAACAAGAGGGACCAGAACAGCTAATTACACAGATCTTGATGATCCGACCATTTATAAAAAGTATATTGAACCTTCAGAAATCATGACAGTACAAGCCCAGTTTGATAATCTTATCCATGGGGTGGTGACGATGATTAATGATACCCTTGCTCCGGTAGGTGGAACAACAGGCCCTTATGGTCTGAACGGTGAGCAAGGTCATGAGATTTTTTCCAGACAATACATTGATGATCGAAATGTGACGGAAGATGTTACAAATGAATATACACTCTATTCAGCCGGTAACTTGAAAATGAATGAAGATGTCGTTTTAGATTACAATAAAATTGGATTAAGTCGTGAAATAGGTGTTGATGGTGACAGCTCAGTTGTTGAAGAAATGTTAGAAAAATGGCAAGCACCTTTTTCAAATATTGATCCAACCTTAAATGGTGAGTTAAACTTCGTTGATTATTACAATAGTTTTGTATCCGGTGTAGGAACTATGGGAAGCGGAACGAATAATCAAGTGGCAAATCAACAGCTTTTAACCGGACAAATTGATAATCAACGAAATCAAATGATGGGTGTATCTTCAGATGAAGAGTTATCCAATATGATGAAATATCAACATGCTTATAATGCGGCATCTCGTGTTGTCAGTGTTGTTGATGATATGATAGAACGGGTAGTTAATCAAACCGGATTAGTCGGTAGATAAGGAAGGAGGCGAACCAATGCGATCATCTTTTTTTGGATTAAATGTGGCACAACAAGGATTATATACATCCAGAACCATGTTAGATATTACTAATCATAATATAAGTAATGCGGAAACAGAAGGATATTCACGTCAATACGGTGTTCAAAAAGCGACCAGACCCTTGCCGAATGCTCAAAGGGGAATGGTAGGTACCGGTACGACAATTGAACAAATCAGCCAACATCGAAATGAATATCTTGACCATAAATATTGGAATATGAATAAAGATTATGGGACCTATGAAGTGAAATCAACCATGCTTCAACAGATGGAGCTCATTTTTAACGAACCTTCAGATGTCGGATTTACATCCTTTTTTGACAAGATGTTTGAGACTCTCCAGAGTTTGTCAAAAGATCCTTCCGATGAAGCCAATCGCGCCAATTTTCTTGCGTCAGCAGAAAGCTTTTCTCAATATATAACGGATTTAGGCAAACAATTGCGAGGGACACAAAATGATGCCAACTTTGGTGTGAAAAACAGTGTCAATCAGATTAATAGTTATGCGGAACAAATCTCGACACTCAATCAACAAGTTCGTAATTTAGAGCTCAATGGCAATCGTGCCAATGACCTAAGAGACCAACGAATGGTCTTGGTCGACAAGTTGTCAAAAGTGGTCGGTATTGATTATCAAGTTGCATATGATCAGTATGGCATGGAGACAATTAACATTACAATTAACGGGCAACAACTTGTTAGTGGGAATGCTTTTAATACATTAGAGCTTTCAACCCGCGAAACTTTAGATAATCCTGAAGATAATCCGGACCTTTATGATATAAAATGGAATTCCGGAAAAAACTTATATACAGATAACTTAACAGGCGAATTAAAAGGATATATTGACATACGGGATGGAAATAATGGAAATAACTTTAAGGGAACGATAGCGAGTGTTGACACAGGAAACAATACAATCACCTTAGCAGATGCTAATCGTTTTGATATCCCCCAATCGGGAGATCTCCTTATTGATGGCAATCCCTATGAGTATGATAGTTATACCTATAATGCAGGGACCAATGAAGTGACTCTTAAACTGGATGCGGCAACGCCGGCTACAGGGGTAGCTATAGGGAATAAAGTGGCTATGGGGGATCTTAATACTTTCAAAGGGGTTCCCTACTACATGCAACAACTTAATAAATTTGTTCGAACCTTTGCCGGAGAAATGAATACGCTTCAACAATCCGGTAACGGTGGAACAGGCTCTCCTCTTTTTGTATATGAGGGATACGATGGTTCGACACCCCTTGATGCCGGAGATATGTCCTCTTATACAGATATGACCATTGATAATTTCATTGTCAATCCGGCAATGGCTGAGGATGTCTCTCTTCTTTCGACCAAGGCCAATGCAGGTGACGGTGAAAGTGCCAATGATATTATTCTCGCTATGATTGATAAACGTCAGGATACAAAAATGTTCGCTAAAGGTGTACCGGATAATTATATGCAAAGCATTATTAGTGAATTGGGCATTGATGTGAGTCAAATGTCAAGCTTTCGTGACGGACAAGAACAACTGACAAAAATGATTACAAATCAACGATTATCCATATCAGATGTTGATTTGGAAGAAGAAACAGTAAATTTATTAAAATATCAACAAGCATATAGCATGTCTGCGAAGATTATGAGTGTCTTTGATGAAATATATAATGTAACCATTAATCAAATGGGTGTATAATAAGGTGGTGAAACCATGAGAATAACAAATACAATGATGACAAATAATATTTTAACCAACGTCAATCGGAATCGTAAGACTATGTCAATCTATGAACAGCAAATGTCAAGTGGTAAAAAAATACAGAAAGCATCTGAAAATCCAATTATTGCTTCTAGAGCCTTAAAATTTCGTACGACCATCAGCCAAATCAGTCAATATAAAACAAATACAGAAGATGCAATGAGTTGGCTAGAAGTGACTGAAAAATCTATATCTAACACAACAGATATTCTTAAACGGGTACGTGACCTTTCGGTGCAAGGTGCAAGCGATACATTAACAACAATGAATCGAGATAGTATTATATCTGAATTAATCGAATTAAAGGAACAGTTGGTGAATGAAGGAAATGTATCCTATGCCGGCCGATATATGTTTACCGGTTATCAAACGGATAGTTCCCTTGTTTTTAACGAGCCATCTACAGACACCTATGCAATTACCGAAAGTTTTTCAAAAGATGATATTGAAACCGTGAAGCGGGTGTATGATGGGGAAATACATGAAACAAAACGCGTGCGATTGGGATATAGTGAATTAGATGGAATAGGAGTTGCTTCAGCAGAGTTGGCAGGTGCGGGTTTCACAATCGTTAATAAAAATTCGAATGATCTTGATGCCTATGATGTTCCGGATGCCAGCAATACAGTGCACTTTATTCAAGATACGGGAGAATTAGTTTTTAATACGGCTGAGACGGATGCATTAGCTGCCGGCTTTAATTTTAACTTGACCTATCAAAAGTCAACTTTCATTAAAGGTGATATCAAACCAGATCATTATTTTGAGGCAACCAATATAACCACAGGTGATGTTTTCTCTCCAGATAACGAAGCAATGAACTACCAGGTATCCTATAGTCAAACCCTTCAAGTTAACGAGATGGGTCATGATATTATTTCAAAAGATTTGGTTCGTGACTTAGAAGAAATCATAAATCACATTCGTAATATTGAAAATGATGATTCTCTTGAAGATGCCTTAAAAGAAGATATTATAGGAGAATCCTTTACCAAGCTCATTGGAAAAATGGATGCACACATTCAAAACAATCTCAATATTACAGCAAAAATTGGTGGTAAGATTAATCGGCTAGAATTAACCATCGACCGTTTATCTTCAGATGAGTTGAATTTTACTGACCTTATGTCAGAAAATGAAAATGTGGATATGGCCGAAGTACTTATTCAATTTTCTTCAATGGAAGTTGTTTACAATGCATCCTTATCAGCGAGTGCGAAAATTATTCAGCCATCACTGTTAGACTTTATACGATAATATAGCAGGGGGAAGGAGTAAGTTATGGAAATAGCAACAAAACATTTTGGAAACGTTAATATTGATGAATCAAAGGTAATTACTTTTGAAGAGGGAATCTTTGGATTCAAAGAGGTAAAGAAATTCATATTACTTTATGATCAGGGAGAAGAAGGTGGACCGCTCGTTTGGTTACAGGCAATTGATGCACCGGAGACATGTCTTCCGCTTGTCAATCCAATGAATTGGTTTACAGATTATGCACCGGAAGTTGATGATGAACTGATCGCTTCGATTGGTGATTTAGACCCTAATGTGTTAGATGTTTTTACAGTTGTGGTTATACCTGAAACAATTGAGGGAATGACAACAAATCTAAAAGCGCCAATATTAATTAACCGTCAAACAAAAAAAGGTCGTCAAGTGATTGCGAATGATGACGCTTATGAAGTGCGACATAACTTGTACGAACAAATGAAGCTTATGACAAAAGGCGGTGAATAATTATGTTAGCCTTAACAAGAAAAGTAGGCGAATCGATTATTATCGATGATAATATAGAGATTACAGTTATTTCTGTTCATGGAGATCAAATCAAGCTAGGAATAGAAGCACCGCGTAACATAGCTATTCATCGAAAAGAGATCTATTTACAAATACAAGAAGAAAATCAAGCCGCTGCAGCCACATCTGAAGCGGGCGCAAAAGCATTGAAAGATTTTATGAAAAAAAAATAAAAAAAAGGGTTAAGGAACTTCATTTCTTATCCGATAAATACTGTGTAAATCAAAAATGACAGTTGGCCAACTGCATACGGCATGGATGCCGATACAAACTAAACCAAATTCAAGGAGGAATTTACTATGAGAATTAATAACAACTTAATGGCAATGAACACACACAGAGCGTTAGGAACAGCAAACAACAACATTTCTAAATCAATGGAAAAATTATCTTCAGGTTATAGAATTAACCGTGCAGGCGACGATGCAGCTGGTTTATCAATCAGTGAAAAAATGCGAGCTCAAGTTCGTGGTTTGACTCAAGCTTCTCGTAATGCACAAGATGGTATTTCAATGATTCAAACAGCAGAAGGTGCTCTTAACGAAACGCAAGCAATTCTTCAAAGAATGCGCGAATTAGCAGTTCAATCAGCCAATGATACAAACGTAACAAAAGATAGAACAGCAGTTAAAGAAGAGTTAACAGCTTTAAAAGATGAAATTGATCGTATTGCTACATCAACGACATTTAATGAGAAAAAATTACTTAATGGTGATTTAGCAACTTCAGCAGCAAAACTTCAAATTGGTGCAGATAAAGATGTTAGTATGTCTATTACAATTAATAACATGGGATCAACTTCTTTAAGTGTTAACAATATTGCAAACTCTGTATCAACACATGCAGATGCAACTGCTGCAATCGAAACAATCAACTCAGCTATTGAGTCTGTTTCTGAACAACGTTCAAAACTTGGTGCATTCCAAAATCGTCTTGAGCATACAATCTCTAACTTAGATAATGCGGCTGAAAATATTCAAGCAGCAGAATCTCGTGTTCGTGACGTAGATATGGCAAAAGAAATGATGGAGATGACAAAACAAAATATTCTTCAACAAGCTTCTACTGCTATGTTAGCACAAGCAAACCAAGCGCCTCAAGGTGTGTTACAGTTATTAGGATAATCATTAAAAGAATACTCGTTAAATTTAACGTAGAAGTAGAGAGTCATTATGACTCTCTACTCTTTTATAAGGAAGTAGGTTAAACGGATGAGAATTAGTTTGTGTATGATTGTAAAAGATGAAATTGATAATATAGAAAAATGCTTAGAGTATGCTTTTCCTCTTGTGGATGAAAGTATTATTGTAGATACGGGTTCGACGGATGGAACACGTGAAAAGCTAGCTGAGTTAGCAAAGCAACAAAAAATTCAAGTGATTGATACAAAGTGGGAAAATGATTTTAGCAAGGCTAGAAATATATCGATAAAAAATGCTAATGGTGATTATATCTTAATATTAGATGCAGATGAAAGAGTGTTTGCAAATCGTGCTCAACTAGAATCTATTTTAATGCAGTCACGAGTTGATGCTTATAATATTCCTATATATAATATTCATGAAGACAAAGAAATGACTGTATCTGCATCAATGGTACGTTTATATAAAAATAATAAACCAGAATATAAAGGCGAAATACATGAACAAATTTATATTGATGGTAATCCTGTAGAAGCAGAAAATTTAGATGCTGATATCATTAAAATATATCATTATGGATATAGTCAAGTTGTTTTTGAATCAAAAGATAAACAGAAACGAAATATGGAAATTATCAAAAAACAAATTCAAAATGAACCTTATGAACCTTTTCACCGTTATAATAAAGGTGTTATGGAAATGCTTTCTCAAAATTATAAAAGTGCAATGAAAGATTTTCTAAAAGCCCATGAATTGAGTTTCGGAAAAAAAACAGGGTTCACTAATAGTATGATTTTGAATATGATAAGATGTTTATTTTATCAAAAAAAATTTTTGAAAATGATTGAATTTATAAATCCGTTGTTACAAGATGAATTCTTTAAGAGTATTCCGGATATATATTATTTTATGGGAATTGCACTTCATAAGACAAAGAAGTTAGATAAAGCAACTCGTTATTTTTATCAGGCGATAAATATTGGCGATACTGAACAGGATTTATCGATGTCAGGAGCTGGATCATATTTACCAATGCTTGAAATAGCAAGGATATATTATGAACAAGGTAAAAAAAATGAATATATTCAAAAATATAAAGAAGCTATATTACATCCCAATAATTATAATAAAAATGGACTTGAAGAATTTAAGTCTTTAATGATTGAGGAAAAACAAGAAGATGAATTTGAAGCTTTTGTATCATCTATGGACAAGACTGCAGAAAATCAACCGCTAATAGATCCCCAATTTCAAAACCAAATAAAAGATAAAATCAAAGCCCTTATTAATGAAAATTCAATGCCGGATGCTAAATTGCTCATTGATGAATATATAAAGTTAAATCCAAGGGATGCCGATATTTATTCTTTAAAAGGCGTAAGTTGTATCCTAGAAAAAAAATATTCAGAGGCGATTACAGCTCTTGAGACCGGATTTGCAATAGACAATACAAATGATGATTTGATTTATAATTTGGCCTATGCCTATGAGATTTCTGGAAATAAGGAAAAGGCTCTATTTTATTATAAAGCCTTATTAGAACTGCCGGGGCAGTCACAAGATATGGAAATTTTACAAAAAGTTGAGGAACTAAGTAAATAAAAAGGATTGAGTAGATTATGGTATCAATATGTATTATTGCAAAAAATGAAGAAGAAAATATTGAGCGCTGTTTATCGAGTATTGGTCCTTATGATTTTGAAATTGTTGTTGTTGATACAGGTTCAACCGATCGAACAAAAGAAATTGCTCTCCAATATACTCATTGTGTCTTCGATTATGAGTGGAAAGACGACTTTAGTGATGCCCGTAACTATGCCATTGAACAAGCGACCCGGGATTATATTTTTATGTTGGATTGTGATGAATATATCACTTCTTTGGACTATGAAAAGCTTATTGACTTGTTAAAAACGAATAGTAAAGACGTCGGAAGAATTTCGCGCATCAATACGTTTATAAGAAATGGTGAGCAGACACGAATAAAAGAACCGGTAAATAGAATATTTAATAAGCATTTTTTTAAATATCAAGGTAGAATACACGAACAAATCGTAAAAAAAGATGGTAGTAAGTATGGAACATATAATATACCTGTTGTGTTAGAACATACGGGATATGATGGCGATGTGGCCTTTATCAAAGAAAAAACAGAAAGAAATATTTTTTTATTGCTTAAAGATTTAGAAGAAATAGGTGAAGATCCTTATATACTCTATCAATTAGGAAAATCATATTATATGCAAGGAGATTATATAGAGGCATGCACATATTTCTCAAAAGCGCTCGAATATGATTTGAATCCTCAAGCAGAGTTTGTTATCGACTTAGTTGAGACCTACGGATATGCTTTGTTAAATTGCCAAGAATATAGACAAGCCTTACAATTTGAAAATATTTATCAAGAATTTGGTAATCGACCGGAGTTCAAATTTTTAATGGGATTAATTTATATGAACAATGGAGAATTTAATCAGGCTATAAAAGAATTTTACAAAGCTACAAAATATGATTATGCAGACACGCAAGGTATTAATACCTACAAAGCATATTATAATATCGGCGTTATCTATCAATGTTTAGGCGATAAAAAAAATGCCACAATGTATTATAAAAAATGTGGAGATTATCCGATGGCCAAGAAAATGTTAGACGAATTGGAGCGATAAGATGGATAAAAAAAAGACGTTGGACTTTACTTTAGGTTTACGAACCAGCCTGGCAGAAGGAAAGCTTTTAGCTGATTCACCATTTCATATGACCACAGAAATCATTTATCATGGTGGAAAAGGCTCTAAGATTTTACTTGATTCCAACACCTATGTATATGCGATTGCCCTATACTCGAAAAACATGAATAAAGAATATACGTTTTCGTTTAAATATCAAAAAGAAAGCAATTGGACATCTTATACTAAAAATTTGACGCCTGACGCCTATACGAAAGAAACATTTGTTTTCGACCAAGAATATTATTTCCGTATATGTATCAAGCGGATGGATGGACAACGCCTTAGCTATTCAGACGTAATTCAGGCAAGGGATTGCTTGCAGTTTATGTATGTAGAGCCCAAATATATGAAAAAAGCGTATTTTGTTGAGGAGAGTATTCGGGTAGCTCAAGAAATAGAGCAAGTTAAAACAAAAGTAAGGTCTCCGTTTTCATTAGCTATTGTTACCGACTCTCATTATACAGTTGGTGGAACATGGGAAGATACGGCCAATAATGTTCAATTGGTTCATCGCAAAAGTAAGTTTGATGCCATTGTGCATTTGGGGGATATCACTGACGGCATAACATCGGCTAAAGTAACAAAATACTATGTGAATAAAGTCATTCGAGACTTGCAAAAATGTCAAATACCGCTGCATATCACTATAGGAAATCATGATGCGAATTATTACCAAGGAAATCCGGATGTTTTCACTGAACAAGAACAAATTGAGCTTTATTTAAAAAATGAAAAAACAGACAAACCGTATTATTATGTGGATTATAAAGAACATAAGATACGATGCTTTTTTTTGTCATCCTATAAGAACAATGAACCTATCCGATATGGGTATTCAATGGCTGAATTACTTTGGTTGGAGGAAGCCTTAGAAAGCATGCAAGAAGGAGGAAATATTCTGGTTTTTTCCCATGATGCACCTCTTGCAGAATTGGATTACTGGAGCGAAACCATTCGTAACGGAGATGCACTTATACAACTATTGGAGAAATATAATCAACGAGATGAATACCACATACTCGGACTTTTTTATGGACATACCCATGCAGATTATATCTATGATGCATGTAGCTTTCCGATGATTTCTATTGCCTGTAATAAGTTTGAAGAATTTCAAAGTAAAAAACCCTATGGAGCTATTGTTCCAAAGCGTCAATATGAATCTGTCACTCAAGACTTATGGGATACATTAGTTGTTGATTTAGAAGGCAAGATATTGAACTTGATTCGCTTTGGAGCAGGAACAAGCCGGCAGGTCGATTGTTCCAAAAAGACAAGCACCTTTAGTCCCTTCCGTGGCCGCATAGAGACAAAGAAAAAAGTACGTCAAACAAAAATATGGGCTCATCGAGGCGTGTTAGCATATGCCCCTGAAAACACAATGCCGGCATTTGAATTGGCTCATAAATATGGGGTAGATGGAATTGAGCTTGACGTTCAATTGACAAAAGATGGTGAGATTGTTATCATTCATGATGAGACCGTTGATCGTGTCAGTGATGCAAGCGGATACGTCAAAGACTACACTTTAGAGGTATTAAAAGGGTTTAATTTTAATAGACGTTTTCCTGAGTACGGAAAAGTCAGTATTCCAACACTAGAAGAAGTCTATGCCTTTGTCAAAAAAACAGATTTACATATTAATGTAGAATTAAAAAACAATCAAATATATTATGAAGGATTAGAAGAAAAAGTTGTTGCATTAACGAAAAAAATGGGCATGGAAAACCGCGTTATTTATTCATCATTTAATCACCAGTCCATGAACAAAATCAGGTCATTAGATAAAGGGGCACAGGTTGCCTTGTTATATACTAAGGATATTGTCCCGAATATCGATACAATAGGTGTTTATAATCAACATATTACATTTGAACATATAAAGAACTCTGAAATGTTAGAAATAGTCAAAGAAAATCCTTCAAAGTTTAATTTTTGGACGGTAAATGATGAAGATCAATTAAAGTATTTAAAGGATATTGGAGTGACCAATGTTATAACAAACGCTATATTAAGAGCAATGACCATATTCACATAAATGGTTGGATAAATTAATATTATACGGAATGGAGTATCGACATGATTAAATTATCAAAAGTGCAACTAAGAAAATTACAAATGATAGAACTTGAAATGCTTATTGAAGTTGATCGTATTTGTAGAAAGTGTAATATTAAATATAATATTCTTGCTGGAACCATGTTGGGAGCCGTTCGTCATAATGGATTTATCCCCTGGGATGATGATGCAGATATTGGCATGTTAAGAGATGAATATGAAAAATTTAGAAAGGCCTGTAAAACAGAACTTGATACGACACGTTTTTACTTCCAGGACTATCGAAAGACCAAAGGTTATCGTTGGGGATATGGAAAAATACGAAGAAAAAAAACCCTGTTTTTAAGAGAAAACCAAGATCATATGCCTTATGAACAAGGTGTTTTTATTGATATTTTTCCACTTGACGGCGTTCCGGATAATTATTTTTTTCGAATACTACACGACATTTCGTGTTTTTGTATTCGCAAAACTTTATGGTCTGAGGTGGGCAGATTTACAGAAGAAAATATTTTGAAAAGAATGGCTTTCAAAATACTCAATAAAATTCCGGAAAAAACAATTAAAAAAATACTTTACAGATTTGAAAAATTCAGTAACCGTAAAGAGACAAAGTATGTAAGGATGTTAATGTTTCCGACACCAAATAAAGTTAGAGGATTTAAACGAGAATGGTATAAAAATTTGTGTGAAATTGAATTTGAAAAAAAAGATTTATATGGTGTGAAGGATGCAGATGAATACTTAAGTTTTACCTATGGAAACTATATGGAATTTCCTCCGATTGAAGAGAGGAAAGTGCATCCGGTATCTAAAATTCATTTGATTGATGTGGAGTTTAATGATGAGGAAAAATAATATTTTTGCAGGGAATAAATTTTTTGCTTTTAATGTATGGGATATAAAATCAGCGGTAGCAGTTATAGATACATCCCTTGAAATGAATATTCCGATTTTTCTACAAGTATCGGCAAGTGTATATTCTCAAATCGATGTAAAGGGTTTTATTGATTTTACTAAAGAATATATAGCAAGAAAGAATGCAAAGGTTATTCTGCATTTGGATCACTCGAAAAATGTGGAACAGATCTTTGAAGCCATTGATTTGGGTTGGGATTCAGTTATGTTTGATGGTTCAACTTTTTCGCTTGAAGAAAATATAATTAGAACCAATCAAGTGTCTAACTATGTAAAAAACAAAAATGTCCTTGTTGAAGCTGAATTAGGGATAATAGGAAATGTCAGAGATCATTTGGGTGAGCGAGATAAAACAGAAATACCTATAACAATGATAGAAGAGTTTATAAATAAAACGAATATTGATATGCTGGCGCTTCCCATAGGGACGGCCCACGGGCAATACATAGATGAAATACCAGTAATCAACCATGCCTTTATCAAAGAAATAGATATGACTTTTGATATTCCTTTAGTTGTACATGGAGGTTCCGAATTACCACTTACGGAATTGGAAAAATTGATTCAGCATAAAAATGTAAAAAAAATAAATATATCAACGGATATTAAACAAGCATATAGAAAAGGTATCTTAGGCTCAGAGAAAAATGATTTGTTAATAGAAGAAGGATTCAATGCCTTATTGGTTGAAAGAGAAATCTATAAAAGTATAAAAAATGTTGTTAAAGAAAAATTAACTGTTTTGGAGATGAAAGATGGGTAATGTTTTAGTATTAAATATGGGATTAAAAAGTGTACGAAGTATAATTTTTGATAGTGAAGGAAATAAGCTGTCTTCTGCTTCAAAAGAATTAGAAACGATTTTAAACGGAAACCATATTACTCAAAATCCTAGTGAATGGTGGATTAAAAGTATTGAAGTCATCAAAGAAAGTGTACATAATCTAGAATGCAGTATTGACTATATTACCGTAACTACATCGGCTGCTTGTTTAGTTTATATAGATAATAAAGGAAAAGAGTTAGACCGTGCCATTATGGTTTCTGATAAGCGCGCATCTGAGGAAGCTAAAGAACTGAAAAAAGCCCAAGCCTTTGAGAAGGTATATACTGATACCGGATTGGGTTCTAATAGTTATTTGATGATTCCTAAAATCATGTGGATAAAGAAGAATCAACCTAAGGTGTTTGAAAAGGTATATAAATTTTTATCACCTAATGATTATCTTATCGGAAAATTAACTGGAGGAAAATATTATACGGATTATTTCAATGCACAAAAATATCATTATGATATAGATAGCAAAACATATCCGACGGCTTTATTAAATGAATTGGGAATTGATGAAAATAGTTTCCCAAAAGTTGTAGCACCAGGTACAGTCATTGGTAAAATGGATGAAAAAGTTGCTCATATTTTAGGTTTTTCAGAGGTTCCTCAAATAGTCATATCTACATATGATGCGATTTGTTCCTTTTTTGGAAGTGGACCAACTAAAGAAGGGGATGCAACAGATGTATCGGGTACAGTGACGACATTTAGAGTTTTGACGCATATGCAAAAAATAAAAAAATCATCAAAAGTATTTAATCAGCCGTGTCAAGATATGGGGATTAATATTGTAGGTGGTTCGAATAATCTAGGTGGAGGCCTTATTGAATGGGTCAAGCAATGTTATTATATTAATGAACCCTATCCATATGAGATCATGGAAAAAGAAGCAAGAGAATCAGCTTTAGGAGCTAGTGGCCTCATTTTTCTTCCCTACTTACTTGGAGAAAGAGCTCCTTTATGGGATAATGATGCAAGAGGTGTTTTTTTCGGAATTGAAAGAACACATACAAGGAAAGATATGACAAAGGCTGTATTTGAAAGTGCCGGATTTGTTATAAAGGATATGATTGATGCCATTGAAGAAACCGGAGTCAAAGTGAACTCAATACGATTTTCTGGAGGACTAGCAAGAATTAATCTGATTGCACAGTTAAAAGCCGATATAACAGGCAAAGATATCGTGATATTGGATGATTTCGAAACAACGTCTGTAGGAGCAGCCATGTTAGTGCTTGTTGGTGTTAATGAATTTTCAGATATAAATCAAGCAGCTAATAAATTTGTTTCGGTTCGTATGATTGTTAAACCTAATATGAAAAATCACAAAAAATATCTTGAAATACATAAACTCTATAAAGAAACATATATGACGCTTGAAGTATTATTTAAAAAGAGAAAAGAATTGGTAGATAGCATATATAAAGAAAATGAAGCGGTTATTGAAAATCTATAGGGGCAGGGGAAAATCATGGAAAATATTCAATTACATATTCCGACTAAAATCTATTTTGGTAATCAAATATTTGCAGAAGCTTTAAAGGAAGAATTTAGTCAAATTAAAGGCAATATATTGCTGGTTATCGGAAGCAACTCAATTAAAAAAAACGGATACGTCAATGAAGTTATTCGAGACATTCAGTTATCTCAAAAAGAAGGAACCATTATATCCTATGATGAAATCAGTCCTAATCCTAAAATTAACCAAATAAACACAGCGATTAAGATAGGTCTAGGAAATAATGTTGTTTGCCTAATAGGTATGGGTGGAGGAAGTGCCCTAGATGCAGCCAAGGCAATAGCCGTTGGAATTGGAGCGAAAACAAATATTGATGAATATTTCTATGGAACAAAGCAGCCGGATTTACGTACACTTCCCATATATGCCATTCCGACAACCGCAGGAACGGGGAGTGAACTAAGCAAAGGGGCAATTATCAGTTGTCCAAAAGAAACCATTAAAAAAGGGATTCGTAGTCAATACATTTATCCAAAAGCTGCTTTTGTTAACCCTCGATTTACATATACAATGCCGAAGACAATAACAAAAGAAACCGGATTTGATGTTTTAACGCATGCAGTGGAATCGTATATATCAAAAAAAGCAAATACATTTACAGAAATGCTTTCCATTGAGGCAATTAAAATTGTTTCGGATAATTTGCCAAAATTAATTAATAACATAGAAAATGTTGAGGCAAGAGATAATATGAGTTATGCGAGTATGATTATGGGGATCAATCTAGGTAATGCAAGTACATGTCTCCCGCATCGCATGCAATATCCAATTGGGGCATTAACGGACACAAGTCACAGTGCAGGATTAGCTAGTATATATATAGCTTGGATTGAGTATGCATATCAGTATTCGGAAGAAAAATTTCATCATATGGCTAGTTTGCTTGCTCATAAAATATGTAAAAACAAATCAGATACAATAGAGAGCTTTACGACATTTTTATCAAGAATTGAAATGAATAAATCAATTTCTGATTTAGGAATTAATAAAAATCACATACCATGTTTAGTAAATAATGTCACAGGGAGCATTGATAACGATCCGGCATCGGTTGAAGAAGAGATAATTCAAAAAATATATATTAGAGCATTGGATTAAGTAGTCAGGAAGGGGATAAAATGCAAGCAATCATTATGGCAGCAGGAAAAGGAAGTAGATTAGGAAATCTTACAGATAATATTCCAAAAAGTTTTATAGAAATTGAAAATAAAAAATTGATTGAATACAATATTGATATGCTAGAAAAATATGGAGTGACAGATATTATCATTGTAACTGGACATATGTATGAACAGTTTGAAAATATGTTTCAAGATAAGCCTAATATAACACTTGTCTACAATCCATTTTATGAAACATCAAATGTATTAACGTCTTATTGGTGTGGTCAACACAAACTCAATCAAGATTTTATCTACATTCATGCAGATACTCTATGCGACACAAATATTTTCCAAGAGTTATTAGAAACACAGGGAGATATTGTTTTGCCGGTTGATTTTGGACCCTGTGATGAAGAGGCAATGAAGGTTATAATTGACAATAATAGGGTTGTCAAGATAAATAAAACGATGGATCCAAGGTCAGCAGATGGTGAATTTATTGGCATAGCAAAAATATCTCATAGATGTCTTTCACGACTAAACTCAACCACAATCAACATATTAAAAGATAAAAATTTTAAAGCTTTTTTTGAAGTGGCTATTCAGAAAATGATTGATAATGAAGAAGATTTAATTAAGGCCATTCCAACACGAGGAAAATTCTGGTGTGAGATAGATTTTATAGATGATTATATTGATGCAAAAAAGAATATTTCAGAGACGCTCCTAAATTTATAATCTCTAGTATTATTTCAATAAGAAATTTTTGCAGGAAAGGAATAATCTATGAAAAAAGTAATTACATATGGTTCATTTGATTTGTTTCATGAAGGACACTATAATTTACTAAAGCGTGCAAAAGAACTTGGTGATTACCTGATTGTGGGAATTACAACAGAGTATTATGATATGCAACGTGGAAAATTAAATGTTATTGATTCTTTACTCGACCGAATTGAAAATGTTAAAAATTCTGGATTCGCAGATGAAATAATCATTGAGGACCATGACGGTCAAAAACTAGAAGATATAATAAAATATAAAATCGATATTTTCACAGTTGGCTCAGATTGGTTAGGTACCTTTGATTTTTTAAAGGAATATTGTGAAGTCGTCTATTTAGAGCGAACAAAATATATATCGAGTTCTATATTAAGAGAGTCTAGGTTTCCGATCATTAGATTGGGGATGATTGGGACAGGAAGAATTGCAAAACGCTTTCCTGATGAAATTAAATATGTTAGTGGTATTAACTTAAATGCGGTCTATAATCCCCGAATATCGAGTGCAAAGGCATATGCAAAGATGTTTGAACTCGACTTAGCAACAGATGACATTGGATTATTCTATCAAAATGTTGATGCAGTGAATATTGCGTCACCTCATGAAACACATTATGATTATATTATAAAGTCATTAGAGCATGGAAAACATGTTTTATGTGAAAAGCCAATGTGTTTATCAAAAAAAGAGGCAGAACATGTATATGAATTAGCAAAAAAAAATAAACTAGTATTGATGGAAGGAATTAAAACTGCATATACACCAGGGTTTACTCAATTAATAGGAGTAGCCAGAAGTGGTATTATTGGAAACATTAGAGACGTGGAAGCATCATTTACAAAACTCATACCAGGAAATTGTCGTGAGTTAACTGATCTTAAATATGGAGGCTCTTTTACTGAATTGGCTTCATATACACTTCTGCCAATCATTAAACTAATGGGATGTGATTATAAGAATGTTCATTTTGAAAGTCTTAAAGCAGAAAATGGACTGGATATATATACAAAAGCTTATTTTTATTACAAAAGTGGGTTGGCAACTTCCAAAACAGGGCTTGGTATCAAGTCAGAAGGTCAATTATTAATATCTGGGACCAAAGGATATATATTAGTAAAATCACCTTGGTGGCTCACAAAAGGATATGAGATATGTTTTGAGGATATAACAAAAAATGAATTCGTAAAGACAAAGTTTTTAGGAGATGGATTACGTTATGAAATCAGTGATTTTGTTAAATTGATTAATGGAAGATCAGAAATTAAAGAAAAA
Source organism: Clostridiales bacterium UBA2432 (assembly GCA_002342805.1). Classification (GTDB taxonomy): domain Bacteria; phylum Bacillota; class Clostridia; order Lachnospirales; family Vallitaleaceae; genus UBA1351. The sequence continues at coordinate 55,506 of DDQW01000031.1, read as the reverse complement.
TTAAGCGAAAAAGAATCGATTACAATTGCAGAAATTATAAACAAAAGTTTACAAACGCTAAAATGAAAAGGAGGAATTAAACTTTGAGTAGAATTAAGGTATTGAATTTTCCTATTGCAAATGCAAAAGGAGGAATTACTCAATATGCGTTGAAAAATTGGGAATATATTGACAAAAGTAAATTTAAGTTTGATTTTGCGACGATGGGAGAAAAATTAGATTTTGAAGATGAACTAATTGAATCAGGTGCAGATGTTTTTTATATAACTAAATATGCAGAAGAAAATAAAGAAGTCTTTGTAGAAGAAATCAGTAGAATATTAGAAAATAAATATGATATCGTACATATACATACAAGTTACTGGAAAAGTTTTTTAGTAGAAGAAATAGCAAAAAAATACAATGTTCCTAAAATAATAGTTCATGCACATACAACATTTATTGACATTGAAGATAGAGAAAAAAGAAATGATGCTCTATCATTACATGAAATGAAAAAAAAAGAATTTTCTCAAGATATTGCAACTGATTTTTGGGCTTGTTCTCAAGCAGCAGGAAGATGGCTTTATAAAGATGAAATTTGTGACTCTAATCTTAAAATTATGTATAATGCGATAGAATTGGAAAAATTTAGATATAACAAAAAATTAAGAACAGAATTAAGAGAGAAACTGGATGTAAAAGATAGCTTTGTTATAGGTCATATTGGTAGGTTTACATATCTGAAAAACCATGATTTTTTAGTGGATTTATTTTTAGAAGTTAGCAAGCTAATACCTGAAGCTAAACTTCTATTAGTAGGTGTTGGAAAATTAAAGAATGATATAATTAATAAAGTTAAAAAAAATAATATTTTTGATAAAGTTATTTTTTTGGAAAAAATTGATAATGTATCTGAAATACTTCAGATTATGGATATATTTGTTTTACCTTCAAGATTTGAAGGATTAGGAATCGTTTTAATAGAAGCGCAAGCAGCAGGATTAAAATGTTTTGCTTCAGACAAAATACCTGATGAAGCAAAAGTATTGGATTCATTAGAGTTAATTCCACTTGAACTTGAGATATGGGTGAGCAAAATACTTGATTCTTATCAAGGATATGAACGTTTAGATACAGTTGATATCCTTAGAAAAAAAGGATATGATATAGAAGATCAAATTAAAAAGTTAGAAAGTGCATATGAAGTGAACATAAAATAGTTATATAAGGTTTTATAGATTTCCACAAATAATCTAAATATTTTATATAAGGAGCGCAAAATAATAACTCAAATATTTTGCTGTTATTGAAATGAATAATCCTTTAGTTACGATAATTATACCAGTATATAATGGGACTAATTTTTTAAAAGAAGCATTAGATAGTGCATTAAGTCAAACATACCAAAACATAGAAATATTAGTTGTTAATGATGGGTCAACAGATGATAAGACAGAACAAATTGCTATTGAATACGGTGATAAAATTAGATATTATTATAAAGAAAATGGGGGAGTTGCATCAGCTTTAAATTATGGAATTCAACGAATGAATGGAGAATATTTTTCTTGGTTATCTCATGATGATTTGTATTATCCAACCAAAATAGAAAAACAAATAAAGGCAATAAATAAAAATATTAACAAAAGTAGAATTGTATATAGTGCTTATGATATTTTATACGAAGAAAGTGGAGCTAAAGAAAGTGTTTTTTTAGAAGAAAGGTATAAAAAAGAAAGACTTGAAAATTCCGTTTTTTCGCTTCTTTTTGGTTTAATGAATGGATGTAGCCTGTTAATACATAAAAGTCATTTTGAAAGGGTTGGCACTTTCAATGAAGCGCTATTAACGACACAAGATTATGATTTATGGTTTAGAATGTTTAGAGGGCAAAAATTAATTTATATCAACGAATCCTTAGTAATATCAAGGAGACATTCTCAACAAGGAAGTAGAACTATTCAAGTATATAATAGTGAGAGAGAGAATTTATATAGAAATATTATTGAAAATCTTTCAAATGACGAAATTAGAAAATTATATAGAAGTGAGTACAATTTTTATTTTAAAATGACTACTTTTTTTGAAAGCAGAGGACTATATGAAGTATATAAATATACATATAATAAGCTTATAAACATAGAAAATAATGTAATGAAAAGTAAAGATTGGCGTAAGGTTTTTAATCAATTGATTGAATATCCATCAAGAAAAATAAGCAAGATATGTCTTTTTGGGATGGGGGATTACGGCAAACAGTTATTTGAAGAATTAGTATGTAGGATGATACCTATTCACTTATTTATAGACAATGACGGGAGAAAATGGGGAAAAGAACATAAAGGAGTCATATGTATATCGGTAGATGAGCTGAAAAAATGTAAAGAGGATGTATTAATTATAGTGGCAATAATTACTCCGAAATTGATAGTTAACCAACTCAAAGAAAATGGATTTGCTAATGTTATAACATTACAAAGTATTGAACAAATATTGCTAGAAACAGATCCTGTAGAATGGCTTGTAAAACAGAGGAAAGAAATAAATTCTGTTAATGAATATCGCTTAATAAATAATTATAATAATGAAATATTTGAAATGATACGATAACTTTAAAAGATATTATGAACAATGGAGTGTAAATATGGACAAAGCTTATGGTTATGAAATGAAAAAAAATAAGGGTAATGAAAAGATGGAAGAAGATTTCATTAAACTATCTGCATTGGATACTTATATTAAAGGAATATCTAATAATCAAGCAAGAAAAATATGTATATTTGGAGCTGGAAAATACGGAATAGATTTATATAATGAGTTGAGTTCAAAGTTGATATATATTGATTGTTTTATTGATAATAATAGAGATAGATGGGGATATTGTATAGACAATAAAGAGTGTCTATCTCCAATAGATCTTATCCCCAATAAAGATGAATTCTTAGTAATTGTTGCATCTTTAAATCCTCGAAATATGAAAAGACAAATAGAAGAACTTGAATTTCCATATATAACAACAAAACAAGAGTTGCAAAATACTCTTTCCAATACCCCACCAGTAAAATGGATGATACATCTAGAAGAACTAGAAAATGTAGATTATAATTCAGAAGGCATTAAACATCTTGTAAATAGATTTAATGAAACAATATATGAGCTTTGTAGATATTATGAAAATCGGAGGAACAATTGAAAATTTTACATTTAAATGATAATGATATAATTGGACGAAGATTTAATGGGTATGATTTATCAATAGCACTTCAAAATCTAAATATTGATTCAAAAATGCTTGTGTTGAATAAGGAAAGTAATGGAAACATATCTGAGTCAATAGTTCCTAAAAATGAGATGCTTTCAAATAAATGGGCTCGAGCTATTTTGCAAAATTTACAATATGAATTAATGTTAGATGGTTTAGTTAATCCGATGACCAAATATATTTTTCATAATAAATTATTTCAAGAAGCGGACATCATACATCTCCATTTGCTACACAATAACCTAATTGGCTTATTTATGTTAGAAGAAATATGCAAGGTGAAGAAAGTAGTCTGGACCATTCATGATCCATGGATGATAACAGGACAATGCATACATCCATTAGAATGTGAAAAATGGATGCATGGTTGTTTGAATTGTAAAGTGAAAAATCATATAAATATGTCAAATGTTCATAGAAAAGCTGCTGATTTTTTCAAAATAAAAAAAGAAATATACGGTAAATCAAATTTTAAATGTATAGTAGCCTCAAATTTTATGATGAATTATTTGAAAAGAAGTCCTTTAATTGATAATGAAAAACAAATTTTTAAGATTCCATTTGGATTGGATCTTGAAAAATTTCAGGATTCTTCAAAAAAAAGGATACGAAAAAAATACAATATAAATAATCATCAATTTGTAATAGGATTCAGAGCTGATAATAATATATTAAAAGGATTAGAATATATAATCAAAGCGTTGGAGAAAGTTGACTTTAAAATTGTGTGCTTTGTTATTGGTAACCAGAATATTCAAATAAAAAATAAATTTTGTGAAATTATAAACTTGGGATGGATAGATTCCGAAAAAGAAATAATTTCTTTCTATAACTCAATTGATTTATTCATAATGCCCTCATTGGCTGAATCTTTCGGGTTAATGGCGGTCGAATCAATGGCTACTCAAACTCCAGTTTTAATATTTGAAAATACGGTTTTGGAAGAAATTACAAATTCTCCATATGTTGGAATCTCTGTAAAATATAAAAATTATAATGAAATTTATGAAAAATTAAAATATTACTCGCTTAAAAAGGATGAACTTATATTCCGAGGAACTCTGAGCAGAGAGGAAGCAAAAAAAAGGTTTGATTTTGATAATTATGTATTAGAACATGTTAAAATATATAAAAAGATAATGTTGGAAACTGATTGAATTGATTTTGCATAAATAATGCGTTTAAGAATTAAAGGAGAGGGAATAAATGCTGTTCAAAGATAAAACATTATTAATAACAGGAGGAACAGGATCATTTGGACATGCAGTTATGAAAAGATTCCTGCATACAGACGTTAAAGAAATCCGTATTTTCTCACGGGATGAAAAAAAACAGGATGACATGAGAAAACAATATAAAAATGATAAATTAAAGTTCTATATTGGCGATGTCCGAGACCTGGCAAGCGTCAAGAATGCCATGCATGGTGTTGACTATGTTTTTCATGCGGCGGCGCTTAAGCAAGTCCCTTCGTGTGAATTTTTCCCTTTAGAAGCTGTTAAGACCAATGTCTTAGGAACAGATAATGTTTTGACAGGCGCTATTGAAATGGGAATCAAAAAAGTCATCTGTTTATCGACGGATAAGGCAGCTTACCCCATTAATGCCATGGGTATATCAAAAGCTATGATGGAAAAAGTCTTTGTTGCAAAATCAAAGACGGTTGACCCAAATAGAACCCTTATTTGTGGAACCAGATACGGAAATGTTATGGCATCAAGAGGTTCTGTTATACCCCTTTTTATTGAGCAAATAAAAAATGGACAGGCATTAACAGTGACAGATCCCAACATGACGCGATTCTTGATGAGTTTGGATGAAGCGGTTGAGCTAGTTGTGTTTGCTTTTGAAAATGCTGAAGCAGGGGATATAATGGTGCAAAAATCGCCGGCATCCACCATTAGAGATTTAGCCCAAGCCCTTAAAGAACTCTTTGGTGTAGATAACCCTATTCAGATTATTGGGACACGCCACGGAGAGAAGTTATATGAGACCCTTTTAACGAAAGAGGAACATGTAGGTGCACAAGATATGGGAAGCTTCTTTAGAGTCTCTGCTGATAAACGGGACTTGAATTATGATAAATATTTTGTTGAAGGCAATGAAGCCTTGCAAGAGATGGAAGATTATAATTCCCATAATACACAACGACTGAATGTTGATGAGGTTAAAGAAAAGCTTTTAAAACTTGATTATATTCAGGATGAATTGAAACTTTGGGAGGCGAAATCATGAAGATCTTAATCCTTGGTGGAACAGGTATGGCCGGGCATATGATTGCCATATATTTTAAAGAAGCCGGACATGATGTAACCGTCTTTAGTCGACGAAAAGTGGACTATTGTAAAAATATAAATGGAGATATTCGAGACTTTGAGTATTTAAGTCAAATCATTCATGAGGGCCAATACGATGCAATCATTAATGCGATAGGTATATTAAATCAAGATGCAGAAGAACATAAAGCCAATGCCGTCCTATTAAATAGTTATCTGCCCCATTATTTGAGTGAGCTTACCCAGCAGATGAAGACAAGAATTATTCATATGAGTACAGATTGTGTTTTTTCAGGTAAAAGTGGCGGCTACTCCGAGACAGCCCTTAGAGATGGGCAAAGCTTTTACGATCGTTCTAAAGCTTTAGGAGAACTTGAAAACACTAAAGACTTAACCTTTAGAAATTCAATTATCGGCCCGGATATGAATGAAGACGGTATAGGTCTCTTTAATTGGTTTATGAAACAAGAAGGACAGATTCATGGCTTTACTCAAGCCATATGGACAGGCGTAAGCACATTAACCTTAGCAAAGGCCATGGAAGAAGCTTTAAAAGAAAATTTGACGGGACTTTATAATCTCGTGAATAATGAGGCCATTAGTAAGTATGACCTGCTAAAATTGTTTAATAAGCACATGAAAGATGAGTCGATTGAGATTGTCCCCAGTGATAAGCTATCCGTGAACAAATCCCTGATTAATAGTCGACAGGATTTTTCATTTAGGGTACCGACTTATGACACCATGATCGTCCAGATGAAAGAATGGATTGATCAGCATCGAGAGCTCTATCCACACTATTTCAAGTAGGGGGCAAACCAATGAAACAATTAAAACTCATGACCATCGTAGGGACACGTCCTGAGATTATTAAGTTATCTGAAGTCATCAAAAAAAGTGATCACTATTTTAACCATATATTGGTGCATAGCGGACAGAATTATGACTATGCATTAAATCAGGTTTTTTTTGAAAATCTAGGTATTCGAGAGCCCGATTTCTACTTGAATGTGGTGGGCGACAATCTAGGTCAAACCATGGGCAATGTCTTAGCTAAATCTTACGAAATCATGGTTCAAGAACAACCGGATGCCTTACTGGTCTTAGGCGATACCAACTCTTGCCTCAGTGTCATCTCAGCCAAACGATTAAAAATACCGATTTTTCATATGGAAGCAGGAAATCGATGCTTTGATGAAAACCTTCCGGAAGAGATTAATCGACGCATTGTCGACCATACAAGTGATGTCAATCTTTGCTATACAGATCACGCAAGAAACTATTTGCATTGGGAGGGTATCCCCAAGGAACGCACCTATGTAGTGGGGTCACCCATGGCAGAAGTCCTCAAAGCCAATAAAGAAAAAATCGATAAGAGCGAAATACTCCAAGCCCTAGGATTAGAAGAAGGCAAGTATATTCTTTTGTCAGCCCACCGTGAAGAAAACATAGACCATGAAGAAAATTTTATGGCTTTGATGAATGCAGTCAATGCCATGGCTAAGAACTATGATATGCCTGTAATCTATAGTACCCATCCAAGAAGTAAAAAATTTATCGAACAAAGAGGCTTTGAATTTCATCCCCAGGTAAGACAGCTTCAACCCTTTGGCTTTGCTGACTATAATCACCTTCAGCAAAAGGCCTTTTGTGTAGTGTCAGATAGTGGTACAATTGCAGAAGAAGCGTCTTATTATAAGTTTCCGGCAGTATCCGTTAGAACCAGTACAGAGAGACCAGAAGCCTTAGATAAAGGAAACATGGTGATTGGGAGCATAAGTACCCAGCAGGTGCTTCAGGCGGTGGATATGGCCGTGGAGATGCATGCACAGGGTGACTTCGGAGAAGATGTCCCTCATTATGTGGATGAGAATGTTAGTACGAAGGTTGTTAAGCTGATCCAAAGCTATACAGGGATTGTTAATAAAATGGTATGGAGGAAATGAAACTACTTAGTATACTAGCCTTGATAAGATGGAAAATTAATGCTGTAAGTTATAGAAATTTTGAGGTTGTGAATGTTTTAGGTGCTTGAAAGAATATAGTAGTGTAAAAAATTTACATGACCTATATAATAGAAAAGAGGGAAGTATGAATAAAAATAAAGTGCTAATATCATTTATTGTTCCCATATATGATGTTGAATATTATTTAGAGGAATGTTTGGATAGTATTTTGCAACAAACGAATGAAAAACATGAAATAATATGTATTGAGGATTGTTCCAAAGATAAATCGAGAGTCATTCTAGAGCGATATAAAAAAAAATATCCAGAATTAATTATTATACAAAATTCTATTAATAAAGGTTTATCTTATTCAAGAAATATTGGGGTTAATAAAGCTTCAGGAAAATATATTTGTTTTGTAGACTCGGATGATTATATTGATAAAAATTATATTGCTGTTATTTCTGAGTATTTGTATAAAAGTGAAAAAGATATTTTTTGTTACAATTATACTGAATATGATGAGTACAAAAAGAATCATGTTGAATATCCTTTTTTGGATAAATATGTAAGTCAAGAGACATTATCAGGAATGGATATGTTAAACAATTTATTAGAAAGTAACAACCTAGTTATTGCAGTATGGAACAAAATTTACCGAAAAGAATTTTTGATAAATAATAACTTGTTTTTTATGGAAGGTATTTTGCATGAAGACTTGCCATTTACGCTAAAAGCTTTTTACTATGCTAAAAAAGTCCAGTATATTAACAAAGCCTTATATTATTTTAGAAAAAGGCCGAATTCTATTACGACTATGAAACATACAATACATCATATTGAAGGAAGATTTCTTGCTTTAATGAATATTTTAGAATTTTGGAATGAGAAGACACGTAATGTAAAAGAAGATTATATAATAAAAAAATATATTGAAAAATACAATTTATGTGATTTATATGATGAGTACCATAAATATGAATGTAAAGATTTGAAATACGAAAATATCATATATCAGTTTTTCTGGGAACAGTTAAGTTTTCGAAGTAAAAAAAAGGTGATAAATGAAAAAATATTATATAAATATAAACAAATATTAATATATGGAGCAGGTATTATTGCTAAACGATTATTTTATGATCTCTTATTATATGATATAAAAATTCTTGGATTTGCAGTAACAGATATGTCTGATGAGAAGTTTCTTTTTACTCATGATGTAAAAAGAATTGAGGACTATGAAGGGAATACACAAGATATATTAGTAATTATAGCAACATCAAAGAAATATGAAAATGATATTTTTAATGTTTTAAAGAAATTAGGTTATGAAAACATTATTTTTAATAATGATATTTATAAAGGAGTAACATGCTGAAAATAGGAGTCCAATCACGCGGAATAATTAACGAAAAAGTTTATGAGCAAGGATACAAGTATATTAGAAATAGTGGGATTCAATGTATAGATTATGATATTATTCAAGAGAATTTTGATAAATATGATTTGAATTATTATCGGAAGCACAAGGAATGTGCAGAAAAATATGGTTTGTTTTTCTCGCAAGTCCATGCACCTGTATTTAAATATCACATGGAACATATAGTGGATAATCAAAGATCATATGATTTGGAGTATATTATTAGTGCGTTAAAAAAAAGTATTGAGATTTGTAAAGTCTTAGAAAGTCCATATCTTGTTATACATGCTTTAAATATTGCAGAAAAAACAAGTAAAGAAGAAGAATTTGACATAAATATGCAGCTTTTCAACGCTATCTCTGAACATGCAATTAATCATAAAGTTGTTATTTGCATTGAAAATGTTCCACTTAGAAAATATGGAAAAATGTATGTAGGAGCATGTTCTAACGCACAGACTATAAAGAAATATATCGAAATACTTAATAATAATCTGAAATCAGAGTGTTTTGGTTCATGTTTTGATATTGGTCATGCAAATGTTTTAAGACAAAATTTTACCGAAGAGTTAATTATATTAGGAGAATCACTTAAAGTAGTTCATATTCATGATAATGATGGAAGATATGATTTGCATCAGTTGCCATATACATTTACAAATGGAATAAAAGGACAGTGCAGTACTGATTGGAATTCATTTTTAATTACCTTACGCGACATAGGTTATCATGGCGTTCTTAGCTTTGAGACGTATAAAGTATTTACAACTATGCCAGGAATTATACTAGAAGATATATTAAAAACTTTATTTAAATTGGGAAAGGTGTTTTCAGATGTTATTTTATATAATGAACGTTTAGAAAAATATATCTCGTATAAATTCATTATTTTTGGAGCAGGGAAAATGTTAGATGTATACATGGAATACTTTGGGGAAAAGTATACACCATCTATTATCGTAGATAATAATTCGAAATTATGGGGAGCAAAAAGATATGGAATAGAAATATGTAATCCAAATATTTTGAAAAATATTATCAAAAATAGTAAGATGATAATTATTATTTGTAGTTCGTATTATGAAGAAATAATAGTTCAACTTAACCAAATGGGAATAAAAGAATATGAATTATCAGAAGAAATATATAGAATGGGTGGAAAACCTAGCTAAAAAAACAAGGATAGGTATTTTATGAGACAGAATAAGATTATCATATTTGGATTAGGAAAAATATTTAATCAGCGAAGAGTTTATTTTAATTTTAATCAGGTAATTGGTGTATCTGATACGAATAAAAAAAATATTGGTTTTCTCGAAAAAGAAATAAAATATATATCTCCTAAAAAAATATGTGAATACAGTTTTGATTACGTTGTAATATGTACGGGTACTAAACTGATGAGAGAGATATATAGTCAATTATTAAATGAATATAAAATTCCAAGTGAAAAAATAATAAGTGAAAGAAAATATTTTTCTGGTATTTCATGGGAAGCCAATTCTTTGATAAGATTGCTGAGTAATCGTGGCATTCATTCGATTTATGATCCAATTAATTATTTTGCAAAACAAGGTGTATTAACTATGACAAATGTAAAAGGAGAGGATTATTCGAATATTATTTTAGAATACTCTGAAGGTTTTTCAGAAGCAATTTTATTGGATATGAATGTTTCATCAAATTTGGATATAAATAAATATCCCTATATAATTTTTCATAAAGAAATATTAGAAGAAATTTTATACAAATATCCTATTTTAAGGGTAACATATAAAAAAGAAAAAATACGTTCTCTAGATTTAGATATGATTATGTTAGTAAAAAACATAGAATTAGAGATGTTTATTATTACCCATTTAAATTTTTTGCCTCCTAAATATGAAGATTATGTTCCATTATGGGTAGGAGATAAATCACAATGTCAAATAGTTGCATATACTGAGGATGGAGATAATATTTCCTTTCTTAATAATAAAATCAATGAATGTACTGGAATATATTGGATATGGAAAAACACTACAAAAAAATATGTGGGTATTAATCACTATCGAAGATATTTTAAAGATTTAGAAGCAGAAAATATTATGGAAAGTTTTCGTATTAAGGATATACTGAGAAGGTATGATTTAATTCTTGCTTATGCGGCTAACACAGTTATCGGTACAAATCTAGACCAAATAAAACAAACGATTAATAGTAAAGCTTTTCATGAAGCCTATAATCTTATTGAACAAAGCATTATAACGAACCAACCAAGTTATGTGGAGAGTTTTCATGAAGTTATGGAGGGGGTTGCGTTTTTCCCGTGTAATATGTTTGTGATGCCACGTCATATCTTTAGTCAATATTGTGATTGGTTATTTTCAATAATTATTCCTGCTGCAAAAGCGTTCGATGGTTCCAATTATGATTCATATAGTCAAAGAGCAATTGGTTTTTTCGCAGAACGTTTTCTAACAGTATGGTTAAGTCAAAACAATTTTCGCATCAAAGAGCTACCAATAATAATGATGGAAACCCAAATAAAAGAAGAATAGGAGGCGACAATTAAAATGCGACAATCTGTAAAAGATCAGATTCTGCCAATTTTAGATTCTATGTATGAATTACATTATGTTATTGCAGAGTCGAAAAACAATGAACAAAGGAAAGTCTTTATTCAAGATTGCCAAGAAGCCAGTCAAGTAATAAAGGAAGTTATTAATGAAAATGCAACAATTGATGTGAATATAACAGAAAATCATACAAAATATGTTGAAAACTTGGATAAGTGTTTCGACAAGTTAAATATAGAAGATGAAAGTATCAATGAATTAAATAGTTTTCCAAGATACTTAAAAGAAATGATTGAGATTATTCCGACAACATATCATGTTGTTTTTTTGCCATATAAAGCATCTATGTGGGACAGCTTAGAGAGTATTTGGATAGCAGCAAAAAAAGACGAAAATTGTATACCTTATATTATTCCAATTCCATATTTTGAATATGATCGAAATAATAATAAATGGAATCCATGTTATGAAGGTGAGTTGTTTCCAGAAAATTTACCAATTACTCATTTTCAAGATTACTCTTTAGAGATAATGCGACCAGAAGTTGTTTATATACATAATCCTTATGATAATCGGAATCTGGTGACGACAATTCATCCGAATTATTATTCTGAAAAGTTAAAACAATTCACGCATACATTAATTTATGTACCTTATTTTGTTACAAGTGGTTTTTGGGCTCCAGAGCATTTAGATTTGCCTGTATATTACCATGTTGATTATATCATTGTTCAATCAGAACATATAAAAAAAGAATTTATAAATATGCCTTATTACCATAAAGTTTTGACATTTGGATCACCTAAGCTTGATCACATAATACATACATGTGAAAATAATAGAGAAATATTTACTGATTGGAAATCAGTATTAGGAAATAATAAAATTATAATGCTTAATACAAGTATCAGTTCATTACTAAATGATGGTGAAATATATATTAATAAATTATTTCATGTTTTTAAAATGATCAAAAAAAAAGAGGGAATAAGTCTTATTTGGCGTCCTCATCCTTTGATAAAAAGTACAATAAAATCCATGCGTCCTGATCTTATGAAGAAATATGAAGACCTTGTAGATTATTTTATTAAATTTAATATAGGGATATTAGATCAAACTACAAATATGTCAAAGACGATTGCGATAGCAGACGCTTATATTGGAGAAGGGGGGACATCGGTAATTAATTTATTCGAAGTTGTTGGAAAGCCGATTTTTATTTTGGATAATACAATAGAAGGGGCGTTTACTGATGAAGAGATAAAACGAATGTTTATTTTAGATTTGTGTCATAAAAATAATGAAATTATTTTTATAGCGTATGCTCTGAATGGAATATTTCAAATGGACTTGACAAATAAAAAAATACAATTACTAGCTCGCATGGAGGGGCAAGCAAAATGGCTGGATACCTTTTTTTCTCTGGATATGAATGAAAATGAAGTTTATTTAACTCCTTTTTTTGCATCTAAAGCTGCAAAGTATAATATCGATACACAAAAAATGATTGAAATTAACAATGATAGATTTTCGAAAAGTTTAGAGTTTAAAGAAGTTGTCAAGTATAAGGAAAAGGTGTTTTATTTACCTTACACAAATCATGTAATTCTAGAATATAATATAGTAAATAAAAGCTGGACCGAACATGCAGAGTGTATTAATAATCTACCTAAAAATTATAGAGGAAGTATAAGTACTATTTGGGACTATGCAATAAAAGATAATATTTTATGGATGACAATGGAGAATTCAAATTGTATTTGTGAATTTAATATGGATAATGGTGGATATCAATATCATCAAATTGGAGAAAAAAATTATGGCTATTCGGCAATTTGTATAGACCGGGAATTTCTCTGGATATCTGAAGTTTCTAGTGGCTGTATAGTCAGATGGAATTATCAAACTTTCGATATTAAAAGATATAAAATGCCGATAGCAATAAAACCCTGGAGCAATAATTTGGGGATTCCATTAACGTATACTCAATTAATAGATATGAATAATTGGATTGTTGCTGTTCCAGGATTCTCTAAATATGCAATCAAGTTAAATAAGCAAAATGGTAAAATTGATATTTTGGTTTCGGAATTTTGGGAAGGGACAGACCAAGTGTCTAATGGATATAATCCGAAAATATTACTTAATACATTTCATGCAAAAAAAATATCAGAAACGCAGGTATGGGTTCAGCGTAGAAATGATAGAGCTGTTGCTATTATAGATGTAGAAATGGAAAACTTTGAATTTTTTTATCCGACAATGTCAGAAAACTTATATGAGTATTTATTGAAGGATGACGATGGGTTTGAGCAGAGTGACCAATATCATGTTTTTTGTCGTAGAGAAAGTAGATTTTTTTCGCTAGATGGATTTATTAACGATTTAATCCAAGAAAATTTAGGACAAGTAAAAAAGCGACAAGCAAAAGCAATAACGAATATGGCAGAAAATTTAGATGGTACAAGTGGTGAAAAAATATATAAATATTTTATTAATGAACTATTTCGTATGGAGTAATATAAATTTAGGGAGATTATTATGAAAGCACAAGAGATTATGAATGAAATTCCCAAAGGTTTGCTGGCATGGTACACATTTAAAAAACAAGCCAAAGCCTTATACATATCTAATGAAAAAGATGGGAGATATAATCTATTAAATGAAAAAGGTCTTTTGGTTGAACAAGTATCTAGTAACCATTCGAATAATAAATTATTCATTGAAAAAAGTAAAAAGAAGTATGATTATATTGTGGCTATTCAACAGATAGAAAAAACTTTGAATCCAATAGAATTATTATATAGTTGGAAAAAAATGTTAAGAAAAGATGGAAAACTTTTGTTGGCTGTGGACAATCGATTAGGATTAAGGTACTTCTGCGGAGATCGGGATCCTTTTACAGGAAGAAGTTTTGATGGTATTGAGAATTATCGACAATTGACTAATATAGGACAAAGATATATTAAGGGTCGAAATTATTCTAAATTTGAAGTTGCTTATTTTTTAAAACAAGCAGGTTGGACTTATTGTAAAGCTTATTCCGTATTACCTAATTTAGAATTGCCACAGCTCGTTTATTCCGAAAATATATTGCCGAATGAAGAATTGGGTATCCGTCTATTCCCAAAATACAATCATCCAGATTCTGTTTTTCTTGAAGAAAAATATATATATACTGATTTGATAAATAATGAAATGTTTCATCAAATGGCAAATAGTTATTTAATTGAATGTAGCATAAATGGAGAATTTGATAGTGCAGATCATGTAACGATTTCCATGGATAGAGGTCAAGAAAATGCACTAATGACTATTATCAGAGAAAGTAAAGTTGTTGAAAAAATTCCTTTGTATTCTGAAGGATATAACAAACTTATACAAATGAAGACAAATGCTGATATGTTAAAAAACAATGGAATAAAGATGGTTGAAGGGAAGTTAAGAAATGATTCATATATAATGCCTTATATTAATGAACCATTAGCAATAACATATTTAAGGGAACTGGTTTATATGGATTTGGAAAAATTTATTGAAGAAATAGACAAATATAGAGATGTTGTCTTACAGTCTTCAGATCATATTGACAATAATAAAGAATTAGGTATTATTTTAAAAAAAGGGTTTTTGGATTTAGTTCCATTAAATTGTTTTTACATAAAAGGCGAATATGTGTTCTATGATCAAGAGTTTTTTTTAGATAGTTATCCTGCAAATGCTATTATTTTTCGTGGGATTGAAATAATTTACATGCAAGATGCAAAAATTGAGTCCATCATTCCTAAAGATTTTTTCTGGCTTCGATATGGGATGGATAAACAAGTGGAAAGTCTGCAAAGAATGTCTGGAGAGTTTACATATAAGTTGCGACATTTGGAAGAATTGAAACCTTATATGGAAAAATGTGAAGCCGATACACAAACCATTCATACCAATCGACAGCGAATCAACTATTCTAAAGAAGAATATCAAAAAATATTTGGAGACATATTTAAAAATATTCAAAATAAAAAAATTATCTTATTTGGTGCAGGTAATTTTTCAAAGCGTTTTTTGAGCTTATATGGTAAAGAGTATGAGATTGGATTTGTTGTGGACAATAATCCCAATCAATGGGGCAAGCAGTTAGAAGGTCACGAGATATTTGGACCTGAAAAACTTCAAAAGATCGACTTAGATAAGTATCGCATTATTATTTGTGTTAAAGCTTTTTTACCGATTGTCCATCAGTTAAAATCTTTGGGGATTGAATCCTATTATGTGTATGACCGAAATATAGAATATGGTCAAAATATCTTGCCAACGCAAGTTGTACAACCGGTAGATGAAAAAAAGCAGAAAAAATATAACATTGGCTACATTGCCGGTGTCTTTGATTTGTTCCATATTGGGCACTTAAACCTTTTAAAACGGGCAAAAGAACAATGCAACTATCTTATTGTTGGAGTGGTTTCAGATGAAGGTGTTAAGCGGAATAAAAAAGTTGAACCTTATATTCCCTTTGAAGAACGGATAGAAATTGTTGACGCCTGTTCTTATGTTGATAAAGCCGTTGAAATTCCTTTGAATTTTGCCGGTTCAAGAGAAGCCTACGAAAAATATAAATTTGACTGTCAATTTTCAGGAAGTGACTATCAAGATGATCCGGATTGGGAAGCTAATAAAATGTTTTTAGAGAAAAAAGGTGCTGATTTGGTTTTTTTATCTTATACGCAACAAACTAGCTCGACAAAAATAAAAAAAGTAATACAGCAGTCTTTAAATAAAGAATAATTTTTAAAAAGGTTAATTATTTTTATTTTTCTTCCGATAAGTATATCATAAGCGTTTGATTACAAGGAGGTAATGCTATGAGAGTTGAAACCATTAATAATGACTACCAGATAAAAAATACCCAATCAACTTATATGAATGGAATGGAATCCAATAATATAAAGCCGTCTCAAATGGCCAATAAAAGGGCCAATAAAAGTATAAGCAGTGAGGCGATGAAAAATGCAACTGCTCAGGCAGAAACCGGGAACAATCAAGAAACGAAAAGCGAAGAAAACGAAAAAATAGTTGAGGCTATTGATCAAGCAAACAAACATCTGAGAATTTATAATCGTCGATTGGAGTATGAAGTCCATGAAGCAACGAATCATATTATGGTTAAAGTGATTAATTCGGAAGATGATAAAATTATACGAGAAATTCCTTCAGAAAAGATTTTGGATATGATTGGAAGGATTTGGGATGTGGCAGGGCTTCTTGTTGATGAAAAACGATAATCTTTATAAGGAGGTTATATTATGGCTATACAATTTACTGGATTAGCATCTGGTTTGGATACTCAATCTATTATTAGTGACTTAATGAAAATTGAAAATTTAAAAGTTGAGCGTGTTGAAAAAGAAAAAACGATTGTTGAATGGAAAAAAGATGCATGGAGTGATATCAATACGAAACTGTATTCTTTTTATAAAAAAGAATTATTTGATTTTAAATCCCAGGGAACCTATCTACAGAAAAAAGTGACGAGTTCAAATGAATCAATTGTAGCTGTTGAAAATACAAATACAGCTTTAGTAGGTAGTCATACGATAGATGTTACACAAATGGCAAAAGGTTCCTATCTTACAGGAAGTCCAATGGCAGATGGAACAACATCGGCTACAACAGCTCGCGACTTACTTGGAGTTGCTGCTACGTTTCCTAAAACAATAGGTGTTGATATTGATGGAGCAGGCGGATTAGATAGTGTTGATATTGAAATATTAGAGACAGATACTATAGATAGTATTGTATCAAAATTTAAAAACAGTGGCCTTGATCTTAATGCTTCGTACGATTCAAATTTTAATCGTATTTTCTTGTCAACAAAAGAGAGTGGTGAAAATTTACAGATTGAACTATCAGGAGATTCAACAACACTTGAAAAACTAGGGTTTTCAACTGGAAACACTCTTGGATCAGAAGGTCAAGATGCGGTATTTGATTATAACGGAACAACTTTAACAAGTGCAACTAATGATATTAATGTTAACGGTTTATCTTTATCTATCCGTGCAGATAGCGGAACGGTAAATATTGCAGCAACTCAAGATACGGAAGCTATATATCAAAAAGTCAAAGATTTTGTTCTGAAATATAATGAAATAAAAGATATGTTTAATACAAAACTTAATGCGGATTCAGCAAGAGGTTATGACCCATTAACAGCAGAAGAAAAAAGTGCTATGTCAGAAGATGAAATTAAAGCGTGGGAAACGAAAATCAAGGATGCATTACTTCGCAGAGATGACACCTTAGGAAATATGGATAATTTAGTGAGAAGTACATTGACATCATCTATTGGTGTAGATACGACTGGTATGAAGTATAATTATTTGTCTGATTTAGGTATCGTTACGGGTAGCTATACTGAAAAAGGATTATTGCATATCGAAGGTGATGAAGATGATTCTCTTTTTGGTGAAAATGAAAACAAACTTCGTCAAGCCATAGAAGATAATCCAGAAGATGTTATGGAATTTTTGTCAGCATTAGGAAGTCAGCTATATAGTGAAATGCAAGATAAAATGAAATCAACGACTTTAAGTAGTTCATTGACTTTTTATAATGATAAATATATGACAGAACAGATTAAAGATAAGGATGATGAAATTAAGAAGCTTGAAGATCGACTTGCGGCAATCGAACAAAGATATTACAAACAATTTGCTGCTATGGAACAAGCAATGCAACAAAGTAACTCCACAGGGCAGTGGTTGTCGCAGCAGTTATCATCGTTCAATTAATAGGGAATTATTAGGAGGATTTATATGACAAGTAATCCATATGCAAAAATCAAACACAATTCAGTGATGACAGCATCACCACAAGAGTTGACACTTATGTTATATGATGGAGCAATTAAGTTTGCAAACCAGGCAATTGTGGCTATTGAGCAAAAGAAATATGAAGTTGCTCATGCGAAGATTATGCGTGTTCAAGATATTATTCAAGAGTTTATTGTTACACTTGATTTTAGTTATGAGATATCTAATGATATGCGTCGTTTGTATGACTATATGTATCAGCGGTTAGTACAAGCAAATGCACGGAAAAACATTGTAATATTAGAAGAAGTGCTAGAATTTTTGAGAGAATTTCGTGATACATGGAAACAAGCAATGGAGCAGTCAAAACAAAGCAACCATGTTAAACAAGCTCAGTAGGTGAGGTGGCGTTGTGCAAGAAGTAATAGCGACATTGGAATTATTGATACAAGGGCTATCAACCAAAAGAAAAAGATTACAATCAATACATGAGCTTACAAAAGCGCAACAAGCATTGCTTGTTCAAGAAACTTTTGATATGAAATCATTTAATAAACTTTTGAAAAAAAAGCAAGAGGATATTAATCAGGTTGTTCAAATTGATGAAGGATTTGCAGAGACGTACAAACGTATTCAAAAACAAATTATGAAACATCCAAAAATGTATGCTGAATATATTCGCTCCATGCAATCGGAGTTGAAAATAATATCCGATTTGAGCATAGAGATAACTGTTTTAGAAGAGAGAAATAATCTTAAATTTAAAGAAGTTTCAAAAGGAATGAAAGAATATATTCGGTCCTTTAGAACCAATAAAAAGTCTGTAACCAACTATTATAAGAACTACAACAAACAGCAAGAAAGCGTTCGAGATCGCTTTTTTGATTCTCAGAAATGAGGAATATTTCAAAGCCCTATTGACAATTGCCCTTAAGTGTGATAAATTATTAGTTGCACGTTTAGAGGGCTCTTTTTTTTTGTAAGAAAATGTCCAAAGAACAACCTTATTAGACTAAGTGGAGGTGGAAGTTGTGCGTGTAAAAATTACTTTAGAGTGTACGGAATGCAAAAACAGAAACTATCATATGACAAAAGATAAGAAAGCGCATCCGGAACGCTTAGAAACACAAAAATACTGTAAGTTCTGTAAAAAACATACGAATCACAAAGAAACGAAGTAATTCGGTTCGGATTCCGTTTTTTATGGGAGAAAAGGAAGTGAATCAATGGGAGAAGCAGACGCTAAGAAAGTTGGTTTTTTCAAAGGGGTCAAATCTGAGTTCAAAAAGATTATATGGCCTAACAAAAAGACAATAATGAAGCAAACGTATGTTGTTGTCGTTATTGCCCTCATCCTTGGTGGAATTATTGCAGCCATCGATGCGAGTTTTCAGTTCGTTATATTTGATCTGATTTTAGGAAATCTATAAAGGTGGTTACTTATGGCAGAAGAAGCTAAGTGGTACGTAGTTCATACCTATTCCGGGTATGAGAACAAAGTAAAAGCAAATATTGAGAAGTTGATTGAAAATCGTAAGATTCAAGATCAGATTCTAGAAGTCATCGTTCCCTTGCATAAAGTGTATGAAGATAAGAACGGTACACGAAAAGAAGTCGACAAAAAACTTTTTCCGGGCTATGTCCTGTTGAAAATGTTTATGAACGACGAGACGTGGTACGTTGTTCGTAATACACGTGGTGTAACAGGATTTGTTGGTCCGGGTTCAAAACCGGTTCCTCTATCTGAAGCAGAGATTTCTGCAATGGGTATTGATTTATCTGTTGTTGAGTTGTTTGTTGAAGTAGGTGACACTGTTACTGTTGTTGACGGACCATTTGAAGGATCTGTCGGAATGATCAAAGAGATCCACGATCATAAACGAACGGTTATTGTTAATCTATCTATTTTTGGACGAGACACACCAGTAGAATTAGATTATGCAAAGATTCAAAAATTGAATTAAACGAACAAAGCTTTTTATGGAAGAAATTCAGGAGGTGCGCTAAATGGCGAAAAAAGTTACAGGACTTATTAAATTGCAGATTCCTGCTGGGAAAGCTACTCCAGCACCACCGGTTGGACCGGCTTTAGGTCAACACGGTGTGAACATTGTGCAGTTTACAAAAGAGTTCAATGCGAAAACAGAAAAAGAAGCCGGTATGATTATTCCGGTTGTAATCACAGTATATCAAGATCGAAGCTTTAGCTTTATCACAAAGACTCCACCTGCAGCTATTCTTATTAAAAAAGAATGTGGAATCAAATCCGGTTCAGGTGTGCCACAAAAAGATAAAGTGGCTACAATCACTCAAGAGGGTCTTCGAAAGATTGCAGAGATTAAGATGCAAGACCTTAATGCAGCAAGTGTTGAATCAGCGATGAGTATGATCGCAGGTACATGCCGAAGCATGGGTGTTGTTGTCGAAAAGTAGTTAGAATTATGTGGGAGGGACACTCCCGATATTACCACAAGGAGGAAATGGAATGAAAAAAGGTAAAAGATTTGCAGAAATTGCCAAACTAGTTGATAGAACCAAACTGTATGATCCTGAAGAAGCTTTGAGTTTAGCGATAGAGACAGGTAAAGCAAAATTCGATGAAACTGTAGAAGCACATATCCGATTAGGAGTAGACAGTCGTCATGCAGACCAACAAGTACGTGGTGCAGTAGTATTACCACATGGTACAGGTAAAAAAGTTCGTGTTTTAGTTTTTGCTAAAGGCGATCAAGCAACAGAAGCGGAAGAAGCAGGCGCAGACTTTGTCGGTGCTGAAGAGCTTATTCCCAAAATCCAAAACGAAGGTTGGTTGGATTTTGATGTTATCGTTGCTACACCTAACATGATGGGTGTTGTTGGTCGTTTGGGACGTGTCCTTGGTCCAAAAGGATTAATGCCTAACCCAAAAGCAGGTACAGTTACTATGGATGTTGCGAAAGCTGTTAATGATATTAAAGCCGGTAAGATTGAATACCGTCTTGATAAAGCCAATATTATACACGTGCCAATCGGTAAAGTATCCTTTGGTCAAGAAAAATTAATGGACAACTTCCACACATTAATGAGTGCGATTATCAAAGCGAAGCCTGCAGCTGCAAAAGGTAAATACCTTCGTAGTGTAAATGTTGCTTCGACAATGGGACCTGGTATTAAGATTAATGCCGGTAAGATTGACGATAAGTAGTACTTAATATAGCATAATATAAGGGAAGAATGACTCCCATCATTCTTCCCTAAAAAAACAGTTGACAAAGTAAGCTGTGTTTGATATACTTTGTCGAGTGTGAAAATAACTACCGCAGACAGTAGGTGCTTAAGAGCATAACGTATACAACCTACCGAGGAGATAATAACGATATTAGTTAGACTCTTTCTGCGTGTGTAGTGAGAGTTATTTTATTTGATTCAAATTTTTAAGGAGGTGTAACAGTGCCAAAAGTTGAACAAAAACAAACAGTAATACAAGCGATTAAAGAAAATATTGAAGGTGCAAGTTCGGTTGTACTTGTTGACTATCGTGGGTTGACAGTAGAGCAAGATACGAATCTTCGTAAAGCTTTACGTGAAGCGAACGTAACATACAAGGTTTATAAGAATACAATGATGAAGTTTGCATTTGAAGGAACAGCATTTGATCAATTAAACGACCAATTAGCCGGTCCAAGTGCGATTGCTATCAGTTACGACGATGCAACAGCAGGTCCTCGAATTCTTAAGAAAATGTCAAAAGACATGCCTAAGCTTGAATTCAAAGCAGGTGTTGTTGACGGTGAATTATTCGACGTTGACGGTATTGTCAAGGTGGCTTCAGTACCATCAAGAGACGAATTACTTGCAAAACTATTTGGAAGCTTCAAATCTCCAATATCTTCATTTGCACGTACAGTTAAAGCAATTGCAGATGAGATGGAAGAAAAAGGCGTGGCTACAGCGGCAGATCTTGCAGCGACTGTAGAGAAGACAGAAGAAGTCGCGACAGAAGAAACAACAGAAACAGTAGAAGAATAATAAAAAATATTTCGGAGGTGCAAATAATGGCAAAATTAACAACTCAAGAATTAATTGATGCAATTAAAGAATTATCAGTATTAGAACTTAACGAATTAGTAACAGCTTGTGAAGAAGAATTTGGTGTATCTGCAGCAGCAGGTGTTGTAATGGCAGCAGCTGGAGCAGAAGGTGGCGCAGCTGAAGAGCAAACTGAATTTGATGTAGAGCTTACAGAAGTTGGAGCTTCAAAAGTTAAAGTTATCAAGGCTGTTCGTGAAATCACTGGCTTAGGATTAAAAGAAGCTAAAGAGCTTGTAGACAACGCTCCTAAAATGGTTAAAGAAGCAGCGACTAAAGAAGAAGCAGAAGAAATCAAAGCTAAGCTTGCAGAAGTTGGCGCAACAGCGACAGTTAAGTAATAACATTATACTAAAAATTTCAAAAGTCTCGATTCATTACGAATCGAGGCTTTTTTTACACGGTTAGACAGTAACTGATATATTTCTAAAAATATTGTGTTGACAAGCTTGACAGGATATGATATTATCTGTTAATGCGTCAGTATGGAATTGTATGCTTATTTTTAGGGTATACTAGATGAAGATTATTATAGCCAAGGGGTGAATCATAACTATGGAAAAAAATAGGATCAATCCTATCGAAAGCGGAGTGTCAGTTCGAATGAGCTACTCCAAGCAAAAAGAAGTCCTTGACATGCCAAATCTAATCGAAGTTCAAAAAGATTCTTATAATTGGTTCCTGGATGAAGGATTAAAGGAAGTATTTCGAGATATATCCCCAATTTCGGATTACACCGGGAATTTAATGTTAGAATTTGTCGGCTTTTCATTTAATGAAGATGCAAAATACACAATGGATGAATGTAAAGAAAGAGATGCAACATATGCTGCACCTCTTAAAGTTCGTGTGCGTCTTATTAATAAGGAAAAAGACGAGATTAGTGAACATGAGATATTTATGGGTGACTTGCCGTTAATGACAGATACGGGAACCTTTATTATTAACGGAGCAGAGCGTGTTATTGTAAGCCAGCTAGTACGTTCACCGGGTATTTATTATGCGATGAAGCATGATAAGATCGGTAAAGAACTATATTCGGCAACAGTAATTCCGAATCGTGGGGCATGGCTTGAATATGAGACAGATTCAAATGACATTTTTCATGTACGTGTAGACCGAACACGTAAAGTGCCGGTAACTGTATTAATGCGTTCATTTGGAATCGGAACGAATGCAGAGATTATTGAACTATTTGGTGAAGAGCCAAAGATTCTTGCTAGTTTAGATAAGGATAGCTCGTCTTCCTATGAAGAAGGGTTAATTGAGATATATAAACGTATTCGTCCGGGTGAGCCACCAACGGTTGAGAGTGCAGAATCACTATTAAACTCCATGTTTTTTGACCCAAGACGTTATGATTTAGCCAAAGTTGGTAGATATAAATTTAATAAAAAATTAGCTTTATCCAATCGTGTTACAGGCCATGTTTTATCTGAAGATGTTGTTGATAAGTCAACAGGGGAAATCTTAGCTGAAGCAGGAACTGTTATTGATCAGGAACTTGCAATTCGGATTCAAGATGCGGCTGTACCTTATGTGTTTGTAACCGTTGAAGACCGTAAAGTTAAAGTTTTAAGTAACATGGTTGTCGATATCAAAAACTATGTTCAGGCAGATATTGAAGCACTTCGTATTCGTGAACGCGTATATTATCCTGTTCTTAAAGAACTCATGGATGAATATACTAATGAAGAAGAGCTTGTTGAACAAATAGAAAGAAATATGCACCGATTAATACCTAAGCATATTACAAAAGAAGATATTTTTGCATCCATGAACTATAATATTCACGTTGAATATGGCGTGGGAGATGTGGATGATATTGACCACCTTGGAAACCGTCGTATTCGTGCAGTTGGAGAATTGTTACAGAATCAGTTTAGAATCGGATTATCAAGAATGGAACGTGTCGTTCGTGAACGTATGACGATTCAAGACCCGGATGGCATTACACCACAATCCTTGATTAATATTCGTCCGGTTACGGCGTCGATTAAGGAATTCTTTGGAAGTTCACAGTTATCCCAGTTTATGGATCAGACCAACCCGCTTGCTGAATTAACACATAAGCGTCGTCTATCTGCATTGGGTCCTGGTGGACTTAGCCGTGAGCGTGCCGGATTTGAGGTTCGTGACGTTCACTATTCTCACTATGGACGTATGTGTCCGATTGAGACACCTGAGGGACCAAACATCGGTTTGATCAACTCCTTAGCAACCTATGCGCGTATTAATGAATATGGATTTATTGAGGCGCCATATCGACTAATCGATCAATCCGGTGATGAACCGGTTGTAACTGAAGACGTTATTTATGTAACGGCGGATGAAGAAGAGAAGTATCGTGTTGCCCAGGCCAATGAGCCTCTTGATGAAGAAGGTCACTTCGTTCATAAATATGTTACCGGTCGTGACCGTGAACATATCATTGAGATGGAAGCAAAATCAATCGACTTGATGGACGTTTCGCCAAAGCAGGTCTTTTCTGTTGCGACATCCATGATTCCTTTCCTAGAGAACGATGACGCCAATCGTGCACTCATGGGATCAAACATGCAGCGTCAGGCTGTACCTCTATTGATTACCGATTCATCATTGGTAGGAACAGGTATGGAGAACAAGGCAGCAGTCGACTCCGGTATTGTTAAAATAGCTAAAAATGCAGGTGTCGTTGAACGCGTTACTGCAAAAGAAATCGTTATTAAGACAGCTGAAGGAGCTCGAGATATCTATCGATTGCGTAAATTTGCACGTAGTAACCAAGGTACATGTATTAACCAACGTCCTCTTGTGTCTAAGGGAGACAAGGTAAAACAAGGTGCGGTTATTGCTGATGGACCATCAACGCAAAACGGTGAGATTGCACTTGGTAAAAATCCATTAATCGGATTTATGACTTGGGAAGGTTATAATTTCGAGGATGCGATTTTGTTAAGTGAGAATTTAGTTAAAGAAGATGTTTATACATCCATACATATAGAAGAATACGAAGCAGAAGCCAGAGATACCAAACTTGGACCGGAAGAAATCACACGAGATGTTCCGGGTGTTGGTGAAGATGCGCTCAAGGATTTAGATGAACGTGGTATTATCCGTATTGGAGCTGAGATTCGTTCCGGTGATATTCTTGTTGGGAAAGTTACACCAAAAGGTGAGACGGAACTGACAGCTGAAGAGCGTTTATTACGTGCTATCTTTGGTGAAAAAGCAAGAGAAGTTCGTGACACATCCCTTCGTGTGCCTCATGGTGAAGAAGGAATTATCGTTGATGTACATGTATTTACTCGTGAAAACGGCGATGAGCTCTCACCGGGAGTCAATCAGTCTGTTCGTGTCTACATTGCACAAAAACGTAAGATTTCCGTTGGAGATAAGATGGCCGGTCGTCATGGTAATAAAGGTGTTATTTCACGTATATTACCGGCGGAAGATATGCCTTTCTTACCAAATGGTCGTCCTTTAGATATCGTGCTCAACCCATTGGGTGTACCATCCCGTATGAATATCGGACAGGTCTTAGAAGTCCATTTAGGCTTAGCTGCTAAAGCACTAGGCATCAAGATTGCAACACCTGTGTTTGATGGTGCCAACGAGATTGATATTATGGAAACGCTAGATATGGCCAATGATTACGTGAATACACCTTGGGATCAATTTGAAGATAAGTGGGGCGAGATTTTAAACCCTGAAATCAAAGAATTCTTATTAAACAATGTGGATCATCGTGAAGAATGGAAAAATGTTCCGATTCGTGAAGATGGTAAGATTCATCTTCGTGATGGACGTACCGGTGAGTATTTCGATAATCCGGTTACCGTTGGATACATGCACTACTTGAAACTTCATCACTTGGTTGATGATAAGATACATGCACGTTCAACAGGCCCTTACTCACT
Organism: Clostridiales bacterium UBA2432; assembly: GCA_002342805.1. GTDB lineage: Bacteria > Bacillota > Clostridia > Lachnospirales > Vallitaleaceae > UBA1351. The sequence continues at coordinate 29,289 of DDQW01000031.1, read as the reverse complement.
TGTAACGCAGCAACCACTTGGTGGTAAAGCCCAGTTCGGTGGACAGCGTTTTGGAGAGATGGAGGTTTGGGCTCTCGAGGCGTATGGTGCAGCCTACACATTACAAGAGATTCTAACCGTTAAGTCAGATGATGTTGTTGGTCGTGTTAAAACATATGAGGCAATTATTAAAGGTGAGAATATTCCGGAACCGGGTATTCCTGAATCTTTCAAAGTATTGCTTAAAGAATTACAATCATTATCCTTGGATATTAAAATTATCTCCAATGAACGTGGCGAGATTAGTTTAAAAGATGACTTTGACGATGATACAGATATGGAACTTCACTTAACAGATGAAGAGTTTGTTAATCACAATATTGCTGTTGGTAAAAGTGAAGAAGTTCCGGACTTAGACGAAGATGATGATGATATAGATGAAAGTGATGAAGAACTATTAGATTCAAGTTTTATTCTTGAAGATGATGACCAGTAAATGATCTTAAAGGAGCGTGTAGTTAATGCCAAATGAAGCTATGGAGCAATCTGTGAATTTTGATGCCATTAAGATTGGTTTAGCATCACCGGAACGAATTCGAGAATGGTCTCGAGGTGAAGTAAAAAAGCCTGAGACCATAAATTACAGAACATTAAAGCCAGAGCGTGATGGTTTGTTCTGTGAGAAAATTTTTGGACCAAGCAAGGACTGGGAATGTCATTGTGGTAAGTACAAAAAGATTCGTTATAAAGGTGTTGTCTGTGACCGATGTGGTGTTGAGATAACAAAATCAAAAGTACGACGTGAGCGCATGGGCCATATTGAATTAGCAGCCCCTGTATCACATATATGGTACTTCAAAGGTATTCCAAGCCGTATGGGACTTATCTTAGATATGTCACCCCGTACATTGGAAAAAGTATTGTATTTTGCTTCTTATATCGTTATTGAGAAAGGGAATACAAACCTTCAATACAAGCAAGTTTTAACGGAAAAAGAATTTAGAGATGCCTATGATAAATATGGGAATTCGTTTAGAGCTGCAATGGGAGCAGATGCCATTCGAGAAATCTTATCAGAGATTGATCTTGAAAAAGAATCTGTCGAACTACGAAAAGCACTTATAGATGCAACTGGTCAGAAAAAAGCACGAATTATTAAACGAATGGAAGTTGTTGAAGCCTTTAGAGAATCAGGGAATAAGCCGGAATGGATGATTCTATCGGTTGTTCCAGTTATACCACCGGATATTCGTCCTATGGTACAGCTTGATGGTGGTCGTTTTGCAACCTCAGATTTAAATGATTTATATCGTCGAGTTATTAATAGAAATAATCGTTTACAAAGATTACTTGATCTTGGAGCGCCGGAGATTATCGTACGTAACGAAAAACGTATGTTGCAAGAAGCTGTTGATGCCTTAATTGACAACGGCCGACGTGGACGTCCTGTAACCGGACCGGGTAATCGACCATTAAAGTCATTATCCGACATGCTAAAAGGTAAGCAAGGACGATTCCGTCAGAACCTTCTTGGAAAACGTGTTGACTATTCGGGACGTTCAGTTATCGTTGTTGGTCCTGAACTTAAGATTTATCAATGTGGTCTTCCAAAGAAAATGGCTATTGAATTATTTAAGCCATTTATTATGAAGCGCCTTGTTGGAGATGGTGTAGCACATAATATTAAATCAGCAAAAAAAATGGTTGAACGTTTAGAAGACGGAGTTTTTGATGTACTTGAAGAAGTTATTCGTGAGCATCCGGTTATGTTAAACCGTGCACCGACACTACATAGACTTGGAATTCAGGCCTTTGAACCGGTGCTTGTGGAAGGTAAAGCCATTCGATTACACCCACTTGTTTGTACAGCATATAACGCTGACTTTGATGGAGACCAGATGGCGGTTCACTTACCTTTATCTGTAGAAGCGCAAGCAGAATGCCGCTTTTTACTTTTATCTCCAAACAACTTGCTAAAACCTTCCGATGGTGGACCCGTAACTGTACCTTCTCAGGATATGGTACTAGGTACTTACTATTTAACCCTTGATAAAGTGGGAGAAGTAGGCGAAGGTAAGAAGTTTTCAAATGAAAATGAAGCCATACTTGCTTATGAAAATGGCGTTGTTACACTTCATGCTCGTATTCAAGTATTACGCGAAATGAAAATCAACGGTGTCATGGAAAGAAAGCTTATTGAAACGACAGTCGGACGAATTATCTTTAATGAATCTATTCCTCAAGACCTTGGTTTTGTGGATCGTGAAGAGCCAGGACATGAGTTTGAATATGAAATTGACTTCTTAGTAGGTAAAAAACAGTTGCAACAAATACTGTATCGTTGTATCGATATACATGGTTCAACAGAAACATCTGAAATTTTAGATGCAATTAAAAAACTCGGTTTTAAATATTCAACGAAAGGTGCCTTGACGGTATCTGTATCTGACATGGAAGTGCCGGAAGCAAAACCAGGAATTATTGCTGAAGCTGAGAATACACTTGAAACTATTATGAAACAGTTCAAACGTGGTATGATGACAGAAGATGAACGTTATAAAAATGTTGTTGAAACATGGCGTTCAGCCGATGAAAGAATCACACGTGAACTACTCGGAAACCTTGATCGCTACAATAATATCTTTATGATGGCGGATTCAGGAGCCCGTGGTTCTGAGAGTCAGATCAAACAGTTGGCTGGTATGCGTGGTTTGATGGCCGATACACAGGGTCATACAATCGAGTTGCCGATCAAGTCAAACTTCCGTGAAGGTCTTGACGTACTTGAGTACTTTATTTCAGCCCATGGTGCCCGAAAAGGTCTTGCCGATACAGCCTTACGTACAGCCGATTCAGGTTACTTGACCCGTCGTTTGGTTGACGTATCTCAAGATTTAATCATTCGCGAACAAGATTGTTGTGCAGGTGAAGACGAAGTTGTTGGACAAACAGTGAAAGCCTTCATGGACGGAAAAGAAGTTGTTGAAAGTTTAGAAGAACGTATTACCGGACGTTGGTCTGTCGATGAAATCGTACATCCTGAAACCGGAAAAGTTCTTGTAAAAGCAGATACGATGATGAATCCTAGACATGCACGTAAAGTCATAAAAGCAGGAATCAAGGCTGTTAAGATTCGTACAGCCTTAACATGTAAATCTGATGTTGGTGTTTGTGCCAAATGTTATGGTGCGGATATGGCAACAGGTATCCCAGTTCAAGTTGGAGAATCTGCCGGTATTATTGCAGCTCAATCCATCGGAGAGCCGGGAACACAGCTTACAATGCGTACCTTCCATACCGGTGGTATTGCGACAGCTGATGACATCACTCAAGGTCTTCCAAGAATCGAGGAGCTTTTTGAGGCGAGAAAGCCAAAAGGATTGGCTATTATCGCAGATTATGCAGGTGTTGTACGCATCAATGAAACAAAGAAAAAACGTGAAGTTGTCTTAACCGATGAATCCGGTGAGAATACAAAGACATATTTGATTCCATACGGTTCCCGTATTAAGATTGAAGACAATCAAGTGGTTGAAGCTGGTGATGAGTTAACAGAAGGTAGTGTCAACCCACATGATATCTTAAAAATCAAAGGACGACGAGCGCTACAAGATTATATGCTGCAAGAAGTTCAAAATGTATACCGATTACAAGGTGTTGAGATCAATGACAAGCACGTTGAGGTTATTTGCCGTCAAATGCTTAAAAAGATCCGAATCGAAGAAAGTGGAGATACAAACTTCTTACCAGGTAGCCTAGTCGATAAATTAGAATTTGATAAGGTGAATAAACAATTAGTTGAAGATGGACTAGAAGCTGCTGAAGGAACGCAAGTTCTACTAGGAATCACAAAAGCATCCCTAGCAACCAACTCCTTCTTATCCGCGGCATCCTTCCAAGAGACAACCAAAGTCTTAACCGAAGCTGCAATACGAGGAAAAGTCGATCCACTAATTGGACTCAAAGAGAACGTTATTCTAGGTAAACTTATTCCGGCAGGAACAGGAATGAGCATGTATCGTAATGTTGACATTGAGAAGAAAACACCCGTCGAAGAACCAATAAATGAAACGGATGTATTTTTAGACTAAATGACATAAAAGCAGATAGGCATAGAAGTGGGAGCGCCAGACCCAGAAGTATGCAGGACTTACCACCTAAAACTTTGTTTCAGGCAGTAAGTTCCTACATTCTCCAGTGACTGGAAATCCCATGAATCTATGCCTATCTACTTTTTTAGTCTCTAATCCAATATTACAAAGCCTATAGATCTATTCCATTTTTCTGCATGTTTTACTATTCAAAAAAAGTTTGATTTGTGATTGCATGTAAGGGGAAAACGGAGATTGTGTGATACCATGGGAATTCTAGTCCTTGCGCTCCCACATCACACAATTTTCGTTTTCCTGTTCTATAGCGACTTAAACCACAAATCCTTTTTTATCAATAGATAAAACGAAATTTTACTTGACAGATGTATTCAACAGTGGTATTATTCATCAGTGTGCATTTTCAACATATTATTCGTCATGTCAATGCACTTTATGAAAGGAATGATAGATGTGCACGATACCATGAACGGTCCGCTGGTTGTTGGGACCAAGCAAACGTTGAAGGCTCTTGAAGATCAAGATGTGTTGACTCTTTATATTGCAAATGACGCAGATGAAGAGATTAAAAACCAAGCCATTCAACTTGCAAATTCACGAAGAGTTCCGATTGTATATTATAATACAATGGAAGAACTTGGGAAAGCTTGTAAAATACGAGTTGGAACAGCGACTGCTGCACTAATTAAACAATAACAAACGGAGGTGAAATGGATGCCAACTTTTAACCAGTTAGTTAGAAAAGGTCGAGCTACTTCAGACAAGAAGTCAACTGCACCAGCTTTACAAAAAGGGTTCAACTCGCTTAAGAAAAAAACGACAAACAACTCTGCACCACAAAAACGTGGCGTATGTACTGCAGTAAAAACAGCGACACCTAAGAAACCTAACTCAGCGCTTCGAAAGATTGCCAGAGTACGTCTTACAAACGGAATAGAAGTAACAGGATATATTCCGGGTGAAGGTCACAACTTACAAGAGCATAGTGTTGTTCTTTTAAGAGGTGGACGTGTAAAAGACTTACCAGGTACAAGATACCACATTGTCAGAGGAACTCTTGACACTGCAGGTGTTGCGGACCGTAAACAATCTCGTTCTAAGTACGGAGCGAAGCGACCAAAGAAATAGAATAGTAGATTAGTGCCGGTCAATGAATGTCGATTACCTATAAATAGGATTATATAGATAAAGAATTAACCGTGCGCGAACAGATTCTATCTGAGTACCTAAGATTTAATTCATGTTAAGGAGGGAAGAACCGTGCCACGTAAAGGTCATATTGCGAAAAGAGAAGTTTTAGCAGATCCCATCTACAAGGATAAAGTGGTTACAAAGTTAATCAACAATATCATGTTAGATGGAAAAAGAGGAACAGCTCAAAGAATCGTATACGGTGCTTTTGATAAAGTAGCTGAAAAGACAGGTAAAGATGCAATTGATGTTTTCTATGAAGCATTAAATAACATCATGCCAGTACTTGAAGTTAAAGCACGTCGTGTAGGTGGAGCAACATATCAAGTTCCGATTGAAGTAAGACCAGACCGAAAGCAAGCTTTAGGTCTAAGATGGTTAGCATTGTATACTCGTAAAAGAGGAGAAAAAACAATGGTAGACCGTTTAGCAGCAGAACTTATGGACGCGTCCAATAATACTGGCGCTTCTGTTAAGAAAAAAGAAGACGTACACAAAATGGCAGATGCAAATAAAGCGTTTGCAAGTTACAGATGGTAGAATAGTCTATCATATATATAAACTAATACACAATCCGATAACCAGAGGAGGTTATTACTTTGGCAGGAAGAGAATTTGCTTTAAGTGATACCAGAAATATTGGTATCATGGCTCATATTGATGCCGGTAAAACAACTCTAACGGAACGTATTTTGTTTTATTCAGGAAAGACTCACAAGTTAGGGGAGACTCATGAGGGTGCTTCTCAAATGGACTGGATGGAACAAGAGCAGGAGAGAGGTATTACAATTACCTCCGCTGCGACGACATGTTCATGGTTAGATAATCGTATCAATATTATAGATACACCAGGTCACGTTGACTTTACAGTTGAAGTTGAGCGTTCCTTACGTGTACTTGACAGTGCTGTCGGTGTTTTCTGTGCAAAAGGTGGCGTTGAGCCTCAATCAGAAACCGTATGGCGTCAAGCTGATAAGTACAAAGTACCACGTATGGCTTTTGTTAACAAAATGGACCGTAGCGGTGCTGATTTCTTTAACGTTGTTGAAATGATGCGTGATCGATTAGCAGCTAATGCGATTCCAGTTCAAGTACCCATTGGTGCTGAAGATGATTTCGTAGGAATTGTTGATTTATTCGTAATGAAAGCATACATCTACAATGATGATTTAGGAAATGATATCGAAGAATTAGATATTCCTAGTGAATTAGAAGACATTGCGACTGAATATAGAGAAGCAATGGTTGAAGCAATTTGTGACACAGATGAAGATCTTATGATGAAGTATCTTGAAGGTGAAGAGATGTCTGTGGAAGAGTTAAAAGCGGCAATGCGTAAAGCTGTTTGTGACGTTAAGATTATCCCAGTATTCTGCGGATCTGCATACAAAAATAAAGGTGTTCAACGATTACTTGATGCGGTTGTAGAATTTGCTCCATCACCACTTGATGTACCGGCAATTAAAGGTATATTACCAGATAGTGACGAAGAAGTTGAAAGACATTCTTCCGATGAAGAGCCTTTCTCAGCCTTAGCATTTAAGATTATGACAGACCCATTCGTTGGTAAGTTAGCATTCTTTAGAGTATACTCAGGAGTTACAAATGCAGGATCTTATATTTATAACTCAACTAAGCAAAAGAAAGAACGTTTAGGACGTATTCTTCAAATGCATGCTAACAAACGTGAAGAGATTGACAAGGTATATGCAGGAGATATTGCTGCAGCCGTTGGTCTTAAGTTCACAACAACAGGTGATACATTATGTGATGAAAAAGATCAAGTTATTCTTGAGTCCATGGTATTCCCTGAGCCGGTTATCTCCGTTGCTATTGAGCCGAAGACAAAAGCCGGTCAAGATAAAATGGGTATTGCCTTATCCAAACTTGCAGAAGAAGATCCAACCTTCAAAACATATACAGATGATGAAACCGGACAAACAATTATTTCCGGTATGGGTGAACTTCACCTAGAGATCATTGTAGATCGTTTGTTAAGAGAGTTTAAAATAGAAGCAAATGTTGGAGCGCCTCAAGTTTCATATAAAGAGACGATTACCAAAGAAGTTGAAATCGACAGTAAATTTGCTCGTCAGTCTGGTGGACGTGGACAATACGGACACTGTAAAGTTCGCTTTAGTCCGATGGACGTTAACGGCGATAAGACTTACGAATTCGTTAACTCAGTTGTTGGTGGTTCGATTCCTCGTGAATACGTCCCTGCAGTTGATAACGGTATAAAAGAAGCAATGCAAGCAGGTGCTTTAGCTGGCTACGAAGTTGTTGGTATCAAAGCTGATTGTTATGACGGTTCATACCATGATGTTGACTCATCAGAGATGGCCTTCAAAATTGCCGGATCCATGGCTTTTAAAGATGCGATGAGAAAAGGTGATGCACAGTTACTTGAACCGATATTCAAAGTTGTTGTAACAGTTCCTGAAGAATATATGGGTGATGTTATCGGTGATATTAACTCACGACGTGGTCAAATGGAAGGTATGGAAGCAAGAAGTGGTGCTCAAGTCATCAATGCTTATGTTCCATTATCTGAAATGTTTGGCTATGCAACAGATCTTCGATCAAAATCACAGGGACGTGGAACATATTCAATGGAATTCCACCATTATGAGCCGCTTCCAAAGAGCATTCAAGAGAAAATCATTAATAAGCAAGGCGAATAATACGAATAAACCCTTGCAAAGTGTGTTACTACATACTATAATTTTATTGATGGCTTTTTTATAAACATAGGATACATTTAACGAAAGAATGGGGAAAGTACCCCGATAATAAAGGAGGAAATATACAAATGTCTAAAGCTAAATTTGAAAGAAGCAAACCACATGTTAACATTGGTACAATTGGTCACGTTGACCATGGTAAAACTACGTTAACTGCAGCAATCACTAGAACATTACATGAGAGATTAGGAACAGGTGAATCTGTTGCATTTGATAACATTGACAAAGCTCCTGAAGAAAGAGAACGTGGAATCACAATCTCTACTGCACACGTTGAGTATGAGTCAAACGCACGTCACTATGCACATGTTGACTGCCCAGGCCATGCTGACTACGTAAAGAACATGATTACAGGTGCTGCACAAATGGATGGTTCAATCCTTGTTGTTGCTGCGACTGATGGTGTTATGGCTCAAACTAGAGAGCATATCCTACTTGCACGTCAGGTTGGAGTTCCTTATATCGTTGTATTCATGAACAAATGTGATATGGTAGACGACGAAGAGTTACTTGAATTAGTTGAAATGGAAATTCGTGAATTATTAAGCGAATATGAATTCCCAGGTGATGACCTTCCAGTAATTCAAGGTTCAGCACTTAAAGCACTTGAAGATCCATCAGGCGAATGGGGTGACAAGATTCTTGAGTTAATCGAAGCTTGTGACGAATTCATTCCTGAGCCAGTTCGTGACACAGATAAGCCATTCTTGATGGCAATTGAGGACGTATTCTCAATTACTGGTCGTGGTACAGTTGCAACAGGTAAAGTTGACCGTGGTATCCTTCGTGTTCAAGATGAAGTTGAAATCGTTGGTTTATCTGATGAGAAGCGTAAAGTTGTTGTTACAGGAATCGAAATGTTCCGTAAACTTCTTGACGATGCTCAAGCTGGTGACAACATTGGTGCATTACTTCGTGGTGTTCAGCGTGATGAAATCGAGCGTGGTCAAGTACTTGCTAAGCCAGGTACAATCACTCCTCACACAAAGTTCATGGCTCAAGTATACGTTCTTAAAAAAGATGAAGGTGGTCGTCATACACCATTCTTCGGAAACTATAGACCACAGTTTTACTTCACAACAACTGACGTAACTGGTGTTATCACTTTACCAGAAGGCGTTGAAATGTGTATGCCTGGCGATAACATTGAAATGAATATTGAATTGATTTCTCCAATCGCTATGGAAAAAGGTCAAAAATTCGCGATTCGTGAAGGTGGCCGTACTGTTGGTTCAGGATCTGTTGTTGAGATCATTGAATAATTAAATTTTAAACTATAAACTGTGCATAGTCACTTGATGACTTTGCACAGTTTTTTTGTGCTTATTAGCTAAAGAATCCTTGTTTTTATAGGTTGTCAATGTTATAATGTTAAGATGTCAGACAACATATTAAAGAGGAGGTATATTATGAGCAATATTCATATTATGCTGTGTGGTTCAAATGATCAGATTCTAAAAGATTCAAGAGGGAACGAAAGTTGCGAGTTGATCTATGAGAAAGAATATCCGAAAGGTGCATACTATATTATTGAAAGTAAGTCGAAATATTTAAAAGTGGATTTAGATGAATATATTCATCCGTCGATTTTATATATTCCCGACGGACGCATGGTATATAAAATTCCAGAAGGTGAAAAACTAAGAGCGTATCATCCGGATGCCTTTAAAGGAACTTATCATCATGTGCATATACTAACGGCGTCAAAAGAAGAATTAAAAACGCGTCGGAACTTAGCACTTAATGGCTATGATATCAGAGATGCAAAAGGATATTACCCTCATTCGGACGCCAATGTAATGACAAGAGATGAAGCTGTATTTGAATCTCGTAATGCCATTGACGGATATATGGATAATCAAGGACACGGTTCATTTCCATATCAGTCATGGGGTGGCGGTTTACGAGATGATCTTGAATTTGAATTGTATTTTGGGCGAAAGGTCTTGATTGATGAAGTTATTATCACCTTAAGAGCAGACTATGAAGGAGATCATGATATTCATTGGGAAAGTGCAGTGATTGAATTTTCAGATAGTGATCGAATACCTATTAAAATGGTCAAAACAACTGAGCCTCAAGCGTTTCGTTTTAAAGCCAAAGAAGTTGAATGGATTAAACTTAACCATTTGCAACGGGAGATGTCATCAGCGTTTTCGGCGTTATCACAAATACAGGTTATGGGAAAAGACCTACTATAAGGAGAGATCATGTTTAAAAATTTAAAATTAATGCGAAAATATCAATCCATTCTTTTGTTCTTAGGGCTATTCTTTGTTGTGTTTATGCTACTGATAACGCGACAAATTAATGTCGTTAAAAATGAGATTGAAACATTAAATCAAGAAGATATAAAAGTCCAGGAATTAAAAGATATTCAGAAGTTATACTTACAAGGCGATAGTTTGGTATCTGAATATATCTCCTTGGCAACGCCGGAAACTATTGGCGAATATGCTACTGTGGTTGAGATGATTAAGTCTCGAGTAACTGAACTTAGCGCTAGTACCAACGACCCAGAAGAACAAGAAGCATACGTCTCGATCTTACAACAGACAGATCAACTTACGATTTTATTTGAAGAAGAAATTGTTTACGGAACCGATCGAGGACTTAGAAGTCATTTTGTTATCGGAAAAAATGACTATATTGATATTAACAAAAATATTTTAGCAAGCTTTGACGCAATTATTGATCAATATAATCAATCGAAAACAGTTGCAAATACTAATCTGTCAAATAGTCTGCAAATGACACAAGTTGTCTTTCTTATTTTACTTATTGTTGTTGGCGTCTTAAGTTTCTTGCTTGTATATTTACTAACACGTAATATCAGCAAACGCTTAAAACAGTTAGTTGATACCAACAATGAGATTAACAAGAAAAACTTGAAAGTGAATAAAGTACGGGAAGATTATAAAGATGAAATAGGACTCTTGGCAATTTCGTCAAATACCATGGTAGATACACTAAACGATATTATTCGTGAGATGCGAAGTGTAGCAGTTGATCTTGAAGAGCAAGGAGAAAATGTTAAATCTTCTGCAAATGAGGCAAAACATGAAAGCGGTTATATTCATAGCACGATGGATGAGCTCTCCTTAGCAATGAATAACCAAGCCGACGTACTTAACCATATTGTCGAGAATATCAATACTTTAAAAGATGAGATTGTGAATACAAATAATGAGAGTCGAAAACTTTCAAAGGCATCAGAGTCTCTCAGCGACTTATCGACAACGGGCAATGAACTCATGGATGATTCAATTATTAGCATGAAGAAAATAGACAGTGTTGTGAATAACGCAGTTAACATGATGAAGCAGTTAGAAGTTCATGCCAATGGGATTACGTCCTTAACAGATGTCATTAACAATATTTCCGCACAAACAAACCTGCTTTCCTTAAATGCTTCAATTGAAGCCGCAAGAGCTGGAGAAGCCGGCAAAGGATTTGGCGTTGTTGCCGGTGAAATCGGAACGCTTGCAACACAAGTGAATAAATCTGCCCTTGATATCGATGATATTATTAAAAAAGTACAATCAGAAACAAAAAAAGTAACGGCTGCCTTAGCCGATGGCTATAAAGAAGTGGAAAATGGCATGGTGCAAATCAATCAATCAGCCGATACATTTGTTCGTATTCATGAAGAAGCTGTACGGGTTGAAAAACGTGCAGTAGCTATTGATAATAACTTAGATGAGATTGAGACAAATTCAACAAAAGTTGCAGAAGCTATTGATCAGATTTCTGCGATTGCCCAAGAAACATCTGCGAGTATTGAACAAACGCTTAGTGGTGTTAAAGGGCAAGATGAACTTTTAGGTAAAATACTTGATGAGTCTCAAAAAATGCATCAAATTTCCGGAAAATTAAATGCCAATATTCATGATTTTCAAGTGTAAAAAAAAGTTGAAAATAATACTTGCATTGTAAGTGAAAATGGTGTATAATTGCAAATGCTGTGACATGAGAGCGTTGAAGTAAGAGGTTGCTACTTGAAAAGTAAGTAGGTTTTCTTATGGAGCGATGTCTAGTTCAAGAAACTGACGACAAGATCACTGTACAAATATCTTAAAGATTTAGCCATGTGAACCGGATGATACACGTGGAAAGATGTACAGTCACCACTTGTCGTACAACAAGTACGAAAAGGAGGCGGCTTTTTTTATGGCAACACAAAAAATGCGAATTAGCTTAAAGGCATACGATCACCAATTAATCGATCAATCATCACAAAAGATTATTGAAACAGCAAAGAAAACTGGAGCTAAGGTAAGTGGACCGATTCCATTACCAACTAAGAAAGAAATCGTAACAATTCTTAGAGCAGTACATAAGTACAAAGATTCCAGAGAGCAATTCGAAAGAAGAACTCACAAAAGATTAATCGATATCAATTTGCCAACAGCAAAAACTGTTGACGCATTAATGCGTTTAGAGTTACCAGCTGGTGTAGATATCAAAGTAGATGTAAAATAATGAACACAGTAAAAATAGACGAAGGTAGCTTACACCCGTCTAGAATGAATGCAGTAATATGTATTCCGCTGTAGAAAAATCAGGAGGTGCAAGAATGAAAAAAGCAATGATTGCTAAAAAGATCGGCATGACGCAAATATTTGCAGAAGACGGTTCTTTAGTGCCTGTAACAGTGCTTCAAGCAGGCCCATGTGCAGTAACTCAAGTTAAGACAGTAGATAACGACGGTTACAGTGCAGTTCAAATCGGTTTTATGGATAAAACTGAAAAGCACACAACACAACCGGAACAAGGACACTTTAACAAAGCAGGAGTAGCATTTAAGCGTTTTGTGAAAGAGTTCCGTTTAGACAATTCAGAAGAGTATGTAGTCGGACAAGAAATATTAGCTGATATCTTTGCGGCAGGAGATACAATTGATGTATCAGGTACGTCCAAAGGTAAAGGATACCAAGGTGCGATTAAGCGTCACAATCAATCAAGAGGTCCTATGTCTCATGGTTCTAAGTATCATAGACAAGCTGGTTCTATGGGTAATGCATCTTATCCGGGACGTGTATTCAAAGGTAAGAAATTAGCAGGACATATGGGATCTGAAGCGGTTACAATTCAAAACTTAGAAATAGTACGAGTTGACGCAGAGAAAAACCTTATTCTTGTTAAAGGCGCGGTACCAGGCCCTAAAAAATCTATCGTTACATTGAGAGATGCCGTTAAGGCCTAAGCTTTCAGGAAGGAGGAAAACTAATGGCTAAAGTTGCTGTTTATAATATGCAAGGACAACAAGTAGAAGAACTTGAATTAAATGATGCAGTGTTTGGCGTAGATGTCAATAAAAACTTATTACATAGAGCTGTCGTAACACAACTTGCTAACAAACGTCAAGGAACACAAAGTACATTGACGCGAGCAGAAGTAAGAGGTGGAGGCGCTAAACCATGGAGACAAAAAGGAACAGGTCGTGCTCGACAAGGTTCTATTCGTTCTCCTCAATGGAAAGGCGGCGGTGTTGTATTTGCACCAAAACCACGTGATTATTCAAAGAAAATGAACAAAAAAGAGCGTAGAATTGCATTAAAATCTGCCTTATCAGCAAAAGTTAATGACCAAAAGTTCATTGTTGTTGATGAATTAAAGCTTGACGAAGTTAAGACAAAAAATATGGTTAACGTATTAGCAAATCTTAAAGTAGGAAAAGCATTAATTGTTCTTAACAATGAAGAGAAAAATGTCGTGTTATCAGCGAGAAACATTCCTACTGTCAAAACGGCTACGACAAATACAATCAACGTATATGATCTATTAAAATACGATGTATGTATCGTAACTAAAAATGCAGTAGCAACAATTGAGGAGGTGTACGCATAATGGCAAACCTTTCTTACTATGACGTACTGCTTAAACCTGTAATCACAGAGAAAAGTATGGAAGCTATGGGCGACAAGAAATATACTTTCAAAGTTCACCCTGAAGCAACTAAAGTACAAATACGAGAAGCAGTTGAAAAAATGTTTAAAGGAACAAAAGTTTTAAAAGTCAACACAATGAACCAAGGCGGTAAGAAGAAACGTCGTGGAACAACGGTTGGTAAAACATCAAAAGTTAAAAAAGCGATTGTAACTTTAACTGAAGAGAGCGAAGAAATCGAATTCTTTGATGGAATGTAATCCATCAAGTAAGTGACACACACGGTAGTGTGGTAATATATGTAATAGGAAAGGAGTGGCATAATGGGTATCAAAAAGTACAACCCATATACACCTTCCAGAAGACACATGACTTCATCAGATTTTTCTGAGATTACTAAGAAAAGTCCTGAAAAATCACTTGTAGTAAGTCTGAAAAAGAATTCTGGACGTAATAATCAAGGCAAAATAACAGTAAGACATCGTGGTGGCGGACATAAGATTAAATATAGAATGATTGACTTCAAACGTAATAAAGATGGTATTCCGGCGAAAGTAACTGCTATTGAATATGATCCAAACAGAACAGCCAATATTGCATTAATTGTTTATGCAGATGGTGAAAAAAGTTATATTTTAGCACCAAACAAATTATCTGTAGGTGACACATTAATGAGTGGAGCGACTGCAGAGGTTCGTATTGGTAATGCGTTACCATTAGCAAACATTCCGGTAGGTTCTCAAATTCACAATATTGAAATGAAGCCTGGAAAAGGTGGACAGCTTGTTCGTTCAGCAGGTAATGTAGCTCAATTAATGGCAAAAGAAGGCAAGTTTGCAACACTTCGTTTACCATCAGGCGAAATGCGTATGGTACCAATCGAATGTAAAGCAACACTTGGACAAGTTGGTAATATTGATCATGAACTTGTAACAATTGGTAAAGCGGGACGTAAGCGTCATATGGGTATTCGCCCAACTGTACGTGGTTCTGTTATGAACCCGAATGACCATCCACATGGTGGTGGTGAAGGTAAAGCGCCAATTGGTCGTCCAAGTCCGATGACTCCATGGGGTAAACCTGCACTTGGTCTTAAGACTCGTAAGAAGAAAAAACAATCCAATAAATATATTGTAAGAAAACGCGGTGGAAACAAATAGAAGGAGGTTTTCGTAAATGGCACGTTCATTGAAAAAAGGACCTTTCGCTGATGATCACTTACTCAAAAAAGTAAGAGAAGCAAACGAAAGTGGAAATAAACAAGTAATTAAAACTTGGTCAAGACGTTCTACGATCTTCCCTGAAATGGTTGGACATACAATTGCTGTACATGACGGCAGAAAACATGTTCCGGTATATATTAGTGAAGACATGGTTGGACATAAACTTGGTGAATTCGTTTTAACTCGTAGCTATAGAGGCCACGGTAAAGACGAGAAGAAAACAAAACGATAAGCGAAAGGAGGCTATAAACAATGGCTAAAGGACATAGAAGTCAGATAAAACGAGAAAGAAATGCGAACAAAGATACAAGACCTAAAGCTAAAGTTTCATTCGCTCGCGTATCGCCAACTAAAGCTAAGCAAGTTTTAGATACAGTCAAAGGTAAAGATGTTGCCACAGCACTTGGGATTTTAGCATATACTCCAAGAAAAGGTGCTCGTGTAATTGAGAAATTATTAAAGTCAGCGATTGCAAATGCAGAAAACAATAATAATCTTGATCCATCAACACTTTACATTGCAGAGTGTTTTGCAAACAAAGGACCAACAATGAAGCGTATTCGACCAAGAGCTCAAGGTCGTGCGTTTAAAATAGAAAAGAAAACTAGTCATATAACAATCATCTTAAATGAAAGATAGGTAAAGGAGGTAAAGCATGGGTCAAAAAGTTAATCCTCACGGTTTACGTGTCGGCGTTATCAAAGACTGGGATTCAAAATGGTACGCTGAGAAGGACTATGCAGATTTCTTAGTTGAAGATTATGAAATAAGAAAATTCTTGAAGAAAAAGCTTTATCAAGCAGGAGTATCAAGAATTGAAATAGAAAGAGCTTCAGAGAGATTGAAGATTGATATTCATACAGCGAAACCAGGTATCGTAATCGGTAAAGGTGGTTCAGCGATTGATGCATTACGTAAAGAAGTTCAAGAAATGACATCAAGTAAAGTTATTATAAATATTCAAGAAGTAAAACGCCCAGAAAAAGATTCTCAATTAGTATCTGAAAACGTAGCGTTACAACTTGAAAATCGTGTAGCTTTCAGACGTGCTATGAAGCAAGTTATGGGACGTGCACTTAAATCAGGAGCAAAAGGTATCAAAGTGACTTGTTCAGGTCGTTTAGGCGGAGCCGAAATGGCAAGAGTTGAAAGTTACAATGAAGGTACAATTCCACTTCAAACTTTAAGAGCAGATATTGATTATGGATTTGCAGAAGCAAATACAACATATGGTAAAATCGGTGTTAAAGTTTGGATTTATCATGGTGAAGTTCTTCCAGCAAAAGCTAGTAAAGAAGGGAGAAATGCGTAATGTTAATGCCAAAAAGAGTCAAGCGTCGTAAGCAATTCCGTGGTCGTATGAAAGGGAAAGCCTTACGCGGTAATAAATTAGTACTTGGTGAATTCGGATTAGTTGCGACTGAGCCTGTATGGATCAAGTCAAATCAAATAGAAGCTGCTCGTATAGCGATGACTCGTTATATGAAGCGTGGTGGTAAAGTTTGGATTAAAATTTTCCCAGATAAACCAGTTACATCAAAACCAGCTGAAACACGTATGGGTTCCGGTAAAGGATCACCTGAGTACTGGGTAGCGGTTGTTAAACCAGGACGTGTAATGTTCGAAGTTGCTGGAGTACCTGAAGAAGTAGCTCGAGAAGCCCTTAGACTTGCAATGCACAAATTGCCTGTTAAGTGTAAAATCGTTTCTAGAGCAGATTTAGAAGGCGGTGAACAATAGTGAAATCTACTAAAAAATTAGAAGACTTAAGAAATAAATCAGCAGCTGAGCTGCAAGAAGCATTAGTAACGGCAAAAAAAGAATTGTTCAACCTTAGATTTCAAAATGCTACGAACCAACTTGATAACACAAGTCGTATAACAGAGGTTCGTAAAACTATTGCAAGAATTCAAACGGTTATGACTGAACAATTGAAAGCTGCCAAGTAATAATCGCGAAGGGAGGCAATACAATGTCAGAAAGAAATCTTAGAAGAACTCGTGTTGGTCGAGTATCTAGTGATAAAATGGACAAAACTATCGTGGTAGAGGTTGTTAACAGTGTAAAACATCCTTTATATGGTAAGGTTATAAAAAGAACATATAAATTGAAAGCTCATGATGAGAACAATGAATGCCAAATCGGAGACCGTGTAAAAGTAATGGAAACAAAGCCGATCTCTAAAGATAAAAGATGGCGCTTGATTCAAATCGTAGAGAAAGCTAAGTAGATAGCAGAAGGAGGTTTAAGTATGATTCAACAAGAGTCAAGACTTAAAGTTGCTGATAACACAGGAGCAAAAGAACTTCTTTGTATTCGTGTGTTAGGCGGCTCAACGAGAAGATATGCAGCTATCGGAGATGTCATTGTCGCGACTGTTAAAGATGCAACACCAGGTGGCGTTGTAAAAAAAGGTGATGTGGTTAAAGCCGTAGTTGTAAGAACAGTAAAAGGTGCACGTCGTAAAGACGGTTCATACATAAAATTTGATCAAAACGCAGCAGTCATTCTTAAAGATGATATGAGCCCAAGAGGAACACGTATATTTGGACCGGTTGCTAGAGAATTAAGAGAAAAGAAATACATGAAAATATTATCGTTAGCACCAGAAGTACTATAAGGAGGTGTACCCATTGGCAAATACAAAATTAAAAACCGGTGATACAGTCATTGTAAGAGCTGGTAAAGATAAAGGTAAAGAAGGTAAAATTGTTGAAGTTGATCGTAAGAGCAACAAAGTATTAGTGCAAGGCGTGAACAAAGTAACGAAACATGCTAAGCCTAGTGCAGCAAATCAACAGGGTGGAATCATGCACCAAGAAGCATTCATTGATGCATCAAACGTTATGTATGTACACAAAGGTAAACCTACAAAACTTGGCATCAAAGTTGAGCAAGAAGAGCGTAATGGCAAGACGAAAAACGTTCGTAAACGTGTAGCAAAAACAACTGGCGAAGTTATTGATAAATAATTCAATCGAAAGGAGGTTACCTAAGTGAGTAGACTTATTGAAACGTATAATGATGAAATCAAAGATGCAATGATGAAAAAATTTGAATATAAAAGTATCATGGAAGTTCCTAAAATCGAAAAAATTGTTATCAACATGGGTGTCGGAGAAGCGAAAGAAAATGCAAAAATTCTTGACAACGCTGTTGGTGATTTAACTAAGATTGCAGGACAGAAACCATTAATTACAAAAGCTAAGAAATCTGTAGCTGTCTTCAAAGTGCGTGAAGGAATGAATATTGGATGTAAAGTGACATTACGTGGTAAGCGTATGTACGACTTCTTGGATAGATTAGTGAATCTTGCGTTACCTCGAGTACGTGACTTTAGAGGAGTTAATCCAAATGCTTTTGACGGTAGAGGTAATTATGCTTTAGGGCTTAAAGAACAAATCATTTTCCCTGAAATCGAGTATGATAAAATCGATAAGATTCGAGGAATGGACGTCATTTTTGTAACAACTGCAAATACTGACGAGGAAGCACGTGAATTGTTAACTTTATTCGGAATGCCGTTTAGAAAGTAATAAGGAGGAGCAAGCATGGCAAAAACATCCATGAAAATAAAACAACAACGTACACCTAAGTTTTCATCTAGAGCTTATACACGTTGTAGAATATGTGGACGTCCACATTCAGTTTTAAAAAAATACGGAATTTGTAGAATATGTTTCCGTGAATTAGCATATAAAGGACAAATCCCTGGCGTTAGAAAAGCTAGTTGGTAAATTTTAGGAAGGAGGAACAATACTATGTCAATGAGTGATCCAATCGCAGATATGCTTACAAGAATCAGAAATGGTAATGTAGCTAAGCATGATTTTATAGAAGTACCAAATTCTACGATGAAACTTGCAATCGCTAATATTTTAGCGAAAGAAGGATACGTCAAAGGATATAAAGAAGTCAAAGCCGGAGATTTCGTAAACCTTCGTATTGAATTAAAATATGGAGAGAGTAAAAACGAAAAAGTTATTTCCGGAATCAAGCGAATTTCCAAGCCTGGTTTACGTGTTTACGCAAACAAAGATGAACTTCCTAAAGTACTAGGTGGTCTTGGAACAGCAATTATTTCAACAAATAAAGGTGTAGTTACAGATAAAGAGGCACGTGAACTTAATGTTGGTGGCGAAGTAATCGCCTTTGTATGGTAGATTAAGGTGAAAAGATTCGTCGTGACTCAGATGTCATATAAGATGAATCATAATGTAACCGATTAGGAGGAAATATAATGTCAAGAATTGGAAGACAACCTGTTGCAATTCCGGCAGGTGTTGAAGTTAAATTAGCAGATGGTAATGTAATTACTGTAAAAGGTCCAAAAGGAACGCTTGAGAGAACTTTAGTACCAGAAATGAATGTAGAAGTTAATGGAGCTGAAGTAGTTGTCACACGCCCCAATGATCTTAAAAAAATGAAATCTTTACATGGCTTAACACGAACTTTAGTGTATAATATGATTGTTGGTGTGACAGATGGTTATGAAAAGAAACTTGAAATTAATGGCGTTGGTTACAGAGCTGCAAAGCAAGGTAACAAGCTTGTGTTATCATTAGGATACTCACATCCAGTTGAGATGGAAGACCCAGAAGGTATTGAATCAGTTGTTGAAGGCCAAAATGTGATTATCGTTAAAGGTATGAGCAAAGAAAAAGTTGGTCAATATGCAGCCGAGATCAGATTCAAGAGACCACCAGAGCCATATAAAGGTAAAGGTGTTAAGTATGCTGATGAAGTTATCCGTCGTAAAGAAGGAAAAACTGGTAAATAATAGAAAAGGGGTGAATCCAAGATGATAAAAAAAGCATCAAGAACAAGCGTTCGCATCAAAAAGCATAAAAAATTACGTAATAGATTTTCAGGAACACCTGAAAGACCACGTTTATCTGTATATAGAAGTAATAGTCACATTTATGCACAAATTATTGATGACACAAAAGGTCATACACTTGTTTCTGCATCCTCAAAGGATCTTGGTCTTGAAAAATCAAATGACATAGCAGCTGCCGTTTCCGTTGGTGAAGCAATTGCTAAAAAAGCTCTTGAGGCAAATATTGAAGCGGTTGTATTCGACCGTGGCGGTTACATATATCATGGTAAAATCAAATCATTAGCTGATGCTGCAAGAGAAGCAGGATTAAAATTCTAAAGGAGGCAAAACTATGCGAAAGAATTTAATAGATGCCAGCAATTTAGACCTAGAAGAAACAGTTGTTACCATCCGACGTGTAACAAAAGTTGTAAAAGGTGGACGTAACTTCAGATTTGCAGCTTTAGTCGTTGTTGGTGATAAAGAAGGTCATGTAGGCGCTGGTGTAGGTAAAGCAACTGAGATTCCTGAAGCGATTCGTAAAGGAATTCAAGACGCAAAGAAAAATTTAATCGAAGTACCATTAGATGAGAACGCAAGTATTCCTCATGATTGGTTAGGAACATTCGGTAGTGCAAGCGTATTACTTAAGAGAGCTCCTGAAGGTACAGGAGTTATCGCAGGTGGTCCTGCACGTGCTGTACTTGAACTTGCCGGCGTGAGAAACATTCGTACAAAATCTTTGGGCTCAAATAATAAAAACAATGTCGTAACTGCGACAATTAAAGGTTTGTCAGAATTAAAGACTCCTGAGAAGGTAAGTCAATTAAGAGGCAAAACCGTTAGTGAAATTTTAGGTTAGGAGGAAGCAATAATGGCAGAATTAAAGATTACTTTAGTAAAATCAACCATTGGTGCCAAACCTAAGCATAGATTAACAGCTGAAGCGCTAGGCTTGACTAAGCTTCATAAAACGGTTGTTCAAAAAGACAATAATGCTATAAGAGGAATGGTTAATCAAATCAGTCACTTAGTCAAAGTAGAAGAAGCATAAACTTTCTCAAGGAGGTGTAAAACACATGAATTTATCAGAATTAAAGCCTGCAGAAGGATCAACAGGAAAAAAATTCAGAAAAGGTAGAGGTCATGGTTCAGGAAACGGTAAAACAGCCGGTCGTGGACAAGATGGACAAAAGTCTCGTTCAGGCGGCGGTGTAAGACCGGGTTTTGAAGGTGGACAAATGCCTTTATATAGACGTTTACCAAAACGTGGATTTACGAACAGAAATAGTAAAGACATCGTTGGAATTAATGTAGACGCTTTAAATAGATTTGAAGCCGGTACAGTAGTTGATGTAGAAACAATGGTAGCGAACGGCTTAGTAAGCAATCCAAAAGACGGCGTTAAAATCTTAGGCAATGGTGATATAACAATAAAACTTACTGTAAAAGCAAATGCTTTTAGTAAATCGGCTATTGAAAAGATTGAAGCTGCTGGCGGGAAAGCCGAGGTGATTTAGGTGTTTGGAACACTTAGGGATGCGTTTAAGGTTGAGGATTTAAGAAAAAGACTTATTTTCACATTATTAATGTTGGTGGTTATACGAATTGGTGCCTCTGTACCAATTCCTGGAATCAACAATGCATATTTAAAAGAAGTTTTTGCTGCAAATAATCTTGACTTAGTTGGTATGCTTGATGCCTTTTCAGGTGGAGCTTTTCAAAACATGACCTTGTTTGCTCTAGGTATTATTCCATACATCAACTCATCAATCATCATGAACCTTCTTACAATTGCAATTCCTGCTTTAGAGGAAATGCAAAAAGAAGGTGAAGATGGTCGTAAAAAAATTGCGAAGATTACGCGATATGGAACTATCTTTTTCGCACTAATCCAAGCAACAGCTATTTCAATTAGCTTACAAAATATTTTCTACACATATAATGCTTTTTCAGTTATTGTTGCTGTAGTTGCTATGACCGCAGGAACAGCGTTCCTAATGTGGATTGGGGAAAGAATTACAGAAAATGGTATTGGGAATGGTATTTCATTAATTATCGCAATCAACATTTTATCTAGAATACCAAGTGGTGTTCGTCTGATTTTTGATCAAGTCCGATCAGGAAACTATCTAGGTGTTATTGCAATTTTACTTGTATTCTTACTAATGATTGTTGTTGTTATCTTGATTCAGTTAGGTGAACGACGAATCAATGTTCAATATGCAAAACGTGTACAAGGTAGAAAAGTATACGGCGGACAAGCAACACATATTCCGCTTAAAGTAAATATGGCAGGAGTTATTCCTGTGATTTTCGCTTCATCATTACTACAGTTTCCAAGTATTATAACAAACTTTTTTGTCGCTAACCCAACAGGATGGTGGGGAAGTGTATTGAATTGGATTAATTATTATAGCATAAAGACCAATTATGGTGTTGGTGCGTTAATATATTTCATTTTGATTATATTGTTTGCATACTTCTACACAGCGATTATTTTCAATCCCTTTGAAGTTGCGAATAACTTGAAGAAAAATGGTGGCTTTGTACTAGGAATCAGACCAGGTCGCCCGACAGTAGATTACTTGACTACAATACTTAACAGAATGGTATTTATCGGAGGAACAATTTTAGGATTGATCGCTTTGTCACCAATTCTTCTATCATTTATTATTGATATACAGATTAATTTTGGTGGTACTTCATTAATCATCGTTGTTGGTGTAATTATTGAAACAATGAAGCAGATTGAATCACAATTAGTTATGCGACACTACAAAGGATTTTTGAACTCTTAAAATGTCATCATAATTCAAGTCAATGATTGAGTGTCAGAGAGTTACTTTGACACTTAATCCTGATTGAAGTGTATAAGTAAGGAGGCCATAAGATGAAACTGATTTTATTGGGAGCACCGGGAGCAGGAAAAGGTACACAAGCAAAGATGTTAGCAAAAAAATATGATATTCCTCATATTTCAACTGGGGATATCTTTAGAGCCAATATTAAGAATGAAACAGAACTCGGTAAAGAAGCAAAAGGCTATATGGATCAAGGATTACTTGTACCTGATGAGCTTGTTGTTGCGCTAGTAGCGGACCGATTGCAAGAAGACGATGCTCAAGAAGGATTTATATTGGACGGATTTCCAAGAACAATTCCTCAAGCACAACATTTAGATAAGACATTAGATGAGATGGGCACAAAGATTGATCATGTTATTGATGTGGACTGTCCTGATGCAAATATTGTAAAAAGACTGTCTGGACGTCGTGCATGTATTAAATGTGGAGCGACCTATCACACAGAGCATCTCAAGCCTAAAGTTGAAGGAATTTGTGATGTTTGCGGAAGTGAACTTGTTTTAAGAGATGATGATAAGCCTGAGACAGTTATAAAACGACTTCAAGTTTATCATGAACAAACACAGCCATTAATTGAATACTACAAGGACAAAAATGTACTTGTATCTGTTGATGGCAAACTTCCAATTGAAGACACTTTTGAAATCATTGTCGATATCTTAGGAGATAGATAATGGCAATACATATACGAAGCAACGCGGAAATTGAAAAATTACGTGAAGCAGGGGCAATTGTAGCCCAGACACATAAGTTATTAGAGCAATACATCAAACCGGGTGTTTCAACCTATGAACTCGATCAGGTAGCTGAAAAGTTCATTTTGAGTAAAGGAGCAACCCCTTCATTTAAAGGATATGGTGGATTTCCAGGAACGATTTGTGCTTCGATTAATGATGAAGTGGTACACGGAATTCCAAGTCATTCACGTATACTTAAAGACGGCGATATTATTAGTTTAGACATAGGTGCGTATCTGAATGGATATCATGGCGATGCAGCGAGAACGCATGCGGTTGGTCATGTTGATGACGAAGCCCTTCGTTTAATTCAAGTCACACAGGAAAGTTTTTTTGAAGGTGTCAAGTACGCTAAACCTGGACATCATTTACATGAAATTTCAGGAGCTATTCAAAAATATGTTGAATCCAATGGCTTTTCAGTGGTTAGAGATTTAGTTGGTCATGGTGTAGGGACTGAGTTACACGAAGAACCTCAGATTCCCAACTATAAACCGATTGGGCGTGGTCCAAAATTGCAAGTTGGTATGGTGTTAGCTATCGAACCGATGGTTAATAGTGGAGATTATGCTGTTCGAGTACTAGACGATGAATGGACTATCGTAACACACGATGGCTCTTTATCAGCTCATTATGAGCATACAATAGTTATAACTGACAAGGGTCATGAACTTTTGACTGAATGTTAGGCAGGTGTGAATGTGTGTGATATAAAGAAAGGCCAAATTGTATATTCAAAGGCTGGACGAGACAAAGGAAAATGCTTTGTGATTCTTGAACACGAGCATCCATATGTATACTTAGCCGATGGCAAAAGTAGACGGTTGGAAAATCCGAAGAAGAAGAAAGAGCTTCATATACAAATTACTCACTATGTTGATATGACCATGAATGAGTTACTTGAAAACGATAAACGAATGACAAATGCAGAAATTCGCAAAAGTATTGATCAATTTATCCATATGGATGACCAAGAATTATAGGAGGCACGTATGTCAAAGAAAGACGTAATCGAAGTTGAAGGAAAAGTCGTAGAAAAATTGCCGAACGCTATGTTTCAAGTAGAGCTAGAAAACGGACATCAAATCTTAGCCCACATTAGTGGAAAGTTAAGAATGCATTATATACGTATACTGCCAGGAGATAAGGTGACCATAGAAATGTCGCCATATGACTTAACCAAAGGTCGTATCATCTGGAGAGACAAATAAAATAACCATTAACATAAAGCAGGATTCCAAGAAAGGAGCGAACGTGATGAAAGTAAGAGCATCTGTAAAACCAATTTGTGAAAAATGCCAAGTCATCAAAAGAAATGGTCAAGTTCGTATCATCTGTGAGAACAAAAAGCATAAGCAACGTCAAGGTTAATTGATATTTTAAAAAAAGTGCTTGAAACCTAAGAGCAAATAGATTATAATATCTATTTGTGATGTTGTAGTTAGAATTACAGTCGTGATTCACGTGGGTAAGTTGTAACTGGCTTCTTACACACACAGATTGTATTCCTATAAATTGAATCTGATGACAAGGACCTCAATGGAGTTGCTGAGTGTTGGTGATCAGATGCATTAATAGTAATGAATAATTGTTTGAGTTTCACCGCCTTGAACTTTTGGGACTTATATTAATGTGTAGGTAATAACTTAAAAACAATGATAATGAAAATGAAATATATGAACGAATCGATATGGAGGTGCAAAAGTACATGGCACGTATTGCTGGTGTAGATTTACCAAGAGAGAAACGTGTTGAGATTGGTCTTACTTATATTTATGGTATAGGACGTCCAAGTTCACTACGTATTTTAGAAGAAGCCGGAATTAATCCGGATACAAGAATTAGAGATTTGACAGATGATGAAGTAGCAAAAATTCGCGAGGTCATCGATACAACACAACAAGTAGAAGGTGACTTACGACGTGAGATCGCTTTAAATATCAAACGTTTGATGGAAATCGGATGTTACCGAGGAATTCGTCATAGAAAAGGACTTCCAGTAAGAGGTCAAAAAACAAAAACGAATGCAAGAACACGCAAAGGTCCTCGTAGAACAGTTGCGAACAAGAAGAAATAGGTGTAAGGAGGTTTGACCAATGGCAAAAGTGGCCAAAAGAAGCAATAAGCGACGCATTAAAAAGCATGTTGAACGTGGACAGGCGCATATTCAATCAACGTTTAATAATACAATTGTTACATTAACTGATACCGATGGTAATGCGTTATCATGGGCTAGTGCAGGAGGACTTGGATTTAGAGGTTCTCGTAAATCAACTCCTTATGCAGCTCAAATGGCAGCAGATACAGCAGCAAAAGCAGCTATGATTCATGGCTTGAAAACTGTTGATGTAATGGTAAAAGGTCCTGGTTCAGGACGAGAAGCTGCAATTAGAGCATTACAAGCAGCTGGTTTGGATGTTACTAGTATTAAGGATGTTACTCCGGTTCCACATAACGGATGTCGTCCACCAAAACGTAGAAGAGTCTAATCAGTAGGAGGTGTTAGAATAAATGGCAAGATATAGAGGTGCAGTATGTAGACTTTGTCGTCGTGAAGGAGATAAATTATTTCTTAAGGGCGAAAGATGCTACACAGGAAAATGTGCAATGGATCGTCGACCATTTGCTCCAGGGCAACATGGACGAAGAAGAACAAAAGTATCAGAGTACGGACTACAGTTACGTGAAAAACAAAAAGCAAAGCGTATATATGGTATTTTAGAAACTCAATTCTTTAACTATTACGTGGAAGCAGAGCGTCGTAATGGTATTGCCGGTGATAACTTACTTATCATTCTTGAGACAAGATTAGATAACGTAGTATACCGTGCAGGACTTGGACGTTCAAGAACTGAAGCACGTCAAGTAGTACGTCATAATCATATATTAGTTAACGGTAAAAAAGTAAATATTCCATCATACTTGGTTAAACCTGGTGATGTGATTACATTAAAAGAAAAATCTCTTAACCTTCAACGATTTAAGGATATTATCGAAACAACAGGTTCAAGAACAGCTCCGGAATGGATGGAAGCAGACCTTGAAAATCGTTCAATAAAAATCAACGACATTCCAACGCGTGACATAATTGACGTACCTGTTAATGAAACACTTATCGTCGAGTTATACTCTAAATAATAAGTGAACCCATAAATCAAAGGAGGGTCCTATAAGGTGTTTGATTTTGAAAAACCAAGAATTGATATTGCTGAGATATCAGAAGATAACCGATACGGACGTTTTGTCATAGAACCTCTTGAGAGAGGCTATGGTACGACTTTAGGAAATTCACTCAGAAGAATCATGTTGTCATCATTACCTGGTGCTGCAGTGAGTAGTGTTAAGATTGAAGGCGTTTTACATGAATTCAGTACGATTCCGGGCGTTAAAGAAGACGTTACTGAAGTTATCTTAAACATTAAACATTTAGCGATTCAAAACAACAGTGACGGTAATGAACCGAAAGTGGCGTATATTGAATTTGAAGGCGACGGTGTTGTGACCGGAGCTGATATACAGGCAGATCCTGATATTGTAATCATTAATAAAGATTTACCAATCGCTACCTTAAGTGGTGGTGCGGACAGTAAATTATTTATGGAATTAACGATTACAAAGGGTAGAGGATATGTTGGTGCTGATAAGAATAAAACAGAAGATCAACCTATTGGTGTAATACCTGTAGACTCTATCTTTACTCCTGTTGAACGTGTCAATCTTATTGTTGAGAATACACGTGTCGGACAAATCACTGACTACGATAAGTTAACATTAGAGGTATGGACGAACGGATCTTTGTCACCGGATGAAGCAGTTTCTTTAGCAGCGAAGGTTCTCAATGAGCATTTGAATTTATTCATTGACTTATCTGAAAATGCAAAAAATGCAGAAGTCATGGTTGAAAAAGAAGACGATGAAAAAGAAAAAGTTCTTGAAATGAGTATAGATGAATTAGAACTTTCAGTACGATCCTATAACTGCTTAAAACGAGCAGGTATTAATACAGTTGAAGAATTAACGAATCGTACATCAGAAGATATGATGAAAGTTCGTAATTTAGGTCGTAAATCATTAGAAGAAGTATTACAAAAACTGAATGAATTAGGTTTACAATTAAAGCCTAATGATGAATGATATAACAGGTAAAGGAGGTCTATAGATGGCTGGATACAGAAAGCTTGGAAGAACTTCATCTCAAAGAAAAGCTTTGCTTCGTAACCAAGTTACAAACCTTATCTATAATGGTAAGATTAAGACTACGGATGCAAAAGCAAAAGAAGTTCGTAAAATTGCAGAAAAGCTGATTACATTAGCGATTAAAGAAAAAGACAATTATACAGAAGTTACAGTAACTCAAAAAGTGCCTAAGAAAACTGCTGACGGTAAACGTGTTAAAGAGGTAGTTGACGGTAAAAAAGTGACTCAATTTGAAGAGATTGAGAAAACAATTAAGAAGGATAATGCTTCAAGATTGAATGCTCGCCGTACAATGCTTAGCGTATTATATCCTGTAACAGAAGTTCCTGACACAAATGCAGGACGTAAGAAAAACACTAAAGAAGTGAATCTTGTGGACAAATTGTTCGATGATATCGCTCCAAAATACACAGATCGCAATGGTGGATACACACGTATTATCAAGATCGGTCCTCGTAAAGGTGACGCAGCTGAAGAAGTAATTCTTGAGTTGGTATAATCTGTTTATAAAAAGCTGCTTGTGAATACAAGTAGCTTTTTTTGTTGCATTTTCGGATTTTTATGTGTATAGTAAGAGTGATATTTTACGAAAGTTTAGGTGAACTTATGTTTATTAAATCGAAGCAAGTAAGCTATGATTACAACGTTCATAATGATGTTGGCGATGTGGAGTCTACATACAGGGCCCTAACGTCAATTGATTTAGAAATAGAAAAAGGTGACTTTATTGTAATTCTTGGACATAATGGTTCCGGAAAGTCAACCTTTGCCAAGCATCTGAATGCATTATTACTTCCAACAGAAGGAACGCTTTTTGTTAACGATATTAATACATCAGATACACAGCGCATTTGGGATCTTCGAAAAAGTGCAGGAATGGTTTTTCAAAATCCGGATAACCAAATGATTGCAACCATCGTCGAGGAGGAAGTTGCTTTTGGACCTGAAAACCTTGGTGTCCCTTCGGATGAAATCGTATTTCGTGTTGACCAAGCATTAAGTACAGTGGAGATGAAAGAATATGCCATGCACTCACCCAACAAATTGTCTGGTGGACAAAAACAACGCATTGCTATTGCAGGTGTCGTTGCAATGCATCCGGAGTGTATTATTCTCGACGAACCGACAGCCATGTTAGATCCTTCAGGTCGCAAAGAAGTATTAGATACGATTAAATATTTAAATGAAGCCGAGAATATAACGATAATTTTAATTACGCATTTTATGGAAGAAGCCATTGATGCAGATTATATCTATGTTATGGAAAACGGTCATATTGCATGCCAAGGTCAACCGAAAAAAATTTTTGCAGATGTTGAAGTTATGAAAAAATTGCATCTCGATGTACCCCAAACGGTAGAACTTGCGTATTTGTTACAACAAGAGGGAATTGATGTTCCTTTAGATATATTAACAGTGGAAGAGATGGTTGATAAGTTATGGCAATTGAAATCAAAGAATTAAATTACATCTACTCGCAGGGCACGCCTTATGAAAAACATGCCTTAAACGGCGTTGATTTAACCATAGAGCA
>DDQW01000063.1:44418-58638 GCA_002342805.1 Clostridiales bacterium UBA2432 | reverse complement strand
CTGGCAAGATTCATTTTTACAGTCCAAAACACGTAAGGGATTTTTATACATTCGCTCTTGACATGTTTCACATAAATCTTCTTTGTGATTTTCTAAAAATTCCATCAACAAGGCATTATAATGTTTACGCGTCTCACGATTTCCTAAGCTATTAATATTTAATTTAACACTTGGTATATTAAGTCGCTTTAACATTTGATAACCTAAACTTATAATCTCTGCATCTGCAGACGGATCTTGGGCTCCAAATAATTCGACACCAAACTGATGAAATTGACGAAATCGACCTGCTTGAGGCTTCTCATAACGAAAGGCCGGCGTGATATAATATAATTTTGTCGGTTGAACATCAGCATACATTTTACCTTCTAGGTATGCGCGTACAACACCGGCAGTCCCTTCCGGTTTTAAGGCAAATTCACGACGATCTCTTGATTTGTCAAAAAATGTATACATTTCTTTTTGAACAATATCCGTTGTCTCACCAACCCCACGTTGAAATAATTCTAAACGTTCAAACATTGGTGTTCTTATTTCACTAAATCCGTAATCATCACATAAACAGCGCATTTGATTTTCAAGGTCCAATAGACGATCCATATATTCCCCATAAAAGTCATTGGTTCCTCGAGGTGCGTTAATATTCATAATTACTCCTTTCTGCAACAAAAAAAGCCTCTTCCCTATCGAATTGATTCGATAAAAGGGACGAGACATTACCCGCGGTGCCACCCTAATTGAAACATATCCTATGATGTTTCCGGCTTTAAGTCTGATAACGTAGACAAGACGTTCTTACTTACTAAATCCTATGATCAAAAATCATGTATTTTTCAGCAAAACACTCCTAAGGGTCTTTCAATAAGTGATCAACAAAAGGCTTTCAGCTATAACCTTTCTCTCTGGTGATGATGAATACCTACCTACTCGCTTATTCAACGTTTTATAATAATAGTGTTTATAACTTTACTCTATTGTAGTGACTCTTACAGTGTTTGTCAAGTGTTTTTCCACTAAATTTATTAATGAATAACCCTTTGAATGACAACACCTAAGAAAATGGTCAATAAATATACCATCGATATAAGCACAAAATTTTTCACTGCGCATATAAAGGTTTTATCTTTTTCTTGATTTTTTTTAAAGGCTTCAAGATGCCTCTTTACCGGAACAATGGTCACAAAGACTAACAAGGATACGACCGGTAATATTTTAAATAAAACACCTATAACAATCCATACATAGGCTATATATGTTAATATTTGAAACAAAATAATCGCATTTTTTTTACCTATATAATAAGGCAATGTGTGTCTCTTGTTTGCAATATCCTCCTCTAGATCACATATATTATTTGCCAGCATAATATTTGCAATTCCCACGATCATCGGAATCGACACAAGACAAATCACAATAAATTCAATAATATGAACATTAAAGAACAAGCGTTGGTCTGCATAGGTCATGATAATAAAGCCTAAATCAAAGATTTGAATATAGACTGTAATAAAAAAGATCAAAGTTCCCATGAAAAAACCGGAGAAGATCTCTCCAAATGGTGTTCGCGAAATAGGTAGAGGTCCAAAAGAATATAAAACGCCAACTGCAAAGGCAATCATCCCAATGAATAGAACAATTATATCAGTTAAATAAACAAGGACAAGTCCCGCAATCATAGTGATCATTAATAATAACCCAATGACTCTTTTAACCTGCCCTACAGATAAATCATATTGCACAATTTTTAAATCCATCAAGTTGTTTACGGCCGTTGTCGCCATATCCAAACAAATTAAACTTATAAAAAAAACAAAGATAACAAGAGGGTCAAATCGTTGGTAACGATATAATGCAAAAACAACTCCGGCTAAAAAAGGAATACTACTAGCTACTTTGGTTTGAATTTCAACAAGTTTAAAAAAGGCCTTTCTATTCATTATTTTAACTCCTCAATTTGTAGTAATTTTGCGGTCGTCCTACACTACCATAATTTGGTTCTACAATCAGAAGATTTTCTTGCTCCATTTGATCAAGATACCTTCTTGCTGTAATCCTTGATACACCGAGTTTTTCTCCAATCATGTTTGATGTAAAAAATTCATCGGGATTATCTTGTAAAAATCGAAGTATTCCTTGATATGTTTTGTTCGTTTCACGATTATAGGAGGCGTCTTGGGAAGATATTCGCTTTTCATCTTCCTTGGACTCAAAAAGATCATCTAAGCTTTCTTGGTCAAAAGTATCTGATGTATTTAATCGCATTTTCATCTCTTTAAAACGTGTTAAGGCTTCTTCAAGACGTTCAAATCGAAAAGGCTTAAGTAAATAATCAAAAGCTCCGTATCGTCTAGTTTCTTCTATTGTTTCTGCAGAATTATCCGCTGTAATACAGATAACATCTGAATGAATTTGATTCTTGCGAATCCATCTTAACAAGTCTGTTCCTTGTTCATTCGGAAAAAATATATCTAATAAAATTAAATCCGGTTCATTATTTTTCAGGAAAGATTTTGCGTCTTCAAGCTTACCAAATGAACCCAATATTTTGTAGTCATTAACCTTGTCAATGAACCCTTCATTGATTTTTCGGACCATTGGATCATCTTCAACAACAATAATTGTCAATATATTACTTTGGGATTTTGACATACCAGGTAACTCCTTCCTGATTCATTAAATTCTCCGAATAAATTTCCCCATTTAAACGTATAATTTCTTGATGAATAATATACAGGCCTTGTCCATTTTTTGAACTTCGATTATTTTTTGTTGTATACCCTTTTTTAAACATCTCTTTTTTAACATCCTCAGATATTCTAGGACCGTTATTGGTAATCTGCAACTCAAACCCTTCCTCATTTGACTGAACAAACAGTTCAACAAATCCTTGGTTACTATTCGAATGATTTATAATCGCTTCGAAGCTATTATCTAATAGATTTCCAATAATTGAACAAACGATTTCTTCCGATACATTCTTGGGCAAACTCGAAAGTTTGGATGCTTTATCAAGTCTAAACTCCAGTTTATTTTCAACAAATTTATTATATTTTGCCAAAATAATTCCTGCGACTTTTTTGTTCTGTATGTGTTGTACTAAAATATGTTGTAGCTCTTTAGATCGAATGGATAACATATCGATATAGTTTAAAGCTTCTTCGTAATTTCCGAGCTGAATAAGTCCACCTAAGGTATGTAGCTTATTCATAAATTCATGATTTTGAGCCCGAAGGGAATCAATCATTGCTTTATAATCTGTCAACTCATAAGCCAGTTCAATGGCTTGATTCATTTGGTCAATACTTGATACCAAACCAAAGACTTCCTTATTCGGATTATACATCAAACATGTATTAATAATCACATGAAGTCCTCTATTGATAAAAAATTGTTCGTTTTGATGACGATCTTCAGATACTAAAACCTCTTCAAAAATAGTGGCTAAATCCGTGTTATATGAAGATAGTTGTTTTCCTTCTACACCCTCAGGTAGCCCTAGCAAAGTCGCTGCCGCATTATTATAGAAGAGTATGACGCCATTTTTATCAACAGACACCAAACACTTTTCGATACTATTAAAAATAAGTTCACGTTCACTAATGAGCATAGCAATTTCAGCCGGTTCAAGATTAAACATAGATTTTTTTATGTTCATTGAAAGTAATACCGCTGAAACTATACTTACAAAAACACTCACCACTAATGCAATCTCTAAATTTCTTCGATTCACACGTATTTCTTGTTGCACTGTATCGGTTAATAGTCCAACAAGTACCGCTCCAACTTGTTGACCTTCACGATAAACCGGAGCAAATCCTCGAATTGCAGAAATTAATTCATTACGGTCTGCACTTACATATGTCTTGCCCAATTCTAAAACATCATGTTCTCCACCATTTTTATATATTTTCCCTACACCACTATCATAAGGATAGGAATATTGAATTCCCTTCATATCCATAACAATAATGTATTGATATTCTGTACCTTGTCTAATCTCTTCAACGTAACGATTTATGTCTTTATGTTCAGCTTGATGATACAAACCTTCTTGAATATACTCCATACCTGCTACAGTGCGGGCAAAATCAAGAGCAGATATACCCATTTGGTCTTCCATGCTATTATTCATTTGTTCAGAAAAAACAATGTATAATACACTAATGACGCCGACCATTAAGATAACCATTAATAACATGATTTTTATATATAATTTCATCGCTTTCATTGTTCCACCTCATTAAGATTATTCTTGATAAGTGCGGATTCAACAGCTTGAAGTAAACTTTCACTTGTATATGTTGCTCCTGATATAACATCAACATCAACACTGTTATTTTTAATAATACTCGGTGGTAATTCCTCAAACACTATTTTTGCAAGAATCTCCGGTTCGTTATGTTCAAGGATTGTAATATTATATATTTTTCCGTGCTTTACCTCAACTTCAACTTTGATGATACTGTAATATCCTTCAGATTCTCCATAATATATACCATCTTCATATCGTTGCTCTTCTTGACACCCTGAAAAACTATAAACAATCAATACCCCAAGAAAAATGTATAAAAGTTTTTTCATATAAACATCCTTTATTTATCACGATGGATTAAATTTGATGCAAGATGAAGCAATGCCTGTTTTCCTTCTGACTCCGGAAGTTTATCAATTAACTTCAACGCACGTGAGTTATATCTAGATGCAAGTTCTTTCGTTTTATCAACTCCACCAAGTTTTTTTATACGTTCGATAATTTCTTCTTTATGTTCATAAATATGTTCAGAATCCATCAAAAGATTTTTTAATTCTTCTCTCTCAATATCATCATCACTTTGCATAGCAAACAATACAGGAATATTATAGTATCCCTTAATCATATCTTTTTCCAGGTCTTTTCCGACGTCGTCAATCAGTCCTTCATAGTCTAGTAAATCATCAACTAACTGAAACACCATACCAATCTCATGACCAATTCTTGCAAGTAGCTTCACAGTCTCATTTGATGCTTTCGCTTGATAGGCACCAGCACTTAAGCTAATCGAAAAAAGCGTTGCCGTCTTTCTCGCTACAATCCGTAAATAATTAATTGGATTTACTTGAACATTAAAGCGGTGTTTATGTTGTTTCATTTCTCCGATACAGATCTGGTTCATAGCCTTTGCCATATCAATTAAGAGGTTTTGTTCAATATCTAATTGCGATAACATCACAAAACAACGACTCAAAATAAAATCTCCCATATAAATTGCATATTCTTTTGAATACTTTGATTGCACTGATTCTCGGCCACGTCGCAACTTAGATTCATCGATAACGTCATCGTGAATCAATGTAGCTACATGTAGCGATTCAATTGCTGCAGCTAAACGAATTAAATTCGCCTCTTGCTTCTTTGTTAAACGCTTACCAAAACTTGCGCCGATAAGTAAAAAGCGTGGACGCAACATTTTACCTGTTGTTTCCTTAACGTAGTTCAGAGAACCATTAAGATAATGGTCCCCTGTAACTAGTTCTTTTTCAATTATTGATTTTACCTGATCTAATTGTTCGTTAATTTCCATGATTTATCCCCAAACTAATTCGAATTCAGTTTAATCTGTAAACAAATACCATTTCTTTACAAATCCTAAGCGTTTCCAGTGTTTCTTCAAAAATGGAAGTACATAATAGTCCATACCAAAGGTTGAACCCGAACCACCGATTGTCGCTACTCCGGCTACCATATACCATAACATTTCATTAGGCGCCATTCCTGAAGCCCAAATCATTAAGCCCATTGCTACAGAAATAATTGACGCTACTGCAGTGAATAATCCACCGATCAAGCATAATCCGACAACGATTTCTCCAAGAACCATTCCCGTCTGGAAAACGGAAGCTAATGCCGTATAACCACCATCAGATGTATAGAACATTAAGTCCATTGACCATTCAACTATACTTGAGATAAATTCCGGAACCGGCAAAGCTGTAACTGCCTCTGCACCTTCTTCAACCCATTCAGAAGCTGCCGCGCCCGCATCCGCAACAGGGGCCGCAGGAATCAAGAAAATATCCGTCGGGTCTTTAATCACTTGACCAATTTTATTAACACCTTCCATTAGCCATTTGAAACCTAAAAACATACGTAAAGGAACGAGCCAAAAATTCGGTGAGCGTTTTCCAAAATAGCCACCGACAAAGCTTCGTCGATCTTCAATATGGAATATTTCATGCATTAAGTATGTCCACACTTTATTAAATCCAGCCACCTGAATAAAATAAATTACATTGATAAAATGCTTGATAAACATGGCAATAAAGCCGGAAAAACAAAATTCTTTGTTTTCAGTTCCTACTTGAGCGATTCCATAACGTCCACCAATACATACCATTGCACCATGGAAGGTGGGTTTATACTCTTTTAATTCTTTATTCTGAACTAAAGCCTCTATATTATGGGCTACTGTCGATGCTGAGTGCTCTGCATTTTCTACCATTTGAGGAACAGGACGATCTTCCCCTTCCGGAATATAGAAAACATTATCGCCGACAACAAATACATTTTCATGACCTTTTGCACGTAAATATTGATCCGTTTGAACACGATTACGTCCAACCTTTTCAACATCATCAAGTGTCTCAACCAAGTTACTACCTTCAACTCCGGCAGCCCATATAACGGTATGCGTTTCAATGGTTCCTTTACCTTCAATTGTAACAAAGTTTTCTTTGACTTCAGTAATATTGGAACTTGTTAAGACTTCAACATCTAATTTTCGAAGACGTTTCATTGTCTTATCGATTAATTTATCTTTAAACGTTGGGAGTACCTTAGGCACCATATCCACAACATAAATCTTCATTTCATTAGGGTCGATTGAGAACGTATGACATAAGCTGGTTTTCCATTCAGCTAATTCTCCAACCATCTCTATTCCGGTAAATCCACTACCAATAACCATAAAGGTCAGTAGATTTTTTCGTCGAACAGGATCCGTTTCCACACTGGCTTCACCCATAATTTCAGTAATATGACTTTTAATGCGAATGGCATCTTCATAGGACCATAATGTTAAAGCATGTTCTTTCGCTCCGTCACAGTTATAGAATGTAGGCTTTGATCCGGTTCCTATTACCAAATAATCATATTCATATTTTTTTACTTTTCCGGTAAGTACTTTTGCATCAAAATCAATATCCGCAATTTCATCCAATACTATATCGACTTTTCTACCTGCAAACACTTTTTCTAAGTCAATACGGATAGCTTCTTCCGGAACACGACCGGCAGCTACTTCGTGAAGTTCCGTCAGCATCGTGTGATATGAATTTTTGTCAATTAAAGTGATACGAATATTTTCATCTTTTTTGAATTTTCTAGTCAGCTTTTTTGCTGTTAGTATACCGCCATATCCGGCACCCAAGACAACAATATTTTTTTCTTTGCTCATGATATCGCTCCTTATTTAGAAAGGCATCACCACATGATGATACCTTTCAAGATTCCTAAAACGGTTTGTTTTAGTTATTATTGTGCATCTGCTAAAGCTTTTTCTACTAATGCATAGAAATCATTAACATGAATAGTTACACCTGCTACAACATCAACATGACCTTCATCATCAATATATTCGATTGCAGTAGGATCTTGTGTTAACAATAGATAATCTTCAATGATTGCCGCTTGCTCATGCCACTCAGCACTTGCTCCTGCTTTTTCCACCATTCCATACTCGCCACTGATTGAAGCTTCTTTTTTGTCTGCACCTGTTTCATCAACAGCACTCCAATTCACTTCAACGATATGTCCAAATAATACCGTAATATCTACAGTACCTTTCCAACCGCTATCTGCAAATTCATCTTCTTCTGCATAGTAAGCACCATCTGTATAAGGACCTTTTTCTTGAGGACCGTTTGCCAATGCTTTTTCTGCTAATGCATAAAAATCGTTCACATGGATCGATACACCTGCTACGACATCAACATGACCTTCATCGTCTACATACTCAATATCGGTAACATCTTGTGTTTCTAATAAATGATTCTCAATGATTTCGGCTTGCTCATGCCACTCAGCAATCGCTCCTGCTTTTGCTACCATTCCGTAATCACCATTTTCAGATGCCGTTTTCTTATCAGGACCTGCATTTTTATTAATTGCTGTCCAGTTAATGTCAACCATTTGTCCATCAGCTACTTCAATGATGATTGCACCTTTCCAGCTATTGTCTTCTGGATAAGATTCGTCTTCTGCATAATAGAATCCATCTTCAAGGCTTCCGGTATCTGCAACATCTGTTGTTTCATCTGTTGACTCGTCAGCTGTTTCATCTGTTGTTTCATCTGCTGTTTCGTTGCTATCTGTTGTTTGAGATGTATCTTCTGTATCTGTTGTATCATCTTGTCCACAACCTACAAATAAAGCAACAACTAACAACATTGTTAATAATAACGCAATAATCTTTTTCATGTAACTACCTCCATAATTAATATACATTTATACAGACTCATGTCTGATAGGTGAATTATATTATATTGACAAATAATTGTCAATTTTTTGTTCATTTTGTTCATTTTGTTTTTAATGTCGTTATTTTAAACTTGCAATAGCCTCAATTTCAATCAATACATCCTTTGGCAGCCTAGCTACTTCAACCGCTGACCTTGCAGGATATGGTTCCTTGAAAAACGAAGCATATACTTCATTGACCTGATTAAAATGATTCATATCCTTCAAAAAAACAGTCATTTTAACAATGTTTTCCATTGTCAATCCAGCCTCGACAAGAATAGCTTGAATATTTTCTAACGATTGTTGTGTCTGATTTTCAATTCCTTCAGGAATTTCTCCTGTTGTAGAATTAACAGGAATTTGACCTGACGTGTAAATAAAATCACCGATTTGTACAGCCTGAGAATATGGGCCAATGGCTCCTGGCGCTGTTAGTGTCTTTATTACTTTTTTGGGCATCATGTCACCTCCATTCAAAATATATTCTCCGCAATTTCAATGTTAATACTATTATATCTTATTTGTTTTTATAAAACAACAATCCGAACAGCAAAACACCAAGGGATATGAACAAATATACTCCGATGCTTGGATTTAACAAGCCACCATAAACAATGGTCATGGCACCTAATATTGCTATAATAGGTTTAATTATACGAGAAAAGAAGCCCAAATCTTCAAATTTACGTATGGCATATACATATAAAAAGATATAAATACCATAAACTAATACAATTGGAATCTCATCGATTGCAATAAAGCGACCAAAGAGATTATTAAGACTTGCATACCATAAAAATAAATATGTAAAAGAAACGATTCCTGAAGCAAATGCCGCTCGCAAAGGCATTTGAAATTTTTGATTTACTTTTGCCAACACTTTAGGCAAGGGACCTTGTCCCCTTATGGCAAGCGCGTACGGACCCCGAATATTGGCTAATACAAGTCCATTAAGGGTCCCCAAACATGAAATAACGACAAATGCAGTTAATAATACTGCCGCAATCGGTCCAAACAATATATTTGCTACAATAGTTACCGCTTCATCTCCTTGGTTCACAATCTCTGTCGTGGGAAGCACACCCGCAATACCTAAAAAATAAGTAATATATACTAGAAATACAATAATCGTACCAAAAGCCAACGCCCGCGGAAGGTTCTTTTTTGAATCCTTAATCTCATTGTTAATAGTGATTGCAACAATCCATCCTTCATAGGCAAATGCAGATGCTACAACTGCCGAGGCAAGCGTGTTACTTTTACCTCTTACTGTATAGGATGCTTCAAGAAAGTTATCATAGGTCATGCCATGAATGATCCCATAAATAATACCGACGATAGCAATAAGGACTAAGGGAATCAGTTTAATAATCGTTGTCCCAACCTGCAAATCACCTGCTATTTTAGGCGCAATCGAGTTTATAACGTAGATTAACAGTAAGTAAACAATCGAAATATACCAAACCATCATTGGGTTTGAGTCACCTAGCTTAAACAAAGTAACTGTATATCTTGCTGACACCCATGCCAAAATTGCTGTTAAAGGGGAAAAGTACAAAATCCAATTAAACCAACCTACTAAATATCCTGCTTTTTTCCCATAAGCAGCTTCTGAATAATCAACCACACCATTTGTTTTCTCAATGCGATGGGCATAATCAGCAAAAACTAAAGCACCAAATATCATGGCAACAGCTCCAAGTCCCCATGCGATGAGCCCTAAGATCAAATTTCCTTCAGTTAACATTAAAACATCATCCGCTTTAAAAAAGACTCCTGATCCAATAACAACACCGACAACCATTGCAACGGCTGTAAACAAACCATACTTTTTTTTAAGAGTTTCCATAATATTCTCCTTGTATTTTTTTCTTTATTTGATACAATTATATTATAGTAATTTAAATAATCTTACTATTGTTTCTATCTCATCATAAATACGAGGAGGTATTATATGACGTATAAAGAAGTAATTAAAAAACTAGAATCTATTGGTCTTGAAATTGACTATGATTTCATCGACAAAGAAGTTAAAGATCTTGAAAAAGAATGTGAAAATCCTGTTGAATTCGAATCAAAGATTCGCGCTCAACAAAAATAAAACTCTAATAAAACTGGCTTATAGCCAGTTTTATTTTTTTGTTCATTTCGTTTTGTCAAGAATTTTATACAAAACGTTATATAATACCTTTGCTTCTTCTTCGTTTATATTCATTTCTTTTGCCATGGCATAGGGAATTTTTAGCGCTTTTACTTTTAAATCCAGTCCTTTTTCTGTTAAAGCCACAATGACATTACGTTCATCTTCCGGCAATCGACTTCGTTTGACCAACTTTTGGGCTTCCAGCTTTTTCACTACCGGCGTTAATGTTCCCGAATCCAAAAAAAGTTTTTCACCTAATTGCTTAATATTTAGGTCATTATGTTCCCATAATACAAGCAAGGTTATATACTGGGTATAGGTCAAGCCAATTTCATCCAAATGTGGCTTGTAACGTTTAATGATTTCTTT
The DNA here is from genome assembly GCA_002342805.1 of Clostridiales bacterium UBA2432. GTDB lineage: Bacteria > Bacillota > Clostridia > Lachnospirales > Vallitaleaceae > UBA1351. The sequence goes on along the minus strand of DDQW01000063.1, from coordinate 47,629 downwards.
AGATGCTGCATATAAAGGAAAACACAATTGATTGTCAAGTCTAAGTGCTTTTTCGTCCATATTCTTTGCTTCACTCCTTATGTAGGCTGTTTTTTGCCTGACTAATCGCTTCAACGACTTGGTCACACCAGTCATCAAATTCCTTATCTTCTTTTTGAAGTTCTGTATGGGACAAATGATATTCAATGCACTCGCGAATCCCTTGATCAAAACGTGTTGTTGCAACAAACTCAGGGACTAAACGCTTTAATTTACGATTATCAAACACAACAGAATTTGCTTTATCCCCTAATAGTCCACCTTCAAAGTCGTAATCACTTGTTTCAGCTAAAAATTCCGACGCTACATGAATCGCTTTTAAGGGCATATTACAGGTATCCGCTATTGCTTGATAGATTTGATTCCATGTTAAAGACTCATCTGATGTAATTTGAACGGCCTCTCCAATCGCGTGAATATTAGCCATTAGGCCGATGAATCCTTTTGCAAAATCACGGGAATGTGTCATGGTCCAAAGTGATGTGCCATCCCCATGAATAATGACTTTTTTCCCGTCAAGGATTCGTTGAACCACTGGCCATCCACCCATTTTTCCATGTACACCTAAGGGAATTGAACGTTGATCATAGGTATGACTTGGTCGAATAATTGTAATGGGAAATCCTGTATCGCGATACTGCTTCATTAGATATTCTTCACATGCAATTTTATCTCGTGAATATTTCCAATTTGGATTTGATAAAGGTGTTCCTTCTGTAATTCGAAAATCTGATAAGGGAGTTTGATAGGCTGATGCCGAACTTATAAACATATATTGTTTTGTCTTATTTGCAAATAAGCGAAAATCACGTTGTACATGTTCAGGGACGAATGCTATAAAATCACAAACAACATCAAAGGCTAAATCCTTAATAAGTTCAGCAATTTGATCTTCATCGTTGATATCTCCATGAATTAAATGTAAGTTTTCTCCACTTAAGTCATGCTCTCTATGTCCACGGTTTAAAATATATACATCCCATCCCAAATCTAAAAGTTGTTCACTAATTGATAAGCTTATGGTTCCGGTCCCTCCAATAAATAAAGCTTTCATACACATTCTCCTTTCTAAAAAATGGTGTCACTAAAGTTCTGACACCATTTTATTATACTAGGAATTATAAACTTTTACAATGCATTGATTTCTTCGATTAAAGAATCGAGATCAGCCTCAATCCGGCTATAATCCTCCTGGTTCGCTTCGCCTTTAAATTGAAAGCTTTCAACAAGTTTCCACTTCATACGTGTACGTTCTATGATATCTTTCAGTTCTTTGACAGTTCCTGGAACCCACCCATGAGACCCAAAACAATAGCTTAATCTGTGGCTAATACGTTTACGCCCGATTTCTTCTAATGCGGCTGCGACTGGTGGAAACATATTATATTCATATGTAGGTGCAGCAACAATAATGGTTGCCGATGCAAGGGCTGATGTTAACACCTGCCCCAAAGAAGTCTCCGGAACTCGATGTGAATGTACTGTTAAGCCTTTATTTGTCAAGTATTTTTCCACATGATAAACAGCTTTTTCGGTCATTCCATACATAGACCCCCACAAAATCATAACTTCATCTTTTTTACCGTAATGCAGACTATAGTCAATATAACGTTTATATGCATCAATAATTGTTTGTATATTCTTCCGCCAAATTAAACCATGCCCAGGAGCAATGACTTCAACAGGTAATGCTTCCGTCTTTTCAACTGCTTTTTTAACTTGTGAAGAAAATGTCGCCATAACGTTAGAAAAATATCTTAGTCCTTCTTCTTCAAAGAAGGGATGTTCATCTGCATTAAAGTGATCATCAAATGAATGTCCGTCAAATATTCCAAATGTCCCGAAAAGATCACACGGGAAAAGAGTTTTTGACTGACTATCAAATGTCATCATTGTCTCTGGCCAGTGCACATTAGGTACTTCTGAAAATTCTAACACACGTCCATGACCAAGGTCTAATGAATCTCCATCTTTAACAACCCTAATATTTTCTTCATGTTGATAAAAATGCTCAAGTAAAGCTGCTGCTTTTTCAGTACATACTATCTCAAAATCACTTCTTATTTTTTTGAAATCTTCAATCCATCCTGAATGGTCTGGCTCCATATGGTTGATAACCAAATAATCAATGTCTTCGGGATTAATATCAATGTCATTGAGCATCTTAATCAGTGTTTCCGGAACACCATCCCATCCACAAACGCCATCAATAATGGCTGTTTTTTCACCTTTAACAATATAAGAATTCACTGTAACGCCTTTTGGGATTTCCCATATACCTTCAAATAAAATATCTTCAACAGCAACCGATAATTGGTAAATGCCGTTACTAACTTTAACTGGTTTCATAATATATCTCTCCATTTCAATTTACTTCATTATTTTAAACAATAATGATTATTAACTGTATTATAGCTTATTTGATATATAAATTCAAGGTAATGGCGAAGAAAATTTGACATTCGACCATATAATGATATAATATACTGAGCGATAAAAACGGATGTAGATAAGATATCTATATCCGCTACCATAAGGAGGTTTATATGCCAGTATTAAAAAGTGAAAAACGCGACGAAAAACTGAACGGCAAACAACTTAGAAAAAACGGAACTATTCCTGCCATTCTATACGGAAAGAACTTAGAAAGTCCAGTCAAATTACAATTAAGTGAAAGTGATGCAATGCTCTTTCTAAGAACAAACTCTGTAGGTGCACAGGTACAGTTAACTATTAACGGTGAAGAACAATTAGCTATGTTAAAAGACGTTTCCCGTACAGTACTTACAAACAAAATTGAACACATTGACTTTCAAGCACTTACAGCAGGTGAGAAAGTTAAAGTTAGTGCACACATTAACTTCTTGAACCGTGAAGAAACACCGGTTGATTCTGTTATCAGTGAATACTTACAAGAAATCGAATACGAATCATTACCACAAGATCTTGTCGATCATATTGATGTCGATTTAGCAGGATTACAAATTGGTGATTCTATCCAAGTAAAAGATTTGGATATGTCCAAAAGTGAGAGTTACCACGTAATCACTCCTGCAGATTCAACTATTGTTGTTCTATCTGAAGCAAGAGAAGAAGTTATTGAAGACGAAGACGAAGATGTTGATGCTGAAGTGCCTGTTATCGGTGCTGACGACGAAGAATAATTTTATTT
>DDQW01000063.1:0-44388 GCA_002342805.1 Clostridiales bacterium UBA2432 | reverse complement strand
ATAATTTTATTTCAAACACAAAAAACAGCTGATTTTAATCAGCTGTTTTTTTCTCCTCTGCTATTTCTTCAACGCTCTTGATTTTAAGACGTGCTACGCCTTTATAATCTTTTCGTGTGGGGATGAGCGCTTTGTTTTTCATGCGTTTTTTAGCCTCATCAATCGCTTTATCATACTGGGGAAGCCATTGTTCTTCTTCAATAAGCATTTCATCCGTCATTTGCCATATTTCTGGCGGATTACATACAGTCCCTACTAAAGGATCCATCATCATTGCCTGTCTTAATAACTGCTCATCTCCATGAACCGCGGCTTCTACTGCCAAGCGCTGCACCGAAATACTTGCATTGCATACAGCTGCACAGCCAAGCGGCAAATCGCCCACAATCGGAATATTAATTCCATTTGCATCCACATATCCAGGCACTTCAACAATCGCATCTGTCGGTAAATTTGTAATGGTCCCGTGATTAACCACATTAAAATGACCTCTATATACACGACCGGTTTCTAAACCTTCAATAATATAGGAACCATGTTCTTCAGACCGTGTCGAATAATCATAAACTTCGGGTTCGCCCGTCATCCAATTCGGAAAATCTGTTTCAAACCAATTGCGTCCTTCTGTACACACTCGAAGATATCCTCCGGTCTCACCATTAATCCAATCACTTAAATCAATCCAATCCATGATTTCATCGTCACGTTTTCTATACCAGGGCACATATTCACTAAGGTGTCCATTCGATTCTGTACTGTAATAGCCAAATCGGCGCAACATATCAATACGGACTTTCTCTGTTTTACTATATTCTTCATGGGTCTCAAATGCCTCAAGAAGCTTTCCTGTCATATCTTGTCCTTTATATCGAACTTGAATATACCACGTTTGATGATTGATTCCTGCACAAATAATATCTAGTTCTGACTTTTTCACACCTAAAACATTGGCAATTTGTTGGTGACCATGCTGCACGCCGTGACAAAGTCCTATTGTCTTTACTTTACCGTATTTATTACACGCCCAGGTAACCATGGCATTTGGATTTGCGTAATTTAACATGATGCAATCCGGATTTGAAACTTCGCGTATATCTTTACAAAACTCGAGTATTGCAGCTATTCCTCTTTGTCCATACATAATTCCACCTGCACATAATGTATCGCCGACACACTGATCAACACCATAGCGTAGGGGTATATCAACATCTTTTTCAAACGCTTCTAAACCACCAATTCGAACAACATTAACAACATAATCCGCTTTTTCTAGGGCTTCACGTCGATGTATTGTAGATTGTATACGAATATTAAGATGATTGGCATCGATATCCCGCTGACATAATTGTGTAACCATCTCTAAATTATGTGCGTTAATATCCGTAAAAGCAATTTGTGTATCTTGTAACTCCTCTACGGATAAAATATCTTTAAGTAACTTTCGTGTAAACCCAATACTGCCGGCTCCTATAAATGTAATTTTCACACTATAACCTCCATTCAAGACTTTATTTTCAGTTTCAGTTTTAGTGTATAACAACTTAACTATAAAGGTTATAAAAATTATTGGCACTCTTATAATATTGGTATATTATTCTGACATTTCATGTCCATGTCCTTTACCCTTTGATTTACGATAAACTCCAGGTGTCATTGCATACCTGTCTTTGAATAGTTTGATAAAATACTGTCGACTATTCAATCCAACCATATCCGATATTTCCATCATTGTATAATCCGTTTCAATTAAAAACATTGCTGCTTTTTCTAACCGAAAGCGATTCAAATATTCAATGATGGTTAAGTTCATCTGTTCTTTAAACAAGCGTTGTAGATAATTTTCATTTAAATTAACATGTTGTGCTAAGTGTAGAATTTTTATATCTTCATCATAGTGCTGGTGTAAATATTCTACAGCTCTATATACATGGGATTCACTCCCATTCTTTGCATAAGCAATCGCATCTTTCCATAAATATGCAATATCAATTAAGAGTTGAAAATGCAACAATTGAATATTGAGTGAATTTTTTCGATGATTAGAATCTAAATAGTAGATTAATTTCTTTAGTGTAGAATAAACCATATCTGTATCATGCAAAACACTATATGTAAATGCAGATTCAAAAAAAACGAGTAAATGTCTTTCTTCATCAATCATGCGTTTTAAATCAAGGGGACTATTTATATTGAGAACAAAGCCAAACTCAAGATTCAGCATTCGACAACTTCTGTTTTTGGGTACAAGTAAACGATGTGGCACATTTGCATCGATTAGAATAAACTGGCCTTTTGTTAATCCAACACACTGGTCATCAATTTCTATATGACACTTTCCTGCAATGACATACATGACTTCAATGCTAGAATGGCTGTGTAACGACGGCATTTGATATCCTTGCCACGTCTTATAGTAATATGCTTTTGTTGATAGAACATAATTCGGGTTTTTCCATTGTGAATGAAATAAACTATTCTTGTCCATAAACACCTCCTTATGTACTATAATTGATGAATTTTATTATTGTGCCCACGCCCACAATATTTGCAATAACTCGGTGCAACCTGTTCAAAGGCAGCATCATCGGATAAGTCTTTGTTGCTATAGTCTCGGCTAATACGTCCATCAGTCAATTCAATAACCCGATCGGTCTTAGCAGCGATATGATCATTATGGGTGACGATAATTAAGGTCGTTCCAAACTCTTTATTGATTTCACGAAACAATGCATATACCTGCTCTGTTGATTCTGAATCCAGATTACCTGTTGGTTCATCCCCAAGCAATATAGCCGGTTCATTGATTAATGCCCTTGCTATGGCTACACGCTGCTGTTGTCCACCCGATAAATTCGTTGCTTTATTATTTATGAATTTTGATAAACCGACCAAATCTAATAATTCCTTTGCTCGTTCAATACGCTTATTATGGGTTTTTCCGGCTTTAATCCAGGTTGGAATCAAGACATTTTCTAAAGCCGTAAATTCAGGTAATAAATGGTGAAACTGAAAAATAAAGCCTAGGTTTTCATTTCGAAAAATCGCAAGTTCATCCTCATTCATTTGCCCAAACTCAATACCGTTAAATATAATCTCACCACTCGTTGGCTGGTCTAAAGCGCCTAAAACATTTAACAACGTTGATTTTCCCGAACCAGAATAACCAATAATGCTGGTGAATTCACCCTCAGATATAGAAAAATTAAGTTCATGCAATACTTTGGTTCGAATGACCGTTCCATAAACTTTTGATAAATCTTTTGCTTGTAATAAAACATTTTGTTCATCCATTTCGAATCACCTCCACTGCATTTAATCGCGCCGTTTTTCTGGCCGGAATAGCCGCTGCTATCGTACTTGAAACCACCGCAATGCCTCCAATAACAAGTATACTTGTATATTCTATTGATAGCGGGAATAAAGGAACCCCAGTACCAATAGATGTTCCGTACAAGAAGCCATAAATAAGAATCATTCCAAATCCAGCGCCTAGAAGGGCTCCTAATAATCCAAGTAAAGCTCCTTGCAATAAGAAAATACGACTTGCATGCTTATTTTTTGTTCCCATGGCTTTTAATATTCCCAGTTGCTTTGATTTTTGTACCACTGAAACTGCCAAAACACTAGCAATACCTAAGGTAATCGCCAACAAAACAAAGACCTGTATCATAATGGAGGAGGAACTTTGGCTTCTAAGGGCCGATAATAGAGAACTGTTACTTTGAATCCAGTTGTCTACACGAACATTAATGAATCGTCCATCGAGTTCTTCCGCAATAATCTCTGCATCAAAGATTTCATTGATCTGCATCTCAATTTTCGAAATCTTATTCCCTAACCCTAATATTTTTTGGGCTTGCTTAATGTCCATCATGACCCATGTATTATTACTTGCGGAATTTCCCAAATCAAAAATTCCGGCAACTGCATAATTTTGAACAATACCATTGGGTAGCGATAGTCGTATCACGTCTTCTGTTGATATCCCATATTCCTCAGCAATCCCTTGGCCTATTAAGACTTGATTTCCACTCAAGGAAGTCAATCTAACGTCTAGTCGACTAATAATATTATAAATTGCATCTGCTTGGTCTAATTCAATACCTTTTAACTGAATCGGAACCGCTTCAGCATTGGTGACAATAAAACCATTCCCCTCGACAAGGGGTGAAATAGCTGCAATATCCTCCCGATTATCAATGATTTCTATTATATTATCCCACTCTAATAAATTCGTCTCTGTGTCAAAATCTGATTTTCCTTCAATCCATATATGAGAACTGTTTCCAACCGTCTGATTGACCAGATCTTCCTGCAAACCTGTAATTAATGTATTCAAAAAAACTTGTACTGCCACTCCAACAGCAATTCCCAATAATATGAACACTGTTTGACCACGACCTTCTTTTAAAAACCGTAATGCCACCTTGAGTTCAAATAGCATTAGTCATCAACTCTTTTCTCTATGTCAGTAATCGTTTCTTCTATTTCCACAACATCACCGGGTACAAGGTCTTGAGGTTCAATAATGACTTCACCGGCTTCCAATCCATCCAGTACATAGATCATTTCTTTATTTTGATTTTGAATAATAATCGATCTTAAGAATACTACACCTTCATTATCAACCATGAGGACGGCAGTATCCTCTTTATCAAAAATATATTCTCCCGGGACTAGCACAACATCATCATATTGAACAGCTGTAACATCCACTTTTACTGACATGTTTCGTATAAAAGCATCTTTACCTTCATCAATTTCAACTTTAACACCGATGGTTCCTGTATCACGATTAATACTCGGACTAAATTCTGTAATCTCGCCTTCATACTGATTATCCGGGTAAGGTTCTGCCGTTAAAACAGCTCTTTGTCCCAATTGAACTTTTCCGATATATTTTTCATCAATGTCTACCCAAACAACTTTCTTATCAACCGATCCGATTTTTATTAGTTCTTGTGCAGATTGAATATAATCCCCCGAATTCACGTATGTTTCTAAAACAATGGCGTCATAAGGACTATAAATATTATATTTATCAAGCTCCGTTTTTTGCTGTTCCAAATTCATTTTGGCAACATCAATAGATGCCTTTAATTCTTGGCTAGTAAAGGTCGGATTGTTTATTGCTTTTAGAGAGGCCTGTGCAACTTCAATAGAATTTTGAATTCGCTCTTGCTCATCTTTAATGTCTTCTAGCTCAGATAAGGCAATAATGCCTTCATTATATAATTCTTGTTTTTTTCGAAGATCCGATTCAAGTTGCATTAAGGTCAGCTTATATCCTTCAATCTCCACTTCTTTAGTTTGTCGTTGTTCTTGAACATTTATTGAGGATGCATTGTAATTGACCAGAGAATCCTTATACCTGGATTCTGCAAGGGTTACACTTCCTTCCAAGTCTTGATAAAGCTTTTTTGCGTCAGAATCATCAAGCTGAGCGATTATTTGTCCGCTTTCAATTCGATCGCCTTCTTTTACGTTCAAGGAATGAATTTTCCCCGAAATCTCTGCTTGTACGCTAGATTCCACCTCATATTCAACATATCCAATGGCGCTAACGACTTCTTCGTAATTGCCTTTGCCTATGGTATATCCTACCACTTGCTTTGGTTTTTGTTGAACTATAAAAAATAGAATTCCACTAATGATAATAGCTACTATGATTAATCCAATAATGATTTTTCTTTTCATAATTTTCCTCCTTATCCCACAACTTCCTCTGATACGACTTATTATATCACTAATTGTGATATTTTGTAAACCTATATTTTCCATTGCTTATAAATAGTTTCAAAAAAAATGTTGCACTCACACATGAAGCGCAACAATCAAGGTCGTTAATATATGTTGTCATTTTTTATAAATTGCCGTCTAAGGAAAGTATTTTACTATAAAGTTCCGGTCGTCGATCTCTAAACACACCCCACTCAATCCGTTGATGTGCTAATTCATCCAAATCAAATGTTGCAATTAGAATTTCTTCCTGATCTCGACTGGCTTGTCGAATCACTTCTCCCGTCCCATCTGTTATGAAAGACGTTCCATAAAATGTGATGGTTGAATCTTCGATTTGTTCTTGACCCGTTCGATTTGACGCAATAACCGGAACCAGATTACTAGCTGAATGTCCCGTCATGCAACGCTGCCAATGTTTACTCGAATCAATAGAAGGATCTTCAGGTTCGGAACCAATGGCTGTCGGATAAAATATCAGTTCTGCTCCCATTAAGGCCATAATTCTAGCAGCTTCCGGAAACCACTGGTCCCAACATATTCCAACACCAATCCTTCCATACTTTGTCTTCCACACTTTAAATCCGGTATCTCCGGGACTAAAATAATACTTTTCTTCATAACCGGGACCATCCGGTATATGACTTTTCCTATAGACTTCTAAAAGGGAACCATCTGCATCAATAACAATCAAGGAATTATAACGCGCATTATTTTTACGTTCATAGAAACTAATGGGTAGTACAACGTTTAGTTCTTTCGCAATCGATTTAAAATGGCGAATGGCAAGATTATCTTCGACACTTGTCGAAAATTGATAATATTTGGGATTTTCCTTTTGACAAAAATAGAGTGTTTCAAAAAGTTCTTGCAACAAAATGATTTGCGCACCTTCATCAGCTGCTTGACGTACAAATTTTTCAGCTTTTTGAATATTTGTATTAATGTGGTCTGTACATGACATCTGTATTGCCGCTACAGTTACTTTACGCATTTTTCTTCACCTCTCTTGGAATTTGCTGAGTAATGCAATGAACATTACCCCCTTCTTTAATTAAGGCCATTCCATCAACAGTCACGATTTTTCGTTCCGGAAAGATTGCGCTTAATGTTTGAATGGCTTTTTGATCGTATTCACTTGCATCTCCACCAAAGACCGGTAAAATCAGTCCACCATTTACAAGATAAAAGTTTAGGTAACTTAATGTAAGTCTTTTCCCATTGTAATATCTCACAGGAGGTCCTTCTACTTCAACAACATGAATTTTTCGCCCTTTAGCGTCAAGAGATGTATTTAAAATCTCAATGGCTTCTTGACTCCGTTTATAATTGGGATCAGACACATCATAACAGGTTTGAAGAATTATCGTTTGCGGTTTTGCAAAGCATGCTATATTATCAATATGTCCATCGGTTTCATCCCCATATAAGCCCTTATCAAGCCATATAATTCGACGAATTCCTAATCGTTCTTCCAATATTTTTTCGATTGCAGATTGATTCAAGTGGGGATTTCTATTGGGATTTAATAAACACTCCCTCGTTGTCAATAGAGTTTCTTCTCCATCGACATGAATGGATCCACCTTCTAGGACAAGATCAACATCCATATTTGGATAGCCTAATGCTTGATTCACCTGAATTGCCACTTGCTTATCTAATGCAAAATCCGGATATTTTTCTCCCCATGCATTAAACTCCCAATGTATACCCACAAGTTTTTCCTCAGATAAATCAACTACATAGGTCGGACCATTATCTCTTATCCAAGCATCGTCATGACAAATACTCAACCAATGCACATGCTCAGGACAGTAGGCTTTTGCAATAGGCATTGTTTCTTCGTCTACCAGAACATATACCGGTTCAAATTGAGCGATTGCTTGAATGACTTCACTATATCCCTGACAAACTTCTTTATAGTTGTCCGTCCAAATCATTGATGCTTTAACAGGCCAACTGATAAGTGTTGCAAAATGCTCTTCCCACTCTGCAGGCATTCTATATGATGATTTCATTATTTTATCTCCTTATTCAAAGCAAATTTAACCCGTATTCCAATTGTTTTACCGGCAAATCCTCCTATGCCTCCCAGAATTGAAGCTAAAGAGACAGTAATGAGTATCCAACGTCCATCAACGACGGCAAATAGAGCATCGCCAATAATAAATTTTGAAATAATAAGGGATGTTAAAACAGTAAATCCAGCATAACTCATCCCAATCGCGATTCCACGAGAGGATTTGTTTATTAATAAACTACCGATAAGTTCTGCCGATAAGCCTGTAATCAAGATGGCTATTCCCATATAAATCGTCACCATACTTAATATAGCGGCTAACACAACATTGATTTTCAAAACAATATGTGTTGTTGGGAATAAGTATGCCATTGCACTCATAATCAAGGAAATATAGGTGCCCATAAGTAGATATTTTGTTCCGGGTATCGGGAAAAATCGACTTAAAAAAATAACAAAAACGCCTCCGGCAATTAATAATGCTACGGACATACCGATGTGCGTAATTTCACTTGTATTCTGATGAACTTTTTCTTGCTCAGTCATCTAATTCCTCCAATCTATCTTCTTTCATTATACACGCTCTGCAAAAAATTTTCTATATGAAGTTAATGTCTTTATTCATATATGTTTAATATGTGATTGACAAACGGTTAAATATAAACTATGATATAAAATATCACTTTGAAAAGGAGGATTTTTATGCGGATTTCAGCAAAAGGTCGCTATGCCATTGCTGCTACAATATATTTAGCTAAACGCTATGCAAACGATGAATACATTACCGTTATTAGTATCTCAGAGGAGTTAGATATATCCAAAATATACCTCGAACAAGTTTTTTCTTTACTAAAACAAGGAGAAATTGTCACTTCCGTAAAAGGATCACAAGGTGGATATAAGCTAACACGTCACCCGAATCAAATTACGGTCTGTGATATCTTATCTCCCATAGAAGCTGCTTTATTTGAAACAACCAAAGAATCTGTTCGCAAGCATGCAGCCCATATTGAACAAGCAGCTCAGAATTTAATCTACTTACCCCTTGACCAAACCATTCAAGGTTTTTTCAAGCAAATAACCCTTGAAAATTTACTGCTCGAAGCTGATAAATTCAATGGCGAAAATGGATATATGTTTTATATTTAAATTGACTTTTTTTATATTAAGCTCTATAATTACACAGTTATAGAGTTTTTATTATGTTTCAGTTTGAAATAGAGGAGCAAATGTTATGAAATACATCAGTTTTGACACGCTACGGACCTACGATTTTAACGGTATTCATTTTCTAAAACCTGATCTATATTTAAAAGAAATCGAATCTGTTCGCAGTGCCGATTGGATTCTATTTCCCCCATATTGGCAAGTAAACGCTCTCGTTTATGGCCTACAAAAAAAGATTTTTCCAAGTATTGCAACTTACCACCTAGGACATAATAAAATCGAAATGACACGAGTACTCATGACTTCATTTCCTGATTTTGTTCCATATACAGAGATCTTAAGTAATACAGAGTATAACCAAGAGTTCATCCTTACTTATTTTGATTACCCCTTTATTGCCAAAGAAGTTAAAAGTTCAATGGGCCAAGGCGTTTATAAAATTGATAACTACACAGATTTTAAGAATTATTGCGCTTTGACAGAAACCTTGTATGTACAAGAATACTTACCCATTGATCGTGATATGCGTATTATTTTTATTGGAGATCAAGTGGTTAGCTCTTATTGGCGTATCGCTGCAAAAGATAACTTCAAAAATAATGTCGCCCAAGGTGGTGAAATCACCTATGATGCCATACCCCTTGAAGCCATTCGAATCGTGTCACAAATCGCAATTTCTTTAGGTATCAATCATGCAGGTTTTGATGTCGCTTATGTTGATGGAAAATACTACATTTTTGAGTTCAATGTTATGTTTGGTACACAGGGCTTAATTGACAAAAAAATTCCATACGGCTCAATTGTACTTGATTATCTCAACCGCATGGAACTAGCTACAAGCTCATTAAAATAATATATCCCACAAATGAAACGAGGGTTCCATATACGAGCATTTGGCTAAAAAATTCAGACTCTCTTTGATCGCTAATATAAAGGGGTAAAATATAGGGTGGCGGAAGCAGTAAAAATGCAATAAAAGAAATAACAAACATTGGTTCCCTAATGCCGGAAACAAGTAAAGATAAATATAAGGTCAAGGCACCAAATATTCCTACCAATAAAGTTCTTCCTCCAACATAGGCAAGAACTTTTTTTGTGCCCATAGATTTAAATGTCATGGAATATCCGATAACAATAAGTATGAGCGGTGACGTCAGTGGTGTTATCATGCTCATCGTGGAATAAATGCCTGAACCAATTATGGTATTACCAAAGGGTACATATATATTTGTTAAGTTAAATACAATACCAATAAATATTGCAATAATGGTTGGCGTTTTTAAAAAAGCTGTCATTGTCTTTTTTAAATCAAATGTATTCACTCCTTTATTTTCAAGAAGAGGTACATATACGAACCAGATAAAAATCTCATGTCCAAAACCAATCAACATAATTGTCGGCAATTGTTCAACACCCCATATGGCGCTATACAAGCCAACACCAATCATTCCAAATTCAAATCCGGTAAAAAATCCGGCTGTAAATCGTTCAGGAAAAAGGATTGATAGCTTACGGTTTAGAAATTCACCAATGCCATACAAGAGACTACACAAGAAAAACACAAACACAAAAATCCATAAATAGCCCATTTGGAGCGTTGCCGTTGCAAAGGCACCAAATAAAACTGCAGGTAATGCAATCTTTACAATAATTGTTTTTAAACCCTCTATTAGTTTCTCATCAAAGAGATTTTTCTTACGGGCAAAAACACCGATTGCAATCAAAAGGACAATTGGAAATAAACGTTCGATTAATTGCGTCATAAATTCCCCCATCCTAGCGCTTGATAAATTGATAAAATAGTAAAACGATCTCTAATAACCGGGCCTTGTTTCATAGCATAAAGGATTTGGTCTTTTGAATATTTTTTGCGTATGTTAAGAATCAGTTGTTGATAATCTTTGACTAGGTGTTCATATTCTAAAGCTTTATCAATCGTCGATAAGAGATCGCTTACTTGCTTTGAATCCAGCTGGTAGTGATCTTTAACTTTATCGATATTTTGACGTAAATCTTTATATAATTCAAGAACATAATCTGTTGCCATTCCAACTTTGATACCATGGAAATCAACTTTTTCTCCCTTTTTAATGGATTCCATCTCTAATGTATGGCTAATTAAGTGTTCTGCTCCGGATGCCGGTCTTGAATTCCCGACATAGCTCATGTATATTCCTGATTGGATTAAGCTCTCACAAATAAGCTCTCCAAGTTCTTCTTGAGATATACTTAAATTGTCTGAGAGGTTATCAATATAGTCATATAAATTTCTATAAATCATCGGGCAAAAATACTCGCCATGAAGTATGTGACTCATCTTCCAATCCGTCAAAGCCGTTATCTTTCCTAACAAATCGCCTAAACCGGCCACAATCATATCTGACGGAGCATGATTGATTACATCTTTTTGTCCATATATACGTTTAGCAACATGGCAATAAAAGGTTTTCTTAAATCCATCCACAAGTATGGGCGATGCCGTTGACGCATACCCGTCCATTGATGGCGCAGACATAACAATCCAGTAGGGAATATTTAAGCGATAACTTACATAGCGGCACAAATCATTAAGGGTTCCTGATCCAATACCAACAATTAGTTTTGTTGCTTGTGTTGTTTGTAAAATAATCTCGCCTACCCCTTGCTCATCCGGCAATAGGTCATCTTCACGTTTTAGTATATAGACACAATATCCAACTGCTTCTAATTCTGTAATAAACAACTGATAAGCTTTGGAAACAGGCAAATCTGTAACAAATAAGACCTCTCCAGTATTATACTCTTTTAAGTCCTCTAGAAGGCCTTCTATTATTTTTTCCTCAACACGGATAGATTCAATAATATCTTTGTGGTCCTTTCCACATTCACATAACATAGTCTAGCTCCCTTCTAAAACAATATAATTCCAACGACTCCTGCGCCAACAATAAAAAAAATCGGATGAATCTTCATCTTCATCACTGCAATAATGAACACACCAAAAATTATGAGACTTTTCCATTCAAAAAAATCTAACCATTGGCCTTTTGCATAAAGGGTTGGCATTTTTATAATGGTTACTTTACTGATTGCAATCAGAGCTGAACCGATAATGCCAATCACTACCGGACGTATACCTTGAAGTACACCTTGAACTATGGGCTGTTCGTTAAAGCCTTTTAAAAAGTTTGCGATAAGGTATATAATTAGCAAGGAAGGTAATACCATACCTGTGGTTGCCACAATGGAACCTATAAAGCCATATTGACTTAAACCGACATACGTAGCCATATTAATACCTATTGGCCCTGGTGTTGACTCACTAATTGCAATCATGTCCGCAAACATTTTTTCATCAACCCAACCATAGCGTTCAGAATAATTTTGTAATAATGGTAGGGCCGCTAATCCGCCACCAATTGTAAAGAGTCCAACTTTGAAAAAAGTAAAAAAGAGATGCAAAAAATTAGTCAAGATTCTTCCCCTCTCTTTCTTGTCTTTTTCCAAGGGATTGAATAATAACACCCAATATAGCTCCCATTAAAATCACATAAACCGGGGTAATATCAAGAAAGGCAACTAAGATTAGACCTAACATCATAAGGAAATAATCCGATATGTGTTTCAAAACTTTTTGTCCCATCTTTATAACTGCCGATAATATAAGTGCTAACACCATAATTCGAATACCCATAAATGCTTTTTCAACATATGGATTCTCCCTAAATGCGTCAATAAAATGCGCTAATAAGGATATAATAATCCAAGACGGTGTTACCATGCCTAGTGTTGCCGCAACTCCACCAAGGAAACCTCCTTGCTTAACGCCAATAAAGGTTGCCGTATTCACGGCAATAATCCCTGGAGTTGATTGGCCAATCGCATAATAATTGATAACTTCCTCGTCCGTTGCCCATCCGTACCTTTCAACCACTTCTTTTTGAATAAGAGGAAGCATTGCATAGCCTCCTCCTATTGTAAACAGACCAATCCTTAAAAATGTAAAATACAATTGTATTAACGATCGATCAATAACTTTCATTTACTCGTCTTCTTCCTTTATCATGTGTTGATGATAAATATATTTTGTTGCATTTTCTTCAACTAAGCGTTTAGCAAAAGCCTCTAAATCAATTGAACCTTCATCACCTTTTTCACGGCTACGCACACTTACACAGGTGTTTTCTTCCTCTTCTTGTCCGATAATCGCTAAATAGGGAAGGCGTTCAAGTCGAGCTTCACGAATCTTATATCCGATTTTTTCTGCTCGCATATCGATATCTACACGCACTCCCATGCTTCTAAGTTTTTTTGCAATCTTTTGAGCATAGTCATGATTTTTCTCAGAAATCGGCAACAACTTCACTTGCGTTGGCGCCATCCACAGTGGAAATGCACCTGCATATTTTTCGATCAACATTGCTAAGGTTCTTTCATAACAGCCAATCGAACTTCGGTGAATGATGAACGGACGTTTTTTGATATTATCCTTATCAACATAACTCATATCAAAACGTTCAGCCAAAGCAAAGTCTATTTGAATGGTCAATAATGTGTCTTCTTTTCCATGAACATTTCTAAATTGAACATCTAACTTGGGACCATAAAATGCTGCTTCACCATCGGCCTCATAATAATCCAATCCAATATTATTTAATATGTCACGCATACTGTCTTGTGTCGATTCCCAAGCCTCCGGGTTATCGATGTATTTATCTGTACGCTCTGCATCCCACTTGGAGAAACGATACCACACATCATCTTCTATGCCAAGCGCTCGCATAATCTCTTGCAAAAGTTCCACAACACTTGTAAACTCTTGTTCCACTTGGTTTGGTGTGCAAATAATATGGGCATCTGATAAGGTAAATTGACGAAGTCGGATCAATCCATGCATCTCACCGGATGATTCATTTCTAAAGAGTGTCGATGTTTCGGATAAACGTACCGGTAAGTCACGATAGCTATGTTGTGTCGCTTTGTAAATCACATATTGGAAAGGACATGTCATGGGACGTAAAGCATAGATTTCCTCTTCTTTTTCTTCATCGCCGAGTATAAACATTCCATCTTTGTAATGATCCCAGTGACCGGAAATCTTAAAAAGGTCAGATTTAGCCATCATGGGTGTTTTTGTAAACTCATACCCCCAGTTTTCTTCGATATCTTCAACATAGCGCTGTAAAATTTGTAAAATTTTTGCACCTTTTGGCATAACAAGTGGCAAACCTTGTCCAACGATATCCGATGTTGTAAAAATACCTAATTCGCGACCTAACTTATTGTGATCTCTTTTCTTGGCTTCCGCTAACTGGTTCAAGTAATCCTTCAAATCAGATTTGCGGCTAAATGCTGTTCCATATATTCTCGACAACATTTTATTACGTTCATCACCACGCCAATAAGCACCTGCCGTACTTAATAATGCATAGGCTTGAACCGCTTTTGTATTCATTAAGTGAGGTCCTGCACATAAATCAACAAATTCGCCTTGCTTATAAAATGAAATAATGGCATCTTCAGGCAATTCGTTAATCAGCTCAACTTTATAGATCTCACCCTTTTCCTCCATTAATGTAATCGCTTCATTACGGGGAAGTTCAAAACGTTCAATATCTTGTTTTTCTTTTATGATTTTTTTCATTTCAGCTTCGATTGCTTTTAACTGATCATCTTTTAAGGCAGATTCTGTTTCAAAATCATAGTAGAAGCCAGTATCAATCGCAGGTCCTATGGCAAGCTTAACGCTTGGGTATAAACGTTTAACCGCTTGTGCCATAATATGAGATGCTGTGTGGCGATAGGCACGTTTTCCGGCCTCATCATTAAATGTTAATATATTAAGTTCCGCATCTTGTGAAATCACTGTACGCAAATCAACCACTTCACCATTTAGCTCTGCCGCACATGCTACACGTCCTAAACCTTCACTTATATCTGTTGCGATATCAATGATAGCTTTTGCTTCATTATATTCTTTTACCGAACCATCTTTTAATGTTACTTTCATTCAAATACCTTCTTTCTATCTTTTAATACACTGACATATTTTGCATCTGTATACAAAATATGATTGGATACCCATTCTAAAAGAAACTCTGAAAGATCTTGAATAACACCTTCTTGTTTCAAATCTAAGTCTTCCGTTAATGTTTCTTTTACTTTTAAAACAAAAGCATCATGTTCTTTTTGATGCGCCTGTAAATCTTCATATCCAAAACGTTCCAATAATTTTTCTTCTTCTTCAAAATGATAAACCGTATAATCTTCTAATTCTTTTAATACTGCATAAACTTCATCATAACAATCAATACCTTCTTTTACATCTTCCTCAAGTGCATTGATCTGGTCAATCAGTTCATATAATCGTTTGTGTTGATCATCGACTTCTGCAATACCAAATGCAAATCGGTCATTCCATAACATATGATGCCCTCCTAAAATATTAATAAAATAAAAAACGCCTCTTGCATAAATATGCAAGGGGCGAGATAATCCCGCGGTTCCACCCTAATTGTTGAAAACCACTTCATTAAAACTATAACGCGTTACCGTACCGGATTAGGGTCTCTCAGAGTTAGTCTTCACATATTTTGTCATGAGAAACGTCTCAACATTCCGTTTCCTCTCTGTCAAGCGCCATATGCTACTCGTCTCGTCGTCGATTTAAGATATTATGTTAATTATAACAAAACAAAAGCGTTTGTCAATTGCTTATTTTGAAATTATTTCATTCTTATAATCTCTTCATACTTCTTTAAAATAGAGTGGCCATATGAATCCCCCGCTGTTTTCGCTTCTTCCAAAGATGAATATTTTGATTTATTATATCCAGGATATGCCCATTTTCCGCCTAAATCTTCAAAGTAAGGAGCTATTGCTCTTGTAACATAATCAAATCGAGGATCAACAACCGCCTTAACCAATGCTTCTTTAGATGCATATGCCTTTAAATGTTGTATTGTTGCCTGCACGCCTTGTTGCGGGTGTTCAAAAACAACGGCTACTGCGCTTCCTTCTGGCGTCCAAAAAGT
Organism: Clostridiales bacterium UBA2432; assembly: GCA_002342805.1. Taxonomy (GTDB): domain Bacteria; phylum Bacillota; class Clostridia; order Lachnospirales; family Vallitaleaceae; genus UBA1351. The sequence goes on along the minus strand of DDQW01000063.1, from coordinate 28,449 downwards.
TCTTACCCCTTCTTTAAATTCCTTTATAACAACTGTTTCCGGGTTATATTCTGCACCGGTTACCCCTAATCCAGTATAATTATTCCATTCAGGTAGTGCTGAACCTCCAAATTTAAAAAAACCAGTTTCATGACAAGCTTGAGCAAAGGCAATGTCACCTCGAACTCCTTCAGCTCGCCCTTCATCAATCCATAGTTGTGCAAATTCTGTTACTGAAATGTTAATCTTAGGATTTGGATTTTTACTCAGTAGATAAGCAGCCAGCTGATGGGCTGTAGCCTCTGACTCACCCATTATTGGTGTCAATTCTATATTTTTTTCGTCATCATCCTCAATAAGATTATCACTCGTTGGCGTTTCGACCGGACCTTTGGTTTGTTCTGCTTGAGCTAGCTTACCTGCATCGATTAAATATCTAGATAATGTACGTTCATCGTTGGCCAAGGGTGCATTGAGGGTATTGAAAACAATTTTTGCAACATAATTACGGGTAAATGTTTCTTGATCAAGTTCCTCTTTAAGTTCCTCGTCAATCATTCCTATGTCTAAAGCAAACTCGACAGCCTCTTGATACTGAAAGTCACCTTTTTTATCATCATAATTTAATGCTCGCAACATAAAGGTGATAAACATTTTTGCATCGACTTGTCGTTCCATTCCAAATAATTTTTCATCGACTCCTTGAGTCAGTCCACGTTCATAAGCGAGATTGACATATTCAAATCCCCATGTCGGTACGTCAAGAAAATAACTGGTGCTATCTTCTCGCTCTAAGACATCTTCTTCAAGTCCAAGCATTCGCATCATCATAATCAAAGCCTCTAACCTTGATGGTTCTCTAGACAATTCAAACCCTTGATTGGTCCCCTTAAAAACACCTAGTTTTTCAAGTTCTTGAGCTTCATAATAATAAGACTGTTCTTCATCCGCAAGTAAGGGACGACTATCCACCATACCGGAAACTTGTCCTATCAATAACATTTGAATACATAGTATAGTCATAAAGGTTTTATAGCGTTTCAATGCTTTCATACCTGTTCTCCAATTCAATATAGATTAAAAGACTTATCCTAAGATAAGTCTTTTCTATAGTATATATTAATTTTTATAAAGCTTCAACCTCATTTACTAATTCATCCATAATTTCTTGAACCGATTGCATTTTATGGACTTCCGAAACCCGGCTTCCCACAAATAGAAGACTATGGTCTAAATCCCCGGTAACCGCATTAACCAAGGCTTCTGTTATACAAAAAGGCGTTGTCTTCGGATCACACTTATGAACGCAATTGTAACATTTAGTGACCTTTATGCGCTCCTCCTTCTCTACCTTATCCAGCATGGGATTTTTAAGCGCTCGTCCCGGCAATCCTACTGGACTTTGCATGATAACAACGTCCTCAGGTTTTGCATTGATATATGCTTGCTTAAAAGCATCTGATGCATCACATTCATAGGTTGCAACAAAGCGTGTTGACATCTGCACACCGCTCGCACCTGCTTCTAGAGCCTTGACAATATCTTCACCGTGAAAGATGCCACCGGCTGCAATAATCGGTATGTCTAACTTTTGCTTGTCTAAATAACCTTTTAATTCCGATACAATGGAAAAAAGGTCTTGTGCGCTTCCATCTAAAAGTTCTTCACGTTTAAATCCAAGGTGTCCTCCGGCTTCAGGTCCTTCAACGACAATCGCATCCGGTTGTCGCTGGAATTTTTTTGCCCACCTTCGCATAATCAACTCAGCTGCTCGAAGAGATGAGACAATGGGAACAATCTTTGTTGTTGATTCTTCTACTAATTCGGGCAAGTCTAATGGCAATCCTGCACCGGATATAATCAAATCAACTTTTTCATCAACGGCTACTTTTACCAATTCAGCGTAATTTTTCATGGCAACCATGATATTCACACCAATTATTCCCTTTGTATTTTCTTTTGCTTTACGGATTTCATCACGGAATGCACGTAAATTCGCTTCAATCGTATTCATGGCAAAATCATTTTCTCGATATCCGCTTTGTGCTCCCGAAATAATTCCAATACCACCGGCATTAGCAACTGCAGAAGACAGGCTCCATCCGGATACACCAATACCCATTCCACCTTGAATAATCGGAAGCTTTGCTGTTAAATCTTTTATCTTGAGTTCATTTAATTTCATAGGATCTCCTTGCTTATTACTTTGATAATCAAACTAAAATCAGTTTACCACAGGATATAAAAAAATACAAGATGTATTTTCAAAAACACATCTTGTAGTAATGATTACTATGTAATTATTTTTCGATTAAAACAGCACGTACAAAACTTCCTTCGACACCCTTAATCTTAATCGGTAATGCAATTAATTCGTATTGGCCTTCACGGATATCTTTTAGCTCGAGGCCTTCTAAAATAATGATATCATCTTCAAGCAAGGAAATATGAGTCATATGATTTGATTGAGCACGTTCAATCCCCAACGTATCAATACCAACTCCATTGATTTCTAGTGTTTTAAGAAGGCGGGCTCCACTTTCATCTAGATAGACAAATTCATAGTCAAATCCCTGTGTTTTATCATAAAAGGAATTTCGGGTTTTAAATAATATAAAATCATCTTTTTGAATCGACAAATCTTTGATATCATCCGCCGTAATAACATTGTTTTCTAAATACGTCAAATCAAAAACTTTACAAGGGGTGATCATCCGTCGTATATCAAATGTATCTAAGGTCTTACCGTCTTTAATCATATGGAGTGGCATGTCAATATGAGTACCCGTATGTATGTTCAATGTCAGATTGGTCTCATGTGCAACGCCTGTCTTGTGATCACCAATGACATCAAAGACCGGTTTTTTTACTGATGCATCTTTATACACCATCATATCCGGTTCTATTAGCATTGAAATATCATGAATTTGCATAAAATCCTCCTTTGATAAACCTGCTTTATTCATTCACCCAGCGACGTCCGTCTCTTTCAATTAAATCATCGGCCACTTTAGGACCATGTGATCCGGCTTCATAATTCGGAAAATCAGGGCGTTCTTTTTTCCATGCATTTTGGATTGCATCAACAAAGCGCCAAGAATATTCAACTTCATCCCAACGTGTAAACAATGTTTTTTCACCTTTCATTGCATCGAGCAAAAGTCGCTCATAGGCTTCAGGACTATTATATCCAATTTCACAATTTTGACAAAAATCCATTTTAACAGGAACGATATCATTGGTCTGTCCCGGTTTTTTGGCATTAAAGCGAAGAAAAACCCCTTCCGTTGGTTGAATGCGTATAATTAATTGATTTGGCATCATTTCATCTAGTTCTTTTAAGTAAAGTATTTTGGCTAATGATTTAAACTGAATAACAACTTCTACCGTTTTCTCTTTTAAGCGCTTTCCTGTCCGTATATAAAAAGGGACTCCGGACCATCGGAAGTTTTCAATTTCCATCTTTAAGGCAATGTAGGTCTCTATATCTGAGTCAGGGTCTGTACGTCGTTCTTGTCGATAACCATTGAATCCCATTTCTTCATTCGGACCATATTGTCCTCGAACGACATAATCATTCACTTCATCTTCTTCATAGATTTTAAGACCTTTAAGCACTTTGACTTTTTCATCCCGAATGGATTCTGTATCTAATCGCACGGGTGGCTCCATTGCTGTTAAGGCTAATAATTGTAGGAGATGATTTTGAAGCATATCTTTCATTGCACCCGCTTTTTCATAATAGCCACCACGTTCTTCAACCGGCAATGTTTCTGTACTTGTAATTTGAACATGGTCAATATACTTATTATTCCAAATCGGTTCAAAAAATGCATTTGCAAAACGAATAACCATAATGTTTTGTAGCATTTCTTTCCCTAAATAGTGATCGATTCGGTAGATGTTTTCTTCGCCAAAGGCATGTGTTATATGTTTACTTAAGGCTTTTGCCGATTCTAAATCTTTACCAAAAGGCTTTTCAATAACAACACGTTTAAAACTTCCATTATCACTAGCTAGCCCATATTCGTGCAACTTTTCAACAATGACACCAAAGTATTCCGGACTCACTGCCAAGTAAAACATTCGGTTGCCCCGAGTCTCATATTTATGTTCTAGTTTGCACAAGGCTGTATCAAATTCAAGATATTCTTCAGTTCCGTCAAAATTTAAACGATAATAAAATATTCTTGATTTTAAATTCTTCCATATGTTTTCATCATAGCTATTTCGACTGAATTCCTTTAAAGCTATTTCCATTTCTTCAACAAATTCTTCCGTCGTTTTGTCCCGACGTCCTACAGCAACCACAAAAAAATTATCCGGTAACTGTTTTTCTATAAGTAAGTTATATAAAGCAGGTACAAGCTTTCTCTTTGTCAAATCACCTGTTCCACCAAATATAACCATTGCATTTCCTAGTTCACTAATCATGGATGCATCTCCTTGTCTATTTGATTACTATATAATAATAATTATACACTATTCTTTATTTTCTGTGAAGTATATTCGCTTTCGCTCAATCATTTCATCAATGCGGTCTATATATATATCAACATTTTTCACATTCTCAACACGTTCAATTTGCCCCTTTTGATTACGAATTTTTGTTGATGCACCTGCCCCGAATGCAAAGATTGACGTTGCCTCTTCAATAATTTGCATATTATATAAACAAGGTTGCCCGCTTGTATATCCAATGTTTTCATAAGATGCCACCATATTTTTTTGACGGTAGAGGTAATATGGTTTCATGTCCATCCGATGAATTAAAAACTCGCGCGAATACTCTAAAATATTCTCCATCTCATCACGGTTTGCTAAAGAATAAGCTTCTTGATTTTCTTTGAGGCGAGATGAATTTTTGATGGCTAATGTATGGACAGTCACTTCAGAAGGCATGAGTTCTTCTAGTGCCTTAAATGTATGCTCAACATGACTTATGTGCTCATTGGGCAAACCTAAAATAATATCCATGTTGATTCTTTGAATACCTACTTTTCGAGCTAGATTAAAGGTATCTTTTATAGCATCAACCGAATGCTTCCTACCAATTAAGTCTAATGTTTCCTGATTCATTGACTGGGGATTGATTGATATTCTTTGAATCCCATATTTCTTGAGTACCTTTAACTTCTCTTCGGTAATTGTATCCGGTCGCCCGGCCTCAACTGTGATTTCTTGAAAGTTATCTAAGGGAACACTCCGGTGAATCGCCAATAATAAATTTTCCAATTCATTTGCTGACAATGTCGTTGGCGTCCCGCCTCCAACATATAAGGCACTCAATGCATGCTTTTTATGAACAAGAGGAAGGATATGATCAAGTTCTTTTATTAGGGCCTTCATGTATTCTTGATGTGTTTGTTGATATTTTTCTATCCCGTTCGATGGAAAACTACAATACAAACACCGTGTTGGACAATAGGGTATTCCAACATATATGGAGGCTAGTGGTCGATTGGACGCAGACGGTGCTTGTAAAAATTCTTCTTCATAAGAAGCAACCTCTAACGCTAGATTTGCCATTTTAGGGGATAATTTGTAGTCATTGATTAAAATATGCGGAATAGATGACTTTTCAGATAGGGTGTTTTTGATTTTGAATACTAGTTTTGTCGGTCGAATGCCCTGTAGAATCCCCCATGGCGGATAATATCCGCTTTGATCGACTAAACGTTCAAATAGTGCCACTTTTATTTGTCGACGTAAATCATTGTCTATTTGACGTCTATAGCTGGAACATTTTTTTCCTAGTTGAATATAAAAAGAATCGTCATTTATTTCAATAGAAATATCTGAACGATCTTCTTTAGATGTTAACTCAATTGAATATTCCGGATAAAACACATGGATTAATACAATACATTCTTGAGGCAAATTATTAAATTTTGTTTTAGTAATGTATAGTTTTTTTATCTGCATTAATTATTCGTCCTCATCACTTCATAGACACCACTAATATTATTCAGTTTTTTGGTAATAACACTCAGTTGATTCGAGTTTTTTATTTCGATTGTAATATTAATAACTGATTCGTGGTTATTGGTTGTACGTGCATTCATATTGCGTATAGGAACGCCTTCATCTGATAAAACTTTCGATACATCCACAAGCATTCCATTTCGGTCTTCTGCCGTGATTTGAAGGTCTGCCTTATAAACCATGTCTGATGCGACTTTTTCAATCATCTGCCATTCAGCATCAATTAAGCGAGCACGCTCTTCATCGGTAAGATTAATAATGTTGACACAATCGGTTCGATGTATGGATATACCACGTCCTCGTGTGACAAAACCAACAATTTCATCTCCTGGAACCGGCGTACAACAACGGGAAAACCGTACCGCCAAATCCTCAATACCTTTAACAATAATCCCGGATTTTGATTTTTTGGTAGTTACTTTTTCATTGTTTGCATTCACTTCTTTTAAAATATCTTCAGGATGAACCTCTTCTTTGTGATCCTTCAAGTATTCATCATGTAATCGGTTAATAATCTGGCCTTCTTTTAAACCACCATGGCCAACAGCTGCACACACAGATTCCCAGTCTTTGAATCCATACTTGCGAATAACCACTTTTTGATATTTCGGGGTCATGATTTCATGAAGCGGTAGTCCTTTACCTTTTGCATATTTGTCAAGCAAGTCTTTTCCCTTACTAATGTTTTCTTCTTTAAATTCTTTTCGAAACCACTGATTAATTTTTGATTTAGCTTGAGAACTTTTTACAATATTTAACCAATCTCGACTAGGACCTTTAGAATTTTGAGATGTTAAGATTTCGATACGATCTCCATTTTTAATCTTACGATCAAAGGTGACGATTTTACCGTTTACCCTTGCGCCTACCATCTTGTTTCCGACAGCACTATGAATAAAATATGCAAAATCTATGGGTGTACTTCCTTGTGGAAGATTAATAACATCACCTGTTGGTGTAAAGGCATAGACTTGATCGCCATATACATCTAAATCTGACTTTAGAACATCCATGAATTCTTTATTGTCAGACATGTCTCTTTGCCATTCAAGTATTTGGCGTAACCAATTCAATTTTTGCTCTTCGCTTTTTTCCATTGATTGGGTGGTTGAACCTTCTTTATATTTCCAATGGGCTGCAATACCAAACTCTGCCGTACGATGCATATCATAGGTACGAATCTGCATTTCAAAGGGTTCCCCTTCCGGTCCAATAAGGGTTGTATGCAAGGACTGATACATATTTGATTTTGGCATGGCAATATAATCCTTGAACCGTCCCGGAACCGGTGTATACAGCTCATGAATTATTCCTAAAACGCCATAACAGTCTTTAACACTTCCCACAATTGCACGGACAGCAAATAAATCATAAATCTGGTCGATTGTCTTGTTTTGACTTACCATTTTTTTATATATACTAAAAAAATGCTTAGGTCGACCGAATACCTCTGCTTCAATTCCGACTTCTTCAAGATTTAATTTAACTTTTTCAACAACATCTTCAATATAACGTTCACGATCTGAACGTTTTCTTCGGATTTTTTCAACGATATCGTAATAGGCATCCTTATCTAAATATCTTAATGCCAAGTCTTCCATCTCAACTTTTATCTTGCTAATACCTAGCCTGTGTGCTAAGGGCGCATATATATCTAAGGTTTCTTTGGCTTTTTCAACTTGTTTATGCTCAGGCATATATGTTAAGGTACGCAAGTTATGCAGGCGATCTGCCAACTTAATGAGTATAACCCGAATATCTTTTGCCATGGCTAAAAACATTTTTCGGTAATTTTCTGCTTGAATTTCTTCTTTGTCCGAGGTATATGTAATCTGACTCAACTTTGTGACACCATCAACAAGCAAGGCAATTTCTTCATTAAATTCCCTTGCTATATCTTCCACAGTATAATCTGTGTCTTCCACAACGTCATGTAAGATTCCTGCAATAATGGATTCTTTGTCGAGTTCAAGTTCCGCTAAAATATTAGCAACGGCAATAGGATGGATCAGATATGGTTCTCCTGACTTGCGCAACTGATTTCCATGAGCAGATTCAGCCAATTTATAAGCTTTCTCTACTAACTCAAAATCCTCGGTTGGATGATATTTTTTTATTTTTTCGATTAGTTCCTCAAAACTTTTTGCTGGCATATAATCATCACTTTCTTGTCTCATCATTTATGTATATTATGGCTATGCGCCTAAATCATTGATTAAAGTATTATACTCCATTATATTAACAATCGCTCTAAATTGCAAGTAAAAAAGAGCTCATGCATTAGATGACAATCTTCTAATGCATCGCTCTCTCTATAAATCACCTAATACTTAATTAATGCTTCAACATCATAGCCTGCTAATTTGTCACGTCCCGGTAAAAAAGTTAACTCGATTAAATAGACCATCTTAACAACTTCTCCACCAAAGTCTTCAATGAGTTTTACCATAGCCTCTGACGTTCCTCCCGTTGCAAGAAGATCATCAATAATAACGACTTTATCACCTGGTTTGATTGCATCACTATGCATTTCAATGGTAGACGTTCCATACTCTAAATCATAGGTTCTTTTCTTCGTTTCATATGGAAGTTTTCCTTCTTTTCGCACAGGAACAAAGCCTTTGTTCATATTGTAGGCAATAGGGACTCCGAATATAAAGCCTCTAGATTCAGGACCAACAACATAATCAAAGTCAATACCTTTTAAATGGTCTTGCATTTGATTAATTGACTCTCTTAGTGCTACCGGATCTTGTAAGATGGTTGTTATATCTTTAAATACAATACCTTCCTTCGGAAAATCATACACATCTCTTATAACTGCTCGTAAATCCATAGCCAATCTCCTTCTTCTTTATCTCAACATATTCTATTATACAGTGTTGATTTCTCTAATTCAACACTTTCCGTCTTTTTCATCTGTATTCTATAACAACCTGTCTCAATCATGCTTAATTCGATGAGCCCCAGCTCACTGAAAACTTGCAAAATAAAACGACTTTTTATCAAGGTTTTCAGATTCTGTTGGTTTTCTTGCACTAAATAATTCAACCCAATTAAGTCTATGTGTTGATTATCTTTCCCTACTTCCATTCTTATCTTACGGTATAAGTCAATACAATCTGCGCGAGTACACACAAACTTATATTGGGATAAAACCCTATCAATCATTCCATGATCTATATCCATAAAAACAGTTTTTGCCTCATTAAAATATTTTTCTAAGCCGGATTCGTACTTCATCCCTTTTAAGAACACTTGTGGTTTTTTATATCCTTTCCATTCATTTATATTGAATGTTCCGATAATCTCAACCTCTGTTCCTCTATAGACATCTGAAAAATACTCTGCACTGTTAAATGCAACAACGTCGACAATATCATCCGCTTGTAAAAATTGCATTTTAAAATGGTTTTTTTCTTTTCCCATCAACTGTGTCTGACCAACATAACCTTTCAGCAAAAACCTCGGCTCTTGATTGCCTGCACCATATGGTTCCAGGCAGGCAAGTTCTTCAATTCCCTCGACATTGACTTCATGTAAGTCTACATTATGTTCAACACGCGCTTTAGGAATAAGGGTTGTATCCGTCATATGTTCATTTGCGTAATGATTCAAAGCACGTCTAAGTGGTTCTATATTTTCCTCATTAAGACTCATTCCGGCTGCCATTTCATGACCACCTACTTTCAAAAATAAGTCTTTTGACTCCATGAGTGCATCAAATATAGAAAAACCTTCAACGCTTCGAGCCGATCCGGATGCGATCCCATCATGAATCGTCAATAAAACAGTCGGTCGATAATACTTTTCTGTCAAACGCGAAGCAACAATCCCAATAACACCATGATGCCAATTATGACCAGCAACAACTAGAATTGATTGAGACTGAACATCGATTGTGTTTTGAATAATTGCATCCGCTTCGTTTAGAATGTCTTGTTCCATCTCTTGACGCTTTCGATTTTCAGCGTCCAACTCCGTTGCAATATCCATTGCTTGAGATTCGGAGTCCGTTAGAAATAATTGAACCCCACGTTTTGCATCCCCTAATCGTCCAGCCGCATTTAAACGGGGACCTAGCTGAAATCCAATAATACCTGCTGTTAAAGCTTTCTCACCAGCACCAACGAGCTCCAATAGGGCATTTAACCCCTTATTTCCTTGCTTAAGCATCCTCTTTTTTTGTATCCGCTCAAAAGCAACCGATACAATGACACGATTTTCATCAATAAGAGGAACAATATCCGCCACGGTTCCGATGGCTGCGATTTCAATTAAATCTTTTAGGAATTCTTCATCAATGGAATATAGCTTGGCTAAGGCTTGAGCCAACTTAAAGGTCACTCCGACACCCGCCAAATTCTCAAAAGGATATGAACAGGTCGCTTGTTTTGGGTTAATGACGGCATCTGCCTGTGGTATTTGTTCCTGGCATTCATGATGGTCAGTAATAATTATATCCATCCCTTTTTCTTTTGCATAAGCAACTTGTTCGACTGCCGTAATTCCCGTATCTACACTAATAATAAGCGAAGCACCTTGATTAAAAATCCAGTCTATAGCAGATATATTTATCCCGTAACCTTCTTGAATTCGATCCGGTATATAATACTCCACTCTTGCTCCACATGCCTTTAATATTTTAACGAGTATTGATGTACTTGTTATACCGTCAACATCGTAATCACCATAGACGTAAATTCGATGATCTCGCGTAATATGCGATTGAATAAGTTCAACCGCATGGTCCATATCTTTTAGTTGAAAAGGATCATAGAGCAGATGATATTCTGGATATAAAAAAGCCATCGCATCCTCTGCCGTCTGAATTCCACGATTATATAATAGCTTAGCCACTAAAAAACTGATGTTAATACCTTTATCCTTTAATGCTTGCTGTAATTTTTCAATATGTGCATTGACACTTTCTCTCGTTTCAATAATTAAAGGTTTTAACATAGTTACTCCTTATGCTTGTGCGTTTTGTATCTTTGCTTCTTCTTTTTTCTTCATGACATACCATAATGGACTCGCAATAAATATTGAAGAGTAGGTTCCTGAAATAATACCCACCATTAATGGTAATGCAAATTCACGAATCGATGCAACACCAAGTAAGTTCAAGACGAAAACCATGATAAAGGTCGTTAATGACGTATTAATTGAACGAGAAATCGTCTGACTAATACTCGTATTAATAACACCATGATAATCCCCATGCTTCATGGTCTTTTGATTATCACGAACACGGTCAAACAAAACAATGGTATCATTAATGGAATAACCAACGATGGTTAACATGGCTGCGATAAACGAATTATTTATAGGTATATATAATACAGAGTACACAGTAAATACAATTAGGACATCATGAACTAAGGCAATCACCGCTGCAATACCAAATCGGAAGTCGTGGAATCTTAAGGAGACATAAAACAAAATCCCAATCGAAGCAATAATAACAGCGATAATAGCATCTCGGCGCATTTCCGTACTGATGGTTGCACTGATGTTTTCGCTTTCAATATTTGCAGCTGTAATGGAAAACTTATTCATTAGTGCTTCACGTAAGGCCATACCAGTCTCCGTGTCTAGCTCTTTGGTTTTAATGACAAATTGACCGGCTCCATCGACACCTCTAACAATATTCATCTGAGGCGTTTCATCTCCTGTCGCTTCTACAACGAGTCCTCTAACACCTTCTTGTAACTCTTCTAAGGTATCATAAACCACTTCATTGGTTGTGACTAATGTCGACGTACCACCCATAAACTCAATATCATAATTTAAAATAGAATCTTCTGTTCCTTTATGAATGGGCAACATGACAAATCCAATTAATATAAGTGCAAGAGAGACTGAAAACCAGATTTTACGGCGTTTGACAATATCAAACACTTTTACATGATAATCGCGTCCATAGAGAGCCTTATTCGTAGCACCAAGTTCAACAAAACCAACTACAATAATTCGTGTGACCACAAGTGCCGTAAACATGGATATAACAATACCTAAGGCTAAGGTTTGAGAGAATCCACGAATCGTGCCGGTTCCCATAATATATAAGACTGCAGCTGCTATAAGCGTGGTAACATTTCCATCAACAATGGCCGTTCTTGCTTTTCTAAAGCCTGCACTCACGGATGCTCTTAATGTTTTGCCGACTTCTAACTCTTCCCGAATTCTGGAGAAAATAATCACGTTTGCATCAACAGCCATACCTACCGACAAAATCATTCCGGCTATACCCGGTAAGGTTAAGGTCATATTGGTAAGGGATAGGACAATAATGACAAGGGCCGCATAAAATGCGAGCGCCAAAACAGATGCCAATCCAGGTAATCGATAATATATAATCATAAACGCAAATATAAGTGCAATTCCGATCAACCCTGCTCTTACTGAGGTATCAATGGCATCTTTACCCATTTTCGCACCAACCACATTGGAGCGAAGTTCTTCAAGTTCTAACGGTAAAGCTCCAATTCGAATAAAGGTTGCTAGTTCATTGGCTTCATCAATCGTTCCCATTCCTGAAATTGTCGCAACACCATCAGTTATAGCCGTGCTGACTGTTGGAGACATAATGGTTTCACCATTATAGACAATGTTAATGGGTTTATTTATATTATTTGTTGTAGCAACAGCGAATTTATCTCTCCCTGATGCATTTAAATCAAGTATAACCACATATCCGAATCCATCCGGATTGCTTGCAGCATTTGCATCTTTGACATCGCTCCCTGTTATAGCAACGACTCCGTCGCTATCCACAAACTTCAAATCACCGGGTTTCCCCAATTCTTCCAGTACTTTATTGGGATCGGATACATTGGGTATATCTACATTAATTCGACGATTACCCTCACGATAGACCTCACCTTCTGTATATCCACTTCCGGTGATACGCTGATTCAACTTATAAATCGTATCATTCATTTCTTGATCTGTCGGTTCTTCTTTAATTGTGGTATAGGTAATACTCACACCACCGGCTAAATCCAAACCTAAGTTAATATCTTTGGCACTTCCGACCCCATTGCTGCCAACACCTATAAAAGCAACAACAAGCCCTCCTGCAATAATCATCAGAGATAATAAAAGCACTACAAGGCTTTTCCCCTTCATAAATAATCCTCCTTAAAATTTATTCAGCAACAAGTTCACAGGCACGCATATATATCGCACATTCTACTCGTTTCTTTTCTAATTCACAGCCCATTTCATAAGCCTCTGTAATTGACCCATGGAAATTATATGCATTTGCACTACATCCACCACTGCAATAAAACTTTGCCCAACAAGACTGACAAGCTTTTTTGGAATACACATTACACCCTTTAAACTCTTTTTGCATTCTTAAGTTGACAAGTCCAGTATCTAAATCACCCATTTTAAACTGGTCCATACCTACAAATTGATGACATGGATAGAGATCTCCCTGTGGCGTCACTGCCAAATATTCAAACCCTGCACCACAACCGGTTAAACGTTTTGCAACACATGGACCTCCGGTTAAATCAATCATAAAATGGAAGAAATTAAAGCCTTTGTTTTCCTGTTTACGTTCAGCCATTATATCTGCTAAACGTTCATATTCTTTAAGTAACTGAGCAATATCTTCCTTTTGTATGGCATAAGATTCTTCTAAAGGTGCTACAACCGGCTCAACAGAAATTTCTTTAAACCCTTCATTGGCCATATGAAGAACATCTTCTGCAAAATCCAGATTATGATGTGTAAATGTGCCTCGAATATAATAACTTTTCTCACCACGTTGTTTTACCAGCTCTTTAAACTTGGGAATAACTAAATCATAACTTCCTTTTTTATTCGATGCCGGTCGCATATAATCGTGAACTTCTTTTCGTCCATCACAGCTTAAAACGACATTATACATATGTTCATTAATAAAATCCATTTTATCTTGATCCAACAAAACACCGTTGGTTGTAATCGTAAAACGAAACTTTTTATTATTGGCTTCTTCTAATTTTTTTGCATAATAGACGGTTTCTTTTACTACATCAAAATTCATCAAGGGTTCTCCACCAAAGAAGTCCACCTCTAGATTTTTACGCTGTCCTGAATTTGCAATCAAATAATCTATTGATTTTTTAGCTACATCTAAAGACATTATCGAACGATCACCATGATATTCACCTTCCTCTGCAAAGCAATACTGACATGCAAGGTTACAATCATGTGCCACATGTAAACAAAGGGCTTTTACGACGGTCTCGCGTTCACCAAAAGTATCCACGACTTTTTGGTATTCATCTTGTGTAAATAACACTTTTTCGTCTATTAATGTTTGTATTTCATTTTTAACTTCAAGTAAATCGGCTTCCGGATATGTATTCTTTAATTGTTGCATAATCTGTTCATGAGAACATTCTTGATTCAATAACTCTATATACTCATAGGAGCACGCATCAAACAAATGAATCGCGCCACTATTCACGTCAATAACGAGATTCATTCCATTCATTTTATATTGATGTATCACAATAAGACTTCCTTTCAATCAATTAATAAGCAGCGACTGAACGTCACTGCTTATCTACTTACCTATTTTCATTTTCGCAGCTTTGATTACCCACTGTACATGATGTCTTACAAGCTGATTGACATGATGTTTGGCACTCTCCACAACCACCGTGCTTAACCGTATTTTGTAACACTGCACTATTTAAGGTTTTGATATGCTTCATTTTACATAGCCTCCTTTTTCTTAACCTTAACTATTATATCATAGTTCACTGTTTTTTAAAATCTAATTTTATAGAAAAAACAAACTAAATATGCTATCATATAGACTTGAACCGTTCACACGATTGCATGACAAAGGAGTTCTTATGATTGATTTACATACACATACAACTGCTTCAGATGGCACCTATACCCCTGAGCAATTAATTGACTATGCCTTAGAAAAAAAGCTCAAAGCCATAGCCATTACCGACCATGATACAATCGATGGATTACTTCAAGCGCAAGACTACCTACAAAAAAAAGCCATTGACCCGTCAACACTTGAATTGATCAATGGCATTGAATTATCTACCAATATTGATAAATATGATTTTGATATCCACATCGTTGGATTGTTTTTAGACATTCATCATCCCAGCTTTGTTAAGGGACTAAAACATATATATGACGATCGTGAACGTCGCAACGAGAAAATGATTGAATCTTTACAAAATCATAATTATGATATTACATTGGATGAACTAAAATCCCAATCAAAAGACAGCGTTATAACACGCTCACATTTTGCCAACCATCTCGTCGAAAAAGGCTATTTTTCAAAAACAAAAGAAGTTTTTCATAAATTGATTGGAAATGGCAAAAAATTATATATCCCAAGAGAAGATGTGTCTTCCGAGTCCGCCATTCATCTTATCAAAGAAAGTGGTGGGATACCTGTGTTAGCACACCCAACCCTCTATCCACTTGACAGCAATGGATTATATGCTCTCGTTGATCAACTCAAAAGTTATGGATTACTCGGAATAGAAACATATTATTCTCTATATACAGCTCAGGAAACTAAAGCCATGATTCACATTGCCGAACGATTTTCATTACTCAAATCCGGAGGATCTGATTTTCACGGGGAGAATAAACCCGGTAATGACTTAGGTGTCGGCTTTGGGAATCTCCAAGTTCCTGATGAGTTATTAATTCCTATGCGTCATTAAATCATTCATCATCGTGCAATAACCGCTTAGCCATGGGTGCTCTTAATCGATGGGGCTGAGGGAATCCTGAGCCAATAAGCGGTCTTGCATATTTATAAAAATCATCTGTCACATTATTTCCGGCAAGATTAATAAACTCATCAGGCATATATTTTGTCTTTCCGGCAATATCTTTTAAAGGATATAGATGATAGTTAATACTATAATCTCCTGTTCGTTCTAGAACAATTGATCCGTCTACATTATCCCATATAGCAAACTGAGCCGCTTTTTCTCCTACTTCTCGCGCCTCGTGAGAATCAACATCGGATATTGCTCCAATGAAATTTCTCTGAGTATAACCTAAAGTATCTGAACGAACACGCGTATAATTTAACTTAGATTTTATTAGATCTGATAACATATCACCGAGTTGACCCGATCCAGATAACTGAACATTTCCATGGGCGTCTGTTTCAATGTCATCTGTTAAAGATAACATAATCGGTTTACCGTTCTTATCCTTGATTCCTTCTGAAACAGCAATCACACATCGTCCAAACTTCTCATAAACCCCTTTAACATCAAGCAAAAATTCATCCACATCAAAAGGACGTTCCGGAAGATAAATGAGATGCGGACCGTCGTCTGGGTATTTTTTTGCTAATGAAGATGCCGCCGTTAAAAAACCGGCATGTCTCCCCATAACAACTCCAATATATACACCTTGAAGGGCACGATTATCAAGATTAATTCCAATAAATGCCTCTGCCACATATCTTGCTGCCGAACCATATCCAGGTGTGTGGTCATTAATAACCAAATCGTTATCAATTGTTTTAGGTATATGAATCGCCCGAAATTCATATTCCGATTGCTTTGCATTCTCATTAACAATTCGTACGGTATCCGCCGAATCATTTCCACCAATATAGAAAAAATAACGAACATCATGGGCCTTTAAAACTTTAAAAATCTCTTTACAGTATGCTTCATCCGGTTTAATTCGTGTCGATAATAATGCTGATGCAGGTGTAATTCCAACTTGTTCCAAATTATGCGTTGTTTCTCTAGTGAGGTCCATAAAACGTTCATTGATAATGCCTTCCACTCCATTGATTGCACCATAAACTTTTGTAATCTGGGGAAACTTACGCGATTCGAGGACAGCACCAACTAAGCTTTGATTAATAACTGCTGTCGGGCCTCCACCTTGAGCAATAAGCACTTTACCTTTAAGTTCCATTGAAATCAGCTCCTTGTATAGTATTTTGATCGTTAAAACATCTACTGCTATTTTATCATATTTAATGCTATTCGTCTTAAAAAGAGGTAAAAAAAAACGAAATGACTTGAAAAATCAAATCCTTCCGTTTTTATATTACACATTACTTATCTTCTTTTTTATCTTCTACTTTTTTTGTATCTGCTTTTGTTTCTTCTGGTGTTTCTTTCGTAATACTCATATCAGGTTCTGTGATGGAGACAATCGCTGATTTTTGCACAGGAACTCTTACGGATTTGTTTGTTCCAAACTCAATAATAGCAACATTATTAATCACATCAACGACTTTACCATAAAGGCCTCCTGATGTTAAGACTGAATTACCCACTTCAATTGAGTTTTGCATTGCATCGATTTGTTTTTGCTTTTTACGTTGTGGTCGAATGATAAAAAACCAAAAGATTGCAAAAATCGCTCCATAGATTAAAAGTAATGATGTCATTCCACCTGCCGGTGCTTCTGCTTCTAGTAAAAATAATAATTGATTCATATAATCCTCCTTGTATTTTAATCAGAATTTACTTCTGATTATGTTTAAATCCTTCAAGCTTCTTTTTCTTGTACTCTGCAAATATGCCTTTATCAATAGCATCTCGAATCTCTTCCATCATCGTATTATAAAAATACAAATTATGCAAGACTGCCAATCGAAGTCCCAACATTTCTTTTGCTTTTAGCAAATGTCGGATATAGGCTCTTGAATATCGTTGACAGGTCGGACATCCACAATTTTCATCAATGGGCCGATCATCATCTTGATATTTAGCATTCAATAAATTCATCTTTCCATGATCAGTATAAACATGTCCATGGCGTCCGTTTCGCGATGGATAAACACAGTCAAAAAAGTCCACTCCACGCTCAACACTTTCCAAAATATTCTCCGGGGTTCCAACTCCCATTAAATATGTCGGTTTATTTTGGGGGAGATGGGGAACCGTTGCTTCAAGAATACGATACATCTCATCATGAGACTCACCCACTGCTAATCCGCCTAATGCATACCCATCTAAATCAAGTTCTGAAATAACCTTTGCATGTTCGATACGGATATCTTCATAGGTCCCACCTTGATTAATACCAAACAACATTTGTTTTGGATTAATCGTATGTTCTAGAGAATTCAATCGTTTCATTTCTATTTTACATCGTTCTAACCATCGTGTTGTACGATCGACAGAATCATGCATATAGTCTCGGGTTGCCGGATGTGGCGGGCACTCATCAAAGGCCATTGCAATCGTTGATGCTAAGTTTGATTGTATCTGCATACTCTCTTCAGGTCCCATAAAAATCTTGCGTCCATCAATGTGAGATGCAAAATATACACCTTCTTCTTTGATTTTACGCAATTTAGCCAAACTAAACACTTGAAATCCACCTGAATCCGTTAGAATGGGCTTATCCCATACCATAAACTTATGCAAGCCACCTAATTTGCTAATGAGCTCATCTCCGGGACGCACATGCAAGTGATATGTGTTGGATAGCTCAACTTGACATTTTATATCTTCTAAATCTTTGGTTGATACAGCGCCTTTAATTGCAGCAACTGTACCTACATTCATAAAGACCGGGGTTTCAATTGTTCCGTGAACGGTGTGAAAGCGTCCTCTTTTTGCTCGTCCATCCGTTTTTAATAACTCATACATAATTTCACCTATTTCATTTTCATTTCAAATCATACCTTATATTAGTATACACGTTTTTATACAAAAAACTAGTAAAACTTTATTAAAAATCCATATTCTTTGAAAAAATTGTAATTTGACATTCTTGCTTTATCACTTTAAATCGATTATAATTGTAAAATACTTTTGAACACATGACTATAGGAAGGAAGATATTATGGCTGGATCCATATTTGGAAAAATATTTACAATAACAACATGGGGCGAATCCCACGGGCCGGGAGTTGGCGTCGTCATTGATGGATGCCCTGCCGGACTCGAACTTGTCGAGAGAGATATTCAACTGGACTTAAATAAACGACGCCCCGGACAATCCCCTTTTTGTACACCACGGGACGAAGCAGATAAGGTAAAAATACTTTCCGGAGTCTTTGAAGATAAAACTACCGGAACTCCAATCTCCTTATTAGTCTATAATAAAGATCATCGTTCACGGGATTATACAGAGATCATGGATACCTATCGTCCCGGCCACGCTGATATGGCCTACGATGCAAAATACGGCTTTAGAGACTATCGGGGTGGCGGTCGCTCTTCAGGTCGAGAAACCATCGCACGTGTAGCAGCCGGAGCGATTGCCAAGAAAATCTTAAACGAACTTGGCGTCCAACTTGTCACCTATACAAAGTCTATAGGACACTTAACGATTAATGAAGCTAATTTTGAAGCTTCTATCATCTATGAAAACCCTTTTAGATTCCCTGATTCGGAACTTGTAGAGCCATGCGAAGAATACTTAAATGCATTGATTAAAGAAGGTAATTCCGCCGGTGGTGTTATTGAATGCCGTGTCAATGGACTTCCTGCCGGTATCGGTCAGCCTGTATTTGACAAACTTGACGGTCTACTCGCACATGCGATTATGTCAATTGGAGCCATCAAAGGTGTAGAAATCGGGGCCGGTTTTGGAGCCACAAAAATGACCGGATATGAAAATAACGACTTTTATAAAGATGATCATGGTCATATTGTAAAAGAAAGTAACAACGCCGGAGGGATGACTGGTGGCATCTCCGACGGAAGTGAGATTATTATTCGTGCAGGAGTTAAAGCAACGCCAAGTATACATTTAGAACAAAAGGCCATTAATCGCCAAGGTGATCTTATTGACTTAGTTATAGGCGGTCGACACGATCCTGTAATCGTACCACGTGCAGTTATTGTGGTTGAAAACATGATTGCTGTCACCTTACTTGATCTATTACTTCAACAAACAGCTACACAAATGGACTACCTAAAAAAACTATTCAAAAATGACGCCTAGTTACATCGACCAAGAATAACCATAATCCACCTATAAATATAAACCAATCTGCCATATTATAGAATAGCTTTTTCGTCCATGTAATGGCAAAAAAATCTGTGACTTTTCCATCACTTATTCGGTCAATGAGATTGCCAATAGCTCCGCCTAGAATCATAGAAAGTGCTAAGGTTATGGACCGCTCTTTTTTGAAAAGTCCATAAATCACCCATAATATTCCTAAAAAAACAACCGCAATCACTTGTATGGATATTAAAATAAGCGGGCGATTTTTTAAAAGCCCTCGAAAAGCCCCTTTGTTGTAGACCAGTTTAAAGGTCAAGGGGCCTTTTTTAATTTGCTTAAACCTTAGTTTTTTTCGCGCATACTTTTTTGTAAATTGGTCGATAAGAACAAGACCTAGGACCAATAAAATAGCTACTATCATCTTTATTCCCTTTCATCCTTTACTCTGTTTTGCCTAATGGATAGTCTCGGTCTGAAACCTCTCTTAATGCTTGTATTAATTCGTCTATAATATAGGGGTTTCCTGCCACTACAGCATATCGGTCCCTTAATGGCTTTGACATACAAACACCACCGGCTTCTCGAATAATGAGCTGTCCCGGCACGAAATCCCACTGATTGAGATACATCTCAAAATACCCTTCTGTTCGCCCACTTGCCACAAAAACTAAATCGATGCAAGCAGAACCCGATCGTCTAATTCCTCCGACATTCGGCATAATCTTAGCGAAATAGTTTAAATTATTATCTTCTGTCGTTTTCTTATTGTAGGGAAAGCCTGTTGCAATAATCGACGTATCAAGTGACTTATAAGAACTTACTTGAATAGATTGGTTATTCAGATAAGCCCCTTCACCTTGAATCGCCCAAAAATAATCATCCATATAGGGTAAATATACGCTTCCAAACAGCGTTTCTTCTTTATATTGTAAGCCAATTGCAATGGAAAACAAGGGATAACCATGAGCATAATTGGTCGTTCCATCCACCGGATCAATAATCCACAAATAGTCGCTCTCTTTATTCGTTATAGACCTTCCGCTCTCTTCACCAAGAATACCATGGTCTGGAAAATGCGCTTGGATAAATTTAATAATTCTTTTTTCTGACTCTTTATCCACTTCAGTAACCAAGTCCACTGCTGATGACTTTGAATCAATCTCTAAATCATGACGTCCTAAGTTTTTAAGTTGATAGCTTCCTATTTCCTTTACCAGTTTATGAATTTTGTTTTTAATTTTATATAAATCTTCTGTATTCATACTTTTCTCCTTGTATTTGGCTATTTCCCTACTTCTGATAAAATCATAATAACATATGCTGTCATTAAAGACTAGGAGGTTTTATCTGGCTTAAGTCAAAAATGAAAAAAGATACCGGATCCGACACAGATTAAAATGCCGTCAGTATACCGGCAAGAATCGTTAAAGCTACAATAATGGGTGCCGGTACACGTCTTGAAACTAATAATATCACCGTCACATCCTTCTATAATTTATCTTGAAAGCCTATGAACTATTTAAAGAAATTTAAGAGTTTGATAATTTTTTCTGTAATGGCTCAACCTCACCGATGAGGACAACCCGGCCAACAACATGGCCTTCTTTTTCCTTCAAGGATTTCTTCAGTCAATCGTTCAAGATGTTTTTCACGGGTTTCTGATTTTTTCACACTAATGACCCAACAAATCCACTCATTACGTGCTAGTGGTGTTAAACTGTTCCATTTCTCAAGCAAATCCGGATTGCCACTTAATACTATTTCTAAATCGTCGGGCACTTCATGGACAACTCCTGTGCCGATTTTTGCCTTCATATCAATTTTCCTTTCCAAAAATATCATCAAATTATCTACTATAAATATTATAGCACAGTTTTTTTTGATTCTAGTATTTATAAAAACTAAAACAATGACAACTGCTCAAAGGGTTCTTCCGGAAAAGCCTTCAAATACGTAAAGACGTCTTTAGGTTCATATAGAATTCCGTGTTTTTGACATCTTGTTTTAAATATCTCCATAAGTTCTTTATTGTTGTCGCTATAGAGTTCATAGGCATATCCATATTTTTGATGGTAACGTGAGCGCATTCCCGGAAAAAAACGATCAAGAGCATCATAAAAATACTCACGGTCTCCTTCTCTTAGTGTAAGGCCCATTCCAAAATTGATAATCCCATGAACTTTCGCTTGGATGCAATACTCCAATATGCCTTCTAGGTTCTCTTTGCTATCATTAATAAAAGGTAATATGGGCGAAAACCATACCACAGTCGGTATGTTATTGTCCCTAAATATCTCAAGGGTTTCAAAACGTTGTTTTGTAGTTGCCACCTTAGGTTCTATTATTTTGCATAAATCTTCATCATATGTTGTCAACGTCATTTGCACCACACATTTTGACTTCTTATGAATACGTTTAAGAATATCTAAATCTCGAAGAATCCGATTGGATTTGGTTTGAATGGCCAATCCAAACCCATATCTCTCGATGATTTCCAAACATTGTCGTGTTAAACCTAATTCTTCTTCACAGTGCATATATGGATCACACATGGCTCCTGTTCCAATCATGCACTTATTACGTTTTGACCGAAGTCGTTGTTCCAGTAGCTGCGGTGCATTTTGTTTCACTTCAATATCCTCGAAATCATGCGTAAAATTATAACACTTACTGCGACTATCGCAATAAATGCATCCATGCGTACATCCTCTATATATATTCATTCCATTATTTGCAGATAGGATATTCTTGGCATTGACAAAATGCATATTTAGCTCCTTTTTTACATTCTATTATCCAATCTTATCAATCACTTTATGTGCAGAACTGGATATTTCTTCTGTGTTTGCAGTTATTTCTTCAATTGATGCAGAAATATTATCTATAGAACCATTCATTACATTGAGGCGCTCATCAATACGCTTGGCAATTTTTACAATAGCCAAAATAGCATCAAGCATGGACCGCTGTTCTTCTTGTGTGCTTTCCGCAATATATTTTGATTGTTCAGCTAATTTTTTTACCTCTTCAGCAACAACCGAAAATCCTTTTCCATGTTCTCCTGCTCGCGCTGACTCAATAGCCGCATTTAAGGCTAATAGATTCGTTTGATTTGCAATCGCAACAATTTGATTACTCGCTTCAGTAAAGCGG
This sequence comes from Clostridiales bacterium UBA2432, assembly GCA_002342805.1. GTDB lineage: Bacteria > Bacillota > Clostridia > Lachnospirales > Vallitaleaceae > UBA1351. The sequence goes on along the minus strand of DDQW01000063.1, from coordinate 5,397 downwards.
CGAATTTTCCCTTCCATATCTGTCACCCTATTATTTAGCATCTTATTGATGTCATCAATTTCGTAACTTTGCTCACTAATTTTACTTACACCTTTTGCATTGACTTCATTGCCTTGTGTCACTGTATCAATAGAATTTAAGATGACCTTGATTTCTTTACCGATTTCATCCGCTTCTTGTAAGCGTTGTTCCGAAATCTTTTTCATCTCTTCCACTAAATCTAATTGTTCTTGTTTGGCAGCCATCATTTCTTTTTCAATTTCCACTGATTTTTTATTAAAGTCAATACAGTTGCTCGCTACATTTAAGTTATTGAAGATTGCAGTTACCATTTTTTCACAGGAATTATATCCACATGCTGCGCAATTAATCTTTTGACTTTCTTCATCCAACTTATTCATTTCTTTATAGATTTCACTCATATCAACACTTTTAGGAGCATCTAGATCAAGGGAAAGACCCTCGTTGTTATACATTCTTCTAAAAGAATCGACGTTTAATGTCTTTGTAAAAAATTTATAGCTTGCATTGATTTTTTTCTTTTTAATAAGACCAATTTTCTCAGAGCTTTTTTCTTTTTTTCTTTTATTGAAGGCAAGATCCACCTCATCAAGTGACATGGTTCGTTCAAGAACATTTTGCTGAGTTCCTGTTCCGAAATTACATCCATAACTACAATTCAATACATCCAAAAGTAAGGGTAACTCTTTGCCTTGATTTAAGGATTCCTTATATTCTTCTAAATATTCATATACATGATGCGGTCCTTCTATTTGACGAATCCATGCTTCTTGATTAAAATACTCAACATTTTCTTTTAGTCCACCCGGTCGGCTAAATAAAACACCTAAACTCGCCTGCAAATCATCAAAATCAAGTGAATCGTAGTTACTATAATCGATTTTATTTTCCGTAAGGTAGTCAAGTAACTTTTTATAGGTAATGTTATATTCTATATAATTGTTGGTATTTACATCGTCAATCTCATCTCCTTTACCGATGCATGGAGACAAAAATCCGATTTTATCTGTGATTTTCTTATAATCCTTCATATAGATTGCGGTACACATCATGGGACTATGTATTGGCGATAATTGTTCAATAAGTTCCGGCTGATATTTTTCGACAAATGTTACAATTGAAGGACAAGGCTGGGCAATCATACTACTTACTTGCTCCTTTTTTATGACTTCCAAGTATGCCCAAACCGTAATATCCGCACCAAATGACACATCATGTATAACCTTAACGCCAAGACTCTTCAGATATCCAAAAAGCTTTTTATAATCCGGCACATTAACGATAATGGCAGGTGCAGCAATAATTGAAATTGCATCCCCTTTCTTCAAATCCTCAAAAAATCTTTCCGTATCATCGCTAAATTGTCTAGCTTCATGTTCACAAACACGAATACATTCACCACAATGTATGCAACGCTCCGAATTGATTTTCACCCGATTATTTCCTTCCAGTAAGTAAGCAATATTTGCTCCGGGTATGGGGCAGTTCCCTATACATTGATTACACCCCACACATTTTTCTTCATCCAAATAGAGTCTTTCATTAAGTAGTTGTTCCATGTTGTGCCTCCTTCGTATTTTTATGTTATTAGGACTCGCCTATTGTAAGCATCATCCAGTTGTCAATCGTTTCAAATCCAAGCTTATGATATATTTTTCCCGCTTGGGGATTATCATAAAACAAACATAAGGTCTTGCCTTCTGACATCACATCAGCACAAAGCTTGGTCAAACACATGTGCATAAATCCTTTTCCTCGATACTCTTTAAGTGTCGCTACACCGACAATCATTGCGGATTGTGAATTTTCCGCTGACGTTTGAGCAACTGAAACCATCTCACCTATATCATTTTCCATATAAAAAATTCTGCCTGTTCCTGTTTTTATGGTATGTTTAATCCGATCTACCGAATTACTAGCGCTATTAAATTCTTCAATGGTCTCAATGAACTTATAAATTCTTTCAGCATCTTTATCTTCAGCCTTTTTTACTAAATCCATATTCTCAAGATTTATAAGTTGATCTTGATGTGTTAATTCACAAAAATATGTTGATTTTCTTGTATGCTCCGGCAAACAAGCGTCGAACTTTTTTAGAAGACTTTCTTTTCCGGAAATAATGGCTGTACCATTATGATTTAAGATAATCTTCATAAAGTCATTGATATCAAAAGTCGGTTTGGTAAAATACGGAATATAGCTTTCGTAAAACTTTAGCAGCACCCCTTCTAGTTGTCCATCATCAGAAAACTGTCCCCACAAAGTTTGAAAAGTTTCTTCAAAACCAAACGCTTCAACATCGCCAATAATGAACAGATTGATGGATGGCTCATGACTTAAAAAATCCAGTACATTATTTCTATCTTCTTCGATTAATTTTCTAATCATCATTAACTCCTTCTCAACCATAAGGCTGGTCTTACACCACCTGTACATCGACCATCACTAATATTACCTTGTAAAATATTATTTCCTTGAATACCTATATTCCCATCTCCATGGATATAGACCGTTTTAACATTGACGCGTCCAGGCGACCGAAGCCACCACCACCAGACACTCTTTTTATTCTTTTCAAGTTTCGCAATACGTTTACTGTTGTTGTTATCTTTTCTTTGAAACCAGTATCTTTGATTTTTTCCCGGGTTATAAAGTTTTGAACTACTGTCACCAAAATATTTACAAACAACTTCCTCAGTACTTAGCAAAAATATGTTGTCCTTTGTATCTTCCCCTCCTTCTGATCCATACCAATGATTATTGAGATTTTTGTTTATAACCGGCATTATTCTTGTTTGATCCTTCACATTGAATTTATTGTAAAATTCAGTATTAAGATATTTTCTTAACGAACAATCTGCCCATGTTATCTCCTTGTAAGTATCATGATAAGGGCGCTGTTCAATAATACACTCTGTTATAATAAGCACCCTATCGTTTTGAACCTCTAATACTCTCCATTCGTAATTACCAAATGCTATTATACCTCCTACTTGCATATTTCCCTCCCTACCAAAGCAAATTCTTCCTTTACTCATACGGTTTTAAAATAAATAATATTGACCACTCCATATTCGATGCTGCTTCATAGCCATCTTCAAATACGTCAAAACCATTGTCAAATCTATGCAATCCCCACAGTAATATATCTTCTCCGTCATTAAAGACCTTCGGTTCAATGTGCTTACTCTCAACTCTACCATTTAGCTTACTGTCATTTTTATCAACCGTAATATCAAAATCTGACCCAAAAACGGAATCTTTTTCATACATACCTATAACAACGTTAAAGGTTTCAGAATCCCTTTCATCGACTTCCATGGATATCCCATAATACTTTTTTAGTTCTATATCTAAAAGCTTGGTCTCTTGACTTATAACTTCGCCTTTGGACCATATTTCAATATCTAATTGATATCTTTTTTCACCACGATAATCTATATTTATATATTCAGATGCAAACGGATCAATATGAATTTTAGTTGCCCTATTATCCTCATCAAAAATCTCACGGGATTCTATATTTATTGATGTTGGGTTTTCGGTATTTGATTTGGCACAAGCAACAAATATGAATATTGACATAATCATAAGTATATACTTTAAATTCATTTAACGCCTCCAATAATTTTTTCTATATTTTTCTCTTCTTTCTAAGTTCCGGTTCCGCTCCGTTAAGTAAATCTAACGTATCGCCTTCACTTATTATTGTAATCACAAGAAAAAATATTCCACCGAATTCTAACATTGAATATAAGCTAATCACTTTATAAATATCAATTTTCCTACCATCAGAGCTAAATTTCACAATTGCAATATTTAGCATGAAGCCAATTATTGATATAAATACTAACCAGCTCGCTTGTACCAAACCTCTTAAGCCCCATAAATATAATCCACCTACAATCATTCCAAGCCATAACAAGAGCATCCACTTCGATATTTTCTCAGTATTCAAAGATAATGTGAACAGGATATAATTTACCCCAATCAAAATGATTAATATAAACACTGTTTGGGGTTGAATAATTTCAAAATTATCCGCTTTTAAAAAATAAACTGCCATTGCCATTCCCGCCATGAAGGCATTAAAAAAACTATATATCAGTGAAATAATTCTAGTCTTAACAAGAAGAAAAACCACTGTCGTTATCAAAACCCATGCTATTGATATCATCAAAAGCAATGAATAATCACCATATTTGCTGAAAAAGTTACATGAAATTAGTGCAATTACAATCACACATATAAAATTGTAAAATAATCTACGTAATTCTAAATTAGTCATTTAGTTCCACCTTAAAATCATTGCTATATACAATTTCTTTTCCTTTCCATTCTTGATATTTCAAACTATTTTTTGCTTCTGATAATGAAGAAAACTTATTTTCATGATCAGGATAAATCAGATGGTCTGCTTCCTTATTGATAATTTTATACTCTCCATGAATACGTTCATATTGATAATAGCCTGTATGACAAACCTTTTTGTTTTGGATTTCCATTGATGTTGTCCAAAATACATAGTATTGCTCTGATGTATTTCCACTTAATACATCACTTAATTTGACTTCCACGTCTTTATATTGATACGCCTTTATTACTTCTTCTAAATCTATTTCAACTTTATTGGCCACATACGTCATCATTTCATGAACATCAAGTCCTTTAAGTTCTTTGCCTTCAATTATTCCGGCAATCAATACTTTGTTTTCTAATTTGGCTTCCTTTGGATATAGCTTATTATAGATATTTTCATACTCGTCGTATGGAATTTTTAATGCATTAAATTGAATTTCTTTTATTTTCAATTCTTTGGTTAAATCTTCAATATTTTGAGTATTATTCATTTCATTTGTGCATCCTATTAGCATCAATAAACATGTTGCAAGAACAAATGCTCTCATAATCAGTTTCTCACTCTCCTTCCTTAGGGCATATACCGACCTGGGCACTCAGATTTTGACACGCAAAGAAAACCAATAACCTATCTTTGGTTTTCTTTTTATTCACTTTTATCATTAACTTACGGATTTGTTTTTTAGCTGAAGTGTCTCCCCTATACTGAGCCACTTCCTCTTTAAAGAGTAGCATCATATTGTCTCCCATCACCTTTGTTAAAAACTAGTCACTTAATATTGTACCAAATCGCTGGTGCGATGGCTAGCCAAGATACATTGTATCTTAAATTTTTCTCTCACTAAAACTAATTAGAAAATAAAAAATAGTAGCGTTTTTTACATCTATGTTATATTGTTAAGTTCTCACACATAAACAAACAACAAAGTGGAAAAAACACCTACTATTATGCTTATTATACTATGTGAACTCAAACTCAACAATTACATATTTCAGTTTTTTCTAATTCGTGGTCCT
>DDQW01000059.1 GCA_002342805.1 Clostridiales bacterium UBA2432 | reverse complement strand
TGAGAAGATCTCCATGTATAAGTGTACCCTTTAAAATACTTCTCTAATTGTTCTATATGTTTTTTACTCGGCCCCTTCCCCGGTAACTTGGTTTCTTGCAAAGCAATGACATCTGCATCCTCTGCCAAAATGGTCTCAATGACTTGTCTTGTAAGCACCGCCCTATTTGAATCACTTGTTAAAGCTGCATTTAGTGAGTCTATGTTCCATGATATAAATCTCATCGTGTTCCTCCTTTATGTTTTTGATATGAATTAGTATATTAACTCTACCGGAATCGGTCGATCAAGTACAATCGAATCCGGTGTTACAATACTGTCCAAGCATAGGATAGTAACGCCGTTTTTTTCAGCTTCCATTAATGTCTCTGAAAAGACGGGGTCTGTTCGGTGATTGGGTTTAAAGACATGAACCCCTTTCATTTGAATCACAAATAAGATGTAACTTTGATAATCTTCCTTCACGCTATCCATGAGCTCACGAATATGCTTTGTTCCTCGTAGTGTTGGTGCATCCGGAAACATGGCAATCCCTTCATCTTCTAATGTTACGCCTTTGACTTCAATAAATCCTTTTGCACCTTTGTGCTCATTTTCATAGTAGATATCAAATCGCGACTTTTGATAAGTGACTTCGCGACGGATATAGGTAGTTTCTCCAATCAGCTCTTTCAAGTAGTCATTGTTCTCTAAGGCTTCTTGTGCCACCGCATTTGGAATTTGCGAATCTATATTGATGAGTATACCATTTTTGACAATGGCAACAAGGGAATATTTTGTTTTACGGTCTGGGTTTTTGGCCGGTTCGAGATAGACTGTTACGCCTTTAATAAATAGTTCTGCGCATCGCCCGGTATTTTTTACATGTACTTGAATAACATGTCCATCCAATTCAACTTCTGCGATAAATCGATTGATTCGTCGGATAAATGTGGCTTGAACCACGGCATCGTATTTCATAAATAACCTCAACTCTAGTTTATAGTCATACCCTACTATATTATTATATACTAAAAACATGTTATAATGAAAGTAGTAACTTTTTATAGACAGATTTTAAAGGAGTGCATTTAATGAAAAAATATATAAGCTTTTTTCTTATTTTATTTATTGCAATGAGTACAACCGTCTGCACACCAATGGCCCAAGAAGAGTTCTCTGATTTACCCTCCTCGCATTGGGCCTATTCAAATACACAGGAACTTGTAAATATGAACGTAATCAATGGATATCCTGACGGATTTTTTTATCCGAATCAGAAGGTAACGGCTGAACAATATCTTAAAATGGTTGTGAGTGTTATTGGATACCCCGACTTATCGGCTACAGCTCCTAAGTTCTGGGCTAAGCCTTATATTAATAAAGCCTATGAATTGGGTCTTATCAAAGACACATCAACCCTTCATGGAATCCCTTGGTCTGATGCAATCACACGTGAAGTCGCCGCAGAACTTGCAGTAAAAGGTGATTTTATACTACATGGCACAACATTTGATAGTTTTCAAACAGATATGCTCCATGAAATTCCTGACGTATATTTTATTGATAATCAATTAAAACCTTCTGTATATACGGCGTATGCTACAGGAGTGATTACAGGATATGAGGACCATTCTTTTAATCCAAAGGGATTTTTAACACGCGCTGAGGCCAGCACCATCATTGTGCGTATTATTGATACTTCCAAACGTCAGCCTTACACACAAACAACTACCACCGCCTCAGAACTTTCTAAGACGCGTGTGATCGCGATGACAGATGGTGAGGGTGATGATCGTGCATCCATGGTACGATTCTTATTCTATGCCAATGAGATGGACATCGAGGCTATCATACAGACGAATTCATATTATCAGCTTGATGGTAATAGCCAAACGACCAATCAGTATTGGCTTGAAGATGTTATAGAAGCCTATGGAAAGGACTTAAATAATTTAAGAATACATGACCCAAGTTATCCTGATGCATCTACTCTACTTGATAAGCTATATCTCGGTGATGAGAATCGGGAAAATGTAGATGAAGATGATCCGAACGCTGTCCCTCCTTTTGGATCAACGCCTGGATCTGAACGGATCATTGAGGTTCTCTTAGATGATGACCCTCGACCGGTTTGGCTACAAGCATGGGGTGGACTCAATACCGCTGCTGAGGCCTTATATGAATTAAAATATAGTGGAAATTATAGTGATGCTGAGTATAAACGCGCTGCTGATAAAGCACGTATTTTTTCCATTACCTTCCAAGACAATAGTGGAGATTATATTCGCGAGCACTTTCCTGAAGTTTTACTCATACGTAGTATGTCTTTTGATGACACCTATGGATATACTAATAAACAAGATCAATGGACCGGTGAAGATTGGGTAACAAAATATCTCTATAATCATGGAAACCTAGCTTCAAGATATACAAAGCTTTCAATATTAGAAGGAGATACTCCGTCATTTCTCAATGCTTTTAAAAATGGTCTACGTGCAAGTGAAAATCCAACTTATGGAGGTTGGGGTGGCCGTTTTGTAACTAAAGACGGGTCTTATTATTCGGATGTAAAAGATGGTGGCTCTATTTATACTGCTGTTGAAAAATATATTCCTCTTGCGCAAAATGATTTTGCAGCACGTTTAGACTGGGCTAATACTGACTCTTATACCGAAGCTAATCATCATCCGGTGATTGAACTTGATGGCCCTCGAGATTTCTCAGCCAAACCCGGAGATGATATTGAGCTTTCCGCACGAAATAGCTATGATCCAGATGAAGATGATGTCACTTATACCTGGTATCAACATAAAGAAGCGGATACAACAAACACTTCTGTTACGATTCAAAATAAAAATTCTATTACAGATGCTTATTTTATTATTCCTCAAGCTGTCAAAGCTGGTGAGACCATTCACATTATTTTAGAAGCAAGGGATCATAGAAGCCCACAATTAACACGATATGAACGTTTGATTATCCATGTTGAGTAAAAAAAAATAGTCCTCTAAAAAACCCCCTAGATTTTAATCTAGGGGGTTAAACGTCTATTTATGTTAAAATTATAAGCTAACTACGTTTTCTGCTTGAGGGCCTTTGTTTCCTTCAACTACGTCGAATTCTACTTTTTCGCCTTCTTCTAAAGTTTTGAAACCGTCTTTTTGGATTTGTGAGTAATGTACGAATACATCATTTCCTTCGTCTGAAGTGATAAAACCAAATCCTTTGTCTCCATTAAACCATTTAACTGTTCCTGTCATAATATATTACCTCCGAATTTTTATTTCCTTGATTCATTTGTAGCACAAAACTATAGCTTTCTTTCAATAAAAATTCAGCTGATAATTTGATACACATACACATAATACAAGGTTGCTTATATTATACCGCATATAGAGAAAAAATCAAGTCTATTTGGCAAATTTGTATGATTTTTTCCGAATTATTGCTTAAATATAAGTATTAATTATAATTTTTTCTTAAGTTAAGCTCTTGAAATGAGATTAAGCGTTTTCTTTTTTGATCATATATTTGTAATAAAGCTAGCTTTAAACTTTCTTTAAATCGAATTGTTTTTACTTCTTGTAATTCCTGAATGGTATAGTAACATTTTTTTAGATGATAATTGGGGATACGGGAATTCAGGTGATGTATATGGTGATATCCGATATAACCGCTAAACCATTCAAGTATTGCCGGAAGCTGATAGAAGGTACTCCCTTTTAATGCAGCATCCACACTATTCCATTCACTTGCTTCTTCCCAATACACCTCTTCAAACTGATGCTGAACATAAAACATCCATACACCCACCGTTCCTCCAATGAACATCACGGATAATTGAATAATTAGATAAGTACTGATGCTAAACATATATGATAAGAGTCCTGCTTGTAATAGAATACCAATATTGGTGATTAAATAGCCTAAATGCTCTCGACGTCTTGCATGCTTGGTTGGAATACGTTGCAAAACTGTAAAGAGAAAGATCGGAGCCACTGTAAATAAAAACATTGGATGTCTAAACAACCGGTACCAAGCTTTCATTAACATCGGTTTCTCATTATATTCTTCAATAGTTAATGTCCAGATGTCGCCGGCACCCCGTCGATCAAGATTACCTACAGCACCATGATGTATATTATGATCTTTTTGCCATGCTGCATAAGATGTAAACGTCAGAATTCCGAAAAAATATCCTAAGCGTTCATTCCATTTTCTACTTGAGGTAAATGATTGATGTGTACAATCATGAAATAGAATAAAAACACGTATCATGAATAAGCCGGTAACAATGATTAAGGGAATAATATATAAGATACTCGTATCTGCTTGATACAAATACATTGTAAATATCAATAACGCTATATATATAACAACAGTATTTAAAATCTGAATCATTGCCTTTTTATGATTGGGTCTTGCAAAAGGCTTTAATTGTACATTCCATTCTTTTTTATCCATGAAAATCTCCTTTACAAAGTCATGTAGTATCAATAACTACTTACTATTGTAATGGTAATGATTATCAATGTCAAGTATTTACTGTGTATTCTTTTCCATTGTTTAATGAAATAATGTACTTCTTATCTGCTAAAACGATTTGAGGATATTTTTCTGGTGTATATTCCCCTTCATCACCTGAAACATAAGAGGCAATCCAATGAATTCCTGCCTTCAGACTACATGTGAGTGTGGGAATCAATGTTCTTGCGTTCATAATATTCGTGTTACTGGCGGGTTTGATCATTTCCGGCCTTTGATTGCCTAGTAAGTTTATAATTTGGCTATAGGCTAGGTCTGTCGAACAACTTGCCTCACGATTATTTACAACTAATTGTCGTTGATATTCTTTGTCATCCAAAGATTCTAGCCCAATGGCAAAGCCTCCTTCTGCCGTGTAAATGTCCCTATCGGTTTCTATGCGATGCAAGCGAATATGCCAGGGATAACCAAGAACTAAATGCGTCTCAACATTCACTGTTTCAAAGGGCTTCCAAACTGTTTTAATCATCTCATCACTAAGCTCAATTTGAATACTTTTATCTTTGTGACGATAATAGCTTCCATCCAATGAAATAGCTAACGTTGAGTCAAAAGCTCCAAATTCTAGTCGACGATGACTTCGCGGTACGGAAAATCCAAACATTGTTGAATAGACAAACTTTTCATACTTACATTCCACATGAATATGTCCATTGGTATGATAATTTCCGCTATTATAAGCAAGAACTTGATTATGGCCTTGCTGACGCTTAAAAACAAGTCGGGGCGCCTTCTGTACTTGAACGGATTCTAGCTTAGGAAAAGCTTCTTCATCGGCCTGCCAAAAAGGGTGATTTTCCGGTAACACACCAATAACAAGGGTCTTCAAACTCCAATAGACCGATCCGGACCCAATATATTCTTCCGTCATAAAGACCTGGTCATAAGCATAACCTATGGTTAGAAAGCCTTGAGCGTCATAGATGGCTTGTTGATTCCACCATCGTAAGTGACGAAGGATAATTCCTTTGATCTGTCCAATTGTAAATGGACCTATGGTATCTGTGACAACCATCATGGACCAAAAGGCGACTTGGGCAAATCGATAGGCTAGACTACGTCCATAGGGAAGTGCTGATCCATCTTCTGAAAACCAATAGATAAATTCTTTGGCAAAATCAATAGCCCGTTCACGATAGATTTTCGAACGCTTTGGATCAACATCGTTCATGAATTTGCTATAGAAAAGTCCATAATAGTGCATTGCAAAAGGTATATAATACTCAGCGTGGGCACCTTCGACATCTCCATCCCGATACCAACCGTTCTCAAGATAATATGTATCCAAATCATCCATATAGGATTCCATTTGCTCTTTATTATAGGCTAATCCTAGTGTTTTAAAGCCGATGTTGACCATAACACGAAAAAACTTCCAGTTACAGTTATGCGCCTCACGAGCATTGGCTTGATCGAGCCATTGGTAAAGATTTTGTTTTTCCGTGTCCGATAAGGGATCATAAATATAGGCTGGCTTCAAGGCAAATGCATAAGCTATTGCCGCCATCTCTACAAGACGTTGGTCATAGTCGCCCACCTCACCGAAATAGTCTTTATGCCCCGGTGTGGTTCCGTTAATAAGTCCATCACGAATTTTTTTCCACATGCTATAGTCTGCATCAACGTTTTCTAATGCCACTAGGCCCCATATAATTCGTGAAAAGCCTTCCATCTGAGAGACACTGTCACTCGAACCGGTACTTGTGTTTTTTATATGAATCCGCGTATTACTTCGAATAAAAGCATTTTCTAGAGGCTTTAATAGGTCTAAAATATATTTTTCCAGGTCTTTTTTTGTTTTAAATGCATTCTTATAGATGTCTAAGTCAAATCGTCGCATAATACCCTCCTATATCCTATAAACGCTCTTTTACCAATACAAATTCCAGTCAGTATATAAACGGGTTAATGCTTCCATATAAAAGTAATCGCCCCATATATTACACTCATCCACACCCTTATGATCACAGGTATTATAAGGCGTTCGATTGGAATAGGTACTATGCAAAACGAGTCCGTTGGACATTTCATGATCGGTGACAGCATAATGACTAACAAGGGACTTCATCATTTTCTTTGCAATCGACTGATATGTTTTTGCCTTTTTGGAATCAACATACTTTGCCATTTCCAGGAGACCACATGCAGCTATGGATGCGCTTGAAGAGTCTCTTGGCTCACTTGACCCATCTGTAAAGGTTAAATCCCAATAAGGTACTAAATCTTTGGGCAAATGGTTCAAATAGTACTGTGTTACATTCTCAAAGAGTTGAATATATCGATCGTCTTTTAAATATTTATAAGCCAAGGCACATCCATAGATTCCCCATGCCTGGCCTCTTGCCCATGCCGAATCGTTTTTATATCCTTGGCAAGTCTCTCCATGATCCGGTTGGCCGGTTTCCATATCAAAGAAAAATGTATGCCATGTTGAATAATCCTCACGAATAACATTGTTAATTGCTGTATGAATATGCTGATCGGCGATTTCCTTATAATGTGTCTCACCGGTTTCTTCTGATGCCCAATAAAGTAGGGGTAAATTCAATAAACAATCAATGATTAAGCGATAGTTTTCAGGTGCATTCATGGGTCCCCATGCTTGGATAAATTGGCCCACATCATGAAAACGTGTAATGAGTTGATCGGCGGCTTTAACTGCTGCTTCCCATCCCTTTTGATTGCCTGTAAGTTTGTAAGCGGCCACACACGATGGTGAATATAAAAATCCCATATCATGATGATCAACTTCGATTTTTTGATCAATCCGTTCTAGAAAGCTTTGCACTTGAACTTCCGCAGCTTTTTTAAGTACTTCATCTTGGCTATACTCATAGGCTAACCAAATCTCACCTGTCCAAAAACCGGTTGTCCAATAATTATTTGGAATCGGTTTGTAGAAATTGTTTTCACTATAGGCATTCTGAAAAGACGTGGTAAATTCCGGCACATATTTTCTGATGTGCTGATAGGCAAAGTCTAATGCCTGCCCGATTTCCTTTTCCGTAATTTCACTATAGCTTTCAAAACGTTCATTATTCATGATGTCCTCCTTGTTTTTTATCCTTTGATTCCACTTGCTGCTATCCCTTCAACGAAGTATCGCTGAAGTGCTAAAAACACTATGAGTACGGGAATGAGAGAAATGACTGAAGCCGCCATAATCAATCCGTATTCTGATGAATATTGTCCGATAAACATACGTAATCCGATCTGTATCGTTTTCTTTTCTTGGGTCGTCAAATAAATTAAGGGACCTAAGAAGTCGTTCCATGTGTTGACAAATGTGAAAATAACAAGTGTTGAGAGTGCCGGCTTGGATAATGGTAACATGATTTTCGCATAGATCTGGTATTCATTCATTCCATCAATTCGTGCCGCTTCACATAGTTCATCCGGTATACTCATGTAGAACTGTCGCATGAGAAAAACTCCAAATGCAGAGAAGGCCTGTAAAAAGATGATTGCCAAATGGGTATCATTAAGGTTAAATGACCGCATCATGATAAACTGAGGAACCATATACACATGCCATGGAACAGCAATCGTTCCGATATATCCAAGAAAAAGGGATCGTTTGAATTTAAAGTCTAATTTTGCAAAAGCATAGGCTGCAAAACTACTTGTCAGCACTTGTAATAAGGTTACAATAATGGTTAATTTAAACGTGTTTCTCACAAAGATTGCTAGGGGTATCTTACTCCAAATATCGATATAATTTTGCCATCTGGGATTGGTTGGAATCCATTGGATTGGCACTGTAAAAACATCTTTATCCAACTTTAATGACGCCGATAGCATCCATATAAAGGGTACTAACATCAGGACTGAAATAAAGATGAGAGATAAATATAGCACGATTCGAGATGGTTTTATTTTTCTATTAGCTATTTGCATATTTTCGCTCTCCTTTAAACTGAACTATTGTCACAAGTAATACCATCAAGAATAAGATCATTGAAATTGCACTGGCATATCCATAATTACTTCCGGTTACAAAGGCTGTTTGATAAATATGATAGACAAGTACAAGGGTCGATGTTCCCGGTCCACCTTGTGTAATCATATAAATGATGTCGTACACTTTAAAACAGTTGATGGTTAGCATAATAACAACAAAGAATGTCGTAGGTCGAAGTTGAGGAACTGTAATATACCAAAACTTCTGTACTGCATTGGCTCCGTCGATATTTCCGGCTTCATAGAGGTCGGATGGAATGCCTTGAAGGCCTGCGAGATAGATGACCATATAATATCCCATGGATTTCCAAACGGAAAAGAAAACAACAGTAAACATGGCCCAATCCGGGTCCGCTGCCCATTTGGGTAAGTACTCTCTGGCTACACCTAGATTTGTCAGCAATACGTTTACAACTCCGGCACCCGGACTAAATATCATATTCCACACAGCTGCAACAGCCACTAAGGATGCAACATAGGGGAAAAATCCAATCGTTCTGAATATGTCTCGACCTTTAACTTTTTGATTTAATATAATGGCTAGTCCTAATGCCGCAGCTAATGTTAACGGCACTGTGGTTACCGCATATACAATCGTATTGATAAATGCTGCCTTAAATCGGGTATCATCTTTTAGTGCCCAAAAATTCTCAAATCCAACAAATTGAATAGGATTATTTCCATCCCAAGCCATAAAGGCAAGTGTAAAGGCAAATATAATAGGACCTAGGGTAAATATACAAAATCCAATAAGATTGGGTGCAATAAATGAATATGCCACCAAATTATTTCGTGTTTCACGACTGATTCGTGATTTTCTCTTCTTCATACAACGTCTCCTAACCTTAATAAAATGATGGACGAGATAAACTCGTCCATATTTTATGTGATTATGTATTTGGTTTGGGTATTGAATCTTAGTTCAAAATCTTTCCGACTTCTTCATTCATGTATGCAATACCTTCATCCACTGTCATTGTTCCTGTCATAATATAATCATGTCCGTCATTTAAGATCACTTCGATTTCAGCACTCTTTTCATGAATCGGCATTTCAAGATATGTATTTGATGTTTTCAATGCTTCTGCACTAGCATCATCTGAAGGGAACCCTTCTTTTGAAGCAATCATATCTACAACAGCATCTGTCTTAATTGCTGGGAATGTACCTGTGGCTGCAACCACTTCTGCACCTTCAGGTCCACATACAAAATTCATAAAGTCTGTTGCAATCTCTTTGTTATCTGATGCTGACGCAACGGATAAGGATGTAATTGTAGCAAGTGTTGATCCTGGTTCTACACCTTCAGCATGAGGATATTTTACTAGTCCCCAGTTTCCGTTACCGCCTTCACTGATTTCGCTATACTCACCTGTTTGTATCTTTTCAATTAATGTAGGAATAAACCAGCTTCCCATATTCATCATACCGATATTTCCTTGCGCAAAGGCTCCTGAATAATGTAAATTACTTGTTTTAAGCGTTGCATAATCTTGTGCTATCATATCTTCTTGTTGAGCAACAACCATGTCATAATATGGCTTAAGGAAATCATAGTTTCCATCAACAATACTATGTTCTCCATCTAAAATACCAAATAGTTGAACTGCTGAACGCCATACATGATAGTGGCTACCATAAACTTCGCTTCCTAATGTATCATCTGAAACTTCACGAGCTAATGCATCATATTCTTCAAATGTCATATCATTTGTTGGATAATCAACGCCTGCTTCATCAAAAACTGTTTTATTATAGAAAACAAGCCAGAAGTCACTTCTAAATGGTAATGCATATAAGGTGTCATTGATTTCAATTTGTTCTGTCATACCACCATAACCGCTTAGATCTAATCCTGAAGTATCAACAGGTTCTAAAACATTTTTAGCAACAAGATTGACATATCCCGGAATATCTTTAATCGTTACAACGTCAAGGTCTGTATCACTACCGGATAACTGTGTTCCAAGTACTGTCATGTAATCTTGAGAACCTAAATCCACCATCTCGATTTTTACATCCGGATTGGTCGCTTCATAAACATCGATAAGTGGTTGATAATAGGTCGTTGATGCAATATCCCATACCGCCCATTTAATGGTTGTCTGGTCGCTAGTTGCCGATGAATCTTCACTTGTCGTATCTTCTGTCGTTGCATCATCTGCTGTAGTATCTGTCTCTGTTGTCGTTGTCGAATCGGTACCTGTACTCCCTTGCTCATCTTCCTGGCCACAACCTGCAAAAAGTGCTACCGTTAGTACGAGAACCAGTAATAAACTTAACATATTTCTTTTGTTTTTCATGTGTTTTCCTCCCTAAATTTGTTTGATACATATAGTATATGTTGATTCACCCGCTTTTTGAATGGATTATTTCTTTGATTACATTGACTATTTATCCATAGAAAATATACTTGCTTTTCTTTTTTTTAAAACATGTCTTTTTTTATGCACTTCCTGTTATTTATTATTATTGTATACAAATTGACAAAAAAACCCCGCTTTTTCTCCCGTTTTTTTGTTGACATCATCTACTTTTATCTTTAGAATAAAGGCATCATAGAAAGGAGGCTTTTATGAAACCTCGCCTAAAAAGCATTAAAACTTACCTCATCGGCGTAACTGTTGTTTTCACCTTACTCGTCACTTTATTAATTACTACGTTTGTGTATACACTTTTTAGTCGCCTTCTTTCTGAAAGTCTGATTCAATCTACAACATATAATCTTTCATTGGCTTCAGAGTCGATTTCAAAAGATATACTCCCTATTACGTCCTTTGCCAATTGGTGTGAATCCAATGTTGAATTAGCCAAATACATTGAATCTGCTAATCAAATGAATCAAGCCGCAAAAGACTATTCGTCGGATCCTTCTTTAGAGATTAAACAAATCTATGAGCGAGAAAAAAGCGAAGTCCGCCAACAATCCCTCGCTTCCTGGAAGCGTTTATTAGAAGAATTTCGAAATAATCGCTCTTCCTTATATATTAATCGGATTATTGTCAGTAGTTTTGAAGGCAACTATCTCCAAATTTCCCCGACGTCCTCTTATCTTTCTTTAAATATCTTTGACACAGTAACAAGTCTACCCGGTTTCGATAGGCAGTTAGCCTCAAGAAATATCCTTTGGACCGGAATTGAAGAAGATCCTTTTGGTGAAATAGCAAATGCAAAGATGCTTCCACTTATTCGTCCGGTTTATGCCGCTTATGCCAATGATATCATTGGTTGGAGCTATTTATCCATCTCGCAAAAAATAATTACCGATGTCTTTTCTGTGTATGAGTTACCGACAGATAGCCAATTATTTGTCACTATTAATGAACAAACCTACCAAGTTACTCAAGATACCTTAATCCCTTATGCCTTTGAAACTATTGATTTGAATCAGCAGGTTCAGGCATTTACAGATGATAATGGAAACTCACGGCAGTTAATCACCTACCCGTCCAGCATAAATGGTTGGTATCTGTCTCAAACCTTATCTATGGAACAGCTTTCGACACAGAAGAATATATATTTTCTACTACTGATTGCCATCGCACTTGTTGTTATGCTTATGGGATTTTTATTGACATTTTTCTTAAGTCATAAAATCAACCGGCCCTTATCACAGCTTTTACATAAATTATCATCCATCGCTTCCGGAGATTTTTCTCATGATCCTCATATTGAATGGGACAATGAACTGGGTGAAATCGGTCGAGGTATTAACAATCTATCCGAAAACGTCGTTTTGCTTATGGATCGGCGTATTGAAGATGAAAAAGAAAAAAATCAGTTGGAATATGAAATTCTTCAAAGTCAGATTAATCCGCACTTTTTATATAATACACTTAATTCCATTAAATGGATGGCGTCAATACAAAATGCAACCGGAATAGCGGAAATGACAACCTCCCTCTCGAAACTGTTACGATCGGTTTCAAAGGATACCCACCAGATTCATACCTTAAAAGATGAAATCGACCTTTTGGATCACTATTTTTTAATTCAAAAATACCGTTATGGTGGCATGTTGACACTAACATATGCTATTGATGATAGCGACTTATATGACTGCCAGCTTCCAAAGTTCACCTTACAACCCATTGTAGAAAATGCGATTTTTCATGGAATTGAACCAAAACAGGCGACAGGATCCATTCATATTCATGCCTATCTTGATGCACATCAATTATTTCATATTGATATTCAAGATGACGGCGTCGGAATGACTCAAGAACAAATCGAAGATCTATTATCCGCCAATAAAGACCATCAACATGATTTTTTTAAACGGATTGGCATTAATAATGTCAATTTGCGTATCCAACATGCTTATGGCCAGGGCTTTGGATTAACCATTACAAGTTCACTCGATTCCAAGACAACCAATCGCGGGACGACAGTACATATTCGTTTACCAAAAAGGAGAAAACCATGATTAAACTATTAATCGTCGATGATGAGCCACTCGTTCAAATCGGCATTAAATCAATGCTTGATTGGAACCAATTTGATATTGAACTTTGCGAAACTGCCATGAACGGAGAAAAAGCACTTAAAATTATTGAAAATCAAAAGCCGGAAATTGTTCTATGCGATATTAAAATGCCGATTATGACCGGTCTGGAATTAATTAAAATCTGTCGACAACGCTATGAAAATTTACCTCTGTTCATTTTCTTAACCAGTTATGAAGAATTTTCACTGGTACAAGAAGCTATTAAGCATCAAGCATTTGATTATCTCATTAAATTAGATATAACTCCAGAAACTTTGTCAGAAACAATTCAAAAGGCATTAGCTCAAGTTTATCAACATAAAAACAAGGAACTCAAAAGCCCAACCTCTCATTTGCAGTTTTTTTACGAAAAGTTTATGATTCGGCTTTTGAATAATCTCTTTGTCGATCAAGAACAATTTCGTCTCCAGGCAAAGGAACTGCAACTAGATTTTAGCGCTTCAAAATATGTAGTGGCCTTATGCACTATTATAGAGACCGACAAGACACAGTACATGGATGAAAAGCTTTTAAGTCTATGTTTAAGTACAACTCAAATGGTTGAAAATCTTGTTAAAAAACATATGTCCTGCTTTGTGGCAACCTTAGATACACGCCATTTTTGCATCATTTTTAAACTAGATGATCGTGATTTTGACATTCAGCGTTCCGATATTAAAAACGCGCTCATGTCTTCATTTTCTATGGCCTATAATTACTTTAATGTGCATCTTTGTGCTTGTCTAGGTCGCCCCTATGAAGATCCACTGATGTTAAGTGACTCTTATCAAGAGGCTCGACAATTACAGTCCTTAAAAATAGCTCCCGATTCCATCCACTTTTTTTCAGATTATTCTGAAAATAATACAACCTTAAATCATTCCACCTTTAACTTAGGACTCTTCAAAAATGACATCCGACTTGCCTTTGAAAGCTTTGACAGCGAATCCTTCGGTCAAACCATTGATGCATTAATCTATTTATTTAAAAGTCAACCTAACATGTATCTTCAGGCAATCGATGCCGCTTGTAATGTATTATATCTGACCTTGTCTTTACTTCCGACAAGCCGCGATCACCTCGATATCATTTATGAAGATGCAGATGGGTATCGCTCGATCTATAAAAAAACAACCATTGACCAAGTTATTCAATGGCTGGAGATATTAAAAAATGGTATCTGCGATTTACTTGTAAGCCAGCATAAAAATTACAAGAACCACATGATAAAAACGATTCAGGACTATATTGATAGTCATATTACTGATAAGTTATCCTTAAACACCATTGCTTCTTTATTTGGCATTAGTCCTAACTACTTAAGCCAGCTTTTTAAAAAAACAACCAGTATAGGATTTAATGAATATATTACCGCAAAAAAAATCGCTCTTGCTAAAATACGCTTGATGGAATCGGATTTAAAGATTTATGAAATTGCTGAAGAATTAGGTTTTGAAAGTGCTTTCTACTTTAGCAAAGTTTTTAAAAAAGTAGAAGGATGTCCACCAAGAGAGTTTATTCAAAAAAACACAAGCGAGGATGAATATGTTTAAAAAAATAGCACATCAATACCAAGAAGATTTTTATGAATTCCAACCCTTTCCAAAGATAAATGACCGTTCCTTTTGGGATCATTTATCCGACAATATCCTAGAACATTTTGAACCGCAAAAGTCGGACTATATAGACTATGACTATCCCATACTACCTATATCAAAATTCATGGATTATAAACGTCATGGCAATCGGGCTGATTATGAAAGCATCTATTTTGAACGTCGACGTCATTTAAATACGGCTGTTCTTCTTGAGTGTATTTATAATAATGATATGTTTATGGATACCATTATCAATGGTATTTTTCTTCTTTGTGAAGAAAGTGCATGGCAATTACCTGCTCATAATTCCTATATACGTGATACCCCTAGCCATATAGTTCCGGATCATTCTCGCCCGATTCTAGATCTTTTTGCTTGTGAAACGGGTGCTTTACTTGCAATGATTGATTATCTCTTAGGTGATAAGCTTGATGGCATAAGTCTCCAAATTCGGTCACGTATTCATCAAGAACTCGACTTGCGCATCATTAGACCTTATCTTAATGAACACTTTTGGTGGATGGGCCATGGCGATGAACCGATGAATAATTGGACCATCTGGTGCACACAAAATATTTTGTTCACCTTCTTTTTAACGCCACAATCAGATGTCTCCCGAAAAAAAGCCTTTCAAAAGGCCAATGTCAGCATTGATTATTTCCTTAAAGAATATGGAGACGACGGGTGTTGCGATGAAGGCGCTCTATACTATCGCCATTCCGGTCTGTGTTTATTTAATACTATTGAACTGTTAAATGCTATTACTCACAATGCCTATATAGAGGTTTACGCTGAAGAAAAAATCCAAAATATGTGTGCATATATATACTATGTTCATGTCAATGATCGCTATTATATCAATTTTTCTGATTGTTCCGCGGTCTTAGAACGCTTTAGTGCTCGTGAATTCCTATTTGCCAAGCGGACGCAAAATGAGAACATGATGGCACATGTCGCTTGGGATTATAAAAAAAGTGACGATCCCTTTATCCGCGATGAAATCAACCTTTTTTATCGCCTACAAAATATCCAGCATTATGATACGATTGTGAACTATCCTTCACATGATTTAACAATGCCGCCCGATATTTACTATGAAAGCGTCGGCCTTATGGTTGTCCGTGACAATACGTTCACTCTTGCTGTCAAATCCGGCGATAATGATGATAATCATAACCATAATGACACCGGAAGTTTCACTCTTTATAAACATGGTTTGCCTGTTTTTGTTGATATCGGTGTCGAATCTTACACAGCTAAGACCTTCTCAAAGGATCGTTATTCTATATGGACAATGCAATCCGACTATCATAATCTTCCCACCTTAAACGGAAAAATGCAGCTTGCCGGAAAAGACTATAAGGCGACTGAGGTACATTACCAACTTGATTTAGAGGCGCCGTCAATATATATGAACCTAGCCCATGCCTATACTTATATGACTTCACTATCTGCCTTTTATCGAGAAGTGACCTTATATAAGGGTGAAAAAATAAAAATCAAAGACCATCTTGAATGTGGAGACACATCCGACAGCTTTGATTTTGTTTCAAACTTAATTACCTATATTGAACCCAAGGTTGAGGGTAATGATATTTTTTTAGAGGATTGGGTCCACATTCATCTAGACGGAAGTATTCACTCTATCGACGTGGAGCCGCTTGCTATTCTTGATCCTCGTTTACAAAAATCATGGGATCACGACCTTTATCGGTTACGCATTCACATGGCTTCTGATACATTAACCATAAGCATACGATGATTTTTAGAATTTACGATATCGTTGGTAGCGCTTTTCTACCAGCGTATCTTTCGGTAACTGCATTAATTCTTTTAATGAATATACTAACTTATCCTTAAGGAGTTCAACGATCAGCTCAAAACTTTCATGGGCACCGTCATAAGGTTCTTGAATGACCGAGTCAATGACGTTCAGGTTTTTGAGCTCCTCTGCTGTAATCTTCATATCTTCCGCAACTTTAGGTGCTAAGGAACCATCTTTATATAAAATCGAAGCAAAACCTTCCGGTGATAGAATGGAATAGATGGCATTTTCAAACATCCACACTTCATCTGACACTGCTAATGCCAAAGCACCACCACTTCCACCTTCACCGATGATAATGGATATAATCGGAACACGAAGGTTACTCATCTCGAATAGATTTCTTGCAATGGCTTCACCTTGGCCACGTTCTTCAGCTTCGAGCCCACAAAAGGCTCCGGATGTATCTACAAAACAAACAATGGGGCGATTGAATTTTTCGGCCTGCTTCATCAGTCGTAATGCTTTTCGATATCCGTCAGGATTAGGCATGCCAAAATTTCGCTTGACTTTATCTTTCGTTTTAGACCCTTTTTCTTGACCGATCATTGTCACCGGCATTCCTTCAATAAGTCCTACTCCGCCTATAATCGCTGCGTCATCGCTAAAATATCTGTCACCATGAAATTCCATGAAGTTTTCCGTAAAAGCTTCGATGTATTTTTGCGCCGTGGGTCGATCTGCCCGTCGTGCTTTGAGTACTCTATCCCAAGCTTTCATCTGAACACCTCTCTTCTTCCATAGGTATGTTTTCATCTGCTTGATAGTTGTGCATGATTAATAATTGATTTAAGGTATCACGTAATTCTTTTCGCTTTACAATGGCATCTACAAAGCCATGTGCCAATAAAAATTCAGCCGTTTGAAAGCCTTCCGGAAGTTCTTGACGGATTGTATCACGAATAACACGTGGTCCTGCAAATCCTATAAATGCACCCGGTTCTGATAAAATAATATCTCCAAGCATGGCAAAGCTGGCTGTTACGCCTCCGGAGGTTGGATCCGTAAGCACTGTAATATATAGTCCGCCCTGATCATGATGACGTTTAATGGCAGCCGATGTTTTTGCCATCTGCATGAGGGAAATAATTCCTTCTTGCATTCTAGCGCCTCCGGATGCCGTAAAAAGAATCAGTGGCAAGCTTTCTTTTGTTGCTAGTTCCGTCAATTGGGTGATTTTCTCTCCGACAACATGCCCCATACTCCCCATTAAAAACCGACTATCCATCACACCAATCGCTACTTTGATTCCATAAATCGTTCCGGTCCCTGTTAATACAGCTTCATCAATCCCGGTTTTTTCAATAAGACCTTGGATTTTGTGATCATAGCCTTTAAAATTCAGCACATTTTCTGTTTTTTGCTCATGAAAGAGATTGATAAAGCTATGGTCATCTAATATCATCTTTAGACGCTGTGACGCGCTCATACGGAAGTGTTTTTGACACTTTGGACATATATACGCATTGGCTTTATAATCATCTTTATATACGATTTCATTACATGTCGGACATTTGATCCATGAACCGGATGGTACATTCGGTTCTGCTTTATGGATGACCGTTGTGGATGTATGCATTTGTATATATTTTGTCTTTTTAAACAATGGCTTCATCTAAATCACACTTTCATTTTTTCAATTAGGCTTGTATCATAGTCTCCGGTAACAAAGGATGGATTTTCTAGAATTTCATAGTGAAAATCGATATTTGTCGTTACACCTTCAATGATGAATTCACCTAATGCACTTTTCATCTTTGCAAGCGCCTCTTCACGGGTATCCCCATGAACAATAAGTTTCGCTAACATTGAGTCGTAATAGGGTGCAATAGTATAGCCGTTATAAATTGCTCCATCAATACGTATTCCTTTACCTCCGGGCATGATTAAATTGGTAATGGTTCCAGGTGATGGTCTAAAATCTTTGCTGGTATCTTCCGCATTAATTCGACATTCAATCGAATGTCCGTGAAGTTTAATATCTTTTTGGGATAAATTCAAAGGTAAGCCTGCTGCAATTTCGATTTGTTTTTTTATAAGATCGACTCCGGTAACCATCTCAGTTATGGGATGTTCCACTTGAATTCGTGTGTTCATTTCCATAAAAAAGAACTCACCTTGATCATTCAATAAAAATTCTACTGTTCCTGCATTCGTATAGTTAATAGCCTTAGCCGCACGAACTGCCACATCACCCATTTTTTTTCTTAATTTATCCGTAAGTGCTTTTGACGGCGCCTCTTCAACAATCTTTTGGTGTCGACGCTGTACAGAACAGTCCCGTTCACCTAGATGTATAACATTTCCGTGCTCATCTGCTAGAATTTGAAATTCAATATGTTTTGGATTCACCACATAGCGCTCCATGTACATTCCATTATCACTAAAGGAGGCAACTGCTTCTTTTTGGGCAAGAGAAAACATCTTACGAACTTCTTCTTTGCGTTCTGCAACGCGCATTCCTTTACCTCCACCACCATTGGCTGCTTTGATAATTAAAGGAAAACCGATAGAGTCGGCTAAGTCATATGCCTCGTCAGCTAAGGTAATTATACCTTCTGTTCCGGGAACAACAGGTACTTTTGCATTGATCATCGTTTCTCTCGCTTTTGCTTTATTACCCATGAGCGACATCATCTCTGATGACGGTCCGATGAGTTTTATGTTTGATTCTTCACAAACTTTTGCAAACTTTGGATTTTCGGATAAGAACCCAAAGCCCGGATGAATGGCATTGGCCCCTGTAATCACTGCCGCACTTATAATACGCTTAATATCTAAATAACTCTCTGTCGCTTTGGCCGGACCGATACAAACGGATTCATCGGCTAATAGTGTGTGTAATGCCTCGCGATCTGCTGTGGAATAGACAGCCACTGTACGAATTCCGAGTTCTCTACAGGCACGAATGATGCGTACGGCTATTTCTCCACGATTTGCAATAAGTATTTTATGAAACATTCAATCACCTACCCTATAAAAAATGTCAATTCACAAGTCACCGCTATGTCGTCTCCAACTTTTGCAATTCCGTTTCCTATACCAACAGGTCCTTTTCGGCGTACGATTTCAACGTCGAGTGTCAGGACATCCCCTGGCACGACCTTTTTCTTAAATTTCACTTTATTGAGTCCACCAAAATAGGCAACTTTTCCCTTATTTTCTTCTAGAGATAATATACTGACTGCGCCTGTTTGTGCCAATGCTTCAACAATAAGGACCCCTGGCATAACGGGTTCTTGCGGAAAGTGTCCCCGGAAAAAATATTCATTATACGTTACACACTTTATTCCTTTGGCACTGACTCCAGGTTCCATCTCATCAATACGATCAATCAATAAAAAGGGTTCTCTATGAGGAATTATTTTTTTAATCTCATTAATATCTAACATATATCCTCCTAAACGATGCGAAATAAGGGTTGACTATATTCAACGCCTTGTTCGTTTTCAACAAGTATTTCTGCTATTTCTCCATCTTGATCCGCTTCGATTTCATTCATTAATTTCATCGCTTCTATGATGCATAAGACATCGCCTTTTTTTACCTTACTTCCGACGGTTATATAGGGATCTGCATCCGGGCTGGGCGCGTTATAATAGGTTCCGACAATGGGAGACTCTACAATATGGCCACCCTTTACTGCTACAGCTTGCTCTTTGTCTTCATCCTCGCTATCGCTCTGGTTTGATGTCTCCACTTGAAGACTTTGCACTTGAGGCGTTGGGGCTTGATGCATAGGCGCTTGCGCCACTTGATGACCGCTTTGACCTATATATTCTGAATTGGATAAAATAATATGTGAACCTTCATGAGCCACATCTATATGTTTGTATCCTGTTTCTTTTAGCGTTTGTATCATATCTAATACTTCTTTTGTATTCATCTTAACTACCTCCTTCGTCTCTTTCTATATAAACTAGATACGTTTAAATAGAAGACTTGCATTATGACCACCAAAACCTAATGAGTTGCTGATAGCATACTCAACATTCGTTGAAACCCCTTGATTGGGTACATAATCTAAGTCACAATTTTCATCCGGCGTCTGATAGCCCATGGTCGGGTGAATAAATTGATCCATCAATGTTTTTACCGTTGCAACCGCTTCAACGCCACCCGCAGCTCCCAATAAATGTCCGGTCATGGATTTTGTTGAATTAACTTTTAATTTATATGCATGCTCGCCAAAGGCACGTTTAATTGCCAAGGTTTCAAAGTGATCATTATAAGGTGTGCTCGTTCCATGTGCATTGATATACTGGACTTGTTCCGGTCCTACTCCGGCTTCAGCAAGGGCAAATTCCATAGCTTTTCCGGCGCCAGTTCCTTCAGGGTCCGGACTCGTTAAGTGATAAGCATCACAGGTTGCCCCATATCCGACAATTTCTGCTAAAATATTGGCCCCACGTGCTTTTGCATGCTCATATTCTTCAAGAAGTAAAACACCGGCACCTTCACCCATGACAAATCCATCCCGGTCCTTATCAAAGGGTCTTGATGCAAAGTTCGGGTCTTCGTTCGTCGATAAGGCCGTCATATTGGCAAATCCGGCGATACCTAATGGTACAATCGAGCTTTCTGCACCACCACAAAAGATAGCATCAGAAATGCCGTATTTAATATTTCTAAAAGCTTCTCCAATGGAATGGCTTGCGCTTGCACAAGCGGTTACAATATTTGTATTGACACCTTTGACACCAATCTCTATGGCAATATTTCCAGCAGCCATATTGGTAATAATCTTTGGAATGAGTGATGGTGATACTCGAGAAGGCCCTTTTTCAATAAGCTTTTGTTCTTCTAATTCCATCGTCCCAAGTCCACCAATCCCGGACGCTACAATAACGCCAACGCGATATAAGTCTTCTTGTTCTAAATCTAATCCTGAATTTTTTAATGCTTCCTTTGCAGCTGCAATTGCAAATTGAGAAAATCTATCATATTTTCTAGCGTTTTTACGATCCATATAATTTTTCGGATCAAAATCTTTGACTTCACCTGCCAGCTTTACTGTATATTCTGATGTATCAAAATGCGTAATCGGCCCAATACCGATAACACCTTGTTTTAAATTATTCCAATAGCTTTCCACATCTAATCCAATGGGTGTTATGGCACCTAAACCTGTAACAACTACTCTTCTCATATATTAGCTCCTTACATTGTCATTCCGCCGTCAACGGCGATTACTTGTCCTGTAATATACTTTGCTTGATCGGATGCCAAGAAGTTTACCATATTAGCGATATCTTCCGGACGTCCTAATGTATGTAAAGGAATTTTATCCAAAATGTCTTCTTTGATTTCTTCTGATAATACATCTGTCATTTCTGTATCTATAAATCCCGGTGCAATCGCATTGACTCGTATGTTTCTTGCTGCATACTCTTTGGCCAGCGCTTTTGTCATACCGATAATTCCTGCTTTTGATGCGGCATAATTAACTTGGCCTGCATTTCCCACAAGTCCAATCACGGAACTAATATTAATAATGCAACCCGATCGTTTTTTAAACATGGAGCGCGTTACATGTTTAACACAATTAAATGCACCTTTTAGATTGATGTCGATGACACTGGAAAAATCTTCTTCCGACATACGTAACATTAATTGGTCTTTTGTAATGCCTGCATTATTTACTAAAACATCAATACCGCCGTATTCTTTGATGATGTCTGTCATCATTTTTTCCGTTTCATTATAATTGCTAATATCACTTTGGTAGATACTTCCGCTACCACCACCTGCAATAATTTCTTCTAAAACCTTCACTGCTTCATCTTCACGGCTTCGATAATTTATAATGACATGATAGTCCGATTTTCCTAGCGTCAATGCTATTGCTTTTCCGATGCCTCGGCTACCACCTGTTATAAGTACTACTTTCTTATCCATTTTTTACGCTCCCTCTAATTCATTTACAATCGTTTTTAACGCTTCATATGAATTCAGATTTAATACCTTAACACTTCGATCGATTTTCTTTACAAGACCGGCTAATGTATTGCCCGGTCCGATTTCAACAAAGGTATCTACACCCTCATCAATCATTGTGCGAACGGATTTTTCCCAAAGTACCGCACCCTTTAATTGTTCAACCAATAAGGTTTTTGTCTCACTAATATCTGTAATGACCTCTCCGGTTACATTTGTTATATAGGGTATTTTTCCGGATTTTAAGTTAACATGTACGAGTTCTTTTTCAAACTTTTGAGCCGCCGGTTCCATAAGGGGTGAATGGAAGGCGCCACTAACTTTTAGAGGAATCACACGCATTTTTTTCTCTGCTAATTGTGATGAAACGCGCTCTACTGCATCTTTTTCTCCGGATATAACCACTTGAACCGGACTATTGTAGTTGGCAATACCAACGACGCCGGGATCATTCGCACACTCTTGTTCGATAAGGTTTTGATCACCTTTCATAACAGCTGCCATCCCGCCTTGAGTCATACGACCGACTTCTTCCATATATAAGCCGCGCTTACGAACCAGCTGAATCGCATCTTCATAGGATAGTATGTCTGCTGCAACAAGAGCACTGTATTCACCAAGGCTTAAGCCAGCTACATAGTCAGGTACAATGTCTACTAAGCGTTTTAATTCATTGAGAAGACAAATAGATACAGCGACTAAGGCAGGTTGCGTATATGCCGTTTGATCGATTGGTGCTTTTTCATTTGAGCATAAGTCGTATAAGTCAAAATCCAATAAACTATTTGCAACTTCAAAACATTTTTTTGCTTCTTGTGATTGGTCAAGTAGATCCATTCCCATTCCTGTATGCTGAGCCCCTTGTCCGGGAAAAATAAATGCAATCTTTTTCATGATTCCTCCTAGTAATTAGTTACTTAAACGATTTGGTGATTACTTGTCGTTTGCTTCAATGTAATCAACAGCATCTTTAACGGTTTTAATGTTGGCTAATTCTTCGTTTGGAATAGATACACCAAATGTATCTTCAATTGACATAACGAGTTCGAATAAGTCCAATGAGTCTGCCCCTAAGTCATCTGCAAATGTTGCCTCTAATGTTACTTCCTCTGTCTCTACACCTAGTTCTTCGACAATAATTTCTTGTAATTTTGAAAATTCCATGATTTTTTCCTCCTAAAAATTTTTTTTATTGAAATTGAATGAAAGCTGCTCCATAAGTCAGTCCTGCACCAAATCCTGAGATACCAACGGTTTTTCCGCTTAGTTCTCCCTTTCCATTGAGTTCATCTAATGCAATTGGAATAGTTGCCGCTGATGTGTTGCCGCATTTTTCAATATTCATGTAAAATTTATCTATGGGTTGCCCCATTTTTTTTGCTACGCGTTCAATAATTCGACTATTGGCTTGATGAAGTACAAAAAGGTCAACATCAATTGTCTCTAATCCGTTATTGGTAAGTAATTCTTCGAAAATTTCAGGAACTTTCTTACAAGCAAATTGAAACACCTGCTGTCCATCCATTTTCAAATAGTTGTCTTCGCCTTGCTTATAATACGGTGTGTCATTATGTTTAATCTTTGATGTTAAAACATCCCAATCAGTTCCGATTGACTTATTCAATACATCAATGACTCCATATACCTCTTTTGTTGCTTCAATAATAACGGCACCCGCTCCATCTCCGAAGAGTACACATGTTGAACGGTCTTCCCAATTAAGCACTTGGCTTAATTTTTCAACACCGATGAGTAAAGCTTTTTTTACTTTTCCTGTTTTTATGAATTGTTCGATAACATCTAGTCCATAGACAAACCCTGAACATGCTGCTTGCAAGTCAAACGCAAACGCATTCTTGGCTCCGATTTTACCTTGAACCATACATGCTACTGACGGCATCGAATATTCTGAACTCACCGTTGCTGTGATAATAAGATCAATCTCTTCCGGTTTAACACCGCTTTGATCTAAGGCATTTTTTGCTGCTTGTGCTGCCATATCACTTACGCCATAATCTTTAGCAATTCGACGTTCTTTTATGCCGGTTCGCGTATAAATCCAATCATCTGAAGTTTCAACCACCTTGGCTAAATCATCATTGGTCACAATAAAATCAGGCAAAAAACTTCCTGTTCCAACTATTTTTCCATGATACATAGGTGCCTCCTGATATACTTTGATTATCAAACTAAATGCTTTGATAATCAAAGTATATGTGTTTTTTTATAAATTGTCAAGGGGTGATCGATAAAGTTGTTTTGCAATGAAGGCCGTTATCATGCTTCCTATGCCCCCAACAAGTATAAATATGAACGTTACATTTGCATCTTCACTTACCACATAATTCATTAGTGTTGATGTCAGATTAAACGATAGATGTACTAGGATTGGCATCCATATCGATTGATAGTAGTGGTAAATAATACCTAAGATTAGTCCTAAAATAAATGCATAAGTTCCTTGAATAATATTTAAATGCATGAGTCCAAATAAGGCTGCCTGTATAATTAAGGCCACCCAAACGGGTACTGCTTTTTTAAAGTCATTAAAGATAACACCCCGTAGAGCAATTTCTTCAAATAATGGCGCACTTATTACGATTGCAATAAAAATCAATATTGGATTTCCCATCATCAGGGGTTCCATAAGTTCTGAATAGTACTCCATTTGCTCACTTATGGGAAACACTTCACTAACCACGGTTAATATACCTACCGTCAAAATGTTTAAGAAAATTCCAAAAGTAAAAAGTGTTATGGCATTTTTCCATTTGATTGGCGAAAAATTAATATATGTTTTAAATGATTCTTTTCGTCCAACAAATATCAATATAATTCCTAATAAGGTCAATGTATTTACAGCAATAACCGTTGGAATTGCAAATTGACCTACTAATTGTAAAATTGTCTCCATAAACTCAGTTTCGTTGGCCATGACTTCCGAATTGAACAAGCCTTGTTTTGTGAATAAGACCACAACGACAACAGCAACCCCGACAAATCCACTGGCAACCAAGTAC
Organism: Clostridiales bacterium UBA2432; assembly: GCA_002342805.1. Taxonomy (GTDB): domain Bacteria; phylum Bacillota; class Clostridia; order Lachnospirales; family Vallitaleaceae; genus UBA1351. Next base: position 35,530 of record DDQW01000059.1, on the reverse strand, counting down.
ACGAAAGCTATTAATGCTGTAAACCCACATGCTTTTAAAAAATTCTTCATCGCTCTACTCTCCTCAAACTTTATTCTAATGTGTTTTTATATAGTGTATAACTTCATTTAAATCTTTGGCAATATATGTTGCTCTCTTTTTTATAATATCTGATGAATCTTTTAGATCAGGTACATGAATACATTGAATCTTTCCATCCGATGCTCCGATAATTCCATTTTCTGAGTCTTCCAACACAATAGCTTCTTCAGGTTTAACACCAAGTTTTTGGCAAGCCGTCAAAAAAATCTCAGGATTTGGCTTACTATGAGTTATTTCATCGCCACATACGCTTGTATCAAAATAGGATGTAATCTCAGCTTTTGTTAGAATTTTATCGACTCGATGTCTTGCACTGGACGTGGCTAATCCAATTTTTATAGATTTTTCTTTTAGAAAATTGAGTAAATTCATTGCCCCGGCTTTTAAGGGAACACCCTCATTTTGAAAGATTTCTTCTATATAACTATGAACCTCTTCAAGTATTTGGTCAAAAGGAAAATTCTGACCGTAATTCGCATGAAAACCGTCTCGCATATAATCAATATTGGTACCTAAAAATTGAAAGTAAAATTCATCCTCTAGGTTGTAACTGTGATCACTGCATAATTTCTTATACCCCTTAAATGTCATTGCTTCACTGTCTATAAGTAGTCCATCCATATCAAATATCACTGCTTTAAGCATTAATAACCTCCGCCTCGAATCATCTTTTCAAATTTGTTTTTTACAATTTTTTTATAAAAATTACGTGTATAAGGAATAAGTAGCGTAAACCCTGCAATATCTGTTAAAATACCCGGAGTAAGCAAAAAAGCTCCACCTATTAATACGCATAATCCGTTAACCAACTCTTCCTTTGGCATAATTCCTTGATTAAGTGCTTGGCGAATATTAAAAATAACTAATCGTCCTTGAACTTTTGCAAAATATGCGCCGACAATTCCTGTTAGAATAATTAATATAAATGTAAATGTAGCACTTGTTCTTTCAGCAATCTGAAGCAACAAGAACAATTCTATAAAAGGAATAAGGGTAAAAAGCAAAAGTAAATATCCAAAAATATTTCTTTTTTTCTGCATAGGGGAATAAAATCCTTTCTTAAATTCAATTGTCATGTTTGACTCACCAGTGTCTATTATAACTGTTTTTGTGATAGCAATCAATTTTTTAATGGAATTCTAAGATGATTCTCTTTTTTTACAAAGTAATTGTTGGTATTCTTAGAATATAAAAGCGAAAGGAGCTTTGTTATGGATAAATACACCTATCTTCATGAACTCAATCAATCATTATCCGCCTTAACGGCCGAAGAACGTTCTCACGTAATGAAGGATGCAGAGGCAAAATTTGACCAAGCCGAAGAAGCGGGCCGTCCTATTTCAGAAGTTATTGATGAACTCGGTCTTCCAAAAAGCACAAGTTTAGTTAAAGAACCACAACGTATATATAAAACACCTGAACCGGTTGCTCAACGCACAACACCTAATCAACCTATTACAATGATTCTTATCATTATTGCTTTATTACTATTTAACACAATTATTGTTTTGGGCCCTTTTGTTGGTACATGGGGGATCATTTTAGGTTTTTTTATTTCCGGTATTGCACTGGCTATATCCGGAATACTCATTGTACTTAGTGGTATATTGGCTTTCCCTATTTCGTTTATATCGATACCCTTAATCGTTATGTCACATCCGGTACTTCTTTTCTCGACAGGCTTTTTCTTATTGGGACTAGGAGGACTACTGAGCTTATTAACTATTTATATTGGTAGATTTTTGGGAATCTTAAGCTATCGATATGCAAAATGGAATATTAAAGTAATTAGGGGGTATTAATTATGAAATCTTTTCATAGAACAATGGGATATCTTATGGGATTTTTCTTTCTAATGACATTACTAAGTGTTGTTGTGGCTTTTTCCTACATTGAACGAAATGGGCTATCCATTGAAAATATATTTACTGAAAGTACATCGATTAACTATACCGATCATTGGGACATTGATTTTTTTCCTGGTATCCTCTCTTCCAACCATCGGAGTAATGATTATGAAACAATATCATTAAATGAAAGTCAAACCTTTGACTTTGTTGACCAACTATTTATTTCGACAGCTGTTGAAGATGTTCAATTTATTGAAGAAGATCGGGACAATATCCTTATAGAGTATTCCCGTGATCGACCTGATACGGATCGTTATCGTACAAAATTCCATACGCAATTAAAAAACAATCAATTATCTGTCACCACATCTTTATCTGTACGTAATCTAATTATGACTAAACATTATGAAGGAATAATTAAAATCCATGTTCCTACCGATTATCACTTTGAGGAAATAAAACTTGATTCAGATACTACACGAATAAGCAATGAAAATATTTACCAAAATACGGATAAACTTATTCTTATTACTGATTTAGGTGATATCGATATCTCAATTAATCATGATATGGACTACCTTGGTGTCTTTTGTGATCTTGGTTCAATAGATCTTCATTCGACATCCTCTATTAAGAATGTTGAGGTTCGTAATAACCTTGGAGATATTAATGTCACTTTTGACGCTATAGAAGCACTTGATATCAAGGCAGATTTGGGTTCAATCGATGCACACTTGAATCTTCCATCGGACACCTTAATCTACGCAGATACAGATCTTGGCTCCGTAAAGTCTGACTTTGCTCGTATAGAATCTCGTGATGAAAGTAACTACACCTTTTACTCTGATCTAGGTTCGATTCAAGTTAATCAAATCAACTAAAAAAAAATAGTCCTACTTCGAAAGTAGGACTAAGCAATTATATCTATCAAAATAAAAGGGGGGATAGTTTTACAATATTATAATAACAAGTCTGTATGACATTACCATGAATAATGTATTACGAAAATATTAAACTTTTCTTTTTATCCCCTTTTTTTTAAAACTTTTGTCAATTCAATAAATTCTTGTAGTGAAAGTGCTTCTCCGCGTATTTTTTCAGAAAGGTCTATTTTAGCTAATGCCTCTCGAATTTCTTCTTTTGTCAGATGAATATTAGGTTGATGTGCCAATGTGTTTACAAGTGTTTTTCTGCGCTGTTGGAAAGCTCCTCGTATAAGTTGAAATAAAAAACGATCATCTTCTGTTTGATTTTTATAATGATCCGTAAGCTCTAAACGAATAACAGATGATCCAACTTTTGGCTGTGGAACAAAACAACTCGGTGGTACTTTTACAATTACTTTCGGATAAGAATAGTATTGAACAGCCAAAGAAAGGGCCCCATACTCTTTTGTTGAAGGTTTTGCCTGCATACGATCAGCAACTTCTTCTTGAATCATAATAGTAATAGAATCAATGGGTACATGCTCTTCAAATATTTTCATAATAATCGGTGTCGTAATATAATAAGGAAGGTTTGCTACAATTTTGACACTACGGTTTTTATAATCACTCTCAAGGAGCCCCTTCAAGTCAACTTTCAATATATCTTCATTAAGTATACGTATATTATCATACTCTGATAAGGTATCCTCCAAAATCGGTATCAGTGTTTTGTCAATCTCTATTGCTAACACTTCATCGACCTGCTCTGCAATATATTGTGTCAAACTTCCAATTCCCGGACCAATCTCTATGACAATATCCTCTGGCGCAAGGTTGGCTCCTTTTATAATATCATCCAATATATTTTGATTTATTAGGAAATTTTGTCCAAATTTTTTCTTTAATGTAAATTGATAATTTTCGATAATTTCTCTTGTTCGTTGCGGTTTAGAAATTTTATCCATAAAACCCCTTTCTTTCGGAAATATCTTTACAAGTTTTTAAGATTAGTGTACAATAACAATAACGGGATATTGTAATATTCAAATATAAATTACGAGGTGAAACCATGCAAATCAGAGATTTTGAACGTTCATCTGAGCTTTTAAAACTTTTAGGACATCCTGCTAGATTATGTATACTTATCGGCATTCTAGAAAAAGAAAATGCCGGATGTAATGTGACCTATATGCAATCATGTCTTAATATTCCTCAATCAACTGTTTCTCAACATTTATCAAAACTAAAAGCTGCCGGCTTAATAAAGGGCGAACGAAACGGATTAGAGATTCAATACACTGTTGTTAATAAGGATGTTGAAAAAATCATTCGTGCACTCGATTTAATTTAAAAACCCATCAGAACACCGTATAATCTCAAGTCATTATCTTGGATCATACGGTGTTTTTATTTGAGTATGAACTTTTCAATAACTTCACAAACAGCATGGTTATTATTATCTTTTTCTGTAACATAGTTTGCGATTGCTTTCACTTCTTCTCTTCCATTAGCTACTGCAACCCCTAACCCTGCATACTCAATCATAAATATGTCATTAAAACTATCGCCAACAGCAATGATTTCTTCTGAAGCAATTCCAAGTTTTTCGGCTAAATATTTTACAGCTAATCCTTTATTCGCATCTTTATGAAGTATTTCTAGATAATTCGGTTTAGAAAAAAATACATTGGCTTGGTTTTGATATTTATTCTCAATAATTACCTTTAACTCTTCTAAAAGCTCACGATTCGTTGAATTCAAAAGAATCTTTGTTGAATACTCTAAGTCTTCAATATTTTCTTCAACAATCGGTTCACTTTGGGTTAATTCGACATACTTTTTTACTGTCTCATTGATTTCTTCGACAATCATTTTACTACCATTGTATAGTTGTACTGTTACATCATGTTCTTTGCCAATTTTAACAATTTTATTAAGAAGTGGTTGCTCAATTTTTTTATGAAAAATATTTTGTCGATCTATCGTATCTATTTTTGCTCCATTGTAAGAAACAAAATATTCATCAGCATCATGTATATCTAGTTCCTCTATAAAATGAAACATTGATTCATCACTTCGCCCTGAACAAAATAAAATGATAATCCCTTGATCTTTTGCTTTTTGAATGGCTTTAATATTTTCAGAACTTATCGATAAATCATCTTTAAGTAATGTGTCATCAAAATCTAATACTAACATCTTATACATAAGGTCCTCCTAAAATAGGTGCTTTGCTACTTATCATTCATAGCTTTCAGTAAAACTTCTTTTTCTTCTTCTGTCAATTTTTCTTTTGTCATTCCATTGGTCACATTTTTTGAATATAAATATGAATACTCACTGTTGTGAAGATTATGAAGAATCACGCCATTATTATGCTGATTCAACATAACTAAAACAAAACTCATCTCTCCACCTTGTCGTTCAAATGCGTTATAGCGATGCAAGCGAACTTTTGTATATGCATCTTTTGCTTGGTCATATATCTTATCAATATGATTAAATAATTCAGATTGATGTTGTTTTAAATATTCTATATCTGACTTATTTTTTATAATATGCTCTTCATAGGACTGAATCGCTTTACCTTTATTTAGTTTCTTATATTTATTTCTAAATACTGACAAATTAATCATTGTAATAAAAAGTAGAATAAAAAGTACAAGGGTTATACCCGTTATAATCATTAATATCTCTACCTGCATGTTTTCAAAAAAGACAATTATCTCATTCATTCTTATCCCCCTTTGTTGATATAGTAAATTTCATCTACTTAATTTTCTCAAATAAGTCAATGATTCTCTCTAATTCTTGATTTGAATAGTATTCAATTTCTATTTTACCTTTATTCTTTTTGTTTTGAATGTTTACCTTCGTTCCTAAAATCTCTTCAATATTTTTTTCTAAAGACGCCATGATAGGATCCATATAATCTTTTTTCTTTTTGTGTTCATCCTTAGTCTCTGGCTTTAATAGTTTTTTAATCAATCGTTCAGTATCTCTTACATTTAGCTCATGATCAAAGACTTGTAAGGCCACTTCATATTGCTTTTCTAAATCTTTTACCCCGAGAAGCGCCCTTGCATGGCCGGTTGAAAGCTTTTCATCAATGAGCATTTGTCTTACTCTTTCGTCGAGTTGAAGTAAGCGGAGTGCATTTGCAATTGCTGATCTTGATTTTGAAACTTTTTCTGCGATTTCATCTTGTTTTAGTTTATACTCATGGATTAAACGATGATAGGCCATTGCTTCTTCAATTGGATTTAGATTTTCACGTTGTATATTTTCAATTAATGCAACTTCAACAATTTCTTCTTCTGTAAATTCCTTTATTATAATGGGTATTTCTTTTAATTTTGCCATTTTTGCAGCACGCCAACGGCGTTCCCCTGCAATAATTTCATAAAACTTATCTTTTTTTATGACAACAAGGGGTTGCAATACTCCGAATCGTTTAATTGATTCTGCTAATTCATGTAATCCATCTTCATCAAATTGATTCCGTGGTTGATTTGGATTTGGTTCAATTTGCGTAATCTTCACTTTAGATATATTTCTTTTATTTTCTGAAGAAATTTCTTCTTCCAAATCATCCGTAATTAATGCAGATAAACCTTGGCCTAAGCCTCTTTTTCTTGCCATGTTAAGCCTCTCTTTCTATTACTTCTTCTGCCAATTGTCGATAGCTTACTGCCCCTTTTGAATTGGGATCATACATTGTAATCGGAAGCCCAAAACTTGGCGATTCTGCTAGTCGTACATTACGCGGAATAATCGTTTTATATATATTTGTATGTCTCAACTCATGTTTTACTTCTTCCACAACTTGCAAGGATAAGTTTGTCCTTGCATCATACATGGTAAAAACAACACCTTCGATTTCAAGATTTGGATTTAAGCGTTTCTGAACCAAATTGATTGTATACATGAGTTGCGATAAGCCTTCTAATGCAAAATATTCACATTGAATCGGGACGAGTATAGAGTCCGATGCACAAAGTGCATTTACCGTTAATATACTTAAGGATGGGGGACAATCAATAATAATAAAATCATATCGATGCTTTATTTTATTCACTTCATAATTTAATATGTAATTGCTTTCTTTGACACCAATGAGTTCAACCTCAGCTCCAGCTAAATCCACATCGGAAGGTACAAGATCAAGATTTTCAAAAACATCTTTTAAAATAATTTCTTCTATTTTTTTTTCTTTTAGAAGCATTTCATAAACTGTTGTTTCTAAGGTTTCTTTATTAATACCTAAACCTCTTGTTGTATTTCCTTGAGGATCAATATCAATCGTTAATACTTTTTTCCCTGCTTCCGCTAAAGCGGCTGATAGATTAATTGTCGTCGTTGTTTTTCCTACTCCGCCTTTTTGATTTACTATTGATATAACTCTTCCCATTTGATACTATCCTCCTGACTTTATACTAAAAACTATTATATCACAAGTAAGCTCTTACTTCTATCCTTTTCACATGAATCCATACTTCTCTAGATATAAAAACAACAGTAATGTTTCACGTGAAACATTACTGTTGTTTTTATGTCTGTTTGAAAGGCTGTTTTTCATTTATTGCCACCTTCATCTATTAATGTTTCACGTGAAACATTAATAGATATTAACAATATTATTTTTAATTGCATAAACAGCAGCTTGAGTGCGATCAGACACTTCAATTTTTTTAAAAATATTCGAAACATGATTTTTTACTGTTTTCTCACTTATGCATAATTCATCTGCGATTTCTTTATTAAGTGAACCTAAAGTAATTAATTTTAGAACTTCTGTTTCTCTTCGTGTCAATTTATGATGACGAACTTGATAATCTAATTCACCGTTAATCTTCTTAAATAATAAAGATGCCATATTGGGCTGAATATAAGATTCTCCACTATGTATCGAACGAATTGCTTTTATAAGAACATCAGATTCAGAGTCCTTCAACACATATCCTTCAACACCTATTTCAACAGCTCTATATAAGTACTCCACTTCATTGTGAATAGTTAGTAATAAAACGTCAACTTCTTTTTTCATTTTCTTTAGTTCTTCTAATACTTCTAGACCATTCATAATTGGCATGTTAATATCCAAAAGTACAATATCCGGTTCAAACTCAAATATTTTTTTAATGGTTTCTTTTCCATCTCCTGCTTGAGCCACGACTTCAATATCATCCTCTAACTCAATCAATTGTTTCAATCCCTCGCGAACCATTGAATGATCATCTGCAATCAAAACTCTAATTTTATCCACTATAACTCCTCCTAACTTCTCTCCCTGTTTATCGGCAATCTTGCAAATACACGCGTTCCTTGACCTAACTTTGAAGAAAGGTCAAACTGTCCTGCCAATAAATTCACTCTCTCTCTCATAATTGAAACTCCCAGCCCTGTATGTGCTAAGGAATCCGTTTTAATCTGTGCTACATCAAACCCACATCCGTTATCATCAATGCTTATCTCTGTATATTGATTGTTTAATATTAGGTTTATGATTATTTCGTCTGCATCCGCATACTTTTGAATATTATTTAATGACTCCTGCACAATTCTAAATAATGTCAATGAATTGATTTTAGGAATATTTTCTATTTTTAAACCATCTTGATATTCAATATTTAATTGTATAGAAAAGTCATTAACAGACTCAACTTGATCAATATATCTTTCTAATGTCGGAACTAATCCTAAATCATCAATTGACATTGGTCTTAAATTATAGATTAATTCACGCGTTTCCTCAATTGTTTCATGAATACGACCTTTCAATGTCTGCAATTCAAGCTTAGCTTTAGCAATATCCTTGTCGACAAGCTTTAAACATATCTCAGCTTTAAAACTAATATTACTCAAGCTTTGTGCCGGACCATCATGTAACTCTCGTGCAATTCGTTGTCGTTCTTCTTCCTGAGCATGAATAATTCGATAACCCAATAATCGTTCACTTTTGAACTGACCAATATGCTCTGTTAAATCTTTTAAATTGCCATGTAACATATTATGAACCAACTCAAAATCATTAGATACTTTATCTGCTTTATCGACAATATTTCTTACAGATTTCAAATGTAATTCTAATTCATTACGCCGTTTAACAATATTCATCTCTCGCTCTCGCTCAAGAACTAATTGAACCCGTAAATGATCTGTTTTATCATAAATCCTTTTCATTTCTTCTTCTGAATAATTATCATAATTTTTATTAACAATAATTAACTTTGATTTACTAATTCGATATTCACGATCCAACTTCTCAACACGATCAATTAATTCACTCGCTTCAATTCGAAGTTTCAAAAATTCGTCTTCAAGTTCTTGGTACTCCTTTTTTGCAAAGTGACTTATTTCCTTAATCTCTGTACTACTTTGCTGGATGGAAATAATTGTAGAGTCAATAATCTCGTCAAGCCGTTTATTTTCTTTAAGATTCCTAGCCTTTTCCATAGATTTACATCCTTTGTCAAATATACTTAATTATAGCATTAAATACCTAGTGTATACAAGTATTTCCTACTAGGACAACCTACCTATAAAACTACATTTATATCTACTGCGTAAATTCTATAGTTGTAATTTCATGAATTTTACGTCATAATAAACATAAAGAAATTGTTATTATTAGGAGGTACATTACATGAAAAAAAATCATTGGATTATTCCATTAGCAATATCTGCTTTATCGATTCATATATTCAATAATCACCTGTTTAAAAAGTCAAAAGAAAAGCTTCAAGCAAAAGAACGACAATATAAGGTATATAACTGGAAATTTGGTTCAGTAAGCTATCGCCAACTTGGATCCGGTTCACCATTGCTATTAATTCACGATACATTTACGGGAACATCTTCCATTGAATATGAGCGTATCATGCATCAATTATCAAAAAAACACGAAGTATTTGTCATTGATTTACTCGGCTTCGGTTATTCAGAAAAAGCAAATATCACCTACACAGCTTATTTATATGTACAATTAATTCATGATTTTATTACTGAAATTATAAATCAAACACATGTCGATATTATTACTTCAGGAAATAGTCATATTTTTGCATTATTTGCATCGCACCAGACGAATGAACTCGTAAGAAAGTGTATTATGATCAACCCAACGAACCTTCCTAAGACTGCCATGAATCCTTCCAAAAAAAATTATACCTTGAAATATCTCCTTGAAACTCCTTTTATAGGTACAACACTATATAATCTTCTTAACAGTAAATATATGTTTAATTATCAATTTAACATAAAAAATAAAATGAATATACTTTCACCTTACATAGAACAATTTTATTATAATGCACATAATGAAGATACACGTATTAGGTATGCCTTTGCTTCAAGTTTATGTAATTATCTTAATTTGGATTTAAAAAACATTTTAGATAAGTCAGATCGTTGTTTATATATTATTAACGGAATTAATCGCGATTACGATGTAAAAACAATTGAAAAACAATATACAACAATTAATCCTTCTATTGAATGTGCCACGATAAAAAATTCTTCGAACTTTCCGCATATTGAAAATCCATATGCAACGTGTGACACTATCGAACTTTTTTTACTTGACTAGGTAAAAGCAGTATACATTTATGTATACTGCTTTTTGATTACTAATGATTACACGGTTTCTTGAACATGTCTTGTGTAATATACATACTGATGTGATCAAGACCCGATTCTTTGTAAATCGATCCATAAGGTTCAAATCCAATTTTTTTGTAAAAATCAATGGCATATAATTGGGAATGTACTTCAACACGTTCTACTCCCTGGTCAAAACCATAACAAACAAGTTTACGTACAATTAAATCACCAATGCCTTGGCCCCTATGACTCTTTAACACTGCAATACGTCCAATTAAAAGAGCATTTTTTTGCTCAATATTTATAATTCGTCCGGTTCCAATGGGTACTTTATCCTCGGATACAATGACATGATGACAAATCGAATCATATTTGTCATGACTAGTTTCTTTTGAAATTCCTTGCTCTTCAGTGAAAACTTCATCACGTATTTTATATTGAATATCGAGTCCATCCAAACCATGAACCATTTCTGCAATAATCATAAACAACGCTCCCTACTTAAGACTTCATTAACGGTTTTTTCTGTGGAACACCGGCTCGTCTAGGATATCGCTCCGGTGTCTCGACAATTTTATCAATCATTACAAATCGACGAGGCATATCTCCGTCTAGCAAATCAATATCTTCAATCTTTAGAATCTTTCCACCGAGTACTTCAATCGCGTACTCGGATGCTTCGATTTCTTCATCTGAATTCACCGATTTATATGCAATAAAAGATCCGCCAACTTTGACAAACGGTATGCAATACTCACTTAGAACCGGTAACTGACTTACCGCTCTTGATACACAACAATCATAGTATTCACGATAATCGAGATCACGTCCCAATTCTTCAGCACGTCCATGAATGGCAACTGTATCTTTCAATTCTAGATCCCTAATAACTTCATTCAAAAAATTAATACGCTTATTTAATGAATCAACAAGGGTAATCTCAATATGTGGGAAAAAGATTTTTAATGGTATACCAGGAAGTCCAGCACCAGTTCCTATATCAATTATCGTATTAATTTGAAATATATCGATATATTTTGCCAAGGCGATACTATCGATAATGTGCTTTGTTGCAAATTCAACTTCATCAACAATTGCGGTTAAATTCATAACCGAATTCCACTCTTTCAACTTTTCATAATACTTACATATTTGTTCTTCCTGATGTGCGTTTAAAACAATATTTAAGGTCTTTAATGGATCTTGAAGTTGTTTAATAATAATCGTTTTCCAGTTCATTTCGTCCTAGTCCTCCTGTCTGTCCATGTTTTGTTGACGATAGTACTGTTCTAAAAAAACTAATAAAACAGAAATATCCGCTGGCGAAACACCTGATATACGTGAAGCTTGTCCGACAGATCTGGGTTGAATTTTTTCGAGTTTTTGAATCGCTTCAATTCGTAAACTCTTTATTTTTGCATAGTCAACCCCTTCAGGAATTAATTTTTTTTCTAACTTTTCAAACTGCTGAACTTGTTTTTTTTGACGATTGATATAACCTTCATATTTGATTTGTATTTCAACTTGTTCAATAACATCCGCAGGTAAATCCGGTCTATTTTTATCAATAAGACCAATATTCTGGTAGCTTATCTCCGGACGCTTGAGTAGCTCTTTTAATGATACTCCTGAACGAATTGGTGTAGAATCAAATTCATCTAATAAGTGTTGAACTTCATCAGTGGTTCCAACAATTGTTTTTGACAGTCTTTGTATTTCACTTTCAATAGATGCGCGCTTGGTTGAGAATTTTTCATAGCGTTCTTCATCAATTAGGCCAACCTTATATCCGGTTTCTGTTAAGCGTAAATCCGCATTGTCTTGACGTAATAATAAGCGATATTCAGCTCTTGAGGTCATCATACGATAGGGTTCATTAGTGCCTTTTGTTACCAAATCATCAATAAGTACACCTATATAGGCTTCAGAACGATCAATAATAATAGGTTCTTCACCTTTTATTCGTAAGGCTGCATTAATACCTGCAACAAGCCCCTGTGCCGCTGCTTCTTCATAACCTGAGCTTCCATTAAACTGACCTGCACTAAATAAACCTTCAATGGATTTAAATTCGAGTGTTGACTTTAATTGTAAGGGATTAATACAATCATATTCAATCGCATATGCAGTACGCATAATTTCAACATTCTCAAGTCCCGGTAATGTACGAAGCATCTCTTTTTGTACATCTTCCGGCAAGGAACTTGACATTCCCTGTACATACATTTCATTTGTATATTCTGCTTCTGGCTCAAGAAAAACCTGGTGCCTTTCTTTATCGCTAAATCGAACAACTTTATCTTCAATGGAAGGACAATATCTTGGACCTGTTCCGCTAATCTCACCACCATAGAGAGGAGAACGATGAAGATTATCACGAATAATATCATGTGTCCGATTATTTGTATAGGTTAACCAACACGATATTTGCTCACGATAAATGTCCTCTGGAGTATTGGTAAATGAAAATGGAACAACATTTTTGTCGCCTTTTTGTTCTTCCATTTTTGAAAAATCCAATGTTTTTTTATCGACACGCGCAGGTGTACCTGTTTTAAATCGATAAATTTCTATACCTAGATTTCGCAATGATTCTGTTAGATAATTAGCTGCTTGAAGTCCATTGGGTCCACTATAAATACTAACATCACCATAGATACATCGTGCTTTCAAATATGTTCCTGTTGCTATAATAATCGCTTTTGCTTTATAAATTAATCCGGATACAATTTTTACACCGACAACGCGCTGATCTTCAACAAGAATTTCTGTCACTTCATTTTGTCGGATTAATAGATTTTCTTGATTTTCTAATGTACGCTTCATGGTTTGGGAGTACTGATGTTTATCTGCTTGCGCCCTTAATGAATGTACCGCCGGACCTTTGGCCGTGTTAAGCATGCGTGATTGGATATATGTCTTATCAATATTTTTACCCATCTGACCACCGAGTGCATCAATTTCTCGAACCAAATGGCCTTTGGATGTACCTCCGATGTTTGGATTACATGGCATCATCGCTATACTATCTAAATTAATGGCAAAGACAACAGTTTTCATCCCTAATCGTGCACTGGCTAAAGCAGCTTCACATCCGGCATGTCCACCACCGATAACAATGACATCAACAGTATTTTCAATATAATTCATTGCTTTCTCCTTATTTTCCAAGACAAAATTGACTAAAAATCTGTGAAATAACATCCTCTGTCACATGATTCCCGGTAACTTCACCAAATGCTTCATAAACATTATGAAGATCAATAGCCCAACAATCCTCAGGCATTCCCATATCAATAGACTCCATGACTTGGTCTATACTATTATATGCCTTTTCAAGACTTTGTTTATGTCGAACATTATGGATAACGGTCTCGTCATTAGAACTAATCTGCCCTGTCATAAATTGATCCTTGATTTCTTGTTCTAATTGATCTAAACCTTCATATGAAACTGCAGATGTTTCAATAATGGAAGCTGACTGCAAATGCTCTTTTAAATGCTCCTTTTTAACGTGTTGATTTAAATCACTTTTATTCATTAAAATAATAACTTTTTGATTATTGATTAAGTCCATAATTGCATCATCTTCTGTCGTTAAGGCTTCGGAAGAATCGATAACATAAAGGACAAGATCTGCCTGTGCAATAAGCTCTTTTGACTTATTAACCCCGATTTTTTCAACAATATCCTCGGTTATTCGAATCCCCGCTGTGTCAATGAGTTTTAAGGGTATTCCATGGACATTCATATATTCTTCTAGTGAATCACGGGTTGTTCCCGGAACTTCGGTAACGATGGCACGTTGTTCCTTAAGTAAGGCATTAAGTAAAGATGATTTTCCTACATTGGGTCGACCGACAATTACCGTTTTGATTCCTTCACGAATAATGCGACCATGGTCATAACTTCGAATTAATTTATCAATTCGACCTTTAATAACTTGACATTGTTCTTTCACTTTAGAAAATTCAAGCTCTTCCACATCATACTCGGGATAATCAATGGATGCCTCCACATGCGCGATCAAGGACAAAACTTCTTCATTAAGCTCATCAATTTCTTTCTTTACACTTCCTTCAAGTTGCTTAACCGAAGCATTTAATGCCAATTCAGTTTTTGAATGTATAATATCCATGACAGCTTCTGCTTGAGATAAATCAATACGTCCATTCAAAAAAGCGCGTTTTGTAAATTCCCCGGGTTCTGCCATACGAGCTCCCCTACGAAGGACTAATGACAGGATACTTTGCATGACAACAAGTCCACCGTGGCAGTTGATTTCAACAATATCTTCACATGTATATGTATTTGGATTTAACATAAATGTAACGAGAACTTCATCAAGAATGCGCTCGTATTCAGGATCTATAATATAACCATAACGTAAGGTATGGCTGATAATTTTCTCATAATTTAACTTTTTTTTCGGTTTAAAAATTGATTGAATAATTTCAAGGGCATCATCACCTGATATTCGTATAATACCTATACCTGCTGAAGATAATGGCGTTGAAATTGCTGCAATTGTATCATTTAACATACTGTTACTCCTTATTCGACCGGAAACGCTAAAAAGCATAAAAGCCCAAACAGACAAGCTTGGGCTTTTGACTTATGTTATTTCTTCTTTGAAGGAATAATAACAACCTTACGATGCGGTTCTTCACCTTCACTATGTGTCTCTACAAATTTGTTGTTTTGCAGTGTTGAATGAATAATTCTTCGTTCATAAGGATTCATAGGCTCTAGAGTAAATTTACGCCCCGTCTTTTTGACTTTATTTGCTAAGTTATTTGCTAATGATTCGAGTGTTTCTTTACGGCGTTCACGATAATTTTCTGTATCTAATTTAATACGAACATAATGATCAGATTCTTTATTCACAACTAAACTAATTAAATATTGTAAGGAATCTAATGTTTGTCCTCTTTTTCCTATGAGAACTCCCATGTTATCTCCACTAAGTTCAATATCCATATTATTTTTTTCATCAACTTCAATTTTAATTTGTACATCTAATTCCATTTCATGAAATACATTCTTAAGAAATTCAGCGGCGACATCTGCAAGATTCGATTTCTTTGTTACCTTGACTCTTGCTTGCTTATTACTAAATAATCCAAATAGTCCACTAGGCGCTTTTTCAAGAATTTCGATTTCGACTTCATCACTTGTCGCTCCTAATTCAATTAATGCTTCTGTAATCGCATCATCAACTGTTCTGCCCGATTTTTCTACGACATTCATACTATTTTCCCTCCATTATTTACTTCTTATCTGGTGCATCATTGTGAACATGCTTATTAATAATTAATTGCTGTACAAATTGGAATAAACTACCGATTAACCAATATAAACCAAGTCCTGCAGGTAATGTCATTGCGAAGAAACCTGAAACTAAAGGCATTGTATACATCATTGTTTTATTCGTTTGTTCTGCCTGTGTGCTTGGACCATCATTTTTCTTGGCATTTTGAGCCATAGACGTTTGTGTTACAAAGAATTGAACAACAACGTTTAGTACAGGAATTAATACACCAACCGACATCATATCCGGTTTATCGGCAAGATTAATACCGAACATGGAATATATATTTGTTAACTCTACCACTTGAGCAGCTACTTGATCTTGGATCGTAGGAAAAACTTCATAAAACTTTTGCCACGTTACGGTTTGAAATTGATATAAAAAATCAATAACTTTATCTAAAACTGTTGGATCAAAATCTTTTACAATAATTGAAGAGTCTTCAATAATGGACGTCATTTTTTCACCATAATTTGGCACTTCGTAGATATAATTTGCTATATTTATATAGTATACTTTTATATTATCAATATAAGCAGGAATATTTCTCAATACACTAAATAAAGAGAAAATAATTGGCATTTGGATCAACAATGGTAAGCATCCACCAAATGGATTAACGCCATGTTGTTGATATAATGCGGATAGTTCAGCTTGCATTTTTTGTTGTGATTCTTGATCCTTCTTATTCTTATATTTGTCCTGAATTCGTTTAATCTCAGGTTGAATAACCTGCATTTCTTTCATTGATTTTTGTTGCTTAAATGCAAGGGGCAACATTAATAATCGTGTAATAATGGTAAATACGATAATACTTAATCCTAATGAATAAATACCAAAATTACTTCCGAAAAAATTGTAAATCCCATCCATTAAAAACCCAAAAAATCTAGCTATATCTCCAATAATTGGGGTTGATGATTGTGTCAAAAAAAACTGTATTGATGAAACCATTATCCTTTTTCCTCCTTGTAAGGTACAGGATCATATCCACCTTTTGATAAGGGATTGCATCGTATGATCCTTCGAATAGACAAATAACTGCCTTTAATAAATCCATATCTTTCTAATGCTTCTAGAGAATAACTGGAACAAGATGGTATATATATACATGATGGCTGTTTCATCGGTGAAATGTACTTTCGATAAAATTTCACAAAAAGAATTGCCAACGATTTTAATCCGTTTTTTAGTATCTTATTAAAGAAATTCACCATCACTATCATCTTCCTAATTCAATCTATTCTAACATTATTAACACACTGATATTATTATAACTGAAAACACGCACTTTAACAATCGATTGATGTCGCTTTCATACTATTTTAATATTTGGTTTAATTCTCCAACCATAATTTATGGAGTTTTAACAGATGAATAATACCACTTTCAAATTCCTTATATCCAAATTCTTTTGCAGATGGCCTTACGACGATAATAATATCATAGCCTTTAACTACGTTTTGTTGATTCAAACGAAGTACTTCGCGAACTAAACGCGTCATTCGATGTCTAACAACACTATTCCCAACTTTTTTACTTACCGATATACCTAATCGAATATCTTCACAATCATTTTTCATACTATACATTATAAATAATCGATTCGCTTTTGAGTGATGATGATTATAGACTTTTTTAAACTCATTCGTTTTTTTTAGTGAAACAACAAATTTCATATTAACACTTCTTTTCCTTGATTGTAGAAAGGGAAAGTTAATCTAAACAAACGATAGATAACTTTCCCATTTATTCTTGGTTTTTAAAGACATTTTTCATTATGCTGATAATACTTTTCTACCTTTAGCTCGTCTTCTTGCTAAAACTTTTCTACCACCAACTGAATTCATTCTTTTTCTAAAACCATGCTCTTTACTTCGTTGACGCTTTTTTGGTTGAAATGTTCTTTTCATTTTGGCACCTCCTTAACAGATCTATACGAATTCATCGAATCCAACATTCACTTATCTTATTTGTACATAAAATTTTGAAGTTCACAAATATAGCTTCAAAAAGCACTATTCCAATTATAATAAAAACTTTCGCATACGTCAAGAAATAAATACGATATTTTTTTATTACTTATAAACAAAAATATTTTCTTCATCTTTTATCCACAGGATTTTAACGTATACATCTGATATTGTGGATAACTTGTTTGTAGTTTTTTATCCACATGTTATCCTTTTTCTGTGGATAAGACCCTATTTTTTACAATATATTTATACACATACTTTTCAAAAATCTATTCCAAACGATTCTATTTATGGTATTCTAATAGTGTCAACAATTATTCATCCACATTTGTTGATAAATAAGTCACTTTTTGAGTTATCCACAGTTTAAACAGTATTCACGTCAATAATTATAAACACTATTCATCCACAGGTAAAAAATTAAACTGTTGAAAACTTCTATTCATTAGTGGTAATATATACTCTATACTCATCATATATCATAGGTTAAATGTGTATGAAATCGTATTAAGGAGGTCGATCCATTGGCTCAAAATATCATAGAAAACTGGGATAAGGTCCAAGATTTGCTACGTTATGAATCCGATATTTCAAAAGTATCTTATATTGCATTCTTAAAAAATCTCAAACCTTTACGTGTCGAAGATGACACGATCATAATACAAGCCGAAGATAAAATCGTCATTGATATTATTGAAAAAAAATATTTAAAGACAATTCTTATCGCAATCAGTGAAACAATGAATGAATCATATGATGTTCGATTTGTATTAGAAGATTCCGTTGTTGAAGATAAGACATCACGAAAAAATACAGAAAAAAAACCTTTACCTTCAATAACAACAAGTGATAGTAATTTAAATATGCGCTATACATTTGAAACATTTGTTGTCGGAAATAACAACAAATTTGCGAATGCAGCGGCCTTAGCTGTTGCCGAAGCTCCTGCTGAAGCGTATAATCCACTATTTATTTATGGTGGTGTTGGACTTGGGAAAACCCATCTTATGCATTCAATCGCACATTTTATTTTAAATGAATCACCGGATACCAAAGTGCTTTATGTCTCCTCTGAAAAATTCACCAACGAATTAATCAATTCCATTCGAGCAGATAAGAATGAAGCTTTTCGACAAAAATATCGAAATATTGATGTTTTGCTTGTTGATGATATTCAATTCATTGCCGGTAAAGAACGAACTCAAGAAGAGTTTTTCCATACATTTAATACTTTATATGAAGCTAAAAAACAAATTATTATTTCATCTGATCGACCGCCAAAGGAAATCGAAACCCTTGAAGAGCGCTTACGATCGCGATTTGAATGGGGACTTATTGCTGACATTCAAGCTCCGGATTTTGAAACACGTATGGCTATCTTGAAAAATAAAGCAGAATTAGAAAGCTTGGATTTAGATGATGAAGTTTTACAATATGTAGCAGCAAACATTAAATCAAATATTCGTGAGCTTGAAGGTGCCGTTACAAAAATTGTTGCCTATTCTCGCTTAGTTCAATTAGGAAATGAAAAAATTTCAAAACAAATTGCTGAAGATGCTTTAAAAGATCTTATTGCTCCTCAGGAAGATAATATAGTAACTCCTGAATTAATTTTAGAAGTTGTTTCAGAACATTACAATATTAGTCATTCAGATATCGTAAGTAAAAAAAGACCACGAGAAATTGCATATCCACGACAAATTGTCATGTACTTATGCCGCAAATTAACCGATGCATCCTTACCACGTATCGGAGAAATACTCGGAAAACGTGATCATACAACCGTTTTACATGGGTATGAAAAAATCAATAAAGATATTAAGAAAGATGCCACTTTAAAGAATTCGGTAGATATTCTAACAAAAAAAATCGTTGGGAAATAGCTGTGGATATCTATTATATTTTTATGTGGTCAATTAAAAATGGCTTGTGGATAATTTTTTGGGTCTAAAAATAGCTGTTGACTGTTTATAACAACTTTTTCTTCCGTCAACATAGTTATTCTTGTTTCAGAAGCTTATGTCATCAGTATCTTAAAGCACTTATTCACAAATTAACACGTACTATTACTGTCATTACTAAAAAAATATTTATTTATATTATTATTTTCTCTCGAAAGGAGTTATTCACATGCATATCATTTGCCATAAAAATGATTTACTCAATGGAGTGAATACTGTTTTAAAAGCAGTATCAACAAGAACAACATTACCGATTCTTCAATGTATATTACTCGATGCTCATGAAGAAGATTTTAAATTAATAGGTAATGATCTTGAATTAGGAATCGAACATAAAACAAAAGCGACCGTTGTAAAATCAGGAAATATCGCGGTGGATTCAAAAATGTTTTCAGAAATAATTCGAAAATTACCGGATAACGATGTTGAGATTAGTGTTGATGAACATCAACTCATGACGATTAAATGTGAAAAATCAATTTTTAATATTTCAACACAATCGGGTGCAGAATTTATTCAATTACCACAAGTAACAAAAACACGTCCATTATTGATATCACAAAATGTGTTACGTAACATGATTCATCAAACCATCTTTTCTATAGCCATTGAAGAGATTCGCCCCATTCTCACCGGTGAATTGTTTGAAATAAAAGATAATTATCTGAATATTGTGTCAGTAGATGGTTACCGAATTTCTATACGCCAAACACAATTGAGTGAAAATTTTGAAAATATATCCGTAGTTATTCCTGGTAAAACACTTTCAGAAATTCAAAAGATATTAACAAGCGATGAAGACAATGAAGTTGCTATTTATTTTACAGATAAACATATTTTGTTTGAGTTAAATGATACAATTATTGTATCTCGATTACTCGAAGGAGATTTTCCAAAATATGATCAGATTTTTTCATCAGATTATGAAACGTTAATAAGTGTTAATCGTAAAAATTTACTCCAAAGTATTGATCGTGCTGCCTTAATGGCAAGAGATAGTAAGAAGAATCCTATTAAATTTCAAATCGAAGATAGCACACTTTCGATTACTTCAAATACAGATTTAGGAAAAGTTCATGAGGAAATTGATATTCGACGGGAAGGAAATCCTTTAAATATTGCCTTTAATCCCAAATATCTTATTGATGCACTTAAGGTTATTGAAAATGAAGAGGTTGAATTAACGTTCACATCGTCATTAAATCCCTGTATTATTAAGAATTCTTCAGACACGTCCTTTAAATATTTGATTTTACCGATACGCTTAAGTTAATTGGATTTTCCCTGAATTGACAAATAGTGGTATAATAAATTGTTGTAAGTATTTATGGTCAAAAGTTAAAGAGGAGACCAAGCAATGAATGAAATTAAAATAGATCAGCCTTTTATAAAACTAGGGCAATTATTAAAATTAGCAGGTATTGCAGATTCAGGATCTTATGCTAAACTATTTATTAGTGATGGCTTAGTTAAGGTTAATGATGAAGTGGATACACGTCGAGGTAGAAAAGTCTATCCTGGAGATATTGTTACGTTTGAAGATCAAACAATTAAAATAGTCGACTGATGGTGTTTACATGATTATTAAACAAATGCATCTGAAGAATTTTAGAAATTATGAAGATTGCTCAGTTATTTTCGATGAAAAAATGAATATTATCCATGGTGATAATGCTCAAGGTAAAACGAATATTCTTGAGGCAATTTATGTATGCGCGACATCAAAATCCCATCGAACGAATTATTTTAAAGAAATGATTCAGATGGGACTAGATAGTGCGCATATAACTCTTGATATTGAAAAAGAAGGTGAGCCGTATACGATTGACGTTCATTTTCGAAAATCAAATAAAAAAAATATCGCTATTAACAAATTACCTGTAAAAAAAATAGATGAGTTATTAGGTGTTCTACATGTAATTATGTTTTCTCCGGAAGATTTAAGTTTAATAAAAAGCGGTCCAAAAGAACGACGGCGATTTATTGATATTGAACTGAGTCAGTTAGATGGAGTTTATTACAAATATTTGCATCAATATCATCATCTTTTAAAACAACGGAATGCATTACTCAAAGAATGTCAAAAAAATTATTCTAAAAGCTTAAAAGATCAATTGGATATTTGGAATATCCAGTTTATTGAGATGGGTTCAAAAGTCATTCATTATCGAGAAAAGTTCATTACGGACTTAAATATAATTTATCAAAAACGGCATTATGATATATCCGGTAATCAAGAAAAAATGAATTTAGTCTATGAAAAAAATACATCAATTGAAGAATTTGAAAAGAAAATTAGTGCATCCACACAAAGAGACATTCGATTTGGTTCAACGACAGTTGGCCCCCATCGTGATGATCTTTTGTTTGAGCTTGATGGGGTTGATCTTAGAAAATATGGTTCTCAAGGTCAACAACGAACAGCTGCACTTTCTTTGAAGTTATCTGAGATTGATTTAGTTGTACAGCAGAATAATATTCGACCAATTTTATTATTAGATGATGTATTATCAGAGCTTGATGGGCATCGACAAATCTATCTAATGAATCATTTAAGTGATATACAAACATTTATCACATGTACAGGCGTCGAAGATTTTATTCGAAAAAATAATCATCATAAACGTTTTTTTCACATCAAATCAGGAGAAATTGCATAAAAAAGTATACTAAGCTATAATGCTATAATGGTAAGCATGCAATTAGGAGGTACACATGAGTAAAAATTTAGAGTACAATGAAAGCCAAATACAGGTTTTAGAAGGGTTAGAAGCTGTTCGAAAAAGGCCGGGAATGTATATTGGTAGTACATCTTCGCGAGGATTACATCATCTAGTTTATGAGATCGTCGATAACTCAGTTGATGAAGCATTGGCAGATCGATGTAGTAAGATCAAAGTAACCATTCATGAAGATAATTCAATATCTGTATTAGATGACGGATATGGAATTCCGGTAGGAATTCAAAAACAAAAAGGATTACCGGCAGTAACGGTTGTTTTTACAATACTTCATGCCGGTGGAAAATTTGGTGGAAGTGGTTATAAAGTTTCAGGAGGATTACATGGTGTAGGTGCTTCAGTTGTTAATGCGCTTTCAGAATGGTTAGAAGTTACCGTTTACCAAGATAAAAAAATACACTTTCAACGTTTTGAACGAGGGAAAATGATTAAACCCCTTGAAGTGATTGGTGAAACAAAAAAATCAGGTACCTATGTACACTTTAAACCGGATGCTGACATTTTTGAAGAGACGGTGTATGATTTTGATTTACTAAAAAACCGTTTACAAGAAATGGCTTTTTTAACAAAAGGCTTATACATTTCACTTGAAGATAAACGTGTTGGAGAAAAACAAAAAGAAGAATTCCATTATGAAGGTGGAATTGTAGAATTTGTTGCCTATCGTAACCGGAACAAAGAAAAATCCTATCCGGAAATATTTTATTGTGAAGGTGAGCGCGACGACGTACTTGTCGAAGTTGCCATTCAACATAATGATTCTTATGTTGAAAATGTATTTACGTTTGTTAATAATATTAATACACCGGAAGGTGGAACACATTTAAGTGGATTTAGGTCTAGTTTGACCAAAACACTTAATGATTACGCACGAAAAAATAAGTTCTTAAAAGAAAATGAGCCTAACTTGGCCGGAGAAGATGTTCGAGAGGGTATTACGGCAATTGTAAGTATAAAAATTCCGGATCCTCAATTTGAAGGTCAGACAAAACAAAAGTTAGGAAATAGTGAAGCACGTGGAGCTGTTGATTCGATTTTATCGGAACATTTAAATTATTTCTTAGAAGAAAATCCATCTGTTGCTAAAGTGATTTTAAATAAAGCGGTGAATGCAGCAAGAGCTCGTTCAGCGGCTAGAAAAGCACGTGATTTAACACGAAGAAAAACAGCGCTTGAAAGTACTTCGTTACCTGGTAAATTGGCGGATTGTTCAGAAAAAGATCCTTCTCTTTCTGAGATTTATATTGTTGAGGGTAATTCAGCAGGCGGGTCTGCAAAATCAGCAAGAGATCGACGAACACAAGCAATTTTACCACTTAGAGGAAAAATACTAAATGTTGAAAAAGCACGGTTAGATCGTATTCTTGGTAATAAAGAAATTCAAGCCATGATTACTGCATTTGGAGCAGGAATTACTGAAGATTTTGACTTGGAAAAATTACGTTATCATAAAATTGTTATTATGACCGATGCCGATGTAGACGGTGCACATATTCGTACACTATTACTTACATTTTTCTATCGTTATATGCCTCAACTTGTTGAAAACGGGAATGTATTTATAGCACAGCCCCCACTCTATAAGGTAACTAAAAATAAGCAGTCAGAATACGTGTATAATGAAAAAGCGCTTGAAAAATTACTGGATGAAATCGGACGAGACGGTATTGCATTACAACGATATAAAGGTCTTGGAGAGATGGATGCTGAGCAGTTATGGGATACCACAATGGATCCGGATAAACGAATTCTTCTACGTGTAGAAATAGATGATGCTGCAGGTGCAGATGAAATATTTACAACATTAATGGGTGATCGTGTCGAACCACGACGTGAATTTATTGAAACTCATGCAAAATATGTGAAGAATTTGGATATATAATGATTTGGAGGTAGCAAGGAATGGATGAAAATCAACAAAGAGATCAGATTATTTCCGTTGAGTTACAAGATGAAATGAAAAAGTCATATATTGACTATGCCATGAGCGTAATCGCTGCAAGAGCATTGCCGGATGTCCGTGATGGATTGAAACCTGTACAACGACGAATTTTATATTCAATGAGTGAGCTGAATTTATCTCCGGATAAGCCTTTCCGTAAGTCAGCACGTATCGTTGGGGATACAATGGGTAAGTACCATCCTCATGGTGACTCCTCAATATATGATGCTATGGTTCGTATGGCACAAGATTTTTCGATGCGGGAAATGCTGGTTGAAGGCCATGGTAACTTCGGATCGGTTGATGGTGATAGTGCGGCTGCTATGCGTTACACCGAAGCTAGATTAAGTAAAATTTCTATGGAAATGTTAGCCGATATTAATAAAGATACCATTGACTATCGCCCCAACTTTGATGAATCATTAAAAGAGCCAATTGTACTTCCAGCAAGATATCCTAACCTTTTAGTCAATGGTACATCAGGGATTGCTGTTGGTATGGCAACGAATATTCCACCACATAACTTAGAAGAAGTTATTGATGGTGTGGTAAAAATCATTGATAATCAAGTGTTAGAAAATCGTGATACGGAAATTGATGAGCTTATTGACATTGTTAAAGGTCCTGATTTTCCAACCTACGGTAGTATATTAGGAACCACAGGATTTACAGAAGCGTATCGAACAGGTAAAGGAATGGTAAAAGTTCGTGCAACGGTTGATATTGAACCGATGAGCGCAACACGACAACGTATTATTGTGACTGAACTACCCTTCCAAGTCAATAAAGCAAGACTTATTGAAAAAATCGCAGATTTAGTTAAAGAAAAACGAATTGAAGGTATTAGTGATTTACGCGATGAATCCGACCGACGAGGAATGCGTATTGTTGTCGAACTCAAAAAAGATGCCAATGCCAATGTTATACTAAATAAATTATACAAGCATACCCAATTACAAGATTCATTTGGTATGAATATGCTTTCATTAGTGAACAATGAACCGAAGATATTAAACTTAAAGCAAATGCTCGTATACTATTTGGATCATCAAAAAGATGTGGTAACACGCCGTACAAAGTATGATTTAAAACGTGCTGAAGATCGTGCACATATTTTAGAAGGACTCATTAAAGCCTTAGATCATATTGATGAAGTTATTAAGATTATTCGTGGATCAAATAGTACAGCAGATGCAAAAATAAACTTAATGGAACGTTTTGGTTTTTCAGAAGCCCAAGCGCAAGCAATTGTGGATATGCGTTTACGTGCATTAACCGGCTTGGAACGTGAAAAATTAGAAAAGGAATATCAAGAATTACTTGAATTAATCAAAGAATTAAAAGCAATTCTTGCAGATATGAAACGCTTATTACAAGTTATCAAAGAAGAATTACTGGTTGTTCGAGCAAAATATGGAACGCCAAGACGAACAAAGATTACATTTGATGATGGTGAAATTGATATAGAAGATTTAATTAAAGAAGAGATGACAACAATTACCATGACCCATCTTGGATATATTAAACGTATGCCAATCGATACATATCAAAGCCAAAATCGAGGTGGAAAAGGTAAAATTGGTGCGACCATTCGGGAAGAAGATTTCATTGAACGTATATTTATTACGTCAACCCATCACTATATTCTTTTCTTCACCGATCGAGGTAAAGTATATCGATTAAAAGCTTATGAAGTACCTGAATCTAGCCGTACAGCTAGAGGAACAGCTATTGTTAATCTGCTTCAGATTGAATCTGGTGAGAATATTACAGCGGTCATACCACTGAAAGATTATTCAGAAGATAAGTATCTTCTTATGGCGACCAAAGGCGGTATGATAAAAAAATCATCCATTATGGAATATTCAAATATTCGCGTGAGTGGATTGCAAGCGATTAATCTACGTGATGATGATATTTTAATTGAGGTTAAATTAACAGATAACAAGCAAGAAGTCATCCTTGGAACAAAACTAGGTCAATGTATTCGCTTCTTAGAATCGGATGTGCGAGTAATTGGTCGAACGTCCATTGGTGTAAAAGGTATTAATTTAAATGATGATGATGAAGTTATCGGAATGCAATTGATATCTCAAGGCAAAGATTTACTTGTTGTATCAGAAAAAGGTTTGGGTAAACGAACACCGATGGAAGAGTTTAGTGCTCAAAATCGTGGCGGTAAAGGTGTAAAATTCTATAAAATTAATGCACGGACTGGTAATGTTGTTGGAATGAAAGCGGTTAATGATGATAATGAACTTATTTTAATTACGACTGAAGGTATTGTCATCTGTATTCGTGTTCATGATATCAGTACGTTTGGACGGGTAACTTCCGGAGTCAAACTCATGGATTTAGATAAAGACATCTTTATTGCAAGTATTGCCAGAATCAAAGAGATAAAAACAAAAACAGAAGAATAAAAAGAAAAAAGCCGTCCTTCATAGGGCGGTTTTTTCTGTAATATGTTTGTAATAGGAAACATGCAGATTATTTGTTATAATAGAATTGAGAATTTAATGTTATATACTAGGAAAGAAATGGTTATGATTAATAATAGTAATAAAAACCAACGAATTGCATACGCACTTGTTTTTGTTCTTTTTCTTTTTATTCACCTGAGTATGATTAACACGGTTAGTGGACGTGAAATCGATACATTTGGTTTTACAGATGATGAAATTAATCGAACAATTAATAATATTAATAAGGTAAGAGCTGTTTATGACTTACCTTCTTTGTCATACAATGAATCTTTGAATAAAACAGCAGAGACACATAATCAGTATATGGCATTTAATAATAGTTTTTCATCCATAGAAGAAAGTGGTAAAACATATTTTCGAGGTCGCTACCCTTGGGATCGAACAACTTTTAATAACTATCGTAAACCTTATGTCTTTGAATTATTAAATAATAATATTTCAAACTATACAAGTGGTTTAAATCAGTTGATTCAAAACCCTTATGCAAGATATGGTATTTTAGATCCTTTATATGAAGATTTAGGAATGAATATATATAAAGGCTATGCAACCTATCTTTTAGGTGGAAAATCAAGAAGTGATCAATATGAAGTCGTCTATCCTTATAATCAACAAACAGATGTAGGGACTATTTTTACGAATAAGTATATACTCAACCCTTATGCAGATGTAAAAACAAATGCTTTTGTAGGAATTCCAATAACATATACATATTATGAAGAGTCAGGAATTATTGAACGATTTAATAATCTCAAGGTAAGTGTTACAAATGTTTCCACAGATAAAGAAATCGATACACTTATTATAACTTCGGATCAAGATCGAAATATTAATAATACAATTATGATTTTACCATTAAAGTCTTATAATTATGGAACAACTTATCAAATTAAGATTACAGGTACCATGACTTTTGACCGAATGATTGATATTAATGGAACTCAAACAAATCGAAAAGCTATTAATTATACATCGACGTTTACAACGGCTTCAAGTTCATTTACTAGCAATCAACAAGCCTATATTACTCGAAGTCAATTCGTAGAAGAATTAATGAAAACAAGTTCAATTCCAAAACAAGAGTCTTTAGAAATCATTTTTTCGGATGTCAATATAAATTCGCCAAACTATAAATATATTTATACAGCATATATTAATGATATTATATTAGGTTATGAGAATAATATGTATCGACCGAACGCAAATATTAGTCGTGAACAAGTTTATACAATACTTATTCGTACCTATGAAAAAGAGTATGGAACAATCAATATTTTATCGACTGAACGATCACTTCGTTTTACAGATAAAGAAAAAATAAGCAGTTATGCATTAGAGTCTTTATATAAAGCCAAGAAAATTGGATTGATTACGGATAATGCCTATCAGTTTAATCCATCATCATATATAACAACATTAGAATTTAACAATATCATGGAACAATATAAGAAAATTATAAAATAGCTTTTATTATGGAGGTAACTGAATGCAAAAAAACATCAATCATTCAGATATTCGTGTTATTGAATTATCGCATATCGTTGAAAAAATAAAAGAAATGATTTTGTCAGCAAATTATTATCTTGGAGATGATATTCGTGAAAAAATTCAAGCATCAATTCAAACAGAAGAATCGGAAACAGGTATCCATATTTTGAATCAGCTCATAGAAAATGCGGATATTGCAGCAAATAAAAAGATGCCCATTTGTCAGGATACAGGAATTGCGGTATTTTTTGTTGAGATAGGTGAAGATATTCATTTTCATAATGATTTAGAGATGAAAAATGATAAGCAAAGTGGAATCGAACAAGCAATTAACGAAGGTGTTCGACGCGGATATACAGAAGGATATTTACGAAAGTCCATAGTAAGAGATCCTTTTGATCGTGTAAATACGGAAGATAATACACCGGCAGTGATTCATTATGATATTGTTCCCGGTCATCAATTAAAAATTTGGTTTTCGCCTAAAGGTATAGGTAGTGAGAACATGAGTCGAATATATATGTTAAAACCTTCTGAAGGTATGGAAGGGGTTAAACGTGTGGCTCTTGAAGCGATTGAATTAGCTGGACCGAATCCATGCCCTCCGATTATTGTAGGTATTGGCGTTGGTGGATCATTTGAAAAGGCGGCAATTTTGGCAAAAAAATCCTTACTTAGACCTATCAATCAACATTCAGAACATCCTCAAATTGCTGATTTAGAAGACGATATTCTAAAAGCGGCCAATAATTTAGGTATAGGTCCTCAAGGCTTTGGAGGAAGAACAACCGCACTAAGTGTCAACATTCTCACCTATCCAACACATATTGCAGGATTACCGGTAGCTATTAATATGAGCTGTCATGCAACAAGGCATTCGGAAATTGTTATATAATGAAGGAGAATATTCATGATTCAGATGCATACACCACTAACTAAAGACAAAGTTGAACAATTATCGTGTGGGGATCAAGTTTTACTTACAGGAACAGTATATACATCAAGAGATGCAGGTCATAAACGGATGATAGAACAACTTAAAAATAATCAGCCCTTGCCTTTTCCAATCGAAAATAGTATTTTATATTATGTTGGTCCGGCACCGGCTCGTGAAGGTGAAGTTATCGGTTCTGCAGGTCCCACAACAAGTTATCGTATGGATGAATTCACACCAACATTATTAGACCTTGGATTAACAGGAATGATCGGTAAGGGTGATCGTAATCAAGAGGTTATAGATTCAATGATTAAAAACAAGGCAATCTATTTTGGTGCAGTCGGTGGAGCTGCCGCTTTATTAGCGAATTGTATTAAAGAATCAAAAATTATTGCCTATGAGGATTTAGGTCCGGAAGCATTACGTGAATTGTATGTTGAAGATTTTCCGGTAACTGTTGTCATTGATTCAAAGGGAAATAATCTTTATAAAAAAGCGAGAAAACAATATATGTTATGACATAATGACATATAGATTAAAAACAATCTTGTAATTCAAATATATATATACTATAATAAATTTAGATTGGAGTTTTCGTGACACAAGAAATTATTAAACATAAGAAATTAACATTCTTTCAATGGTGCATTGTTTTCATTATACTATATATAGCAGTTGTTTCTATCATTGGAATGATTGAGCTAGTAAGCAAGTATGAAGTAAATCGTATTATTGATTTTTTTATTGTGCTGTACTTGTTCATTTTCATTTTTTTGTATTGGCAAATGCATTCTTATCAATATGAGATTACTGAAGGTTACCTCATTATAAGGGAAATATTAGGAAAAAAGGAAAAATATATTCTTATGATTCCGTTTGATCATATTATAAGTGTATCAGAGCAGCGAAAGAATAAAGAGTATAGGTATCAAAAGAAAAAATCATGTGTAAAACATTGGTTGCCTAAGTTTTTTGTATATTTCATTGAATATGATGATTATATGGACATCAGTTTAATTCAATTACAATGTAGTCATGAATTTATTCAATCACTTAATAGACATAGGTAGTTTATAATAAACTATATATGTTATAATATATTAAGTAACAATAATTTTGACAATAAACTTGTCATGAGTAAAGGGAGGAAAAGAATTATGAAAAAAATCTTAACAATTTTATTAGCACTTATGTTAATCGTAGGTTTAACAGCATGTGGTGGTGATGATGATGCATCAACAAATACAGACGTAGAGGATGCAGTCGAAGATGCAGTTGATGAAGTCGAAGATACGGTTGATGAAGTAACCGATGAAGTCGAAGATACGGTTGATGAAATGACTGATGAAGAAATTGATTTCTCAGTGGCTTTAGTAACAGATACTGGTGGTATTGATGATAAATCCTTTAACCAAGGTACATGGGAAGGAATCCAACAATTTGCTGAAGAAACTGGTGCAGATATAACATATGCACAATCCAATTCAGATGCAGACTATGTTCCAAACCTTTCAACATTTTCAGAAGAAGACTACAATTTGATAGTTGCTCCTGGATTTTTATTTGTTGATTCTATGTCAGAAGTATCCAATAACTTTCCAGATCAAAAGTTCTTAATTATTGATGAAGTTGTTGCAGAAAGACCTAATGTTGCTAGCGCAGTATTCGCAGAAGAACAAGGTTCTTTCTTAGTGGGTGTTGCAGCAGCTCAAGCAACACTTGATGCAGGTATGAATTCTGTTGGTTTCATCGGTGGTATGGACTTTGCTTTAATTCAAAAATTTGAAGCAGGATTTATCGCGGGTGTTAAAGAAGTTGCTCCGGACATGGAAGTTGTTGTAGAATATGTTGGTGACTTTGTTTCAACAGAGGTAGCAGCATCCTATGCAAGCCGTATGTATGATAATGGTAGTTATGTCATTTATCATGCAGCAGGTGGAGCAGGTAATGGTTTGTTAAAAGAAGCAAAAGATCGTCGTGCAAGTGGTGAAGACGTATGGGCGATTGGTGTTGATAAAGATCAATATGATGATGGTGTATATGGAGATAACGGTGAATCTGCTGTTTTAACATCAATGGTAAAACGTGTTGATGTTGCTGCATATACTGTAGCTGAAATGACGATGAATGATGAATTTCCAGGTGGTGAGACACTTGTATTTACACTTGAAAATGATGGTGTAGGTATTCCGGAAGAAAATCCTAATTTATCTGATGAAATCGTTAGTTTAGTCAATGATTATGCAACTCAAATAATATCAGGCGATATAATTGTACCTACTGTACCGGAAGATTAATTCGCATAATGACATAAAAACCAAGACTTATGTCTTGGTTTTTATTTTATACAAATAATTTAAGGAGTGGTGTTATGGAATATGTAGTTGAAATGCTGGATATTACAAAAGAATTTCCTGGAATCAAGGCAAATGATCGTGTAACATTACAAGTAAAACAAGGTGAAATTCATGCGTTACTAGGTGAAAATGGGGCAGGTAAATCAACATTAATGAGCGTTTTATTCGGATTATATCAACCGGATGAAGGAATTATTAAAGTTAAAGGAAAAGAAGTCAGTATTGCAAATCCTAACATCGCAAATGAACATGGAATAGGTATGGTACACCAACATTTCAAATTAGTGGAAAACTTTACTGTTACTGAAAACATTATATTGGGTGAAGAACCAAAAAAGTCAATGGGACGCATTGATATAGAACGAGCTGAACAAAAAGTAAAAGAAATTAGTGAACAATACGGTTTGCGCGTTGATCCAAAAGCAAAGATAGAAGATATATCTGTAGGAATGCAACAACGTGTAGAAATCCTAAAAATGCTATATAGAAATGCTGAAATACTTATATTTGATGAGCCTACAGCGGTCTTAACACCACAAGAAATTCATGAATTAGTAAATATAATGAAAGAACTCGTCAATGAAGGAAAATCGATTGTATTAATTACGCATAAACTCAAAGAAATAAAAGAAGCTGCAGACCGATGTACAGTTCTACGTCGCGGTAAATATATAGGCACAATAGATGTAGAGGATACATCTGAAGAAGAAATGGCTGAAATGATGGTTGGACGGGAAGTAAGCTTTAGTGTTGAAAAAGAAAAAGCAAATCCTAAAGATGTTGTTTTATCTATAAAAAATTTAGTAGTTAAAAATAATCGTGATTTAGTTGCTGTTAAAAACTTAAGTTTAGATGTGAAACGTGGAGAAATTTTTTGTGTAGCAGGTATTGATGGCAATGGACAGTCAGAATTAATTGAAGCCATTACCGGATTAAGAAAAATAGATTCAGGTTCGATATCAATTAACGGAAAAGAGATTCAAAATAAGAGTATCCGTGATCGAACATTATCAGGCATAGGACACATTCCTGAAGATCGTCATAAATACGGGCTAGTTTTAGATTTTAGTCTTGAAGAAAACTTAGCATTACAATCATATTTTAGTTCTGAGCTTTCTCAAAATGGGTTAATAAAATTTGAAGAACGTCGTAAAATGTCAGAACAACTCATTGAAGAATTTGATGTTCGAAGTGGAAAAGGAAGCCAAACAACAGCTCGAAGTATGTCAGGTGGTAATCAGCAAAAAGCAATTATCGCACGTGAAATATATCGTTCACCGGATTTGTTAATTGCGGCACAACCAACACGTGGATTAGATGTTGGAGCAATAGAGTATATTCATAAACGTTTAGTTGAAGAACGTGATCAAGGAAAAGCTGTCTTATTAATGTCATTAGAAATGGAAGAAGTATTAAACCTTTCGGATAAAATAGCTGTAATATATGAAGGTGAAATTGCGGGAATAGTTCATGCAGATGAAACTGATGAAAATGAAATCGGATTAATGATGTCCGGTTCAAAGAAAGGAGCTATCAGCTAATGGGAAATATCAAAAATTTTATTGCAAATGAGAAAAATCATAAAGTATTAATTCCTTTGATAGCTATTTTCATGGGATTTTTCATTGGATCATTAATTATGTTGATTACAAAACAAAGTCCTGCTGTTATGTTTAAATCAATCCTACGTGCTGTAACAGGTATTAATTTAGATCAATTAGGAACGGATAAATGGTTTAGTGCTCGTATTGCTGGAGAATATTATGTTTATGTTATGCCAATTGTACTTACCGGTTTATCTGTGGCCTTTGCATTTAGAACAGGTCTTTTTAATATCGGAGCCGAAGGTCAACTATTAATGGGTGCATTTGCAACCACAGTGATTGGTATTAATTTAGATCTTCCAAAATTGATTTTACTACCTATTATAGTTATTGCTGGTGCTTTAGCCGGAGGACTATGGGGATTTATTCCGGGATATTTAAAAGCAAGATTTAATGTACATGAAGTTGTTGTGACAATTATGTTAAACTATACAGCTTTATTTTTAACAAACTACTTAATGAAATTAATTCCGGGAAGTACAACCAATAAAACTGTTGATTTAAATGAAAATGCTTTACTTGGAAGTGAGTTGCTTCGAAGTTTAACGAGTAACTCGCGTTTGAATTTTGGTTTTATAGTTGTTATTTTAGCTGTCATATTATTTTCGTTTATTATTAATAAAACAACATTTGGATATGAATTAAAAGCAGTTGGATTCAACCCATTTGCTGCGAAATATTCAGGCATGAAAGTTGAAAGAAATGCTGCATTATCTATGGCTATTGCCGGTGCTTTTTCTGGGCTTGCCGGTGTAATTATTGTATCTGGGACATTTGGATATGGTCGAATGATTGCATCATTTGAGAATTATGGATTTGATGGAATTGCCGTCGCATTAATCGGAGGCAATACGGCAATAGGATCATTGTTAAGTGGATTATTATTAGGTTCATTAAAAGCGGCCCAGCCAATTATGCAAGGACAAGGCGTTCCAAATGCCATAGCGACAATTATTACAGCGACAATTATTATTTTCGTTGCAATGCAAAAAGGTATACAGGCTCTTCTAAAAAAAGTAAAGGGGGCTAAATAATATGCAAGATTTAATTTATTCTATGATTCAAGCAACTTTGATTTATGCAACACCCATTATTCTTGCAGCAATGGGAGGCTTATTTTCAGAACGAAGTGGTGTTGTTAATATTGGTTTAGAAGGTATTATGATGATCGGTGGATTTGCATCGGCAACAGTCATTGTGTTTATTGAAAATTTTACAAGTTTAGCACCTTGGATTTCTTTAATAGCCGGAATACTTGCAGGTATGCTTATTTCTTTATTACATGCCTACCTTTCCGTAAATCTGAGTAGTGACCAGGTAATATCCGGTACAGCTATTAATATTTTTGCAGGTGGTATTACCATATATCTTGCGGAAATTATTTTTCAACAACAAAGAACAGATACATTTAATCAAGGTTTCTTAAAATCATCTATTCCTATATTAGAAAAGATACCTGTCATCGGACCGAGTTTATTTAGTAGAGTATATCCGACAGTATATTTAGCCTTTATTATTGTATTAATTTCATGGTACTTACTATATAAAACGTCTTTTGGTTTGCGGTTAAGAGCAACAGGAGAACATCCGCAAGCAGTGGATAGTATGGGGATTAATGTATATAAAATGCGTTATATTGGCGTATTGACATCTGGAGCCTTAGCTGGACTCGCCGGTGGTATTATGGTATTAACGCAAAATACACAATATACAATAACAAGTATCCACGGTACCGGATTTATTGCCTTAGCAGCACTTATTTTTGGAAAGTGGAGACCAGCTGGTGTTGTTGCAGCGAGCTTATTCTTTGGATTTTCACAAGTCCTTAGTTTATATTCGAATTCAATAGCAGATGTATTTAGTTTGGAATTTATAGGAAAACTTCCAAATGAATTTTTCTATGCATTACCTTATGTATTAACGGTCATAGCCCTTGTTGTATTTAGCGGAAAATCAGTTGGACCCAAAGCAGCAGGTGAACCCTATGATAAAGCAAAGCGTTAGTTACTAGATTAATACGATAAGATGGGATCAAGGTATTGCATCCTTGGTCCTATTTTATTAAATACAGGTCAAATTGCTTGCTTTTAGAGTTTTTATAAAATAGTTGGCAAAAGTGGTTGACAATCGCAACTGCCTTTAGTATAATAATTCTTGCGCTGAAAATAACAGCAATTTCATATTATTATAATTATTTCAGTTTGGAGAAGTACTCAAGTGGCTGAAGAGGTGCCCCTGCTAAGGGTATAGGTCGTTAATAGCGGCGCG
>DDQW01000047.1:39130-41358 GCA_002342805.1 Clostridiales bacterium UBA2432 | reverse complement strand
TGTGCTTCAAGCCAATGTTCGCTGCATAGAAAAACAAGAACTTTCGGTCATGGGAGCAATTTATCTTGGTGGATTGCAGCTAGGTCTGTGGAAAGATTTTGACAGTTTAAAAGCCTTACCCATGGAGGAAACAATCTATGTGCCCCAACGGTCAGATAAAGAGGTGGCCGATTTATTAAGTGGCTGGCATGAAGCCGTGGAGAGTGTGTGTTAAGTAGAGTTTAAATTCAAAAAAATAAATATATTGAAATATAATGGGTTTTATGCTAGTATTTTTCTATAAGGAGTGATTATATGAAAAAAGCATTTAACCCTGATTTTTTGCCCATCAGGCTCGATGATCAAAGTTTGATTGACATATTGAGGAGAGAATCGGATGCTCGAGCTAAGCTGGAGCGATTTAATTCAATGTTAGAGCTTTCCATCATTCGTGAAGAATTATTAATGTTATTTTCCCTTGATGAATCTGTTCAATCCACGAAAATAGAAGGGACACAGGCGACATTTTCCGAAGTTGTTGAATCAGAGATGACAGGCAAAAAAAATGTTGATATTCAGGAGGTAGATAATTATGTTGAAGCCATCCGTCAAGGATTTAATCTGCTTGCCTCAATTCCTATAAGTACGCGACTGTTTCACAGACTGCACAAAATTATCTTGAATAATGCACGAGGACAAAACCGAAGTCCTGGAAATTATAGAAAAATTCAAAATTTTATCGGTCCAAGCAATAAAATTGAAGATGCAACGTATATTCCACCGGAGCCGAAAAATGTGGAAAGGCTTATTGGAAACTTGGAGAGATACATTAATAATGAATATGATGATCATTTGGGGTATATTGCTCGTGCGGCAGTTATACACGGTCAGTTTGAAACGATTCATCCATATTTGGATGGGAATGGACGTCTAGGTAGAATTATCATTATTTTATATCTGATCAATAATAATATACTCACTAATCCAACGTTTTTTATTAGTGAGGAGCTTGAACGGAGTAAGTTTAAATATTATGGACTGCTTAATAATTTAAGAAATGATGAACCGCAATGGCGAGAATGGATTCTATATTTTATTGAATCGACAATAAAACAAGCCAACCATTATATAGAAAAACTTGAAAAGATAGAAGCGTTATATAAAGAGCTTGTAGAGTATGCAAATCAGAAAAACATCAAAACAAGAACCGTCAATGCAATCTTTAAAAAACCTTTTTTTACCGTAAAATATATACAAAAAGAAGTGGGTGTAAGCTATAATACAGCAAAACGATATATTGATGGGCTTGTAGAAACAGGAAGAATCTACCCGGATGACAAGAAAAAGAATAAAATCTATAGATTTTATGACTTGATTGATGCAATGCGTTGACGATAATTTTAATTAGAAAAAGTATACTTAAAAAAAGAGGAGTGAGCTATGGAATACTTAAAAAAGGTGGATTTATATCAATATACAATTAATGAATTAAGACCCTTTGAGGGAGAATTGTTAAAACAGATAAAAGACTTTTATCGGATTGGATTAACTTGGACATCCAATGCCTTAGAAGGGAATTCTCTAACAGAAAGTGAGACGAAAGTCTTAATAGAAGATGGTTTGACCGTTGGGGGAAAACCTTTAAGAGACGTGTTTGAAGCTGTGGGTCATGCAAAAGCATATGATTATATGTTTACATTGCTTGAAAATAATGATATCAAAGAAATGGACATTCTCTATCTGCACAACTTGTTCTATCAAAATATTGAAGAAGACTTTGCCGGAAAATATCGTGATATTCCTGTGTTTATCTCAGGATCGAATTATCCGGTAACAAAAGTTGAGGATATTCAAAATGAAATAAAGAAATTATGTAAATGGATAAAAAAGGATAGAAAGAAATATCATCCTGTAGAATTTGCCGCATTACTTCATAAAAAATTTGTATTTATTCATCCTTATAAAGACGGAAATGGTAGGGTGGCTAGGTTGCTAATGAATACGGCTCTCATACAAGACGGTTATTTACCGGCTATAATTCCCCCGATTTTAAGGAGTGAATATATTTCTTTCCTTGAAAAAGCGCATGAAGATGATCGGGCATTTATTAATTTTATTGTAGAAAGAGAACTAGAATCACAAAAGGATTTTTTAAGATTACTTCATGTGCCCCTACCTAAGGTTTAACATAGAGATGGTATAAACTGATAAGAAATTTTATTACATATAACAAACAGATGCCGTAAGAA
>DDQW01000047.1:0-39062 GCA_002342805.1 Clostridiales bacterium UBA2432 | reverse complement strand
TTCTTACGGCATCTGTTTGTTTCTTTCCTTTATTCCACTTCAACACTGACCCGTTGATATCTAGTCAGTGCCGGAGTGCCGTCATCTGTAAGGGCGAGAATAATATGTATGGTCCCTAATCTGAAAACACGGTCCGTTGGAACGGTGAACCAGGCTTCTTTTTCGGTGTGGCGGTGAATTTCAATTGGATTGCCAGTGGTTGCGGCAGAGGTTGAAAAGCTTCCGGCCTCCGGATAGTAGAACCATTCATAGTGTAATGCATCCCCATCAGGATCATAAGAACCTTCTGCACTAAGTTCGATGCGGTCCCCTAATTTGGCGTGAAGTACATTTGCGTGGCCTAGCTTTGGGACGGGTGGATGGTTAGCGTCTTCGTAGCGGGTCGTGACGGTCCAGTCCATTCGTGCGCAAAAATCATTTTGATATGCCTCGCGCCAGCGCCAGATGGTTGCTTTGTTGGAGGTGTGCCAGTGTCCGTCACTGCCCAAAACTTCATCGCAGGCATTGGAATAGAAGGGACGAGTTTCCGCTTCTAAAAAATGTTTTTGGCTTGGAGGTTGGTAATATTCATATCGGCCGCCCCAACTTCCCCATTCCGGGTGTTCGGGGTCGCCTAGCCCGTTATTAATGAGATATAAAAAAGTCGGTGTATCGCCTTCCATTAAAAACTTTGACGAAGGATAAACGGCACCTAAGGGGCCTTTTGACTGTATGTGTTTTTCAAGCCAAGGATTGTCTACGAGACTAAAATCAGCGCCGGTAAACCTGCCGTGAAAATGGTCGCCGCTGATGCCGGTCCATGTACTGTAATGATAGGCGCCACCGGCGTGAAATCCGGGGCTGGCAATATAATGCAAATCGGGAAATGTTTTTCGCATCCATGGAGCAGAATCGTCTTGATCAGAAATTGTATAAACACGCAGCTTTGCAATCAGTTTTTGCAAGCTTTCAAGAGAGTGAGAGGAACGAAGCTGCCATAGAGCCTGTGCAAGAACATTTGGTCCTCCCCAAGCTAGAACCCATAATGGGCGAGGGTCGTCTTTTGTAATAGCCTTGATCAGCAGTCGGGAACCTGGAGAGTCTTTCCCTTGGCCGACACCTTCCATACCATAGACAGGCAATCCTTCTTTGATTATAGAAAGTAAATCCTCTGTTTTAGGGAATCCGGGCTC
Organism: Clostridiales bacterium UBA2432; assembly: GCA_002342805.1. Classification (GTDB taxonomy): domain Bacteria; phylum Bacillota; class Clostridia; order Lachnospirales; family Vallitaleaceae; genus UBA1351. The sequence continues at coordinate 37,890 of DDQW01000047.1, read as the reverse complement.
ATGAATGAGTAAATGATCCCTTACTTTTCCATAGGCTTGAACAATTTCTCGGATTCGCCATGGGGCGGTTTTGTCTTTTAAATGTATAGATGTCGTTGCAACTAAACCTTCGATATCCCATTGATTTGAATATGTGAGAAAACGAACGAGTGACATTGCATCGTCAGGTTCGTTTTCGATATCGGTTAAAACAAATACTCTTAATTTTGATGGTTCCTTTATTAAATTAGACATGTGCACCTCCTGAAGTTTAGTGAAATTTAATTAATATATTTAAATTTTAGCGGTTTAAGCATGAAAAGTCAACTTAATCGGCATAATATATATTAAAAAAGTAAAAACACTTGACTGGCTCACTGAAAAATAGTAAAATTTTAACTAAATAGTTAACTAAAAATTTAATGAAATTTATGATTGGAGGTTTGATCGTGAAGGCGAAAGAGATTGCAAAAAAACTTGGTTTGTCGCCAGCAAGTATTTCTCTTGTTATGAACAACAAACCGGGGGTCAGCAAAGAGACGAGAGCAAAAGTTTTGCAGGCAATGAAGGATTATTCCCTTGATTCGGCGATGGAAAAAAGGCAGCAGTATGAGAAAACCCTTCTTTTTTTAGTGCATCGACGGAATGGCATTGATGAAAAAAAGCTACCTTATTTTTCCCAGGTGTTTGAAAATGTGATTGCAGGCATAGAAAATCAATCCAAGCAGTTGAGGTGTAAATTGCGTATTCAATATGTTGATGATCAGTCTGTTGAGACCTTTGTCAACAGTCAGTTACAAGATTCTGTTGATGGTATTGTACTACTGGGAACAGAGATGACCAAAAACTGTATGCAGAGAATAATACAATGTAATATTCCCATTGTTCTTGTGGATAACTATTTTCAAGATATTCCCATCGACTCTGTTGTCATGAATAATGAACAAGGAGTGTATTTGGCTGTATCCCACTTAATTGAAGAAGGACACCATTCAATTGGTTATTTTCACGTTAAGGAAAATGCAAATAATTTTCAAGAGCGTTACTATGGATTTATGCGTTCAATGGATGATTTTCAACGTTTAGTAGACAAGGTGGCGATTATAGAAGTTCGAGGAAATAGAAAAGAAGAGCTTCATGAACAAATCAAAGAACAGTTGAGTTCATTAAAAACAATGCCTTCGGCTTTTTTTGCAGATAATGATATTGTAGCTATTGAAGCCTATAAGGCTTTGAGTCAATTAGGATATAAAATACCGGACGATATATCGCTCATTGGATTTGACAATATTTCTTATGGGCAGATTATGAATCCACCGTTGACGACGATTTATGCATCCCAGTATGCTATGGGAAAAAGTGCGGTTAATCTCTTAATGGGAAACATAGAGAAGCCGATTGAAGGCATACAAAAAATAGAAATTATGACGTCGCTTGTACAAAGACAAAGTGTGAAATGCATGAATGAAAAATAAAAATGATAAAGGAGATTAATATGTTAACAGATACAAAAAAATCAAAATATGCAAAAGTATCCTCATTACCTCATAATGCCATGACATGGACAAAAGGCCTATGGGCAGATAGTGTTCGTGTATGTGCCGGAGAAACTGTTCCCCAGCTCAAAAAAATGTTTGATTCCAAGGAAATCAGCCATGTGATTGAAAACTTTCGAATTTGTGCCAAAGAAGTTGAAGGTGAACATGCAGGAACCGTTTTTGGTGATGGCGATTTCTATAAGTGGATGGAAGCAGCATTATACTCAGCAAAACGATATGATCATGAAGAACTTTTAAATCAACTTGAGGAATATATTGATTTGATTGAGAGAGCTCAGCAGTCTGACGGTTATTTATCGACTAAGCAGATTATTGGAGAAATGAATAGTAATGGTATAGCCCGTATGGGAGATGTCAATGACTTTGAAGTCTATAATTTTGGTCATTTATTTACAACAGCCTGCCTGCACCATCGTATAACAGGAAGTAACCGCCTACTCAATATCGCCGTTCGAACAGCGGACTATCTTGAAAGACTCTACAAAGATGCGGCAGAAAAAGGTCAGGTTCAAACGGCAGTATGTCCTTCTCACTACATGGGATTAGTTGAGATGTATCGTACAACGGGGAATGAAAAATATCTGAAGCTTGCAAAAACGGCTATAGACCTTAGAGATTCAGTTGAAGACGGAACCGATGATAATCAAGACCGAATCAAATTAAAAGACCATGATAAAATTATCGGGCATGCAGTACGTGCCAATTATTTATACAGTGGTGTTGCGGACCTATATTTAGAAACTGGTAATCCGGACTATGAAAAAATGCTGGATAAAGTATGGAACAGCTTAATCAAGCATAAAATATATATCAATGGTGGATGTGGAGCCTTATATAATGGGGTGTCTCCCTACGGTAATTTCTTTATTGACCAGAAAGTACATCAGGCCTATGGTTATGAGTATCAACTGCCAAACATTACCGCTTATAATGAGACCTGTGCCAGTGTCGGTCTCGTCATGTGGGCGCACAGGATGTTCGCCATTAAAAAAGAAGCTCATTACTATGATTTATTGGAAAAGACGATGTTAAATCTTAATTTGGCAGCCATTAGTTTAGACGGACGTAAATATTTTTATGAAAACATGCTCCGACGAACGAAAGAACTTGAATACGAATTAGTATGGCCACTGACACGAACAGAATACATTACAAGTTATTGTTGCCCACCAAATGTTGCTAGGGTCATTGCTGAAAGTTCAGAATATGCCTACAGTGTCTCGGAAGATGGTCTATATATAGGCATGTATGGAGCCAATGAAGCTCGCATACAGCTTGGTAACGGTTGGACCTTTATGATTGAACAAGACACCCAATATCCTTACAATGGCAACATTAAGCTAACAATCAAACCACTGGAAATAGAAGGAGAGGCTAAGGTGAATGTTCGTATACCTAGCTGGGTAGAAGATGGATACATTGTAGATGCCCAAGGAATAAAACACCAGCTGACAGGGGAGGATGCCAATACATTTATCGGTGTGAGTATTGATAATGAAAAAGAAAGCATTATTGAAATTATGTTTGACATGGAAGTGCGATTGACAAGGGCTCACCCTATGGTCGAAGAAAATACCAATCAGGTTGCAGTAGAAAAAGGACCTCTGCTTTATTGTGTAGAATCACCAGACATTGATGTCGCAAGCATTGATGATATTATGCTGACACCGAATCAATGTTTTGAAGAAGATACTTATAAGGTCTTGGATAGAGAAGTATTGGCTCTAGAAACGGAAGTTCTTGTTATGAAACGAAAGAATACAAAGCAGGATGACTTATATCAAAAGCTTGATTTTCAAGGATTTGAAAAGAAAAAAATGCGTATGATTCCTTATTTTGCATGGGATAATCGTGGTGTTGGCGAGATGAAAATATGGTTACCAATTACATTTCCATATGAAAAATACTGACATAATATAGAAAATGAGAGACTATATTTCATAGAGGTATGATGCTAAGATAAATGTGTAGTTAAGATAACTAAATATTTATAATTTGGAGGGAAAAAGATGAAAAGAAAGTTACTAGCAGTAATCCTTATTGTATGTCTTAGTTTGGCTGTGTTTTCCGGTTGCGGTAAAGACGAAGGTGATCAGAACAGTCAAGCAAACGGTGACGGGGGAACAATGAATACATCGGATTTTACAGGAGAAGATCCGCAATTGGAAAAACACATTAAAATCTTATCGATTTGGGCAGAAGATAATGACAATGGGATTTTAATTAACAACATTCTTCAAAGATACAAAGACCAAGTAAATCCGAATTTTTCATATGAGTATGAACTTGTATCTGCGGATGACCTTAAAACAAAAATTGCAACCTTGGCATCCTCAAATGATTTGCCGGACTTTTTTGCTTATGAATCCGGAACTCCGCTAAAAGAAATGGTTGAAGCAGACAAAGTACTTAATATTGGTGCTGAGCTTGAACGTGTAGGAGCTATGGATATGATGAATCCATCCGCAGTGTCTTTACTAAAAAGTTTGGCTGAAACCAATGAATTATATGATTTGCCACTTGGCTTAAATGTTGAAGGTTTTTGGTATAACAAAGACTTGTTTGAACAAGCCGGAGTTGAACCACCAACAACATGGGATGAATTCGAAACAGTTTTAGCAAAGCTTCATGAAGCAGGAATCCAACCACTTTCTTGTGGCGCCGGCGATAAATGGGGAGCTACACGCTTAGTCAATGCCTATACAGTTCGATTATTAGGTAACAATGCAATGACGGCAGCAGCCAACGGTGATGCTAAATATACCGATGAAGGTTATGTTGAAGGTGCTGCTAAAATTCAAGAATGGGCAGATAAAGGATATTTTGGACAAGGTGTAACAACGGTTGATATGAATACAGCAGGTACAATGTTGTGTACAGACCAAGCCGCTATCTTCTATAACGGAAGCTGGTTTACCTCAAACTTGAACGACCCTACATACAATCAAACAGGTGAAGACGGCATCGGATTTTTCAATATCCCGGTTGTCGATCCATCGGTAAGTGACAGCAATGCATATTCAATGAACTGTGGTAATATTTTAGCCATGGATAAAGAAAAATACGATGACGCAACAGCATGGTTCTTAAAATATTTTGTTGAAGAAATCGGTAACGAAGCAATGTCAACACAAGGAAGTGTAAAAGGTTATGTATATACAGTAGAGGAAGGCGAGATGTCAAATTATACACAACTTGTCCTTGACCGATTAAAAGATGCTGAATCGGCTTTTGCATGGTATGAAGCAAAAATGAATGCAGAAGTATCAACAGTTGCACAAGAAAACGTACAAACACTGATTAATGGAGACATGACGCCAATGGAATATATGGAATCCATTCAGGAAGCCTATGATCTAAGCCGTTAACTATGAATGATGTAAAGGTGTCAGTGATCTTCATTGGCACCTTTATTATGACAGAAAGTTGGTGTATTGATGGACAAAGTCCTTAGTAACAAGAAAGCGATTGCAATTTTTATATTGCCGCCTCTAATTCTTTATTCATTATTAGTCGCATTGCCGGTTGTGTGGTCCTTTTATTACTCATTCTATTCAGGGACACCGGGATTGAAATGGGAGTTTGTAGGCATATCGAATTATTTAAAGTTATTTATTGACAGTAATTTTAAAGCTGCCTTATGGGTCAATGTGCGCTATATCGCCATTGTCATGTTAGGTCAAGTTGGTTTGGGATTGGCATTAGCATTAATGTTTGAATTTTGGTTAAAACGATTTAAAAGTCTTGTTCGAACATTGGTATTTTTCCCGGTTGTTTTACCGACGGTAGCCGTTGGACACTTATTTGCAAAAATTTATGAAATCCAGCCCAATTACGGCCTGTTGAATAGTTTGTTATCGGCAATCGGACTCGACAGTTGGGTTCAGCCTTGGATTGGTCAAGCATCGACAGCGTTATACTGTTTGATTGCCATGGATATTTGGGTTGCAATGGGGTTTTATGCCATTATCTTTTACGGAGCGCTTCTGGATATACCGGGCGATATTATTGAAGCAGCAAAAATCGACGGATGTAGTGGACGTCAATTATTTTTCCATATTCTTGCGCCTTTGCTAAAACCGGTAACTCTAACATGTCTTGTGTTTAGTTTTACAGGAACAGTGAAAATGTTTGAGTCAGCCTTGGCTTTAACAGGTGGTGGCCCCGGAAATGCAACAAAATCCTTATCCATGTATATGTACAATGTTGCATTTGGATATAACAACATGGGATATGGTAGTGTTATTGCAATCTTTGTTTTTGTTTTATGCTTTACGGGTGCCCGAATAATCCGCAGTTTTGATGAAAGCTATTAAGGAGGATAGGATGAAAACAGTAAAAAGTATTCTTATAAAAATCACAATTTTAATCTTGTGTCTTATCGAAGCATATCCTATTTTTTGGATGTTAACAGCCTCATTTAAACAGCAACATGAATGGGTATCTAAACCGGCTTATGCACTTAACAGTAGTTTTCATTTTCAAAACTATATTGATGCATGGACACGGGGACATATGTCGACTTACTTTTTTAATAGTTTAGTCGCAACATTAGGGGCATTGTTTTTTATCGTATATTTTAGTGTGACGGTTGGTTTTGCACTGACGAAAATGCGATGGAAAATGCGTAAAAAAGTGGCTTTATTTTTTGACATGGGAATTATGGTTCCCATTGCAACGGCGCTTATTCCACTATTTCAAATATATAACCGGGCGAATTTGCTCAATTCTCGTGTCGGGTTGATTTTGGTTTATATTGCATTTGGTTTGTCCCTTTCATTTTTCTTGGTATCAAGTTATATGCGTTCCTTGCCAAGGGAAATCTTAGAAGCAGCAGTTATTGACGGCTGTGATATTTATCGCTTAATGTGGCATATTGTTATGCCTTTAATGAAAAATGCGGTCATGACGATTCTTGTTCTACAATTTTTCTTTAAATGGAATGATTTGCTTTTCTCGATGACCTTTATTAGTTCATCCAATCTTAAAACGGTTCAAACCGGCTTACTATATTTTGAAACAGAGTTTGGGGCTAAAAACTGGGGAGCGATTTTTGCGTCCGTTTCAATGAGTGTTATGCCTTTATTATTTATTTATATACTTTTAAATCGACGTGTTATTGAAGGATTAACATCCGGAGCAGTCAAAGGGTAGAATGGAGTTGACCATGAATATAAAAGAGTTACGTACCTATCATTTCATTGAGAAAAATATGGATAAAATTTTTAAACAGCCACGAAGTTTCATTCGCTATCCTTTCATTGACCCGGGGTCTGTGTATGACGGGAACGTTTGGGACTGGGATACTTATTGGTCGGTTTATGGACTGATATCTTTTGCAAAACATCATAAAGATGACGCGTTTAATGAACAACTTGAAAAACATAGTAAAGGAAATGTGTTAAATTTTTTAGACCATCAATTGGAAGACGGCTATATCCCCATGATGATTGAAGTGGCCGATTGGCCGGAACCCTATTTAAATATCAAGCATAAAGAAGGCAAGCTGATGAATATGCATAAACCTTTCTTATGCCAGCAAATTGTCCTAATCAGTGACTTTGCAGGTGACTACACATGGATTCATCCATATATTTCTCAACTTGAAAAATATTTTGCCTGTTATGAAAAAAATTACTATTTTGAAGATAAAGGCCTGTATGTATGGGCAGACGACATCATGATTGGCATGGACAATGATCCTGCTACATTCGGACGTCCGGGATTTTCAACAGCGAATATATATTTGAACAGTTTTATGGTCATGGAATTTGAAGCCATGATTAAACTATTGACGATATTGGAAGACGATCAAAGAAAAACGGATATGTTCAAAAAGAAAAAAAGCGACTTAGCAAAGGTGATTAATGAGGAATGCTGGGATGTGCGTGATGCATTTTATTATTCTGTTGATGTTGATATAAAAACACGACCATTTGAATGGATTCATCAGGGATTAGGTGTCTTCTGGAAGACATTGCCCATTAAAATTCGGGTGTGGTCCGGATTTCTTCCTCTTTTAGCAGGTATTGCGACTAAAGAGCAGGCTGAATCCTTGAAAGATCACGCTGAAGATGAACCAACCTTTTGGAGCCCATATGGAATTACAACTTTGGCCAAGGATGAGAAAATGTTTGATCTGAGTGTGACCAACAATCCTTCCAACTGGTTGGGACCTATATGGTTGGTTGCCAATTATGTTGTGTTTAAGGGTTTATTAGATTATGGATTCCACAATGAAGCTTTGTCTTTGGCCAAGCGAACCATCAAACTGCTTGAAGAAGATCTGACTAGAACCGGAGATTTACATGAGTATTATGACCCCTATACAGGCCAACCTATTATGAATGGTGGTTTTATTAACTGGAATATTTTAGGATTAAATATGATTGATGATTTGGCCGAGGCAAAAATCGATTTTTTTAATGCGATGACTTTAGAATAGGACCATGCTACAATATACCTTAGAACATATAATGAAGAATGGAGACTGTTTAAGGTAATGGTTAAGTTGAAAAAGTACTTTAAAAAAATGAAAATCCAACAACAAATATTATATGCAATGATAACCATGGCAATACTATCATCTTTTATACTTGGAGTTATTGCCTTTAATATTTCTAAGTATATCATTGAACGTAATTATAAAGAAGCCTACACTTATAATTTGGAAGTGTCTTCCAACATTGTGGATATTCAGTTGGATAATATTATCGATGCAGTGAGAAATGCCTTGTTAGATCAACGTATTATGGATGTTTTGAAATCAGCTCCGACAAGCTATGAGGGAAAACTTTTTTCAAGTGTTGATGATTTGCAAGTATCAAGAGCTTTGGTTGAACTTGCAGGCTTGTATACTGAAATTGAAGGAATCTCTGTTATTAGTAGCGACGGAAAAGCCAAATTCTATTATAAAAGAATTCGAAGTGGAGATTTTCAGAAATATTATAGGGAAACAGAGATTTTAGAAGAGGATTGGGTTGAAGAGACCTCTTTAATGGAAGGAAAGGAGCGGTTTTATAGTTACGACGTTCTATTGGGTGAAGATAAACCCTATTTTTGTATGACAAAAAAATTAATTGAACCTTTTTCAGGGGAATTTGTCGGTTACATGGTGATAAGTTTGCGTCACAACATTTTCGAAAAAGCTTTCGGTAATGGCATTGAACGTTATGTTTCTGTAAGTTCTATGGTGGTCAATCCCTTAGGAAACCAAACGATTGTCTTCAATAATGCCGGTGAAGACCGTAAAAAAATGATTGCAGATGCGTTTTTAAGTAGTGAGCGGGCAGATTCGACATATTTATTCAGTACGGCAGATAACCGCATTACCGGTTGGAAACTTATTAATGTAATTGATAAACAAGATCTTGAAAAAGACAGTATGTATGCCGGAGCCATGATTTTATCTGTTTTATCGGTGCTTATATTAATGAGTATATTCATTGCCAGTAAAATTGCGTATCATATTAATCGTCCCCTAAATCAGTTGGAAACAGTGATTGAAGAAGTAGGAGATGGAAACCGGGATATTCAAGAAGAATTTGATGAAAGTGAAATCGGAATTATTGGAAATAAATTTAAAAGCATGGTCAATAATAACCTTGAACTTCGAGAAAGACTCTTAAATGCTCAAATTCATGAAAGAGAGTCGGAATTATTGTTGCTTCAAGCTCAAATTAATCCTCACTTTTTATATAACACATTAGATTCATTATACTGTATGGCCATGATTGAAGATAATGAAAAAATTGCTGCAATGGTAGAATCTTTATCCAATATTTTTAAACTCAGCCTGAATAAAGGGAAGACAATGATTAAAGTATCGGATGAAATCCGTCACATAAAAGAATATATGGCTATTCAAAATTATCGTTTCAATGGACGCTTTGACTTGCAGATCGATATAGATGAAGCCCTGTATTCCGGATATATGATTAAACTGATCTTACAGCCCTTTGTTGAAAATGCAATTCAGCATGGATTGGAAAAAAAGCTGGGGCCCGGTTATGTAAGGATTGAAGGTCGTTTATGTGAAGGAGACCGCATGTGCTTTAAAATTCTTGATAACGGCGTGGGAATTGATGATATAGAACGGATAAAAAAAGGTTATGGAATACAAAATGTTAAAGAGAGAATACGTTTATGTTATGGTGATGAATTTAATGTTGACATTAAAACAGAAGTCGGTGTCGGAACAGAAGTAGATGTCGTTATTCCGCTTCAAAATAAGCAATATGAGGAGGCAGAAAATGATACGTCTCGCAGTATTTGATGATGAATTTGTTGTTGTTGAAGGTGTCAAAGCAATTTTAAAAAAAATGCATTTAAATTATGAAGTGGTTGGAGTCGCCTATGATGGTATAGCTGCATTAGATGTGATTAAGCAAGTTCGACCGGATGTTATTATGACGGATATACGTATGCCGGGAATGGATGGACTTCAACTGATTGAACGTGCCAAGGAGAGCGTACCCGAGGCAGTATTTATTGTCATTAGTGGCTTTCAGGAATTTGAATATGCAAGAACTGCCTTAAATCTTGGCGTTATTGGATACATTGATAAACCGATTACCAAAGATAAAATCAACACTATATTAAAAAAAGTAGAGAGCCAAATCCAGGAAAAGAAAAACGCGGAGGAAAAAGATGCGCAGCAGCTAGAAGACCTCCATCACTTAACCGAAGCATTGACCAAAAGTGTACAAACAAATCAGTCGGAAAATTTTGAAGAAAATATATCTAAGGCGCTTGATATATTACAAGAGCTCTATCCGGACCTTGAAACCTATAAGTCGGAAAGTTACAAATTAATCTGTAGTCTTTTGGGTGTTTTTTTTGAGGGACATGCCGCCTATGAAGTCGATAAGCATTTCCCATCCTATAAAAATCTGGAGTTAATACATTCGGTCGAAGAAGTTAATCATTATATCCTGACCATTTCAGATAGTATGATTAAAAAAATTAAGGTCTTGCAAGCAGGAAGTCAGAATCAGACCATTATTAAAGTTTTAGACTATATTTCTGAACATTATTCCAAAGATTTCGGTTTAAATGAATTGGCAGATATGGTCAAGGTGACACCAAGTTATCTAAGCCAGTTGTTTAAAGAAGAAGTTGGAACTAGTTTTATAAAATATCTGACACAATTTAGAATCAAACAAGCGAAAGAGCTCTTGCTGCGAGGTGAAAAAGTCGCCCATGTCAGCCAAGCTGTAGGTTACAGCAATTACAGATATTTTTGTGAATTATTTAAGCGCTATGAGGGAAAAACCCCCAGTGAATATAAAGGTGCAAGAAAAGAAATGTAAAGTGGGCATAAAGAGGAGGATAATATGCGTTTTGAAAATAAAATAGTCAATAAAATATGTCAACCTATGGCAGAAAACAGGCCCTTACCCTTTTGGTCATGGAATGATGAGCTAGAACCCATTGAAGTTCAACGTCAGATTAGTCAAATGCATGAGCAAGGCCTTGGTGGTTTTTTTATGCATGCTAGATCAGGGCTTCGAACAGAGTATCTCAGTGAAGAATGGTATAAATGTATTGAAGCGGGAATCGAAAAAGCCCAAGAGCTAAATATGGAGGCGTGGATCTATGATGAAGAAGGATGGCCCAGTGGATTTGCCGGTGGCCGAGTACCTGCTATATCGGAGGATTTTCATGCAAAATATATGCAAATGCATCGAGTGAAATCAGTAGAAGACATACAAGGACTTCTTGATGCCCATGGAAAAAACATTATAGGCATGTATAAATATAAGCCGTCAGAAAATGTGTTTTCAAGAGTCGATTCGGATGATCTATCTCTTGAGTCAGAGGAAGAACTCTGCCTTGTCATCAAAAAAAACAATCCTTATTATGTGGATACATTAAATAAAGAAGCCATAGAAGCTTTTACTCAAACAACCCATGATGAATATTATAAGCGTTTTGGCGATAAATTCGGAAAAACGGTCAAAGGGTTTTTCACAGATGAGCCTCGATTATCCTGTGACCGTTTTGGGGACTTGGCATGGTCAGACTCTTTGCCGAAAACTTTTTTGAAGAAGTATGGATATGATATTGTCGATTTTTTGCCGGCACTTTTTTTAGATACAGAAAATTATGCGAAATACAGGTATGATTTTTGGGTAACTGTCAATGATTTATTTGTCCATTCCTATATGGAAACCCTTTATAACTGGTGTGAAGAACATAAGGTCAAACTAACGGGACATTTGATGATGGAAGAAAGTATCTTTAGTCAGATGACAAGCACCGCAGGAGTAATGCCCTTTTATGAATATATGCATATGCCTGGGATTGACTGGCTACGGCGTCCCATTGCTTCACCGGTGATTGCCAAACAGGTTGGTTCTGTTGCGGCTCAATTAGGTAATAAAACCGTTTTATCGGAATCGTTTGCATTATGTGGCTGGGATGTGTCTTTGGAAGAACTCAAATGGATTGCAGAATGGCAGTATGTCAATGGTGTTAATCGAATTTGCCAGCATTTAGAGGGATATACGATTCGAGGTGTAAGAAAACGGGATTATCCGCCGTCACTTTTTCTACAGCAAACATGGTGGGAAGAATATAAAGTTTTTAATGATTATCTAGGGCGGTTAAATATTATTTTGTCAGAGGGAGAACAAATGGCAGATGCCCTTTTGTTACACCCCATGCGAAGCGGATATATTGCCTATGACGGAACGCGAACATCAAAAATACGCCGATTAGATGATCAATTGACGCATGCTTGTACGCGTTTATCGGAAGACCATATCAGTTATCATTTAGGTGACGAAACGATTCTTGCAAAACATGGCAAGGTGGAGGGAAAAAAACTGCGTGTGGGCAAAGTGACCTATAAGACGGTTATTCTTCCCTTAATGTATTCAATGGATCAAGAAACGCTGAAGCTACTGGAAGTTTTTATAGAAAATGGTGGTAGGGTCTATTCAATGGGGCATGAGCTTGAATTTACCAATGGAGCATCAGAAAAGTTGGAGGCGTTGAAGGAGAAGTTCATATATATTGAACTTGACAGGATACGTGAAATGATGTTAACACATGGGACTGTACATATTTCTATTGAAAATAGCGAGGAACAAATATCAGATATACATTACCAAATTCGTCAGACCAAGGAAGGGCTACTTCTTTATATGGTGAATCTGAGCAAGGAAAAAACATATCCCGCACAGATTACCTTGTATAATCAGGAAGTAGATCTTGTTGCACTAGATATGAATTCAGGACTACATACATCAATGCACACCCAAGTTCAGGACGGATCTACCCAATTTAAGGAAACGTTTTATCCCATGCAGTCAAAGGTCATTTTATGCCAGGCTCAAAACACTCGTCAGAACGTGATTGAATTTCAGTCGGAATGGACGTTGACTCAAATCGACAATAATGCCCTGACACTTGATATGTGTCGTTATCGCATTGATGGGGGCCAAGTAGAAGGTCCTATATCCGTCATAGCACTGCAGAAAAAACTGATGGATTTACAAGGACCATGCCAGATTGATATGTTCTTTGAAGTGGATATTCGTACACAAATGCAAATGATTCAATCCATTGAGTTGGTTGTTGAAGATATTATTAAATATGACATCAGTATTAATGAAATGGCGATTCAAGTCGAGGACCAGGGATACTGGAAAGATACTTCGTTTAGAAAAATGCAGATAAACCCCTATTTATGCCAAGGAAAAAACACCATCCAATTATCAACACAGTTTAAACAGCCACAAAAAGTCTATGATGTTCTGTATGGAGAAGGTGTCTATGAAACAGAAAAAAATAAAATTACCTATGATGTTGAACTGGAAAATATATATTTAGTGGGTGATTTTGGTGTATTTAGTGAGGATGATTATGTCGAAGGCCAACGCCATGTCTTGTCTACATCCGGTCCTTTTTATATCAGTAAGTTGCCTTCAACCATGCATTCACTTGAGTTGACCCAACAAGGATTTCTGTTTTTTGCCGGAACCATGATACTAGAACAAGATCTTGAAATAGGAAAAGAAGAGTCATGCCGGTATATACTTGATTTATCCGGTCAAAGGGCACCAATGATTCATGTCTATATGAATGGTCAATTGGTCAAAAAATCTTATTGGGCACCATATCAAATCGATGTTACAGACTATATACACGAGGGAAAAAACAAACTCCAACTTAAATTGTATGCATCCAACCGTAATCTATTTGGTCCACATCATCATATTCACGGTGAATGCTATAATGTCGGACCGGAAAGTTTTACCGGCAAATGGAGCTGGGTCGAGCGAAAATCGGAAGCCGATGCAACAGAAATTTTTGACCGAGACAAAAACTACTGGACAGACCAATATAATTTTGTCTCGTTTGGAATCAGTAAAGAAAGGAGTCAATGATGAAAGTAGCTTTAGTATACACAAGTACAACCCCTGAACTTATTGAAACGGTTGAAAGAGAAATCCGCAAGCAAATTGGTGAGGATATTGAGTTAATAAGCTATGAAGACGCTTCCATATTAAAGGATGCGATTGAGGCAGGAAAAGTTCCGGCAAAAGCAGCAGCCAGACTCATAAGCATCTATATGCAAGCGGTACAAGAGGATGCAGAAGCAATTATAAATCTATGTTCTTCTGTGGGAGAAGTCGCCGATGCTGCACAAAAACTTTCAAAATACATTGGGGTTCCCATTGTTCGAGTTGACGAAGAAATGTGCCGGGAGGCGGTTCGAAGCGGAAAGCGGATTGGCGTCATGGCCACGCTTTCGTCAACGCTTAATCCGACAAAAAATACCCTATATCGGGTTGCAAGAGAAATAGGCGCAGATGTAGAATTAGTCGATGGTCTGATTGAAGGTGCATTTGGACTTGACCAGACAAGCTTTAAGGCAAAAATGCTAGAGAAAGCAAATGCCATGAAATCCCAGGTTGACGTCCTCTTATTTGCACAAGGATCTATGGCATACTGTGAAGACTATATTGCAAAACAATGTAATATGAAGGTTTTATCTAGTCCGAGGTTTGGAGCAAAAGCATTAAGAGATGCCTTAAAATCAAAAGGAGTTCTTTAACATGAAGGATATGAAAATTATCGTTTTAGATGATGATCCGACAGGGATTCAGACCGTTCATGATATCTACGTTTACACGGACTGGCATCTTGAAACAATTCGAAAAGCGTTTCAAGATGCCAATAACCTGTTTTTTATTTTAACAAATTCACGAAGTTTTAGTGAAGAAAAAACGATTCAAGTGCATCAAGAAATTGGTGAGAAGATTAAGCAAGTCGCTCAAGAATCCGGGAAAGAATATATTGTTATTTCACGAGGTGATTCGACGCTCCGTGGTCACTACCCCTTTGAAACAGAAACCCTCCGCGATGCCCTTGAAGGCGATGATATTAGCTATGATGGTGAAATTTTCTGTCCCTTTTTTCTAGAAGGCGGACGAATAACGGAGCATGGCATTCATTACATTCAAGAGGATGGGCAACGACTTCCTGTAGCTGAATCTGAATTTGCCAAAGACAAAACTTTTGGCTATGAAGCCTCTGAGTTAGGTGCTTTTATCGAAGAAAAAACAAAGGGCCGTTATCCGGCAAGCACATGCACCTACATCGATGTTGAATTATTAAGGGCGAAAAATATAGAGACGATTTTTAATACATTGAGGCAGGTGCACAGTTTTAATAAAGTCATTGTCGATGCCACAAATTATCATGAACTTCAAACCTTTATGACGGCATTTACTCGTGCATTAAAAAGCGGAAAACGATTTATCGTGCGTTCAGCGGCGGGATTTCCTAAGGTACTTGGAAATATATCTGACCAAAAACTACTGACGCGTACGGATTTGATTGATGATAATCTAGAATCCGGTGGCCTCGTTTTAATAGGATCGCATGTGAATAAAACAACGGAACAGTTAATCGCCTTGAAAGCCTCAAAACTTGATTTAGATTATATTGAATTTAATGCAGATAGGGTAAAGGTTGAAGGTGGCTTAAGAAGCGAAGTGGACCGGATTATTCAGAAGGTCGAAAAAAATATTGTCCAAAAGAAAACGACGGTTGTTTATACAAGCAGAAAGCCAGTTGAACTAGAGACGCATAACCGTGAAGAAATCTTAAAGGCCTCGGTTGAAATCTCAGATGCAGTCACGAGTATTGTTGGACGATTAAGTATTAAACCTAGTTTTATTTTAGCAAAAGGCGGTATTACCTCAAGTGATGTCGGGACCAAAGCACTTCAGGTCAAAAAAGCTCTCGTCATGGGTCAAGTAAAACCGGGAGTTCCTGTTTGGAAAACCGATCCTGAAAGTAAATTCCCTAATATGCCCTATATAATTTTCCCGGGAAATGTAGGAGAACGGGAAACGCTTAAAGAAATTATTGAAACCATTATTTAACAACTAGACCACTCTAGACAAGGAAAAGGATGCCATAAGATGAAAAGAAAAATAATAATATCGCTGGCGCCGGTACAAGCCGGCAATGCTATTGAGCGGGACAATTTAGCTGAAGATGTGAGAAAAAGTGTTGAAGCGGGGGCGTCCATGTGTCATTTGCATTCAAGACGTCAAACAGGAGAATTGTCGTCAGATATTCGTTTTTTCGTGGACTGCTTTGAGGAAATATTAAAAGAGACAGATGTGGTTGTACAGGCGTCAACCGGAGGGATTTCAGAGATGACCATTGAAGAACGTTGTCTGCCATTAACCTATCATCGAGTAGAAACAGCTTCCCTTAACGGCGGTTCGACCAACCTAGGCGAATATATCTATAAAAATTCCTTTGACGACATTCGCTATTGCGCTGATGCAGTCTATAGTCGTGATATATATCCGGAAATAGAGGTGTTTGACATCGGAATGATTCAAGCTGTAGAACAATTGAGTCAAGAAGGACGAACACGTTTTAAAAAACCCATGCTCTATAATCTTGTATTTGGTCACAAAGGCGGTATGCAGGCGACACTAGAAAACTTATATGCATTTCGATCCTTTGTACCCAAAGACGCTTTATGGGGAGTC
This sequence comes from Clostridiales bacterium UBA2432, assembly GCA_002342805.1. Lineage (GTDB taxonomy): Bacteria > Bacillota > Clostridia > Lachnospirales > Vallitaleaceae > UBA1351. The sequence continues at coordinate 21,326 of DDQW01000047.1, read as the reverse complement.
ACACATTATGGAAGACAAGATTGGCAATTTTTGACAACAGCCTTAGCCATGGGAGCTTCTCTCATACGCATCGGATTTGAAGACAGCCATTATCTGGAAGATAATAAGCAGGCCAGCTACAATTATGAATTAGTCAAAAAACTAGTCGATATCATACAATTACTCGATTTGGATGTAGCAACCCCAGATGAAGCACGCGAAATAATGCACATAAAAAAGAATCGACAATAGCCAACAGCTATTGTCGATTCTTTTTATGTGCGATATACTAAAGCTAATTGATTTTTTGATTGAGTATTTTCGGAGGAATGACGAATGATTGAACGTGCTAGAATTCAAGAACTGACAAATTATAGAAGCTATGCTAGAGGCATAAATTTATATCATCAAAATCATGTACTTGCTTTGGACGTGGATTCGGATTCGAATTCGATTCTAACCAAAGTAAATGCCTTGGTTCAAGGAAGTGGTCGTAAACGCTACCAGGTTGATTTTTTATATGATCATGAGGAAGATGAGCTTGATGATATTTATTGTGAATGCCCTGCTTTTAGTTCTTATGATGGAATATGTAAACACTGTGTGGCAGCACTTCTTGAATATATTGCCCATACAGAGGATAATTATATCCCGATGAATGCACCAAGTCCATATAGTCCTCCCCGTCAAACAACACCGGAACTTAAGCAACTTTTGGTGTCCGTATCAAATCCTGTTCAGATTCCGGTATTTACCGATAATCAGATGGGAAATATTCATTTGGAAGCGTACTTTAAATGTGATCATCATGGAGCAGAGATTGAGCTAAAAGTTGGGGAAGATCAAATGTATGTGGTCAAGAATATCATTGACTTTGCCAATGCCATTCGTTCAAAACGCTATATACAATATGGTAAGAAACTTAAGTTCCTTCACACGATGGATGCCTTCGATGAGGATTCAAAGGCCTTAGCAAGCTTAATAACCGATATCGGTGAAAAACGATATATGGAGTCCTATCATAGATATTATGAAGGTAGCAACCGTTCTATTCGCTTATCCTTGGAGGAACTCATTGAAGTTTTTGAAAGCATCAAAAATAGAACGATACATCTAGATTTAATTGGGGAGACCAATAACATCTGGACATATTCAAAAGATAAACTCCAACGTAAAATGAAAGTCACAGGTAAGGAAAAAGGGGCAGAAATCATTGCAGAGCGTGTTAATGCCTATACGGATGAACGACAGTATGTGTATTTTCACAAGGGAAAAATATATACAGAAGACGCACGTAACCTTGAACCCATTAAAGAGTTTCAGAATTGTCTGAATTACTTAGAAGAAGCCAAACTTTTTATTCTTAATGAAGATTTAAAGATTTTTTGCCGAGATTTGCTTCCTAAACTTAAGGTACATTATAAGATTGAACGGAAAAACTTTAATGAAGACGATTATGCATCAAATTTAGCAAGTTTTGAAATATATCTAGATACACCAGACCGAGATTGTGTAACCTGTAAGATACTTGTGACTTACGGTGCCGATAAGGTGAATCTATATGATCGTCAAACGACAAAAGTTATTCGAGATCCTTATAAGGAAGCAGAGGTCAATCAGACTGTTTCCCCCTTTTTTAATCATTTTAATCCTAAAAGTCAAGAATTAGAGATATTAGACGATGAGAACAGAATATATGAACTCCTTGTTCAAGGTATTGAAAACTTTAAGGCATTAGGAGATGTCTATGTAACAGACCGGCTAAAGAGAATGAATGTTGTCTATAAGTCCAAAGTTTCTGTCGGCGTTTCCGTTGAAAGTGATATATTAGAACTCACAATACAATCTGAAGATTTGCCTAAAGACGTTTTGATTGAAATTCTTTCAAAATATAGTCCAAAAAAACATTATTATCGCCTTAAGGACGGTTCTTTTATTCATGTTGATGGCGAAGAATTAGGTTCTTTGTATGAACTAAAAGAAGGATTAAAACTTACTGAAAGTCAGTTGCGACAAGAGACCCTTAAGTTGCCGAAATACCGAGCCCTTTATTTAGATGAACAGCTCAAGGAAGATCAGTCAATTGCAGTATCTCGCAATAAAGAGTTTAAAGCCCTTATTCGAAATATGAAAACGGTGGAAGACAGTGATTTTGAATTGCCGAGTGAAGTAGAACCAATTTTAAGAGAATATCAAAAATCAGGATTCTTGTGGTTAAAGACCCTTCGTGCCAATGGTTTTGGAGGTATTTTAGCTGATGATATGGGACTTGGAAAGTCATTGCAAATTATTACTTATATTTTAAGTGAACAAGAGAATATGCTTGCTGGCAGCAATCAAAAAATCTTAATTGTCAGTCCGGCTTCTCTTGTCTATAACTGGAAAAATGAATTTATGAAATTTGCGCCGGATTTATTGTCTACCATGGTTGTGGGAACAGCTAGTGAACGTGAAGATATGATAATGGAAAGTCAAAACCATGAGATACTTATTACCTCTTATGACTTACTCAAGCGTGATATTACCTATTATCAAGCTTTAAATTTTCATACCATGATTATTGATGAAGCCCAGTATATTAAAAATCATAATACACAGGCGGCCAAGGCGGTTAAGATTGTTCAGGCAGGATGTAAACTTGCCCTTACCGGGACGCCGATTGAGAATCGTTTAAGTGAACTGTGGAGTATATTCGATTATTTAATGCCTGGTTTTTTATATAGCTATACTAAGTTTAAGAAAGAGATTGAATTGCCCACGGTTCAAGGACAAGATCAAGGCACAATGAAGCGCCTGCAGAAGATGATTACTCCTTTTGTCCTTCGTAGGCTTAAGAAAAATGTGTTGTTGGACTTGCCGGATAAATTGGAAGAAAATTTATATGTCAAGATGGAATCAGAACAGAAGCAGCTTTATGATGCTAGAGTGAATCTGATGAAGATGATGCTTACGAAACAGTCCACTGAAGAATTTACCCAAGGAAAACTTCAAATTTTAGCTGAACTGACAAAACTGCGTCAAATCTGTTGTGATCCAAGTCTTTTGTATGAAGATTATAAGGCAAGATCGGCAAAAGTAGAAGCCTGCATGGATCTAATTCATGAAGCGGTTGAAGGTGGACATAAGATACTTTTATTTTCTCAATTTACATCCATGATTGAGATATTGACACAAGGAATGGAAAAAGAAAAGATCAGTTACTATGTCCTAACAGGTGCGACCAGTAAATCAAAACGCTCTGAAATGGTAGATGCCTTTAATGCAGATGATACATCGGTTTTCTGCATTTCCTTAAAAGCGGGAGGAACCGGACTCAATCTTACAGCAGCAGATATTGTCATTCATTTTGACCCTTGGTGGAATGTTGCTGTTCAAAACCAGGCGACAGACCGAGCCCATCGTATCGGACAAGACAATGTTGTCAGTGTCTATAAACTGATTGTGAAAGATACCATTGAAGAAAAAATTGTTGACCTTCAAGAGAAGAAAAATGCCTTAGCCGAAGAAGTCCTAAATGGTGAGGGTATAAGTATGGCAACCTTCTCTAAGGAAGATTTGTTAGAATTGTTAAAGTGATTTATAGGTGGGAGCAAATTATTGTATCAATGGAGGGGCCATGTCAGAAAGAATATTTAACAAAAATTTTATTAGAATTTTTATTACGACTGTCCTAGTGATGACAGGAAATCAGATTATAATGGTTGTACTTCCACTATATCTAGATAATTTAGGTAAGAATCCTTCGGTTTTAGGTATTGCGACATCATTATCAGCATTAGCGGCTATGATTATGCGACCTTTCGGAGGTATCCTTGCGGACCGGTGGAGTAAGAAAATGGTGTTGATTCTTGGCGCTTTTATAATGATTCTTGGAATGATCGGTATTAATGTTATACCAGTGACCTTTGCGATAATCGCTATGCGACTTATACAAGGATTTGGGATTTCAGGTGCAACAACTGCGCAGATGGCTATAGCGGCAGATGTTCTTCCCAAATCAAAATTAAAAAGTGGCATGTCTTATTTTGGAATCGCTTCTGTGTTAGCAGCAGCGATTGGTCCTATTATTGGTATTGAATTAATTTATGGAGATAATTATACGTGGTCTTGGATGGGAGCGATCCTAATATTTGGGCTAGCGATTTTCTTTGTTTCTACAATTTCTTACGAAGTTGTAGAAGAATCTCCCCTTCTTATAGGCAAAAAAAATTATGAAGGCAGTATTTTTTGGAAGTTTTATGAAAAAAAAGCATTTTTACCTAGTCTTGTACAATTGATTATTATGACCGGAAATGCTGTTATTGTATTTCTTCCATCATATGGGAGGAGTATAGGCGTTGAAAACGTAGGATGGTTCTATACAATTCAGGCCTTGACTATGTTTGTGGCCAATATATTTGTTGGAAAAATTATTGACCGGATAAAGAATCCGTTGAGTTTGCTCATTCCGGGATTATGTGTCTTTAGTTCAGCTTTATTTTTGCTTTTTCTAGCAGATAGTAGCCTGATTTTTTTCTTAGCAGCAGTTCTTTACGGTACGGGTTTTGGAATCAATATAGCAACGATGAATGTCCTTATTATGTCTTTTGCACCATATGACAGGAGAGGGGCTGCTTCTTCTACGTTTTTTAGCTCTATAGATCTAGGCTTTAGTATAGGATCAATACTGGGGGGGATTATTATAGGAACATTTACTTATAAAACCTTTTATGGTATTTCGGTCTTATTTCCCATAGCTGCAATTTTTCTTTCGCTCATTGTTTTTAGAAATATTCGTCTTGATCAAGAGTAGACGTTGATGCAAATTGCAGACTTTTTAACAGAACTTAATTCTCCATGTCATAATAACGGATTCTCTATGTACCAATCAAAGAGAATCCGTTATTATGAGTTTATCAAATAAAAGGAGGTCGTTACATGAAAGGATTAATGAAAATCGTAGCATTAGTTTTAACACTCGTATTAACAATTGGAGTTTTTGCTGGATGTGGAAATTCTCAGACAAGCAGTGAAAATCAAGAGACAACAAATTCTGAATCAGAAACACAAGATGGTGAAACTCAGGATGATGCAGAAGAACCCATTGAATTAACAATGATGATTGATTCAAATAGCTCCCAAGTTGGGGTGAAAAAAGTTATTGAATTAGCTGAAGAAAAGTTGAATTTGAAAATTACTACGGAAGTTGGGCCTGGAGGTCTAGAAGGCGATAATTACGTGAAAACTAGATTGGCTTCTGGTGAAATGACAGATTTAGTTGTTTACAATTCTGGTGCATTGCTAACTGCCTTGAATCCGGAACAATATTTTATTGACATTTCCAAAGAAGAATTTGCGGAAAAATTAGATGATACCTATAAAGAATCTGTCTCAATTAATGGATCAACATATGGTATCCCATATTCCTCAACACAGGCAGGAGCAATTTTATATTCTAAGCCAATATACGAAGAATTAGGGCTTGAAGTTCCAAATACTTGGGATGAGTTTATTGCAAACTGTGAAGCGATTAAAGCGTCAGGAAAAACAGCTTTATATGGGGCTTTTGGAGATGGATGGACAACCCAGTTATTATATTTAGGAGATCATTATAGTGTGGCATCAGCAGATCCCAATTTTGCAAGTGGTTTTGAAGAAGGAAATGTTAAATATGCTACCCATGAGGCTGGCTTAAGAAGTTGGGAAAAATTACAAGAAACAATTCCATATTATAATGAAGATAATTTTGCGGCGACATATGATGACGGGTGTGACATAATTGCAAATGCTGAAGCAGGACATTGGGTTATGCTAACACAAGCTTTAACAAATATTCATGAACTTTATGGAGATCAAGTAAATGATATTGGTGTTTTTGGAATACCCAACGATAATCCGGATGACTTAGGCCTTACTATTTGGATGCCGATGTCAATATATGGAAATAAAACCAGTGAAAAAGAAGATGCGATTTTAAAATTTATGGAATTTTATATTTCAGATGAAGCTTTAGATGCATATGCGGCTGAAATACTTCCGGATGGACCTTATGCAGTTAAAGGGTATGAAATACCTGAAAATGCGTATGAAGCAGTGCGTATAGATATGCAAAAATATTTTGATGATGGAAAAATAGAATCAGCACTTGAATTTCAAACACCGATTAAAGGACCAAATTGTCAACCAATTACACAAGAGGTAGTGGCGGGGCAAACGACTGCATTGGAAGCGGCAGCAGCTTACGATGATGATTGCCTAAAACAAGCTGTTCAATTAGGATTTGATTGGGAATAAGTTTTTTTCAAAACAGGCTGAGAAATTTACCAGCCTGTTTTGATTTCATAGTTCAGTTTGATTAGGAGGCAGAGAATGGATAAGAAAAAAATATATTCAGGGTGGTTTTTGGTTCCTGCGATGTCCATATTTATTCTTTTTTTTATCTTTCCGATGATTATTTCATTTTTTTTCAGTTTAACAGTATGGGACTTTGTGGATTTTAAATTTGTTGGGCTAGATAATTTTAAAATGTTTATATCTGAAAGATCATTAAGTGGAAGTATAAAAAACACTTTTATATATGCGATTATGACGTCCGGGTTAAAGGTTGTTATTGGATTATTATTGGCAATTTTTTTGACGAGTTTCATACGAACAAAAAATATATTAAGATCAATTATATTTTTCCCGAATTTAGTTAGCACAATAGCAGTAGGAATAACATTTAGTGCGTTAATGCATCCAACAAAAGGTTTGTTTAATAAAGTGTTGACAAGCTTGGGAGTGGAAAATGTTAATTGGTTGGGAAATGTTGATATTGCTCTGTTTTCAGTAATTGGAGCAGATGTATGGAAAGGCTTAGGAATTGCGACTGTTATTTATATTGCGGGCATTCAATCAATTGATCGAACGTTTTATGAAGCGGCGTCAATTGATGGAGCCAATGGCTGGCAACGATTTTTAAATATTACAATTCCATTATGCCGACCGGCAATGAATTCAGTTATTATATTGTCTTTTATTGGAGGAATGAGAACATTTGATTTGATATGGGCAATGACTGGTGGTGGCCCTGGATTTGCGACAGATGTTGTAGCTTCGGTTGTCTATAAGCAATATGCAGCTGGTTTCTATGGATTATCAACTGCTGGAAATGTGATTATGTTAGTAATGATTGCCATTATTGTTGTTCCTTTACAAAAATTTTTATTAAGTAAGGAGATATAAAATAATGAAAAAAGGAAAAAAAAGATTAATACTTGAAATTGTAAGTTTCATCCTTGCTATTATTATTTTTATCATTCCATTTGTGTTTATGCTGACAAATTCATTAAAAGATAGAAGAGCAGCAAATGCATTGGAATTATCATTATCGGAAAATCTTCTTTGGACAAATTATTGGGAAGTAATTCAAACAAATAACTTTATGCTAATTACAGCATTTAAAAATAGTCTTATATTAACATTTGGCTCAGTTTCACTTCTTATTATTGTGTGTTCCATGGCTGGATATATTTTTCAAAGAAGAAAAGATCGTTGGATGGGGACCCTTAATTTGATTATATTGTCAGGCCTTATGGTTCCACCAGCAATTATGCCAACAATTTGGTTGTTACAAGGGCTGCATATTTATAAAACAATGTTTGGTATGATACTTATTGAAGTTGCATTACAAACGCCCTTTACCATTATGTTATACAGAGGCTTTATGGCAACAATTCCTATTGAACTGGAAGAATCAGGATATATAGATGGATGTGGTCGTTTTAAACTATTTACAGCGATTGTATTTCCATTATTAAAGCCAGTTACAGCAACAGTTTTAATATTAAATGCAGTTATTATATTTAATGATTTTGCAAATCCTTTATATTTTTTACCGGGACATTCTAATGCGACAGTACAATTAACATTATATAATTTTATGGGTCAATTTTCGAGTTCCTATAACTTGTTGTTTGCCAATGTAATTCTCATTACCATACCAATGTTAGTTTTATTTATTATATTTAATAAAAAAATCGTTGATGGCATGGTGGCAGGTGCCGTTAAAGGCTAGTATGTTTTGTTCTATTTGACGCAAGCTTATATTAACGCATATAATTGAATGAGAAAGCTTAGTAGAGGAGACGTCAATATGCGCTTTAGAACGAAAATGATTTTAATATATACCACATTTGTTTTTTTCATAGCCTTGGCTTTGGGGATATGGTATCAGTCTCTAAGTTATAAACAATTTGAAGCTAATGAATATCAGAATAACACCTTGTTAGCAAGACAATTAGTGAATCAACTTGATGAAACAATTAAGCCTATGGAATTTGTTCCCAATTACTTACTGTCAGATGTGGAAGTTTTAAATGCCATTAGAATTCTTTCAAGAGAAGATATTAAGAGTTCATTAATGGAAAAATATAGGGAAGAGGCAACAAAGGCCATACGGTTACGATTACAATCTTATTATTTGTTATCAAATTTTCGACGAGTAATTTTTTTTAACGAAGCAGGTATTGTTGTGGCAAATATAAGTACTTTAGGAATAAAGATGAATAATGAGATTACGATCCAAGATATTCCATGGATTGATGAGCTTGAAAATAGTAGAGGGGAGTCGATTTTACTGGGTCCTCACATGGATGATTGGCAAGTGAATGATTCAGATGTTGTATTTTCAAGCGTAAAGAAAATTCAAGGTAATAATCTGGGATATATTGAAGTGCAAAAAGATTATTCTAAATTAGAGGAACTTTTTCAGCTTCCCAATCATAACATACAAGTTGTTGCTATTATGGATGATCAGCGTTTGATTTATGCAAACTTTGACATAAGTAAAGAAAAAATCAATGAACTAGTTAAGGTTAAAAAATTGGAGGATAAAAAACATTTAAATCCATTTAATCAAAAGGAATTATTATCTTATGATACATCAAGCGAAACCGGAATTACTGTTTATATTTTAGAGAACATTAAAGTGATACGTGAGGATGCCCAATATATCATTCAAGCTGCCTTTATCATTGCAGGGGTCTTTTTAATCGTATCAGGAATTTTTGTGTTTATATCGTCTAATTTCTTAAGTAAGCCTATTCAGGCATTAATTGAATTAATGGAAAAAACACATTTAGATAATATGGATTTATCGATAGAAGATAATGAACAGCATAATGAGTTTAAGGTTTTGAATCAATCTTATCGACGTTTACTTGGTCGTTTGAATCAATCAGTGATTAGTGAGAAAAAGCTTTTACTCTTACAGTCACAAGCCCAGTTTGATTTATTACAAACACAGGTTAATCCTCATTTTATATATAATGTGCTAAATGTTTTATCAAATAGAGGTGTTATCAATGGAGATGAAAAAATCTGTGATATGTGTTCTAGTCTTGCAAATATGTTAAGATACGCGACCAATACAAAAGATTCAATGACAACGATTGAAGCAGAAATAGAATATCTAAAAGAATATTTTTATTTATTAAAGGAGCGATATTTACATAAAATCGAATATGTAATTGAGGTCTCGGATACTATTAAGGATGAGACAGTACCAAGGGTTTTCTTTCAACAATTTGTGGAAAATTCCATTAAACATGGATTTGAAAATGTAAGTAAAACAATGGAAATATATGTACACGGATATGAAAAAAATGGATATTGGTACGTTGAAATTCAAGATAATGGAGATGGATTTAGTGAAAATCAAATAGAGACATTAAAAAAACAAATGGCAGAGTTTCGGAATCAAATTTTGGTGGAACATATTAATATTGAATTGGAAATCGGTGGAATGGGAATAATTAACACATATGGACGAATGATGTTGTTTTACAAAGAAGAATTTGTGTTTGAATTTGGTAATAACGATGAAAAGGGAGCGTATATTCTAGTAGGTGCGCCAATTAAAGATGAAAGTAGGGATCAAAGTGTATAATGTTTTAGTTGTTGATGATGAACCTACAGCCTTAAATCATATTTGTACAATTATAAATCAGCAATGTAATCAATATCAAATTATTGCACAAGCTGAAAATGGGCAAGATGCGTTAGAAAAAATTTTGAAGTATAGACCAGATGTTGTTATATCAGATGTGCGTATGCCGATAATGGATGGAATTACCTTGATGAAAAAAATAAAAGAAGAATTTCCCTTTTGTATCACAATTATCGTGAGTGGATATCAAGATTTTGAATATATGCAAGGAGCTTTAAAAGCATCGGTTTCTGATTATATTCTAAAACCCATCACACCTAAAAAAATAAAAAATATATTAGACGAAATAAGTTTGAAATTAGAAGGTCGATATTACCAAGAAAGAAATAAATTTGTTCATCGATTGGTTAATTCAAAAAGTAACAATGGAGAAGAGTTAAAAAAATTTTTTCCGAGTAAAAAGTATTATATGGGAATTTCAAGAAAAAACGGTATAATACGTAGATTTTCGTCGACAAATTTTGAACTTTTCTCTGAAAAGGAAGAGAATTATTTTGTCTATGGAAGAGATGAAATGGAGCAGTTGTTTATTGTTCCTGCAGAACTTATTGTTTCAGGAAATTTTGAACAGATAATGTGTAGGCAGATTGAGAAAGAAACATCGAAAATGAATTATTTAACAACAGTTTGGATTCGAGAGTGTGTAGATGTTGAAAAGTTATCTGTGGCGATTAATCAGTTATATACTTCACTTGATACAAGAAGCGTTATTGGGTTAAATCAATTTATAGGGATATCCTTTGGCGAAAAATATTTAGTTCCAATATCAGAAGAGTTGATAAATCAAAGATTAAAACAGATTGAGCCAATAATTAAAGACGGTAGTTTTATTGACTTGACAAATATGATAAGAGAAAGTTTTAACGAATGGCATCACATGAATATGCCGCAACTTTGGATGGAACGTTTTGCAAGGCAAGTTCTTTATAGTATGAGGCGACACAGAGGATACTCGTCATATGATAGTAAATATGAATTTTTAATTGAAGATGCTTTTTATTATGCTACGACAATTGAAGAATTAATAGATAGTCTTGGATTTATTTACTCGTGTAATTTTGAAGAACGTAAAGAAGAGGTAAAGATAGACAGCCCAGATTTTTATGAAAATATCAAAAAATTTATTGATTTGCATTATTCAGAAGATTTATCCTTGCAAGTTATCTGTAAAGAATTTGCAGTATCCCAATCATATATTAGTCGATTATTTCGAAAATATGAAAAAAGTTCATTTAGTAACTATTTAACACAGGTACGTATAGAAGAATCTAAAAAACTCATGAAAAATTGTCCGGATATGTATATTAAAGATATTGCTTTATTAGTAGGGTATAAAGATCAGTTTTATTTTAGTCGTATTTTTAGAAGTGTGACAGATATGTGCCCTTCAGAGTATATAGAAACTGTAATATGAAAAGGAGATAAGATGATAAAAGTAAGCAATTTGTCTATGAACTATTTAGAAGAACTTATAGGAACAATTAAAATGCCGCAATTTAGTTGGGAGATAGAGTGTGATTATCGTAATGGGAAGCAAGTAGCTTATCAACTGCAGATTGGAAAAGATCAATGGTTTAAGGATATCTTATTTGACTCAAACATCGTTAAAAGTGAAGAATCAGCACAGGTTGAAATAAATGATTTTGAATTAGAAAGTGCTAGTAAATATTGGATTCGAGTTAAGAGTAAAAGCAATTATGATGAATGGAGTGACTGGAGCCTTGCAAGATTCTTTGTGACAGGTATTTTAAATATTAATGAATGGAAAGCAAAACTCATATCAGCCGAAACCCTTAAAGATGCGGAAAAATCTAAGGGAACATATGTTAGAAAAAGTGTTTTTCTAAAAAATGATATTGAAGAGGCATATGCATATACATCAGCATTAGGGTTATATCACTTTCATGTGAATGGAAAAAAAATAAGTCAAGATGAAATGGCTCCTGGTTGGACAGCATATAATAAAAGGTTTTTATATCAAACATATGATTTGACAGACATCCTCCATAAAGGTGAGAATGTACTTGGAGCTCATATTGGGGCTGGATGGTACAAAGGAACAATGGGATTGGCACTTACAAGGAACATATATGGAAAGCAGACGGCTTTTATTGGACAAGTTCATATCCGTTATAAAAATGGTGAAGAGGAAATAATAAAAACAGATGAATCTTGGATTGGTCAAGATAGCCCGGTCATTTTTTCTGAAATTTATGACGGCGAAATCTATGATGGACGATTAAACATTGAGAATTGGGATAATATTGGAGAAAACGAACATAATTGGAAATCGATTCATGTGCTTGATTTTAATCATGATAAACTTGAGCCACAAGACGGAACGCGGGTAGCTATTATTGATGAAATATTACCAAAACGAATATTGTCAACACCAAGAGGTGAAACGGTACTTGATTTTGGTCAAAATATGACAGGCTGGGTTGAATTTTGTGTAAATGCACAAAAGGGCAGTCGTGTTGAAATCCAATGTTTTGAAGTATTAGATCAAGACGGAAATGTATATTTGGATAACTTACGAGGTGCGAAGCAAACCTTGATTTATTATTGCAAGGGCAATGAAACAGAACGTTATGCTCCACATTTTACATTTCAAGGATTTCAGTATGCATGGATTAAGGAGTATCCAGGAGAAATAGATATAAATAATTTTGTGGCATATACAGTACATTCTAATATGAAGCAAACGGGATATTTTGAATGTTCAAATTCAGATTTAAATCAACTTCAACACAATATATTATGGGGACTTAAAGGAAACTTCGTAGATATTCCGACAGACTGTCCACAACGAAATGAAAGGCTTGGATGGACGGGGGATGCGCAAATTTTTTCTCGAACAGCAAGTTTTCTAATGAATACTTACAGTTTTTTTTCTAAGTGGATAAAAGATGTTGCTCTTGAACAAACTGCAGAAGGGAGTGTTCCGCATGTTGTACCTGATATATTAACAGAGATTGCTGATCATGATAAACTGCTCAGTCAAGGGACAGATGGGGCAGCAGCATGGGGAGATGTCGCCGTTATTATTCCCTGGACTTTGTATTTGACATATGGAGATCGCCAGATTATTCGAGATCAATATGATTCGATGAAGGCATGGATTGATTATATGAATAAATATTCCAAAGATAATATATGGAACTACAAGTTGCAATTTGGTGACTGGGTCGCTTTAGATGCAGAAGAAGGAAGTTATTTTGGTGCGACGCCAAATGAGTTGACATGTACCGCGTATTATGCGTATTCAACAGGTTTATTTGCAAAAATGGCACGAGTGATTGGGCGAGAAGATGATTACAAAAAATATAATAATCAATATCAAAATATTGTAAAAAGTTTTAGAGAAAATTTCTTTAATGAAAAAGGAGAATTAATTGCCCAAACACAAACCTCTCATGTATTAGCTTTGTACTTTGGACTGACGCCGGATAAATACAAAGAAAAAACAGTTCAACGTTTAGTTGAACTCATTGAGGCAAGGGGAGGACACCTTGTGACTGGATTTGTTGGAACTCCTTATATTTGTCATTCACTTAGTCAAAACGGTAGAAGTAAAGAAGCATATGAATTACTTCTCAAAGATGATTTTCCATCGTGGTTATATCAAGTTAAAATGGGGGCAACAACTATTTGGGAACATTGGGATGGAATTAAACCAGACGGAACAATGTGGAGTCCCAATATGAACTCCTTCAATCACTATGCATATGGAGCCATAGGAGAGTGGTTATATCGTGTGGTTGCAGGGATTGAAATTGATGAAGATAAACCCGGATATAAACATATAATTATTCAACCTAAAGTGGGTCAAGAACTTGATTATGTTAAAGCAAGCTATCATAGTATTTATGGTGATATACAGATAAGATGGACACATGAAGACCAAGAGGTTTTGCTATCTGTAACGATACCCTTTAATACAACAGCAACAATCGTATTAGATACATGTCAAGAGATGATAGATGCAGATGAGATTTTTTTTGAAGAAACAGATGGTCTCGTCATCGGTCATATAGGTTCAGGAACATATACGATAAAATATAAATAATATTTTTATGAGCTTCTGCAATTTGCAGGAGCTTTTGTTTAAAGGTTAGTTAAGAAAAAACAAAGTTTGCTAGCCATTGCGCAAGCAATTTGGTACAATTAAGAATAGCAAGATAAAATCGTCGAGAATATGAGGTGGAATTTTTATGAACGAAAAAGCAGAGACTCAGACGTTGGAACTAGAAAAAAATATAAAAATGTACATTCAAGAACGTGACTTTCTTCGTAGTGTTATTAATTTGATTCCTGCCTTTATATCAATAAAGAATGAAGACGGTTGTTTTGAATTGGTTAATCAAGCACTAAGTGAAGCGTATGGTACTACGGTGGAGGAGTTGGAAGGAAAACGAGATAGTGATTTTAGTCCAACCGAAGAAGAGGCTACGTATTTTCGTGAAAAAGATCTTCAGGTGATATACACTAAAGAACCGATATTGATTGAAGAAGAGCCTCTAACGCGTGCGGATGGAAAAGTACTTTGCTTATCAACAAGAAAAGTTCCAATTATTGAGGAGGACGGAAGCTGCCATCGAATTTTAGTGGTGTCCAATGATATCACAGAGAGAAAAGAACTTGAAGAATGTTTGCGATTGCATGCCTATTATGATGATTATACAGCTATACTTAATCGTTATGGATTCAGAGAGTATGTTGAACCTGAAATTTCACGGGCACAAGAAGGTGCTTGTTTAGTTGTCATTGAAGTGCGCCACTTAAATGCCATTCATTCTGTATATGGTACAGAATTTGCTGATCGGATTCTCAGAGAAATTGGTAAAAATTTTTTGACAAGGAACAATCAAGATTATTATGGTCGTATTACAAGTGATAAGTTTGGAATTTGGATGCATCAGGGTGATATTCATAAGATTCGTGGGCTTGTTAGTGATTTGAAGAAAACATTGGATCGATTCATTGAAGAAGAAGGGCGATATCATCAGATTGAATTTGCAATTGGATATACACAAGATATACATAAAGATCAAAGTTATGAACAATTAATTCAACAAGTCAATGCAACAATTGAATTTGGGAAAAAAGAAAACATAGCAGAAATTCTATGTTACGAAGAATCAATTTATGAAAATTTAGAGCGAAGTGAGTTGCTAAAAAGTTATGCTCGAAAAGCAATATCGGAAAATGAACTTCGACTCTATTATCAAGAAAAGGTCGAGGTGAAAACAGGAGAAGTCATTGGTATTGAAGCTCTAGCGAGATGGTTTTCTAAGCAACTAGGATATGTGTCGCCGACAGAATTCATTCCGGTATTTAGCCAGTCTAAGCTTATTTTTGATTTTACAATGTGGTCGTTAGAAAAAGCCCTACAAGATTATCCAAAGCTAAAAGAAAAATATCATAAGGATATTTGTGTATCTGTAAATATTTCTCCGCTGGTTATTCATACGGATGAATTTTATAATCGACTGATTGGGTTAACAAGGGATTATCATGTGGATCCGCATAATATTACCTTAGAGATTACTGAAGATATTTTTATGAATGATTTAGCTCAAATTATTGATAAAATATCATATATTCGATTATTAGGCTTCAAAATTTCTATGGATGATTTTGGAAGTGGCTATGCTTCATTGAATCATTTAATTAACTTGCCATTTGACGAAGTGAAGATTGATAAGTCCATTATCGATCTCATTGAAACAACAGTAGGTAAAATTTTTGTGGAAAATATTATTATAATAACAAAAGAACTTGGTTCATATGTTGTCGCAGAAGGTGTGGAAAGTGAGAACCAAGTTGCAATACTCAAAAAGTTAAATTGCGATTGCATACAAGGCTATTATTATTCAAAGCCCACCCCTCTTTGATTAAGTGATCTTATTGAGCAAGCGAGGATGTAATCGGTCGATACCGATAGCGCCGATTGGTGCTGTAATCATAATGGATAAAACTGCAATGGTTAGTATGAGGTTACCTGAGGCAACTCCTGCAGTGAGTGGAATGGCTCCTATTGCTGCTTGAACGGTTGCTTTTGGCATATAGGCGATGGAACAAAAGAGGCGTTCTTTCATATTCAAAGGTGTTTTGAGTAAACTTATATTGACGGCAATGATTCGACCGAGGAGAGCAAGGAGAATAATTGCTACTGAGCCAATACCGGCATGAGCTAAATAACGTATATCCACAGCGGCACCAACGAGGATAAAGAGCAATAGTTCAGCGCCAACCCATATTTTAGAAAATTTTCCGATAATACGACGAGCTAGCAATCCATAGGCCTCTAGAATAGTGCCACCTAGAGCCATGACTCCCAGAAGTCCGGACATTGGAACATAGTCTTGAACATAGGTTTCCAAAGAAACAATTAAAAAAGATAGACTTAAAATAATAAAGACTTTAACCGTATCTCGCATATGAATTTTTTTGAAGATATAAACGAGAACAAGTCCAACAATGATTCCAACAAAAAGGCCTAGAATAATTGAGATAGGTACAGTAATTAGGCTTTTGCTATCGAATGCGGCGCCTTTATACATTCCCATAAATGCCGTAAATAGTATAATAACATAAATATCATCAACAGATGCCCCGGCTAAAATAAGCTGGGGTATACTTTTATCCTTGCCATGTCCACTTTCTATAAGCTTAATCATTCTTGGGACAACCACAGCAGGAGATACGGCAGCTAAAACCGTCCCCATAATGGCAGCTTCTATATAGGAAATATTAAAAATAATAGGTGCTAAGAAGACGACGGTTAGAATCTCGATTGTTGCGGGAACAAAGCACATAAGTATGGCCGGACGTCCGACTTTTTTTAGGTCACGAAGATCCAATGACAAACCGGCACGTATGAGAATGACGATTAATGCAATTTCCCGCAAGTCTTTTGAAATATTAAGTAGATCAGAGGCGATGAGATTCAGTACATATGGCCCCAATATAATTCCTGTTATAATCATACCGAGGAGTCCGGGAAGCTTTAACCGATTAAAAATACCACTCAGTAGAAATCCAATAATCATCATTAATGCGATACTAAATAACATATCTATCTCCAATCTTTTTTTCGTTGGGTGTGACATTACTATTTTAGATAATAATCTATATTATGTAAAGTGTTTTATTTCTTTAAAATATATTGTATAATGAGCATATACTGAAGTGGCTTTATATAGTTATGACTGAATGGAGGAAAAGAATGAAAAAAGCAGATATAGGTTTAATAGGTTTAGCGGTTATGGGCGAAAACCTGGTTATGAATATGGAACGAAATGGCTTTACCGTTGCAGTTTTTAATCGTACAACTGAAAAAGTGACCAACTTTGTGGAAGGCCGTGCAAAAGGAAAGAATATTATCGGAACCTATTCAATAGAAGAATTTGTGAATCAATTAGAAAAGCCGAGAAAAGTAATGTTAATGGTAAAAGCCGGAAATCCGGTAGATATTTTTATTGATAAAGTTATTCCATATTTAGAAGAAGGGGATATTATTATAGATGGGGGTAACTCCAACTATGAAGATTCAATACGACGTACAAAATATATTGAAGACAAAGGCTTACTATATGTCGGAACCGGCGTAAGTGGTGGCGAAGAAGGCGCTTTGAATGGCCCAAGCATTATGCCGGGTGGTTCAGCTCAAGCCTGGCAACATATTCAACCGATTTTTCAAACGATTGCAGCTAAAGCAGATGATGGTACACCATGCTGTGATTGGGTTGGGGCAGATGGAGCCGGCCATTATGTGAAAATGGTTCATAATGGGATTGAATATGGCGATATGCAGTTGATTTCTGAAGCATATCAATTAATGAAAGACCTATTAGGAATGTCAAATAATGAGATGCATGAAGTCTTTAAAGTGTGGAATGAAGATATTCTAGATAGCTATCTTATTGAGATTACACGAGACATTTTAGACTATAAAGACGACGATGAGAATTATGTTGTAGACTATATTTTAGATACGGCAGGACAAAAAGGCACAGGGAAATGGACCGGAATTTCATCGCTTCATGAAGGGGTTCCATTAACCTTGATTAGTGAATCCGTTTATGCTAGATGTTTGTCAGCGATAAAAGAAGAACGTATTAAAGCATCCAAGGTACTTACGGGTCCGGCGATGACATTTGAAGGAGATAAGGTGGCTTTTATTGAGCAAATGAAGCATGCTTTATATATGGCGAAAATTATTTCTTATACCCAAGGATATATGTTAATGCGTGAAGCAGCTAATACATATGGATGGGATTTAAATTATAGTGGTATTGCAGCAATGTGGCGTGGTGGATGTATCATTCGAAGTGTATTCTTAGATAATATAAAGAATGCTTACGAGAACGACGCATCTCTCAGTAATCTTTTGTTGGATGATTTTTTCACGAAAGCAGTAACAGATTCTGAACATGATTTACGATGTGTTGTGGCAACAGCGATTACAAAAGGCATCTCAGTTCCAACTTTATCAGCAGCCATTACCTTTTATGATGGTTTTAGAAGTGAACGACTTCCTGCTAATCTTTTGCAGGCACAAAGAGATTACTTTGGAGCGCACACCTATGAGCGCCTTGATAAAGCTAGAGGTGAATTTTTTCATACGAATTGGACAGGTGCAGGCGGAAGTACAGCATCATCAACATATCAAGTTTAAAGGAGATTATAATGGCATTTTTATGGACAACAGTGCATGTGAATAATTTAGAGGAATCAATTAAGTTTTACGAAAAATATGTTGGATTAAGGGTATCTAGACGTTTTGAATCTAGGCCCGGCGTTGAAATAGCATTTCTTGGGGATGGGGAGACAGAATTAGAACTTATTGGTGGTGGGGGTGGTTATCCCGAGTCAGATCAGATTTCCCTTGGTTTTTCTGTAGATTCTTTGGACAAGAAGTTGGATGAAATGAATCAAGGCGGTATCGAAATATACAAAGGTCCCATACAACCCAATCCTCATATAAAGTTTTTCTATGTCAAAGACCCCAACGGTATTTCTGTGCAATTTGCTGAACAGATGAAATAAAGGTGTATATTTAATGAAATTAAAAATAGTTTTGTGGATACTTATTTCTATGTTTCTATTAGAAGGTTGTGAAATAAAACCACATAACTCTTCCGGTAGTAATGATAGTGATACCTCATTAGTTGAGGAAAATAATAACAATAGTAATAGTGAGGATAGTTTTGAAGAGGATATTTCTTCAGAAGCGAAACCACCAGTAGTAAAAGGTCAAGGTGGATTTGTCGATGACACAGAAGAACTGACTGAGGAAGAAAAAAACATTATTCTAACATTTATGGATGCCTACTTTGAATCTTTAGCGACGACAGAAGTTATGGACATTGCATCACTTTATAAGGATTCTGAAGGTATAAATGCAGAGCTCAATCGTGCTGCATGGGAATTTATGGTGGAAGTCAGAAAAAAGCAGTCGAATGATTTGACATTACAAGAATATGAATATTTTTTAAGGGTCGACAATGTTGAAGATCTTGAAGAAGGGACACGAATCACAATCAGTGAAGATTCAATAACGAAGTTTAGTGAATATCCGGATGTAGAGGCCGAACAATATGGTATCATCCATTATTTTGTGCTCGATGAAACAGCCGATGGTATAAAAATCTTGAGTCATTTACAACGAGGAACTTTATATTGGGCATTAATTGGAGAAAATCGTGAATATATTAAAACGGATGAATCTATTGATATTGATGAGAATGCCCAAGCGGATATGACGATTGAAACAGATAATGTTCCTCTACTAACGGATGCACAAGTAATTGAATATATCTATGTCCAAAAAGAGGCATTATTAAGGAAGGCAGATAATAATCTTCAGCTACGTAATCAAGGAATTGACGAGGACAAAGAATTTGTTTATGATTATCCATATAATCGGGATGAAGCGATTCGTTATGCAAATAATTGGATCAATCGACGAAACACAGAATGGTTAGATTATAGTAATCTAGGTGGAAACTGTCAAAATTTTGCTTCCCAAAGTATGGTTGCCGGAGGTATCCCAATGGATACTCAAGGAGATCATGTATGGAAATGGTTTGGTGCAACGCTGAGCAATACAACAGCGACACGGGGGAGAACATCTTCGTGGACAGGTGTTGATGAGTTTTATGCTTATGCCCAGTTAAATGATGGTTTTGGACTTGTAGCTGATGCAGACGCCAACTTTGATCAAGGAGAGATAGGAGATATCATTATTCTAGGATTTGATGAAAATTGGCGGCATACGGTAATGATTACTGAAGTTCTAACTGATTCGGATGGGAATCTTATTGAGTATTTGGTTGCATCAAATACAAAAGATCAAAAAAACTATCCCATAAGTGCATACCTATATACACGACAACAACTGATTAAAATCTATGGATGGAATGAATAAAAAAACAATAATAAATCACGAAAAGGAGGAGTATAAATGAAGGATGTTATATTAAATAATGGTGTAAAGATGCCTGTTTTAGGGTATGGTGTTTATCAAATCCCTGACTTACAAGAATGTGAACGTTGTGTATTAGATGCCATAAGTGTTGGATATCGGTCAATTGATACGGCCCAAGCGTATGGTAACGAACAAGCTGTTGGTAATGCAATTGTCAAATGTGGAGTTCCTAGAGAAGAATTGTTTATAACAACAAAGATATGGATATCAAATGCGGGATATGAAAAAGCAAAAGAGTCCATTCAAATGTCATTGAAAAAACTTCAAACAGATTATATTGATTTGTTACTCATCCATCAACCGTTTAATGATTACTACGGCACATACAGAGCAATGGAAGAAGCATACAAAGAAGGTAAAGTTCGTGCAATCGGAGTTTCAAATTTTTATCCGGATCGATTTATTGATATTTGTAAATATGTTGAAACCATACCTGCTATTAATCAAGTGGAGACCCATGTGTTTCATCAACAAGTGAAAGCACATGAAATCATGAAAAAATATGGAACGCAAATGGAGTCTTGGGGACCCTTTGCAGAAGGTAAAAATGATTTCTTTACCAATAATGTGTTAGTAACAATCGGAAAAACTTATGATAAATCAGCGGCGCAAGTAGCTCTTCGCTTTCTTATTCAAAAAGATATTGTTGTTATCCCTAAAACAACTCATAAAGACAGAATGATTCAAAATATTGATGTTTTTGACTTTGAACTAACACAAGAAGAGATGGAAAAAGTATCTGAGTTAGACCAAGAAGAAACTTTATTCTTTTCCCATCGTGATCCGGATATGGTTGAGTTTATTACTAGTTTGGAAAGATAGAAGATATAAACAGAATAATTTTTAAATGGTTCATAATGGTTCATAAATGTTTCGATAAATCCT
>DDQW01000051.1:42954-49469 GCA_002342805.1 Clostridiales bacterium UBA2432 | reverse complement strand
GCGACGTGGCCGGTGCCAATATGCTTGTTATTAAGGATGGACAAGAAAGCTTCTATCACCAGGATGGACTTGCGGATATTGCAAGCAATCGCCCCATTAAACGCGACACTCTTTTTCGCTTGTATTCAATGACAAAGCCCATAACAGCTGCTGCGGTTATGATTTTATTGGAAGGTGGTCAGATAGATCTATTTGATCCGGTCTGTCAATATATACCGGGCTTTATCGGTCAAAAAGTCGATGCATACGGTCATCTCATTCCAGTGATACGGGATGTTACGATTAAAGACTTGTTATCAATGACGTCAGGGCTTGTATATCCCAATGATGAAAATCTTGCAGGACAAGCAACGCTTGAACTTTTTCAAGAAATAGACCAAAAACTCTTAGGGGAAAAGCCTTTAAATACGCTTGAGATTGCCAATCGCCTGGGCCAATGCCCCTTATCCTTTCAACCGGGGGCTTCATGGCAATATGGGACTTCGGCAGATGTACTAGGTGCAATTATTGAAGTTGTCAGTGGCCAGAGCTTTGGAAAATTTTTAGAAGAAAACATATTTGAACCATTGGGAATGCATGACACTGGGTTTTGGGTGCCACAAGAAAAAAGAAATCGCCTAGCGACAGCTTATGATATGACAAATAAGAACGACCGATTCCCATATGAAGGTAACCATCTTGGAATTATCAACGCAATGGATCGTCAACCGGCATTTGAATCCGGCGGTGCAGGACTAGTATCAACGATCGATGACTATGCACGTTTCGCACAAATGCTTATGAATAGAGGAAGCCTCGATAATGTACAAATACTCAAGCCCAAAACGGTTGACTACTTAACGTCATCAACGCTACAAGCGGAACAACAAGAAAACTTCGATCTTTGGCATACCTTAAGTGGTCATAGTTATGGAAACTTAATGCGTGTAATGACGGACCATAGGCAAGCCGGACTTCTGGGAAGCAATGGAGAATACGGATGGGATGGATGGCTCGGCGCCTATTTTTGTAACTGCCCGGAAGATCATTTAACCATACTCATCATGATGCAAAAAAAAGATGCAGGAACCACAAGCTTAACGCGAAAATTGCGTAACATCGTGCATGCCGATTTATAGATGTGCATGTGTATAGTATCCATCAAAACGTCTTATAAAACGGATGGCTTAAATTTGAAAATTAGATGCGATGTAGTAGATGTCCAATAATAAAATATACGTATAGCCATGAGCTGTAGAGTTTCAAAGTGAAAATAAAAGATGATACAAAAGAAGGATTCTTCTGTCTGAGCGTAAGCGAGTTTAGAATCCGTTGTATCGTCTTTTATTAAGCTCATGAAACACTAGGCGAAAAGGATTGCACATATTTTATTATTGGACATCTTTTTACTAAAAATAATTAAAGCTTTCACACAAACCGTCCGATACATATAAGTGGAATGAAAACATAATCAAGGAGGATGCCATGAAACTTAGAATGAAATTAAGTCTTACATTTATTATTACCATTTTATTTGCACTGACTGCGCTTGGAGGATTATCCTTTCTAAAAACCCAAAGCATATTTTTGGAGGAAATTCGTGAAGTGACAGAGTCATTAGTTGACGAGATGTCCGAGAGTATATCCAAAGATATGGAAACATATCGGCACGCACTGAGTGTTATGCGTATTAATGAAAGCTTGCAAAAAGCCTATTATGAACGGGACACGCGTGCATTAATGCATGAATTTGCAAATTATATCGACGAATTTGATAAAGTAAGTAACGTTTATGTTGGATACAAGAATAAAGAGTTCTATATCTACCCAGATGCAGACTTGCCGGAGGGGTATGATCCAACAGACCGGCCATGGTACCAAGATGCAGTGGAATCGGAGAGCGTTATATGGACAGATCCTTATATCAATGCAACCGATGGAACGATTATTACCTCGGTTGCTGTCCCAATCTATGGACGAGATGATTCCATTGTCGGGGTCCTTGCAGCAGATATCAATGTCGCATCTTTAAACGCGGAGATGAATGCCATACAAATTCTTGAGTCAGGATATCCCTTTATTTTAGATCGTGCAGGAAATGTGCTTACGCATAAAGATGAAACAGTTATTGGTGAAGAGGTTCCGATTCCGGAGATAAAAGAGGCAATCACTCAAAGTACTAGCGGTACTGTTTTTTATCGTTATAATAATATGAATCGATTCGGTATCTATCGTGAAGTCAAAGAAACCGGATGGACAGTGATGGTTGCACTTGATAATGCAGAATTTATTAATAAAGCATTGCCAATTTTAATTCAAATTATTTTTATTGGATTGATTACTTTTGCTATCGTTATTTTGATTAGCGCAATTTTTTCTAGAATGATTACAAAGCCGGTGGAAAAACTGCAAAATGTCATGAATACGGTTAAAGAAGGCGACTTTTCCGCACGGGTCCAGATTAAAGGAAAAGACGAAATTGCCCATATGGCCAAGGCCTTTAATGCCATGCTGGATAATGTGAGTCATCTGGTGAGTGAAACCAAACATGCGTCTGAAAGCGTGAGTTCAGCGTCTGAGGGATTATCTAAAGATGCAGAGACAGCACTAATGTCGGCGGAAGAAGTATCTAAAACAGTGCAAGAGATTGCGCTCGGTGCCAGTGATCAGGCCAAAGACTCCGAGATGGGCGTTATTAAAGCCAATGAGCTAAATACATCTCTAGATCAATTGTTGACCTACATTCAAGAAATGACCGACAAAGCGGATAATGTAAAAGAGCAAAATGAAAAATCAAATACAGTGATCAAAACATTACGTGAACGCTCAATCGAAAGTGATTCCGCAATTTTACGTATAGAGGATGCCGTCAATAACTTAGATAGCAAGAGTCATACCATCGGAACCATTGTTGGGACGATTTATTCCATTGCTGACCAAACTAATCTATTAGCCTTAAATGCGTCCATAGAAGCAGCCCGCGCTGGTGAACACGGACGAGGTTTTGCTGTTGTTGCAGAAGAGATTCGCAAATTATCCGAAGAATCTGCCAATGCGGTTAAAGAGATTCAACAACATATTCAAGAGATTCAGGACCAATCTAGTCAAACGACAGAGATTATGAGTGTGGTTAAAGAAAGTGGCGACTTGCAAAATACATCGGTAAAAGAAGTTGAGGCCTCATTCCAAGTTATTTTCTCAGTCATTGAAGATATTACACGAATGATTGAACAAGCCACTAATAAAGTCAATGAAATCTCGGCAAAAAAAGAAGAAGTTGTCGGTTCCATTGAGAATATTTCAGCGGTTTCAGAAGAAACTGCCGCAGCCTCGGAAGAAGTTACAGCTTCTATGGAAGTGCAGGCAGAGACTGTGCGTTCAGTTAGCAGTTCTTCCGAAGAGCTTCGTGCCTTATCCGGAAAACTCGAAGATCTGTTGAAGCGGTTTAAGACAGAGTAAGGGTTATGCCCACACATAAAAAACATGCCGATTCGCTTTACCTAGATTTTCTAATCGCTTAGATAAGAAATCATGCAAGGGATTCCAAACTCGCTGTCGCTCAGACAGAGGAATCCCATTTTGCATGATTTCTTTCTTTTCGCGAAGAAAATCTACGGTTTGTGACAAAGCATGTTTTTTATGTGCGGGCATTCAAGAATGTGCGTGTTTTTGAGTATCGTAAAATAGCAAGATGTGCAATAATAAAATATACGCTTAGGCAAAAATCCATGATATAATAATGACAGATGAAATGATTAATGAGTTAGTGAAAAGAGAGGATGTGTTTAAGGTGGTAAATGAAGAATATTCAAAAATATCTGAAGATGATCTCCTACGAGAACGCATCGAAGCCCATGAAAAATATTTGATGGACCAGCGTACGCGAGAACGAATAGCCTACGAAAAAGGAATAGAAGAAGGGATAGAACAAGTCGTGAATAAAACAAAAGTTGAAATGGCACAAAAAGCTTTAAAAATGGGCTTGAGCCCTGAAGATATAGCAGATTTAATCGATTTATCAGTGGAAGAAATCAAGCAAATAGGGAATGCCCACACATAAAAAACATGCCGATTCGCTTTACCTAGATTTTCTAATCGCTTAGACAAGAAATCATGCAAGGGATTCCAAACTCGCTGTCGCTCAGACAGAGGAATCCCATTTTGCATGATTTCTTTCTTTTCGCGAAGAAAATTTACGGTTTGTGATAAAGCATGTTTTTCATGTGCGGGCATTCAAGAATGTGCGTGTTTTTGAATATCGTAAGGTAGAAAGATGTGCAAAATCCATGATATAATAATGATGCAATAAAAACTTTAAGGGAAGTTGGTGTGAGTTTATGGCCAGAAAAGCAAAGATCAGAATAGCCTTAAATGATACAAGGCATATCAAACAATTAAAGAATGAAGAAATTGCTAAGATACTTAGAGCGGCAGATGAGATTATAGGTAAAGCCGGAAGAGCAATGCTAGTTAAAATTTTAAAAGGATCAAAGGATAAAAAAGTTTTAGAACATGCATTGGATCAGTGTCCGAGTTATGGTTATTATAGTCAAATGAAAATGGCGGATATTGAAGTGCTTGTGGATTGGATGATTAAGCACAATTACCTGAAAATATCATATGACGGTAGATTGCCGATGATCGTTTTCACGGATTATGGATGGGAAGTCTATAAGCCGATTTTTGCAGAAGAAATGCTAAATAAAATTATTAGTGTGCCTAGTGATGGTGAAGAAGCATTAGTAGAAGAATTTAGGACGGTTAATAGAGAAGTTATCAATTTGATTCTAGATCAGATTATTGAACAAAAGTTGTCTGATACAATATCTTTTTTAGAAAAATGGAAGATTAAAGCCTATAAAAAAGATGCTAATAAAATAAATTATACGATAAGAAAGTTACAGAATTAATGTCACAATCAAGCAAAAAAAGACAGGTACAACCCCTTAGAAAGTGTTAATATAAATCTAGATTAATAAATGGGAGGCCGATATGACAGGTTTAGAAGCGTTTCAGAAAGCATTGAGTTATGTGGAAACTAAGATGCAAGAAGAGATTGAGATGGAGGAAGTGGCAAAGATTGCATGTTGTTCAAAGTTTCACTTTCTACGTTTGTTTCATGTGGTTACAGGTTTAACCTTAGGTGAATACATTCGTAACCGTCGATTAGCATTAGCGGCCAATGATTTATTAATGACCGATGAAAAAATCATCGAGATTGCATTCAAGTATGGGTATCAAACACCGGAAGGATTTTCGAAATCTTTCAAGCGTCAATTTGGTTATTCGCCGACAAAGGTACGAAGCCAAAAACCCTACTTGAACATGCAACCTAAATTAACCTTTCAATTGCAAATAAAAGGAGTTGAGGAAATGAAAGTAAAAATCGTTGAAAAAGAAAGTTTTACTGTTGTTGGACCTGTCAAGAAAGTAACTGTTAAAGATGGAGAAAACTTCAAGATCATTCCAAAGTTTTGGAATGAAGTCATGGATAACGGCGAATATGCAATATTAATGGAGCATATGGGCCCCATGGGTGTTCTGGGTGTTTGTGCCGATATGAACATGGATGAAAGTGTTTTTGACTACGGAATCATGATTGAAAAAAATGATTTTTCAAAAGATGGATGGGAAGAAAAAACGATTCCGGCAAGTACCTATGCTGTGTTTGAAGCAACCGGACCTTTGCCGGAGAGTTTGCAAAAAGTGATTCAGAGAATATATTCTGAATGGTTTCCTTCTGTAGACTTTGAACACGCAGGAACAACTGAGCTGGAAGTATATATGCCTGGAGATCCAAGTTCCCCCGAGTATAAATCCGAGTACTGGGTACCGGTAAAGGGAAATGCCAACACATAAAAAACATGCCGATTCACTTCACTTAGATTTTCTAATCGCTTTATCAAGAAATCATGCAAGGGATTCCAAACTCGCTGTCACTCAGCTAGAGGAATCCCTATTTGCATGATTTCTTTCTCTTCGCGAAGAAAATCTACGGTTTGTGACAATGCATGTTTTTTATGTGTGGGCATTCATGAATGTGTGTGTTTTTAAGTCAAAAGTGGGATATAAACTATGTAGATGTTCAGCTATACTTATAAGAAAAGGTAAGGGAGAGCTGTATGTCAAAAAAACGATATAAATTAACAAACGATTTATTATTTAAAGCAGTGTTTGGAAGGGATGAAGAACCTTCAAAACAGTTGTTGATGCATCTACTCAATGCTCTATTAGAACGAAAAGGAACAGAGAAGATTACTGCAATCGAACATAAAAATCCGTTTTCAATAAGAGAAAAAGAAGATGAAAAAGAAGTGATTTTTGATATTAAAGTGAAGTTAATGAATGGACAATATGTAGACGTTGAGATGCAAGTCAATGCAGGTAAGATATATCGAAAGAGAAGTCTTTTTTATTGGAGCAAACTCCACAGCGAACAAGAAATGCGTGGTAATGATTATGTGGAAGTGCATAAAAGTATTTGTATCAATATTGTAGACAGTCTTTGTATTTATGAAAGTGAAAAGAACCACAAT
>DDQW01000051.1:0-42851 GCA_002342805.1 Clostridiales bacterium UBA2432 | reverse complement strand
AAAATCCATGATATAATAGTGACAGATGAAGGTTACAAATCCTGGATGTATTTTATAAAAAATTTGGGTAATCAGGAGCAAGATGAAATGATTAATGAATTAGTGGAAAGAGAGGATGTGTTTAAGATGGCATATGAGGAATATTCAAAAATGTCTGCAGATGATCTAGTACGAGAACGCATCGAAGCCCATGAAAAATATTTGATGGACCAGCGTACGCGAGAACGAATAGCTCACGAAGAAGGCGTGAATAAAACAAAAATTGAAATGGCACAAAAAGCTTTGGAAAAAGGATTGAGTATTCAAGATATAGCTGATTTAACCGGTTTATCAGTGGAAGAAATCAAGCAAATAGGTCATGCCCACACATAAAAAACATGCCGATTCACTTCACTTAGATTTTCTAATCGCTTTATCAAGAAATCATGCAAGGGATTCCAAACTCGCTGTTACTCAGACAGAGGAATCCCAATTTGCATGATTTCTTTTTCTTCGCGAAGAAAATCTACGCATTGGTGACGAACGTCGCCCTTGGTAGTACTGATTTTCTATGCCATCAAGGGTAAATCGAAATCAAAGATTTCGACGACTGTTATAAAACCTCCGGCTTAAATCTAAGAACAGACAGTGACGCCCTTCCATTAAATGTGTGCTCTAAAATGTGACGTTTATAAATATTTCCGTTTCGCGATATAGGAAAATGTTCAATAATAAAATATACGCTTAGCCATAAGCTGTAGAGTTTCAAAGCGAAAAGAAAAGACCATGCAAGACAAGGATTCTTCTGTCTGAGCGACAGCGAGTTTAGAATCCGTTGCAGGGTCTTTTCTTAAGCTCATGAAACTCTAGGCGAAATGGATTGCACATATTTTACTATTGGACATCTACATTAGAAGTTGAATTTTGAAATGCTTTTTTGCATGTCTTCTGCTAATTTTGAGAGTTCTTCGCTTGCTTTTGATATTTGAGCCATGGATGCTGTTTGTTCTTCGACAGAAGCAGAGGCTTCTTCGGTACCGGCTGCGTTTTCTTCTGAGATTGCGGAGAGGTTCTCAATGATATTAATGATCTCGTTTTTCTTATTCATCATTGTTGAGGTGGACTCGTTGAGCTGTTGAACGACATGTTTGACTTGTTCTATGGCTTCGGAGATTCCTTCGAATTTCTGGTGGGTATTATCTAAGCTGAGCATTTGTGCTTCTACTATTTTACCGGCTTTATTCATTGTAGTTACACCTTTTTCTGTCATTTTACTTAAGTTGGCTATGGTGGTTGATATTTCGCCGGCAAATTGATTGGTTTCTTCGGCTAGCTTTCGGATTTCTTCAGCGACGACAGCAAATCCTTTGCCGGATTCGCCTGCGCGTGCGGCTTCGATGGATGCATTTAAGGCTAATAAATTCGTTTGTGCGGCGATGCCTTTAATCATGTCGCTAGCTGATTCGATTTTATCTGCATTTTCATTGGTATCTATGATGATTGCATGAACTTCTTTAGCCGCATGATTATTTTCAGATGTTTTTTCTTCCAGATCTTTTAAGACAACAAAGCCTTCTTCTTTTAATCGGTTGACTTCGATTGCTGACGTGTTTAATATTTTGACAAGTTCAATCTCCGAAGCGATAATCTCACCTAAGACATTGATTTCCATTGCCCCATCGGTGGTTTCTCTTGCTTGGTCTGTTGCACCACTGGCAATTTCTTCGATGGTTTTGGCAACTTCTTCAGAGGATAGGGAAACTTGTTCGCTTGTAGCCGTTAACTCTTCTGATGAAGCGGCTACATTAACTGCATCTTCAGAAATTTCGTGAATAAGATTTTTTAGATTTTCGCGCATTTTTTGAATGGCATTTGCAATGATGCCGATTTCATCTTCTTTTCTTCTTATTTTAGCGCCTTGTTGATCTGCATCTTCCCTTAAATCATATTTTGAAATCTTTATGAGTTCTTGGGATAAATAGGTAATCGGTTTGGCGATTGAGCGTCCTAGTAGAGCGGAAATAAGGATACCAATAAGGATAAACAAGATGCTGGCAAATAATAGGGCGCGTTGCATGGTAACGAGACCTTCAAGAAATTCAGATTCTACAGCGGCGTTAATAAGAATCCAATCTGTGCCCGGAACAGGTGCATAAGCACTGTGTATATTTCGTCCTTTGAATTCATATTGACCTAATCCGCGTTCTTCGACTAATACCGTTTCTAACAAAGCGGCAACATTAATAAAAGTAGGGTCTTCTTTTGCTTGTTCGATAATATTTGTTTGTGACATCACATATTCGCGATTTGGATGAGCGACAATGGTCCCTTTTTTGTTAACCACATAGGCATAACCTTCTTGACCAAATCCCATAGCATCGGTCACATCATTTAGAGCGGTTCCGTCTCTTCGTGCAATTAAGACACCAAGGACTTGACCGTCTTTTTCGATAGGACTAGCAAACATGAGGACTGCCGAATTGGTTACTCGACTGATAATCACATCAGAAACGTTGGTCTCACCATTAAGAGCGCGTTTGACATACTCGCGGTCCCCTAATTCGGAGGTCGTATCTTCTTTGACATATCTGGCTGTTCCATCTGGAGTGACGATGGCTAAGTCCAAATAGCCTAAGCGATCCACATCATCGATTAAAGACTTTCTCTGAACCTCCCAATCCATGCTTTGGATTTGCTCTTGATTTGCTACTTCATATAAAACCTCTAGTCGTCCTTCAACAAGTGTGTAAACTTCCGTAGCGCCTAAATCTGTTATTTGAAGCAAAGACTTTTCAGCCTCATTTTCTACAGTAGCCGTGGAAAAAATTAGAGCCGTAAGACCTAATCCAAATGCGACGACTAAAACGAGCCCGCCAATAAAAACAACCATTTTCAAAGATAATTTTTTCTTCATACATACCTCTTTCTCAATTTGTCTAATGCTTGTATTATAGCATGTTAGGTAACCTAAATATATAGTCGGAAGCATTCGTGAACAAATGTTTACATCTGGTCATATATAGGCCATATATAGTGCATATAAAAACGTGTGCATTGGTGACGAACGTCGCCCTTCCATTAAATGTTTTCTCTAATATGTGACGTTTATAAATATTCCTGTTTCGCAACATAGCAAGATGCCCAATAGTAAAATATACGCTTAGCCATAAGCCGTAGAGTTTCAAAGTGAAAAGAAAAGACCATGCAAGACAAGGATTCTTCTGTTTGAGCGACAGCGAGTTTAGAATCCGTTGCATGGTCTTTTCTTAAGCTCATGAAACTCTAAGCGAAATGGATTGGCACATATTTTCTTATTGGATATCGTACACTTTATGGTATACTTATACTAAGACAGGGACGAAAGAACTATAAGGGAAGTGAGGGCGACTCCATGGTTTTACAAAAATATCGCGAAAACAAAACGATACGTTATTGGCTCAAATGGATATTTGTGCTTATTCAGATTGTCGTTTATGCAGTTTTGGTCTATATAAGTGGAGGGACAAGTAATGCTTTGCCCCACTTGATGTATTTAGCTATTCTATCCTCGGCATATTTTTTTGGACGCAGAGAAACTTTTATTACCACATTCCTAGCAGGGCTGTCATTAGGGCCCTTGATGCCCATTAATGTTAATCTTGGTATCATGCAAAGGCCCCAGACATGGTTAGTTCGTATGTTTTTCTTTGTTTTAGTGGGAGCTGTTTCGAGTTACTTGGTTGGTCGTTTAAATCATCTGAATTATCAGATGCGGGAATCCGACCTTCGAAGTATATATACCAAGTTATATAACACCAATAAATTAAACCAAGATTTAGATATGCTTATTGATAAGAAGCGTCCTTTTTCTATTGTTTTGTATAGGGTGATTAATCTTGACATGATTAGTAAATATGTTGATGATGGAACAGTGAATGATATGATTCAGAACTTGGGAAACAAAATGAGAAGGAATTTTCAAAACCATATCTGTTATTCTCATGGTCGTTCAGAGTTTTTGTCTGTTATAGAAGGATCCTCAGACGACTATATACAAGAAATAACCCAGCAATTTTATGCACTCTTTGCAAACCCTATGAATACTAATGGCTATCGAATACAGTTATTGGTAAAAGTGGGTGTGGTCAAATATCCGGAACATGGCAGAAGCGTCTTTGATATATTGTCCCGGGTGCGAAGTGCATCCGATCAAGGTGAACGTCATGTGCCGGGAATCTTCTATTATAATGAAGCAATTGATCAAGCCAATCGAATGACTTTCGATGTAACCAATGCCCTAACCCATGCCATTCGAAATAACGACTTCTATCTAGTCTACCAGCCCAAGATTGATTTGCGAACAGAAAGCATTAGTGGTGTTGAAGCCTTGATTCGTTGGAATCGTAAAGGGGAATCGCAGATAGGTCCTGATGTATTTATCAAAGTGGCCGAAGATATTGGTGTCATCCGAGAGATATCCTTATGGGTGGCAAGCGAATGTGCAAAACAGATGTTAATATGGAAGCGACAAGGTATTGATGTGAATGTAGGCATCAACTTAACATCAAGAGAGCTTATGGATCCGGCCTTTCGTGAGATCTTCCATGCGATCTTTGTTCATGCGGGGATTCATCCGGAGTCTATCGAGATTGAGATTACAGAACGTGTGGTTATCGACAGTAACAGTCACTTGCGAGAAGTTTTGCAACAATATGGTCAATTAGGGTATAGCGTTGCTATTGATGATTATGGAACTGGATATAATACCCATTTTTCCATGGGAGAGGTGGATGTGGATACAGTGAAGCTGGATAAATACTTCGTAGATCGACTGAACCGGCGTGAGATTCGTGTCTTGGTTCAGAGTATCATCGGTTATGTCCATCAACTAGATAAGGAGGTTGTGGCAGAAGGTGTTGAGACAAGAGAGCAGGCTGAGATATTAGAAGCAATGTCTTGTGACATTATACAAGGCTACTATTACAGTAAACCACTGAAGCCAAATGATGTGCTCAACTACTACCATGAATGGGTGGAGGATGAAAAACAGCAATTTGCCTATGAATAGAAATATTACACCTACGTTACAAATCGCAAAAACGCTTGTAATTCGTCGCCGTTGTGATAGAATGAATTACAGGCACAGACTTTAGGTAAAGCATATGAGAACGGCGGGAGAGTGTTGTGTTACAATAACATTACATCTAGTTGTTACATATTGACGATTCTTAAAGGGGAGTGCTATAATTTGGTCTGTAATAAACAGATAACTATTTTAAAGGAGGAAACACAAACATGAAAAACACAAAACGTTTTATGGCTTTATTGTTAACACTCGTTTTAGTTTTCGGTTCAATGTCATCAGCATTTGCAGCAGTAAATGAAGATGTTGTTGATACTGATTTCGAAGTAGCGGTTGGCAAACTTAGTGCCTTAGGCATTATGGAAGGTTACCCAGATGGTACTTTCCGTCCAGAAGGACAAATCACTCGTGCAGAATTTGCTAAAATTGCAGTTCTTGCATTAGGACTTAACGATGCTGCTGAAGTATCTAAGTCAAACACAATCTTCACTGATGTAGACGCTTTCCATTGGGCAGCTGGTTATATCAATGTAGCGGTTGACAGAGGTATTCTTAAAGGATATCCAGATGGTACTTACAAACCAAGTAATCCTTTATCAAACGCTGAAGCGATTACAATCCTTACTCGTCTTATTGGATTAGGTCCAATTGTAGACAAAGAAGGAAACTGGCCAGCGAACTACATTACTCGTGCAAACATTTTAGGTGTTCTTGATGATGTTTATGTATCAAGTGTAACAAATGCAACTCGCGGTAATGCGGCTAAAATGTTGGTAAATACACTTGTTATTGAAAAGTGGGGCGCAAAAGGCTATGATGATGACGGGTCAGTAAACTATGGACCACAAACTGGCGTTACATTATTAAATGACAACTTAGATGTTAATCAATACAAAGAAGTTGTTGCATCAGGTTATGATACAGATGATAATGAAGTTACACTTAGTGGTTTAGGTTCTTTTGAAGTTCTTTCGGGAGATGACTTATATGACCTATACTTAAATGAGTTAACTGTTTGGGTTGACGAAGAAGATGATGAACTTATCTTTGCTGAAATTACAAGCGACTACTATATTGATGCTGTTGAAATGAAGCCAGGATCTACTGATAAAATCAAATTAGTGGATATGGATAAAACATTTGAAATGGCAAATGGTTTTAATGTAGATATTACTGCTTCAGATAGCACTGCAGATTATTTAGATGGTAAATCATATGGATTAGCGAAAGTTGTTCTTGACAACAAGAATGATGTTGTTCGTGTCGATGCTTATGAATTAAAAGATATGATCGTTGTAGACTCTGTTGATGAAGACGTTGTGACTACAATAGAAGATGAAGAAGTTGATTTCGACGGCTTTACTGTTTTCAAAGATGGAAAATTTGCAAGTGTTGAAGACTTCGTAGAAGGTGACGTAGTTATTATTAACTATACAACTGATGTTGCTGAAGTTTACAATGAAGCAATTGTTGGCGAGATCACAGCGATTTTCGTAGAAGGTTTTGATGTTGATGATGAAGAATATCTATACTTTAATGATAAGTTAGGCATTACAGCTCAATATGTAAACGAAGATGGCGATTTAGACGATATGGATAAAGACGCTGCTGAGCAATTTGAAGACACTGAAGAAGAAGTTGCTATCTACTTAGACCGATTTGGTAAATTAGTTTATGTTACAGGTGATTTAGGTGTTGCTGATACTGATACAGTTGCAGGTGTACTACTTCAAGACGTAGTATTTGATGAAGATTTCAGTGATGTATATGCTAGATTTGTTTTTGTAAATGAAGAGGGAACAAAAGTAACTGAAGTTATTAATCTTGATGATTTATCAGAAATCAATGATTATGACACAGACAGTGCAATTACTTATACAGGTTCTATCAGTTCTGTTACTAACTTCACAGTGACTGATGATGATAAAGGCGCATTGGTGGTAAACCCAGCTAATGAGTTGTCAAGACTTAATGTTGTAGAATTTGTATATAATGATGATGGTGACATTGTTGAAATTAATACTTTAACTGAAGCTTCAGTTACTGCTGGATTCAAACTTGATGAAAAGTTTATTAATGGTCAACGAATCTCTTCTAGTACTCCGATTTTTGTAATCGCTGATTATAGTGATTATTTTGGATCTGTACCTAACTTAGCAAAATCAATTGATGCTGGTGATGTTAGTGTTGTGGACTGGAGTGAAGCGGAATTTGATACATTAGTTGGAACTGACAATAGTTACTACCATGACGGTGGAACATCTGCTAAATACTTTGTTGCAACTCAAACAAATGCAGATGAAGATAAAACAAAGATTCATGCGTTCAGAGACACTTCTTTAACAGTTGGCACAAATGAAGTTACAAGACTTAAAGCTTGGGCCAATTTAGATGGTGATGAAGATAAGCATACATTTGAAGTAGACAAGTTAGCGATTCCTGGCAATTACTTAGAATTAGAAATTAGTGATGAAACAGGTTTGGTAACTGGAATCAACGCAATTGCTACTGCTAAGATTAACAGTGAAGCTCTTGCTACTACAGGTGCTGCTGTAGATATCAGTGGCGAAAAAGTGACTGTAGATAGTGGTACTGTTTATAGATTAACTGATGATGCTATTATCTTATTTATGTATCCTGGTACTTCTGATGTTAAACAACTTCGTGATATCAACCTAAAAGACTATACTTTCAGTAGTGTTCAATTTGTTGAAACAGTTAGTTCAGCTGCTGATACAAAATATGTTGACATGATTGTTGTTGATGTTAAACCAGTTGCAAAGTAATTGTAAATTAATATTTGCATAAAAAAAACCTCGCATAATGCGAGGTTTTTTTATGCAAATATATTGTGATACGCAACTGTTTTTCTCTTTGTAAAAAATATAAAATTTTATATTGAATTGTTAAATATTATACGATATAATTACTTTAGCACATTAGTGCAAAAAAATTAATAAGGTGAAAGGAGTAACAAATGAAAAGAATGAAAAAAATGTTATCGGTAATAATTAGTGTTATCTTGATGACGACAACATTATTAGTGCCGGTATCAGCAAATGAGGTAGCAGCCGATGTTGGAGAACATTGGGCGGAAGCTACGGTTAAGGAATGGATGAATGAGGGTTTGATTAATGGGTATGCAGATGGTTCGTTTAAACCAAATGTAAGTATCAAACGTGCAGAATTTTATACCTTGATCGATAATATAATTGGATTACAAGAGTCAGCAGAAGCAGGCTTTGTTGATGTTCATTCAAGTGACTGGTATAATGATGTTGTTTTAAAAGCAGCAGAGGCTGGATTAGCCGGCGGATACAATGATGGGACATTTCGTCCGGAGCAACCCATTACGCGCCAAGAAGTGGCAGTTGTGGTTGCTAACATGATGAATTATGATGCGAAAAGCAGTTATCCGCATGTTAGCCAATTTACAGACGGCTATGAAGTTGCAGATTGGGCAATATCTGAAGTGGATACTTTAATTGAAAAAGGGCTAATTCAAGGAAATAATAAACAATTAAATATATCAAGCAATATAACACGTGCAGAAGCCGTAACCTTATTAAATCGAGCATTTGGTGCAATGTATTTAGTAGAAGGTACATATGGAGGAACGGAAGAAGACCTCTTGACGATTGAAGGCAATGCTACTATCAGTTCAGCAGATATTATACTAGAAAATGTAATTATTGAAGGTGATCTTTACGTTGCAGAAGGAGTTGCTGATGGTGAAGTGAATCTTGATAATGTTGTGGTTAAAGGAAATACACTCATTAAAGGTGGCGGAGAGAACTCAATCTATTTTAACAATGTAACAGTTGAAGGTGCTGTTGTAGTTAAAAAAACAGACAACAAGATTCGTTTAGTTGCATCAGGAAGAACTGAAATCAAAGCAACAATATTAGCATCAGGTGCTATTCTAGTTGAAAAAGAATTAATTGGTGGCGGGTTTGAACGCATCACGATTCCGAAGGAAGTTGTAGCCGGAGCCGAGATTGAATTTGATGGTGAATTTGATGAAGTAAATGTCGAAGCTAAAGATATTCAAATTAGAGTAGACGATAAAGCAAAGATCGGTAAGATGAACGTGAAAGATGGTGCCGATAATGTTAAGATAGATGGAAAAGGAACAATCGAAGAAGTCGAAGTTGACGACGATGTTGACGGAACAGAAGTTGATGGTAAAGACGTAAAAGGTGGAGAAACATCAACTGCAAAGACAGATAATGATTCAAATACCGGTTCATCCGGTGGTGGTTCGTCAAGTGGTGGTTCATCAGGAGGCGGATCATCACCCGGAGATAGTGATCAGGACGATGAGGGCACTCCGGAAACACCACCAAGTACAACTTCAGGAGCTATATATATTGATTCTAGATTTGCAGCAGGTTATCCGAGTGTTAGCGTTAATGAGGACGGTTATGTGGTAATGAAAGTTAAACTAGCGGAAGCAAGTGAAGCCAATCCAGTAACTGTTCACTATATTGCTGATAAATATAACACAGATGATTATTCAAGTGTAGAATCAATACTGCATGGACATGCCGGAATCGAATATCCATATCATGTTTATGATAGCGGCGATTTAGAGATTGTAGACACACAAGAGCACAGCATTACTACTTGGATGAGAATTACAGATACTGATTTCGCGACTTGTGAATTTGTATTGGTGGATAAGGATAACGTATCAGAAGAAGTTACACGAGTTGAGATTGGTGAAATGATTTATGATGAACTAGATACATATTCGCCTAATTTTTCAATTTATGATGCTACATATATTGATAAAACGTATACATCGATAGCTATTCCGCTTACAGAAAAAGTCGTTGTTGAAAATGGGGCTGAAGCTAGTTTTTCGATTTCTGTTATGAATGCTACAACATCGGCGGCTATTTCAGTGACGGATGTTAAATATCATGCTGCGAATGAACATTATGATTATTTGATTCTTGAGGTCTCAGGGTTAAGTACAGATGTAAGCCCGGAGAATATCAATATTGACTATAATAATCAAGGATTAATATATGATGTATCAACAGATAAAAATCAATTAGAAAGTGATCAGGTTCAAGGGATAACAATACTTGATCCAACATTGGACAAGTGGTTAATCTCAGAAGACTATATGTATAATATATTGGAAGTAAATAATGGAGCCAATGATTATGTATATGAAACAATTGTTGTAAAAGGAATTAATGCGAATAATGAAGTGACCGAGCTTATTGGTCATAATTACGGATGTGGTTATTCCAATGACTGGATTGAATTTGAGGTTTTTGTTGAAGAACCTGGCGAATATGACAGCTATTTGATTGAAGTAGACTTTATTGATATTATGGGTAATACACTTACGCTTACAACTGAAAATATAGTTCCGGAAGTGATTCCGGAAGTGACATTCGATTCAGCTGAATTTAATGCACTTGATGGTTTCCTTACAATCAACTATACAGGAGAACTTGATCATGGTTTTGCATGTATGTTTACATTACTTGTTAATGATGAGGAGGTTATTCCAAAAGGAAGTCTTTTTGTACCAGATGGTGAAGGTTTTATTGAATTTGAAGCCGAACAATTGGGCGTAGATATTGAAACAGGAGACATAGTCAAAGTCAAGTATGAACCAAAACATCAAGATTATTTTGAAGATTACTTAGGACGAGAAGTTGAAGTTACCGGACAATGGATAGATGTTCAAATAAACAATTAAGATGAATTATGGTAAAACAAATAAAAAATTTCGAGCACTTTTTGCTCGAAATTTTTTTGCGAATACATAAGTCTTTAGAATTCTATAAAAATTTATTTCATTAGTTTACATTTACTATAAATGTTGATACAATATAAAGGATGTAAAGATATGGAGATGATATGGAGTCACTATGAATAATAAAATAAATGAACAAATACGAAAAGCTATATATGTATTATTAATGATAATAATATTTTTAATTCCTTTGGTGGTCACGCTAAAAATTATACCAGTACCTGAATCGTTACAATTGTTGTATAATAAGCAAGAACATTCTGACCTGTTTGCTTATGCTAAAACCCAAACACTTCAAATAGGAACAATTATTGGACTGATCTTAACGATAGTATATCAGATATATAGTTATAAAAAGGAAGCTTGGAAAAAAAATCGATTTGGCTATATATTATTGGGTCTATTTGCTATATCAATCATAATCTCTTATCTATTATCTGACCATAAAGAACTTGCATGGGCCGGAATGATTGACAGATATGAAGGGACATTTACTTGGTTATGCTATGTCGGATTGACATATATAACGATGTCAATCATAAAAACAAAAAACGAGATCAATGGACTAGTAATTTCATTTGTACTAAGTGCCTCGGTTGTATCCATTATCGGTGCTTTTCAAATGTTTGGCATGGATTTCTTTAAAACGGACTTAGGATTATTGATGATGTTAGGAAGTCGCTATGAAGAATTATTCATGAAGGTGAACTTTAATTTACCTGAAGGGCAAGTATATACAACATTATACAATCCAAACTATGTTGGCTCTCTAGTTGCGTTAGCCTTTCCGTTAACGCTATATAGTATATATGTAGTAAAAAAATGGTGGGTTAAATCCTTATTTGCATTATTAATAATACCTCAAATAATATCACTTATAGGATCACAATCAACAGGCGGAGTGGTAGCAGTGGCAATGAGTCTTGTATTTATAGGGATACATTTATTAATTAAATTTCCCATGCGTAAAATGGTCTATGTTGGTATTGGTGGAATAGTTATCGTTGGGTATTTGGCATTAACTCAATTAACATTCTTTGAACCATATTATAATGATATTTTGAAAAACCTAAACGCAGATTCAGATAGTAATGTAACAAC
Source organism: Clostridiales bacterium UBA2432 (assembly GCA_002342805.1). Lineage (GTDB taxonomy): Bacteria > Bacillota > Clostridia > Lachnospirales > Vallitaleaceae > UBA1351. The sequence continues at coordinate 30,930 of DDQW01000051.1, read as the reverse complement.
AGAATTTGCATCTGTAGAATACAATCACCCGGAAATACGTTATTATCTTCAAAATGGAGAGTCTATTAGTATTTCGCCTATAGAAGGTGGATTAGATGTGTCATCAGAAGGCGAGGGTGAAGTTATACAGGACGAAGAAAATGAAAGTTTGACTTATAAAATCATTAGTGATTCATATTTAAAACAAGTGATATATTATTATAAAGAGGGGGGAGTTCGTATATGGGTACGAAATATACAAACAGGAAAAACATCGGAATCAAGGTTTAGCTATTATTATTCAAATCATTTTTCAGTCGGTACATTACCTATAAGTAATGAAAATTTCAGTGCAGAATCTATAGAATGGTTTAAAAATGAAAAACTTATGAGTAACCGTGGTTATATTTGGAATCGAACGCTTCCCATTGTATTGGAAAAACCTGTATTAGGTTATGGAGCAGATACATTTACAGCCAATTTTCCACAAGGGGATTTGATTTATAAACGATTATATTTACATGACCATACAATTATCGTGGATAAACCACATAATTTCTTTTTAAACCTTGCCTTAAATTTTGGATTTGTCGGATTAATTCTTTTTTTGGGAATTAGCGTATATGCTATGTTTCGAAGTCGGTTTGATTTTTTGGTGATTCCGATTTTATCCTATTTGGTTGTTGGCTTAGTCAATGATAGTGTTGTATTTGCTTCATATATGTTTTTTGTTCTTTACGGATTATTGTTGGCGCTACCAAATATCAAAGGACATGAATTATAAATAAGTAAAAACATAGATATAAAAGGGGAGGTTAGATAAAATGCTTGAAGTGAAAAGACGCGTGCGTATCTTTTTTATCTATTTTGCAGATATAATAATGTTAAATATTGCATATATTTTTGCCTTATGGCTTCGGTTTGACGGTCAGATTCAAGGGAATCAGTTTTTATATTTTTTTGGTGTTTATGTGGATTATTGGATGGAGATTATATTGATTAAACTCGTGGTATTTACTTATTTGCGCATTTATAAAAATCTTTACAAATATGCCAGTATTACGGAAGTTGTGAATATTACCTTTGCAGTGGGTGTAGCTAATGCCTTAGTCATTACTTACCTTACATTTATGCGCGCGGCCTTACCTCGAAGTGTTTATATAATTGTTGTTATGTTGGATATTATGCTTATCGGTGGATCTAGGATGGGAGCCCGGGTTTTATTAAAAGTAAAGTCGGTACCCACACGTCGCGAGGTTCAAGGAAGTGTCAAGCGGGTCCTAGTTATTGGTGGTGGCGATGCCGGAGCGATGATTATTCGAGAGCTTAAAAACCATAGTAATCTACGAAGCAAACCCATTGCTATTATCGATGATAATCCGCAAAAAGAAGGAACCCATATCAACGGTGTACCTATCGTTGGACAGCGAGAGGATATTATCAGTGTTGTCCGTAAGAGAAAGATTGAAGAGATTATTATTGCTATTCCTTCGGCAAAGCGCAGTACGATCAAAGAAATCGTTAATGAATGTAAGCAGGTTAAAGTGAAAATACGGATCGTTCCAGGTATGTATGAACTTATCGGTGGAACAGTGAGTATACAGAATATCCGTGATATTGATATCAAGGATGTCTTGGGACGTGATGAAGTGAATCTAGATACGGAAGCGATATCAGAGTATCTGAATGGAAAAAAAGTCATGGTGACTGGAGGAGGTGGGTCGATTGGGTCAGAGTTAAGCCGTCAGATTGCATCTTTTGGACCTAGTAAATTAATCCTTCTTGATATATATGAAAATGGTGTCTTTGCAGTCCAAAATGAGTTGTTAAAACTGCACCCAAAACTTAATCTCACAGTAAAAATAGCATCGGTTAGAGATCGTGAGCGTATATTAGATATTGTTAAAACAGTTAAACCAGATGTCATCTTTCATGCAGCAGCTCATAAGCATGTTCCCTTAATGGAGGCAAATCCCGAAGCTGCCATTAAGAACAATGTATTAGGGACTTTGAATATTGTGCAAGCAGCAGATGCAGCAAGTGTACAACGTTTTGTTATGATATCCACTGACAAAGCAGTCAATCCTACGAATATTATGGGGGCAAGTAAGCGCCTATGTGAGATGGTGGTTCAGAGTATGGATAAAGTCAGTCAGACAGAATTTGTGGCTGTTCGCTTTGGAAATGTTTTAGGCAGCAACGGAAGTGTTGTTCCTATATTTAAGAAACAAGTGAGTGAAGGGGGACCGGTCACAGTTACCCACAAAGAGATTACCCGGTATTTTATGACGATACCTGAAGCCAGTCAACTTGTTCTGCAGGCGGGTTCAATGGCACATGGTGGAGAAATCTTTATTCTTGATATGGGCGAACCAGTCAAAATAGTGAATCTAGCAGAAGATGTCATTCGCCTCTCTGGATATGAACCCTATGAAGATATACCTATTGTATTTACAGGGCTTCGTCCGGGAGAGAAGCTATATGAAGAATTGCTTATGGATGAAGAAGGGTTAACAGATACACGCCATGACAAGATTCATATAGGAAAACCTATGGAGATTGATCATGAGAGTCTAGTAATTAAAATAAGAGCATTCGAGAGCAAATTAATGTTAATGGATGATGAAAGCATTAAGAAGACTATGCAGGAATTTGTACCAACCTATCACAGGGAAGAATAACAAAAGGAGAACAAGATGGAAGAACGTATATATGATGATGAGATTTCACTTAAAGAACTTATTCAGGTGTTAATCAATCAATGGAAAATGATTGTAGGTGTTACGTTAATGCTGGCTATATTAGGTGGGCTTTATGGCTTTGTAATTGCTGAACCAAGCTATGAATCCCGAATGGAAGGAACTATTAGTATTCCGGAATCGGTAAACACAAAGTATGGAAGTTACCCATATCCGTCGACGAACAAAATGGACTATCTATCCATTATTAAATCAGACCGCGTATTATCTCAGACCATAAATATATTGGACTTAGATACAACGGTTGAGAGTTTAGGAGAACGTATTTCCATCAATAATGAAGAGGATTCAAGTTTGTTTTCTTTTGTTGTAACAGCAAGTAATCCGGAAGAAGCCCAAGAGCTCGTTGAAACTTTAACGACCTATTTTATAGAAGAGTTGAACATTGTATATAAAGCTAAAGCTATTGATTACTTTAGTCGTCAGTACTTCGTTGAATATCAATCTTACGAAGAAACTGAGATTCGCTTGCAACGAGATTTAGAGAATACAGAAAAGCTTATCGAAACAGTAGCACCTACCATCACACTACGACGACTGATTTTAAATGATCCAATCTATGCGGCAGGTGTTGCGGCAGAACGGGATATTTCATTGGATGATTTATCTGAAGAGACTATGCTTGAAGAAGTTATTAATCCGCAGTATGAAGCCTTACAAGACAAGTTGATTAGCTTGAAGCAACAGCTGGATGACTTACAATTAGCTAGGGAACGCAATGAGCGCTATTTGGCAGAACTGGAAGCGGAGGAAATGAAACTCTTAACCTATCGAAGTGAAAATGATGTAACAGTACTAACCGATGGCTTGCTAGAGGTTATCCAATCCCGCATTCTTGTTGATGGACGGGGGAGTTTTCCTGAAAATCCTGTGGAACCACGTAAGATGTTAATATTAGCAATTTCCATTGTTCTAGGTGGAATGATAGGGGTATTTATGGCATTTTTTAAAGTATATTGGAACAACGAAATACAAGGTAAGTAGATTTATCTATATATTAAAGAGAAGCTTTGGCTTCTCTTTAATAATGTGTGACTACTTACTTAACAAAAAAGAACACCTTTTAGCATATATCTATTGACAAGGAGATGTGAAAAGTGTAACATGAATCTTGTGTTCATTTAGCGAACGGTGACAAGGAGGCTATTATGACAAAAAACAAGTTGCTCTATACAGACCATGAATATAAGATTATGCAAGAGATTGCAGACAATGACAATGTCACTCAACGAGAGCTATCTAGAAACTTGGATGTATCCTTAGGGACAATCAATGTATTAATGAATAAGATGGTTCGAGAAGGTTTGATTAAGATGACACAGGTATCGCAAAAACAAGTGCTATATATGTTGACGCCGATCGGAATGATGGCAAAAGCCAAGAAGACTGTAAGCTATTTAAAAGTACATTATAAGGCTATTGACATGTCAAAGCAAGCATTAAAAAATTTGTTCAAGGAACTCATTGAACATCAGGATAAAATTCTTATATTAATTGAAGATCTTGATATTAGAGAAGTTATAGCCTTATCAATTCATGAATTAAATCGTGAAAATATCTTGATAGAACATGAATTTATTGATACTATAGATGAGATGAACTGGGAAGAAAATCAAAAAACAATTCTCGTGTATTTAAAAACAGAGGACACTGATAGCCCGTTTACATTACCCAAAGAAATCTCACAACTCAATTTATTAAATTATTTATGATATGTTGAAAAGAGGCGTATGAATTTGTATGAAGGATGACCGTGGATTTTCCTTGATTGAGCTAATCGTTGTACTTGCAATTATTGGAATATTGTTGGTAAGTGGATATATTGATGCTACAGGGAGTTAGTGTGTCATTTTAAAGAACATAGTTTGAACAATAGTGTAAATATATTTAGCAGACCATGGATTGAATCCTTCTGAAAGTAATTTTGCTAGTTATCTGATTTAGTATGAAGAAACTCATGGACAAATTTGCCCAGCTAATGGAAATATATATTCAGTGGATGGCAAAATAAAATGTGGAAAACATTTGGAAGAAGCGCCAGCTGAAAATGGACCAGAAGAAGTTCCTTATATATAGTAGAGGCTATAAGTGTGGATACAATATTTTGTATGATATAAAGATTCTCATATTTCGTTATCGTGAAGCGAGTATGTTGAAAGGACAAAAAAGCTTTAAGGCAGTAATATCAAGCATTTTAACAGAAAATCAATAATGTACATTTCAACAGCACACAAATTATTTATTATAAAATACAGCACAGACTGAAATACATAGGTTAGAAATCAAGAAGGTGCTAAAAACAAGCGCCTCTATACAATACATAAACTTTAGAGAAGGAAGGATGAGGGTGATATGGCTGAGAATACATCTAATAAAAAAATATGGCTCGCTTCACCTCACATGAGTGATGAAGGTTATGAAATAAAATATGTACAAGAAGCATTCGATACAAATTGGGTAGCACCACTTGGACCTAATGTAAATGAGTTTGAAAAAGAGCTAGCTGCAAAAGTGGGTTCAAAACATGCAGCAGCTATGAATTCAGGAACGGGGGCCATTCATCTAGCACTTAAAGCAGTTGGTGTTGGTAAAGGAGATATAGTATTCTGCCCGACCCTTACTTTTTCAGCTACAGCCAATCCGATCATCTATCAGAATGCTACTCCTGTCTTTATCGACAGTGACTATGAAACATGGAATATGGATCCAAAAGCATTAGAGGCAGCCTTCCAGAAGTATGGTAATAAAGTAAAAGCTGTTTTAGTTGTGCATTTATATGGTTTATGTGCAGACATGGACAAGATCATGGAGGTTTGTAGTAGATATGACGTAGCTGTCATTGAAGATGCTGCGGAATCTTTAGGGGCTTACTATAAAGGAAAGCATACGGGTACCTTTGGTGAGTTTGGAGTGTTCTCGTTTAATGGAAACAAAATCATAACAACATCTGGCGGAGGAATGCTTGTTTCTAATGATGAAGAGAAGATTAAAAAAGTTAGGTTCTGGTCTACACAGTCTAGAGATGCAGCGAGACACTACCAGCATAGTGAACTAGGGTTCAATTATCGTATGAGCAATATCGTTGCTGGCATTGGTAGAGGTCAATTAAAAGTGCTAGATCGGAGAGTGACTAAGAAAAAATATATTTTTGAGTTCTACAAGAAAGAACTTGGTCAGTTAGAAGATGTTGACTTCATGCCAATTAATGACTGGAATGAACCGAACTACTGGCTAAGTGTGATGACATTGAATGGTTCAGTAAGACCAATTGATGTTATGGAAGCACTGGAAAAAGAGAATATTGAATCAAGGCCTGTCTGGAAGCCAATGCACATGCAGCCGTTCTTTGCTAAGTATGATTATGTTGGTGGAGATGTAAGTGAGAAGTTATTTGAGAATGGGATGTGCTTGCCATCTGATACAAAGATGACTGAAGAGGATCTTGAGAGAATTTGTTTAATTATAAAGGGGCTGTGGCCTATATAAGAAGTAGGTGCAAATAAATGCAGATTGAAGTGAAGAAAGAAGTTAAAGTCAAACAAGGCATATACAGAAGATTTTTTAAACGACCAATGGACTTCATTTTGTCTTTGATGGCAATTTTCGTTTTAATTCCAGTGCTTATAATCGTAGGTTTGTTAATAAAAGTAAAACTTGGAAGTCCGGTACTGTTTAAACAGAAAAGACCAGGGTTTAATGAGAAGATATTTACGATGTATAAGTTCAGAACAATGACAGATGGGAAGGCTGAGAATGGTGATTTATTGCCTGATAGCATCAGACTAACCGAATTTGGAAAAATATTAAGAGCTACTTCTTTAGATGAGTTACCGGAGCTATTCAACATCCTAAAGGGTGATATGAGTATTGTGGGGCCAAGGCCATTACTGGTTCAATACTTGGATCTATACAACGACCATCAAAAGAGAAGACATGAAGTAAGACCCGGTCTTTCAGGACATGCCCAAGTCAATGGACGTAATGCTATTAGCTGGGAAGATAAGTTTAATTTAGATATTGAGTATGTAGACAATATAAGTTTTATAGAAGACTGGGAGATTATCTTCAAGACCATTAAGAAAGTATTTGTTAAGGAAGGTATCAGTTCAGGTTCATCGGTTACGATGGAGCCATTTAGAGGAAGTAAAGCTGAGCACTAAGGTGTGTAGAACTTAGAGATTGCTGCAATTATACATTTATTACTTCAGAGAGGAATGTACTGTTCATGAAAAACAAGTTGATTATTATAGGTGCCAGTGGACACGGAAAGGTTGTTGCTGACATCGCAATAAAAATGAATAAGTGGCAAAGCATCGTATTCCTCGATGATGATGAGTCTATTAAGACATCTATGGGGTTAGAAGTCATGGGTAAAACTGCTGATGCTTTTACATATAAAGAAGAAGCTGATTTCTTTGTTGCTATTGGAAGTAATGCTACAAGGGAAAAGATTCAAGAGAAGTTGATACGTGAAGGATTAAATGTAGTTAGTTTGATTCATCCTAATGCAGTTATTGGTACCGATGTTGAGATAGGTGTTGGTACAGCTTTTATGGCGGGAGTTGTTATTAACAGCTCTTCTAGAATTGGTAATGGTTGTATCATCAACACAAGTTCAAGCTTGGATCATGATAATGTCATAGAAGATTATGTGCATATATCCCCTGGAGTTAATATGGCTGGAACTGTGATAGTTGGCAAGGGGAGCTGGATTGGAATAGGTAGTGTTGTAAGCAATAACGTGAACATCTGCAGTGGTTGCAAAGTAGGTGCAGGGGCTGTAGTGGTTAAGGATATTACTGAACCTTGTACTTATGTCGGGGTTCCGGTGAGGAAGATAGATTAAATATTAGTGCATTTGAGGTGCTTAAATTGAAGAATAAAATTTGGTTATGGAACCATTATGCAACTGATATGTATAAGAATAAAGGCGGAAGACATTATTGGTTTGCAGAGAATTTAATAAAAGAAGAATATGACGCCACGGTGTTTTGTGCCAATACTTATCACAATAAATCAGAGTTTATAGATACCGGTAAGAAAAAATATGCTACAGATGTTTTAAATGGCATTCCTTTTGTATTTGTCAAAACAACAACTGCATTAGGTAATGGTTTAGATAGAGTAAAGAATATGGGACTGTTTTATTGGAACTTATTTTCAGTCGCTAAGGCATATGCAAAAGAGCATGGGAAACCAGATGTGATCATTGCCTCAAGTGTTCATCCTCTAACTATGGTTGCTGGAATACAAATAGCAAAGAAAATGAATGTGCCTTGTATTTGCGAAATACGTGATTTGTGGCCTGAAGCCATTTTTTCTTTTAATAAGGCGAGAGAAAATAGCTTGATAGGTAAAATCCTTGTGGCTGGTGAACATTGGATTTATAAAAAAGCAGATGCTTTGATTTTCACTAAAGAAGGCGATACGGATTATATCAAAGAGAAAAAATGGGATACAGTACAAGGTGGCGATATCAACTTAGATAAAGCTCACTACATAAACAATGGTGTTGATGTTGAGGCATTCAATAAATCCATAAATGAAAAAGTTATTGAAGATGAAGATCTAGAGTCTGGGAAGTTTAATGTAGTATATGTTGGCGCAATAAGACCGGTTAATAATGTAGGGAATATGCTCGATACTGCAAAGCTTCTAAAAAATGATAAAGAGATTCAATTCCTAATTTATGGAGATGGAAATCAAAAAGAGATGCTTGAAAAGAGAGTAGCTGAAGAGGGCTTAGATAACGTCAAAATGAAGGGCTTTGTGAATAAGCAGTTTATCCCTTATATCTTAAGCAAATCATCTCTAAATATATTAAATTACTCTCATACCCAATACAACTGGGCAAGAGGTAATAGTTCAAATAAGTTGTTTGAGTATATGGCCTCAGGTAAACCAATCATATCTACTGTTAAGATGGGATATTCAATAATTGAAAAATACAAGTGTGGAATTGAACTAGAGAATAGTACGCCTGAAGAGTTGGTACAGGCAATATCAGATATTAAAAATATGCCTGAACATCAGTATAAGCTTCTTGGAACCAATGCAAAAAGAGGCGCAAATGATTTTGATTTTAAAGTACTAACAAAAAAATTAATTGATGTCATAGATTCATTAGATTAGAGGTGTAGTTATGTACAAATCGCTACTAACTGAATATGGTATCCCTTGGGTTATAAATCGTTCTCTATATTCAGTTAAGTTAAAAATGATGAGAGCTATGCCTATAACGGAGAATTTATTCGAGAAGAAAGTTGAAATCAAAAGGATTGATATCTTCCAAGTAGATACTAATAAAATAGAGACATTCTTAAATGATATTTCTGATGGAGAGAAAAAAGAGATTACCCAAATAGCAGATGATGCAGTGGAGGGGAAGATTAAAGGATTCTCTTCAATAGAGTTGAACTATGGAAAGCCAATTAACTGGCATCTAAATCCAATCACTAAAGTTGAAGTTGACAAAGATATTAAGTGGTATAAGATTCCGGATTTTGACCCAGTCCGTGGAGATATTAAGGCCGTATGGGAAGCCTCAAGATTTACCCACTTTTTCTATCTTGCGCGAGCTTACATGATTACTAGGGATGTAAAGTATTATAAGGCCTTTTCTATACAGATTAGTGATTGGATTAAACAGAATCCATATTCGTATGGACCAAATTATAAATGTGGTCAAGAAGCAACCCTGAGAATGATCAATGCATTAATTGCTTACTCAGTGTTCAAGGATTATGGATTAGCTACTAAAGAAGATGAAATACACTTAAAGAAACTCGTAGAAGGTAGTTATAAGAAGGTTGTATCAAATTTCTTTTATGCTCATAAATGCATAAAAAACAATCATACCCTTTCCGAGATTACTGGTTTGATTATTGGAGCCTGGTGCAGTGAAGATGAAAATGCTTTGAAAAGAGCTTACCAATTGATGGACAAAGAAATTGAGAACCAATTCATGAATGATGGCGGTTACATTCAATACTCTTTTAATTATCAGAGGTTTGCACTTCAAATAATGGAGTATGTGCTCAAGATAAGTGAAATCACAGGGATTAAATTATCTGATCAGAGCAAAGCGTTAATTGAGAAAAGTGTTTTGCAGATGTATCAATTGCAGGATGAAACAGGTGATGTTCCTAATTATGGTTCTAATGACGGTGCGTTAATTTTTCCTGTAACAACAAGTAATTATCGTGATTTTAGACCAGTGTTGAATACAGTCCATGCTGTTCTTAAAGGACAGCGTCTATACGATCAAGGAAATTATGATGAAGAATTATTGTGGTTTTCTGATATAGATATTAGGAATATACCATATGCAGGTATACGGAGGAAATCAGTAAGTTGCGGAGAATCTGGTTTCTATTCATTACGACATAACGATGGACACTTAATGATTTTACTGCAAGACTTCAAAACGAGACCGGCTCAAATGGATCAGATGCATATAGACTTATGGCATAAAGGAGTTAATGTTTTATGCGATAGCGGGACTTATTCTTATGCAACTGATTTAGGGAAACAATTAGCTCTAACAGCTGCTCATAATACAGTTAAGATTCGTGATAAAGAACAGATGAAAAAGCATGGTCCATTCTTAATATATGATTGGACATGTGCTTCTGAGGTTGAGTTTGATGAGAAATATTTTAAAGGAACCATGAAATCAAAGAATGGATATTCCCATACACGGATTATCAATAAAGACTCCGTGGGATATTCCATTGAAGATCATATAGTTGGAGATGTTGAGAATTATGAGGTTCTGTTTCACACCCCATGTGAAATTGAAATAAAAAAATATGGTTTAGATTTTTTTTTCGATAACAAATTGATCGCAAAGATAATAACCAAGGATGAAATTCAAATAAGTCAATGTTATAGAAGTTTATATTACCTTAAGAAAGAAAAAATAACTCAGATTTCTATTGGTACAGCATCAAAGAGCGATAGTTTCGTACGAATTGAGTTAATAAATTAGTGAAGGAAGGAATTATTATGATTAATGTTATTGGTTTAGGTTACATTGGACTCCCAACAGCTTTAATGTTCGCAAAGAGTGGGATAGAAGTAATTGGAACAGATTTAAATGATAAGTTAGTAGATTCACTAACTAAAGGAAAGCTTACATTTGAAGAGAACGGTTTAGAAGACTTATTTAATGCTGCCATAGATAGCGGCATCAAATTCACAACGGAGTATCAAAAAACAGATACTTATATAGTTGCTGTTCCTACGCCTTATATTAATTCAAGTAAGAAATTGGATCCTAAATATGTGATAGCAGCCGTTAATAGAGTTTTAGATGTTTGTGAAAAAGGTGCTGTGATTATTATTGAGTCAACTATTTCCCCCGGTTCAATTGATAAATATGTTAGACCTGAAATAGAGAAAAGAGGAGTAGAGATTGGTGATGAGATTCATCTAGTTCATGCTCCTGAAAGAATCATTCCGGGAAATATGATCTATGAACTAGAGTATAATTCAAGAACAGTTGGGGCAGATGATCCTCAAATAGGAGAAAGAGTCAAAGAATTATATTCAAGTTTCTGTAAATCAGAAATTGTTGTGACAGATATAAGGTCTGCTGAAATGTCAAAGGTAGTTGAAAACACATATAGAGATGTCAATATTGCTTTTGCAAATGAATTAGCTAAGATTTGTAGAACTGACAATATGGATGTCTATGAGATCATAAGAATTGCTAATAAGCACCCAAGAGTAAATATTCTTCAGCCGGGGCCAGGTGTAGGTGGTCACTGCATTTCAGTAGATCCTTGGTTTTTAGTTGGAGACTATCCTGATCTTACAAATTTAATTCTAACAGCAAGAAAAATCAATGATTCTATGCCTACCCATGTTCTTGGAAGAATTAGAGATATCATGAGGGAACATAACATTAAAGACATATCCAAGATTGGTATCTATGGGCTAGCATATAAAGAAAATGTGGATGACACAAGAGAAAGCCCAACACTTCAACTTCTTGAAAAAATGGACGAGCATTTAGCTTTTGGTGTAAAAGTATATGATCCATTTATTAAGGAAAGAATGGTAGATCATCAGTTCATGAACTTCGAAGATTTCTTAAATGAGATTGAGATTTTGGTTATCATTACTGCTCATGATCACATTAAGAATAAACTTGATTTAGTCAAGGACAAACTGATTCTAGACACTAAGAATATCTGTAACTTTGATGGCGTTTATAAACTATAAGATTGGAATGAGTTTAAATGAAAAAAGTAATGGTGGTATTTGGTACCAGACCTGAAGCAATAAAGATGTGCCCTTTGGTTAAAGAGCTAAAGACAAGAGAAAAACTAAATACAGTTGTATGTGTGACTGGCCAGCATAGGGAAATGTTAGATCAAGTACTCACAGCATTTGATGTAGTACCTGACTATGATTTATCTATTATGAAGGCGAAACAGACTCTATTCGATGTTACAATCAATATTCTTGAAAAAATGAAATCAGTTCTTGAAGAAGTTAAGCCTGATGTAGTTTTGGTCCATGGAGATACATCTACAACTTTCGTAACTGCATTAGCTTGCTTTTATTTACAGATTCCTGTAGGTCATGTGGAAGCTGGACTACGTACTTACAACATTTATTCACCGTATCCAGAAGAATTTAATAGGCAGGCTGTGGGCATTGTTTCAAATTATAATTTTGCGCCAACAGAGATGTCAAAAGAAAATCTACTTAAAGAAGGTAAGAATCCTTCTACAATCTATGTGACTGGAAACACGGCTATTGATGCTCTTAAGACTACGGTTCATGATGATTACAATCATGAGCATTTAGAGTGGGCTGCAGATAGTAGATTAATAATGATAACAGCTCATAGAAGAGAGAATCTTGGAGAACCAATGAGAAATATGTTTAGAGCCATTAAACGAATTATTGATGAAAAGTCAGACATAAAGGCGATTTATCCGACTCATATGAATCCTGTTGTAAGAGAAGCTGCTCAAGAAATACTTGGTGATACAGATAGAATTCGAATTATTGAACCGCTCGAAGTATTAGATTTCCATAACTTCTTATCTAGGTCTCATTTAATTTTAACTGATAGTGGTGGAATTCAAGAAGAAGCACCAAGTTTAGGGAAACCAGTTCTTGTTATGAGAGACACCACCGAAAGACCGGAAGGTATTGCTGCTGGAACTCTTAAATTAGTTGGAACAGATAAAGAGGTTATTTATAAAACGTTTAAGCAACTTTTGGAAGATCAGAATGAGTATGACAAGATGAGCAAAGCTAGCAATCCATATGGAGATGGTTTTGCAAGTAAAAGAATTGCAGACATTTTGGAATCTTAAATATAGAAGTGAGGTAGATTAGATGAAACAGTTATTTTTGATGGTGAATGACGGTACAGTAAAACTAATAGAATCCCCAGTACCAAGAATAAAAGAAAATCACGTAATAGTTGAAACATTATATTCAGTTGTAAGTGCAGGGACAGAACGAGGGCTTACTTCTTTTGGTGGCAAAAATCTAGTTCAAAAGGCTCTTGAGAGACCTGATCAAGTAAAAAAAGTATTAGAGAAAATGTCAACAGATGGAGTGCTAACTACTGTAGATTCTGCTTTTACACGTTTGAAAGAACCAATGCCAATGGGATATTCTGGTGTTGGGAAAATTGTAGAGGTTGGCAAAAGTGTTACAGACGTTTCTGCAGGAGATTTGGTTGCTATGGCGGGTCAAGCTTATCATAGTGAAGTGAATCGTGTAAACAAGAATTTAATTGCTAAAATTCCTGAAAATATGGATGATTTTAGACAAGGTGCTTTATGTGCTTTAGGTGGCATAGCGCTTCAAGGCATTCATCAGGCAAAGGTTGAACCTGGAGAGACTGTTGCTGTTATTGGATTAGGACTACTAGGTCATATAACAGCGAGAATACTTGATGCATATGGTTGTGATGTAATCGGTTATGACATCAAAGATAAGTCTTTGAAGGGAACTAATTTAAAGTCGTTTATTTTGTCAAACAATGAGAATTCTGAAGATATTACTAAATCCTTAACAAAAGGTAGAGGAGTAGATAAGGTAATTATAACTGCTGCTACGAACAGTAACGATCCTATGGATTTAGCCGCAGCAATCGCTCGCGACCGAGGTACCATTTGTATGATTGGCGTTACTCAAATGAATATCGATAGACGCCCGTACTACGAGAAGGAGTTAACTTTTACAATTGCTAGATCTTATGGACCTGGAAGATATGATTCTAATTATGAAGAAAAAGGAATCGACTATCCAATTGGCCACATAAGATTCACTGAAGGCAGAAATCTCGAAGAGTTCATTAGGTTAATTGCGGATAAGCGTGTAGATTTCTCCGATTTAATAACTCACGAAATTGAATTTGATGATGCAGGTAGAGCATATGAAATAATTACAACAAATAAGAATAATGAAGATTATATAGGTATTCTATTAAAGTATACACCCAATGAAAAAAAGTGGTTAAACAAAGTGGTTAATGATAAAAAGAAGTCAACGATTGAATCAGAGCAGATTTCTATTGGATTAATTGGTGCTGGTAACTTTGCTAAGAATACGCTATTACCTATAATGAAAGATACTGGGTTATATCATTTTAAAGGATTAGCAACCACTGGAGGTGTAGGAACTTCTCAAGCTCAAGATGTTTTTTCCTTTGACTACACTACAAATAATTATAAAGAACTCATTGAAGATTCAGCCATTGATTTAATTGTTGTATCAACACAACATAATACACATGCAAAATTTATTGTTGAAGCTTTAAATGCTGGAAAACATGTATATTGTGAAAAGCCAATGTGCTTGACACTTGAAGAGTTAGACATGATTAAATCGTCTTATGAGCAATCTAAGGGTGAACTATTCATTGGTCTTAATAGAAGACATGCACCACTGATTAAAAAGATAAAGAAAGATCTTTCCACAAGTAAAATTCCTGCTGTTTACGATTATATTGCAAATGCAGGCTTTATACCTAATGACCACTGGACCCAAGATGAAAAAACTGGTGGGGGAAGAATCATTGGAGAGGCTATTCACTTTGTCGATGTGATCCAATATCTTGATGGTAGTGATTTAGAATCACTGGAAGTAAAGTTTGCTACAAATGATTCTTATCCAAAGAATGATGACGCTATTATTTCTCTTAAATTTTCGTCAGGAGCAATTGGAAATATAGTGTATACATCAATGGGTTCAAAAAAGTATCCAAAAGAGCAATTGCGAGTGTTCACTAATGGCCAAGTGTATGAAATGGACAACTATATTAAAATAAATCAATATGGTAGCATTAAAAATACAAAAATAAAGTTAAAACAAAATAAAGGTATTAAAAATGAATATCAGTATATTTACAGTGTGCTAAAGGGCAAAGAAAAGAATAGCTCAATTAAAGATGCTATAGTATCTCATAAATTATTACTAAATGAATTAAGATGAAAAGAGGAAATCATGAAGAATAATTATCAAATTTGCAAAAACTGTGTAATGGATACTTCGGACCCAGAGATTACTTTTGATGAAAATGGTATATGTGATTTTTGTGATAATTTTAATAACATAATTCTTAATAGTTGGGATTCAGAAGGGAACAATTATAATGAATTAATGAAAATTGCTGAAAAAATAAAAAGGGAAGGGAAACGGAAAGAATATGATTGTATCATTGGAATAAGTGGTGGGGTGGATAGCTCATATTTAGCATATGTTGCGAAAGAAATTATGGGTTTAAGACCTTTAATGCTTACGGTAGATACAGGTTGGAATTTAAATGTAGCAAATGAGAATGTACACCAATTATTGAAAAAATTAGGTCTTGACCTGGAGACTGTTGTTGTAAATTGGGAAGAAATGAAAGATTTACAACTAGCTTTCTTAAAATCTCAAGTTCCGTACCAAGACACTCCTCAAGACCATGCAATTTTTGCTGGTTTGTATAATTATGCTGCAAAACATAGGATAAAGTATGTTTTTACAGGAGCAAATTATTCTACAGAAGGAGTTAAGCCGCCTCAAGAATGGACGTATTTAAATGATATAAAAATGATAAAAGACATTCATAATACATTTGGTAATATTAAGCTAAAAACGTTTCCGTTATGTGGAATGTTCAAATATAAATTATACTATAGATATTTTAAAGGGCTTAAAGTGGTACATCCTCTTAATTACATTAAATATGAAAAAGATGAAGTTGTATCATTACTAAAAGAAAAATTTGGATGGGAAGAGTATGAGAATAAACATTATGAGAATATATTCACTAGATTTTATGAAGGTTATTACTTACCGCGTAAATTTGGATATGATAAGAGAAAAATATATTTTTCCAATTTGATATTAACAAATCAAATGTCTAGAGACGAAGCAATGGAAAAGTTGAAAAAAAATCCGTATAGTGAAGAACAAGCAATGTTAGATTTAGAATATATTTGTGACAAGTTAGATATCAAAAAAGCTTATTTTATCGAATTAATAAATGGAACGAATAAAACATTTAGAGATTATAAGAATAATGCTAAAATAATAAAATTAGCTATTAAACTTGCAAAAATAGTTGGAATAGAGAAAAGGAATTTTAGAGTATAAGAGGTGTAGCTTTGATAACAATTATTGATTATGGAATGGGTAATATTGCATCAATACAAAAGATGCTAAAAAAAATTGGGTATGATTCAGAATTAACAAACAATAAAGAAAGAATTTTAAATTCACAAAAGATTATATTACCTGGAGTTGGTGCATTTGATTATGGAATGAAAAACCTGAAGGATCAAGATTTGATTCAAGTATTAAGGTATAAAGCCATTGAAAAAAAGACCCCTTTTCTTGGTATTTGTCTTGGTATGCAGTTGCTTGGAAAGAGTAGTGAAGAAGGTCAAGAAGAAGGCCTTTCACTTATTGATTTTAATACAATTAAATTTAAATTTGATAATGTAAAACTTAAGATACCTCACATGGGTTGGAATTATATTGAGTATAATTCTGATAGTAAATTATTTAAAGATATGTATGAAGAAGCAAGGTATTATTTCGTACATTCATACTATGTAGAGAATAATGATTCTTATACGATTGCAAGAGCAAACTATGGATTTGATTTTTCAGCGGCTGTGAGAAAAGATAATATTCTTGGAGTTCAATTTCATCCTGAAAAAAGTCATAAATTTGGTATGAGATTGTTGAAAAATTTTGCGGAGGAGTTTTAATGTTTAGGAGCAGATTAATACCTATTATTCTAATAGAAAATAGGGGATTATATAAATCAATTAAATTCAAGAATCATAGATACTTAGGCGATCCCTTAAACACAATAAGACTATTTAATGATAAAGAAGTCGATGAGTTAGTTATTTTGGACATAGGTGCAAGAAAATCGACTAAAGGTATAGACTTTGAATATCTAGAAAAATTATCTTCAGAATGTTTTATGCCAGTATGTTATGGTGGTGGTGTTGATGATATTTTTCAAGTTGAAAAGCTATTTAAGTTAGGATTTGAGAAGATTTCTTTTAATACAGCATTAAATGAAAAAATTGATCTAGTTAATGAAGTGGCAAATAAATATGGTGTGCAGAGTGTTGTCGCTTCAATTGATGTAAAGAAGAATATTTTTGGAAAGTACAATATCTACATTGAAAATGGTACTAAGAAGATAAAATGGAATCTTGAAGAGTATATAAAATATCTTCAAGATAATGGAGTAGGTGAAATATTACTTACTTCAATAGATCAAGAGGGAATGATGATGGCATATGATTACGAACTTATTAAACTTGTATCTGGTTTTGTAAACATTCCAGTCGTTGCAAATGGAGGTGCAAGCAACTTGCGTGACTGCAAGGAAGCGATAGATTATGGAGCTTCTGCAGCTGCTGCCAGTAGCATCTTTTCATATTATGGAAAAAAAAGAGCAGTACTAGTCAACTACCCGCCCCATAATGAATTAAAGGATTTATTTAAAGGAGCGAAAGATGATGAAGTTTAAATATTTGTGGGCAAAGATAATGAAAAAGATTAGAGGTTCGGCAGTCATTAACAGCAATATTCATAGAACTTCAAAAATAGAATCAGGGAGTCAAATTGTTGATTGTACTTTTGACAAACACAGTTTTTGTGGATATGATTGTCAAATTATTTCTGCGGATATTGGTTCGTTCACATCTATTTCAAACAATGTAATCATCGGCGGCGGTCAACATCCAATGGATTGGGTTGCAATGTCGCCAGTATTTTATGAAGGAAAGGATAGTGTAAAAGTTAAGTTTTCAGAATATCCGAGAGAACCGGTAAAAAGAACAATAATTGGTCATGATGTATGGATTGGACAAGGTGCACTTATTAAACAGGGGATCAAAATTGGGAATGGTGCTGTAGTTGGAATGGGAAGTGTGGTTACAAAAAATGTGCTTCCATATACTATTGTTGCCGGCAATCCAGCGAAAAAGATTAAAGATAGATTTGATGTAAGAATTGCAAAAAAAATTGGTGAGACACGATGGTGGGAACTGGATGAGCAAGAATTGAAAAATAAAGCAATAGATATTAGAGACCCATTAGCGTTTGTGGAAAGGTTTAAATTATGAAAATATTACATTGTTGTTTATCTTGTTTTTACATTGATGGTTACAATTATCAGGAAAATGTTTTACCAAGAATCCATCATAAAAAAGGAAATATTGTAAAAATACTTGCATCAACGGAAACTCTCAATGAAAGCAAAAAGCTTGATTATATTGAACCCAAAACGTATTTATCTGAAGATGGTATAGAAGTTACACGTATACCATACAAGCAAATTCTAACTCATAAAATAATGAAGAAATTGCGAGCTTATGATGGGGCTTATGACTTTTTAGAAAGCTTTAAACCGGATGTAATACTTTTCCATGGAGTTCCAGCATACGAATTACTTACAGTAACAAGGTATATAAGAAATAATCCTCAGGTTATGTTATATGTAGATAGTCACGAAGATAGCAATAACAGTGGCAGAAATTTCATTTCGAAACAAATTCTTCACAAAAAAATCTATAGGCTGATTATTAAAAGAGCTCTAAAGCATATAGGTAAAATATTGTATATCACAGATGAAGTGAAAGATTTTCTGACTGAGAACTATAGAATTCCAGAAAGAATGCTTGAGTATTATCCTTTGGGTGGAGAAATAATAGAAAAAGAGGTTAAGATTCGTTATCGAGATTCTGTACTGAAAAAACACAATATAGATGATGATTCAATAATAATGACCCATTCAGGGAAGTTGAATGAGAATAAAAAAACGATTGACTTGTTAAAAGCATTCGTTGAAACATGTAATAATAGTTTTAAATTGTTTATTATTGGTTCTGTAGGTGAAGACATCTCTAATGATTTTTTTGATCTTGTTGCTTCAGATGAGAGGATTGAATTTCTAGGATGGAGAAATCCTGAAGAACTGATAAGATACATCGCAGCATCAGATATCTATCTACAACCAGGTAGCCAAAGTGCTACAATGCAAAATTCATTATGTGCTGGAACTCCGGTAATGTTTGCCAATGTTAAAAGTCATAAACGATTTATGAATGGTTGTTCTTATGTAATAGATTCAGTAGATGATATTGGAAAAATTTTCGACCAAATTTCATATAATCCTTTATATCTGAAAAAGATGTCGGAGTTTGCATATCAAATAGCTAGTGAGATTCTGGATTATGAAAAACTAGCAGATAGAATATGCGAAAGGAAACCATAATATGAAGAATGAAAAAAAAATAGGGTTCTTTACTTTATTACTATATAGAGTAATACTTGATATAATATATTTCTTTGTTCAGAATCCAATATTCGAGTATTTGGGTTATCCATTTCAAATGAATGTTACAAGATTAGCGCTATCATATGTTGTTGTAATTGCTTTGATTGGTGTCATGCCGGTGGGTAGTAACAAAGTTTCATATTTAGTCATGCAATTGCACACAATTATTATGATTATACCAATGACATGTTTGTATTCGTTTACTGATTTTTCGACTAGTTTTTTTCTAATGATAAGTGGTATTTTCATTTTTCAAGTTATTCTTTTACGAGTATTACCTGACTTTAAAGCCTTAAGAGTTAAAGATGCGCTTTTAATATTTATAGGGTTTATTGCTGTAACAACAGTATTAGTATACGGATACTTGTCAGTGACTCAAAATTTTAATTTGCATGTATTAAATTTTGCAAACATATATGACATACGAGAAGAACAGTCATTGCATTTTCCATTTACTTACTTTATCGTGTGGCAGTATAGAATAATTAATCCCATTCTACTGGTTTTTGGCTATTATAGGAAAAGCAAAAAAATGATATTCTTTTCTATTGCAATACAAGTTGGATTGTTTCTATTCTATCCCCATAAAGAGGTTGTTTTAGCAATTGGCTTTGTTTTTTTAATTTTATTTGCACACCGTTTTAAATTGCAGTTCTATAGATTTTTTACAAGTATATTAATTGTTTTAAGTGTTGTTACATCTCTGTTTACTAAGTTTACGAACATTTATATGCTTTATGCCGTAGTTCCTTCAAGGCTATTATTTGGTCCGGCGCGTGTAAAGTTCCAACATTATGACTTCTTTTCTACTAAAGAAAAGCTGATGTACTCAGAAGGGTTGATTGGAATGATTTTAGGAATAGAGTATCCTTTCGATAAAAGTAGTGGTTACATGGTTGGACTTGCAAATGGTTTTAACTCAAATTCGAATACTGGTTACTTGGCGTATGCATATGATAATGCAGGAATTATCGGAATGTTAATCATTTCAATAGCTTTTGTAATACTTTTAAAAATATTTGATAGTCAATCTAAGAGATTGGATGTAGTGCTTTCATTCGCACTAATTGCGTATCCGATGTTGATATTAAATGATGGTGATATTCTTACACTGATGTTAACAGGAGGCTTATTTTGGGTGATTTTATTATTTTTCACTATTCACAGGGTATTTCCAAATGAATAAAAAAAAGATTTTTAAAGATATATCCCTAAACATGATAGCGTCATTTTTACCAATTTTGGTACTTCAATTTTTAGTACTTCCTCAAATTGCCTTACAAATGCCGTCAGACCAATATGGTAAACTATTAGCCATCATTGCTTTGATTAATCTTACTTCTGGATCTATTGGTAGTTCTCTAAATAATATTCGTTTAATTAATTTTAAGAATGATCACTATGTTCGTGGAGCTATGGATTTTCCAGTTTTTGTTTTCATGGGAAGTATCCTTAGTGTAATAATATTTACTATTACAGCAAACATACTCAATTATTTTGATAACATAATGAATTACCTTATCTCAATAAGCACTTCGTTGCTTATGATAGTAGCTACTTACTTAGTTGTAGAGTTTAGATTAAGACTAAATTATTATAAGATATTGATAGCTAGTATTTTTCTTGCAGTTGGCTATGGAGTGGGTTATTATTTAAACTACTTGTTTGAGCAATGGTTACTTTTTCTTTTTATAGGTTCCGCAATGAATTTGGCATATATTTACACGAATGTTAAATTGCCTAAATACAGAATGGAATTTTCAAGTTATTTCAATTATACATTAAGGAAACTGATAGTATTGATTGTTTCAGGTGTTTTACTTTCGAGTGCATCATATGTCGACCGCTTGATGATTTATCCAATTTTAGGTGGAACTGCCGTTTCGATATACTACACGGCGTCAATTCTTGGAAAAACTATTTCATTAGCACTTCAACCTTTTAGCAGTGTGTTTTTGAGTTACCTTGCACATGTCGAAAAGATAAAGAAAAAAGATATACTAAAGATTATAAGTATTGTTTCAGTTCTTGGGACTTTTGCATTCATTACAGTAAGTTTTTTGGGAAAATCTGTACTAAGTATCTTGTATCCACAATTTGTTGTTGAGGCATTACGTTACCTTAAAATTACTACTATTACAAGCATTCTTATCGTTTCAAGTAATATTTTAAATCCTATTCTTTTGAGATTCTATAGTTTTAAGTGGCAATTATCAATCAATGGGTTATACTTATGTTTCTATATCTTTTTGAGCTTTTTGCTGGTAGCCAATAACGGCATTATGGGATTCTGCCTTGCTGCTTTAATCTCGGCGCTGATCAAATTTGGCGTTATGATATTTATTATCATAAGAGAAACTAATAACAAAGGGAATGTGAACAATATAACTACTTGACAGAAGTAATTGGAAATAACAATATCTATTGATTGGAGTTTATAATTATGAAAAGATCTTTTCTTATAATCCTAGTACTTACTCTAAGCTTAACAGGCTGCACTATTGCAAATAATATTGAACAAACCAGAAATACGGAGTTTGAAACTACAGAAAAAAGCAAAATTGCGGATGGTAGAAACTTACCGGTTCGAGAATTAAGCAACAAAGAAAGATTTATATTACCAATGAACATCTATGTGGACAAAAAATTGTTGGAATCAGATGAAACCGTTCAGCTTTGTCTAGATGAACTTGAAACAAGCTATTCATTGGTTTCAAACACAGATTTGTATGAACTAGATTCATATGAGGATGACCAGGCAATAATCTATTGTCTAGCAAACCAAGTATACTCTGAAAATCAGATGGACCTTGCCAAGAAGCTAAAAAATAAAGGGGATCAGGCATATGCAATTGAAATCACTAATTCATCGGTTACAATAGTTGCAAATAAAACGATTGGTCTATTGTATGGTACTTATGATTTTTTAGAAGTTTTAGGATTTATGTGGCCTTCTGCCAATAGAACTGTAATTCCTAGCCCTATGAACATAGAAGAAACGGAAAATCAGATTAGAGTTGAAACACCAGATGTTAACCTTAGAGGAGTTTGGACATATGAAGTAGCTGATGATGACTTTGTTAGGTGGATGGCAAGGAATCGCTTCAATTTGGTAGGTATTATTGATTCCAACCTTGCAAAAGCATATGGTTTCACTATTTGGCTGGGGGGACACGAAGTTTTACAGGATTTTTTAGCAGACGAGACTCTATTCATAGAACATCCAGAATTCTATGGTCTCAGAAATAATGAAAGAATAAGTGTTGAAAAAGACACACCAAATTATATGAACCCATGTTTTAGCAATAATGATTTTGTAGAGGCTTTCGCAAGTTATTTAGGTGACACTTATGGTATGGCGTATGAAGATTCAAATATTCTACTAAATATATGGCCAACGGATTCAAGTTCAAGTAATTATTTTTGTCAATGTAACGACTGTAACATCATTGGGAATTCATCTGATAACCTTCTGAGTTTTTATGATAAAGTGATTTCCATTGTAAATCAAAAATATTCAAACATTAAAATCAATGGAATTTCATATTATTCAACATGGGATTTACCAAAACATTCATATGATTTGAATGCAAATTATAATCAAGTATTGTATCTTAATCAACGTTCCTTTACAAAACCTATATATGAAAATACCACAATACCAATACAAGAATGGATTGAATACTCCAAAGAGAATCAAATCAATATTGGAGTTGTTGAATATTATAACTATAGCATTTATGGTGGAATGATTTCTGATTATGAAAATGTGATTACTTCTGATATCCCGTTTTACGTAGAGAATGGAGTTGATTTATTCGCATATATGCACCCTTTGAGTGTTAATGGCGGTTTTTTTGACAAAGCAAACTATTTATTAGGAAAACTACTATGGGATTCAGATACGGATGTAAAAAGTGTAAATCAGATTTATTACAGTAATTTATATGGGGAAAATTATCAACTGATTAGTGAAATTTATCGAACAGTAGATCTAGCTATGTCTAATAGGAAACAGATGCTAGGACAGAATAGTCTTAAATTTTGTTTGTTCCAAGAAGCTTTTTGGGCTGTGCCACCTTATTCTAGTAATCAAATAGATACTTTTTTGGTGAAATATTTGACGGGTGGCATTCAGCAAGTCCCATCAAGATTTCAAAGTGATCAGGAATTTAGTACTGAAGAGTTCATTGGATTAGAGGAATCGATTATCTTGCTTGATGAAACGCTGAGAAAACTTGAAAAGATATATGAAAAAAATGGCAATAAGAAAATTGAAGAAGATCTTATGTGGCTAAGAGCAGCATATGATAGCTATTACTTATTATATGAACTTGCACTTTATAGGATAAATAGAAGTTCGAATATTCCTTATGATGAGGAAATAATCTATAGAATGACTAATACAATTGAATCAATTCATAGGTTTCAAGAACAAAGCAATACTGTTTCACGGGTTGATCCATCGCCTTTGTTCACTATTTTAAAGAATGAAAAAGTAATTTTACCAAAGGAAATTAAAACCATGATGAAAGAATATTAAATATTGTATTATATATATTAGAAACGGAGGATGTTTTCATATGCAATTGATAAAAGAAAAATTAACTAACAAAGTAGCAATCTTAGGTGTAATTGGTCTAGGGTACGTAGGACTTCCTTTAGCGGTAGAAAAAGCTAAAGCGGGATTTATGACTATAGGATTTGATGTCCAAGAATCTAAAGTTGAAATGGTCAATTCAGGTAAGAATTATATTGGGGATGTTGTAAATGAAGATCTTGAAGAAATCGTTAAGTCTGGATTACTATCTGCAACAACAGACTTTTCAAAAGTAGCTTCAGCGGACTGTGTTTGTATATGCGTCCCAACTCCATTAGATCAGTATCAACAACCAGATATCAGTTATGTAAAAGCATCTGCTGAAAGTATTGTGCCATATATGCATAAGAATATGCTTATTGTTCTTGAATCGACTACATATCCAGGAACGACAGAAGAATTATTAAAACCCATTCTCGAAAAATCAGGATTGAAATGTGGAGTGGACTTCCACCTTGCATTTTCGCCTGAAAGGGTCGATCCAGGTAATCTTATATATAAAACTAAGAATACTCCTAAAGTAGTTGGAGGAATCACACCCAATTGTACAGATGTTGCTGCTACAATGTATGAAGCAATTCTTGAAGCGCCTATTCACAGAGTATCATCACCTGCAGTAGCAGAAATGGAAAAAATTCTGGAAAATACTTATAGAAACGTAAACATTGGACTTGTTAATGAATTGGCTATTTTGAGTAATAAAATGGGCATTAATTTTTGGGAAGTTGTAGATGCAGCAAAAACAAAACCTTATGGTTTTCAGGCATTTTATCCTGGTCCAGGGCTTGGTGGACACTGTATTCCGCTAGACCCTTATTACTTATCATGGAAAGCAAGAGAATATGGATTTCATACATCTATGATAGAGTCTTCAATGGTGGTGAATGATAGAATGTCAGAATACTGCGCTGAAAGATCAAGCAAGATTCTTAATAGATTTAAGAAAGCTATGAATGGTGCTAGGATTTTAATTCTTGGTGTTGCTTATAAGCAAGACATTGATGATTATAGAGAAAGTCCTGCTATAAGAGTTATAGAGGAACTGGAGAGAGAAGGTGCAGAAGTTGTATATTATGACCCATTTGTCTTTGAATATCGTAAACATGGTGTTGTTAAGATAGGTGAGCCTGAACTGACAGTAGAACTCATTGAAAGTGCAGATCTTGTTATTGTTACAACTGCTCATACTAATGTTAATTATGATTTCGTGCAGAAACATGCTAAGGCAATCTTTGATACAAAGAATGCTATGAAACAAGTTGCCGAACGTTCAAATGTAGAGTTACTATAAAAATCTATAGGAGGATGATTTAGTGAGATTATCTGAAATAAATTTAAATAGTCTTAACATATACAGAGATGGAGAGTTTAATTCTCTTGCGCAGTGTACAATATTAACAATTAAAGGAATGTTGTCTTTTTTGTCAGAGGATAAATATATTGATACAGTATTAAATAACCAAAACATAAGAAGTATTATATGTAGAAAAAAAGACGTAAATTATTTTAGTGAAAATGATTATGGAATAATTGTTTCTGATAACCCCAAATTAACTTTCTTTAAAATTCATAATATGTTATCTAATAAGGCTAATTCCTTTAATTCATTCATTGATCCACAAACTAGAATCTCTGAATCTGCATATATTTCTAAATGCAATGTGAAAATTGGCAAAAATGTCATCATAGAAGATAATGTAGTAATTAAAAGTAATGTGAAAATTGGAGACAACACCATCATTAGAGTTGGATGTGTTATTGGTGGTCAAGGATATGAATTTAAAAAAAATTGTAATATTGACATTTTGAGAGTTAATCATTGTGGTGAAACTATTATTGGAGATAATGTAGAGCTAAAAGAGTATGTGACGATTCATCAAGCAGTTTTTGATTGGGATACTACTGTAATAGATGATTATTGTAAGTTAGATGCGCATACTCATATCGGTCATGCTACAAAGGTGGGTAAAAGAGTTATGATGGGCTCACATGTTAACATAGCGGGAAATGTTAAAATTGGGAATGATGTTTACATTGGCCCAGGTGTCACTATATCAAATAGACTCATTATAGAAGATAATGCTAAAATTAGTATTGGATCAGTTGTCTCAAAAAATGTAGATTTTGGGTCCACGGTTACTGGTAATTTTGCTATACCTCATGAGAGTTTTATCTTAGATTTAAAATCAAAAATCAAGAAATAAAGTAGGCCATTTACTGCCACAAGGTTAGTACGATTTTTGCCACAAAGTATAACAACTTTTGCCAGAAATTAGTCCACTTTGATCTGTTATTATGATAAACTCTTTGATGGTATACGGTAAATGGTGGATATATAAAAGTAAATAAGTTATAATTGAGTTCAAAACAATGAGTCCTTTCTTTTTAGTTTTGTTGTTGTGTAGGAACTTCAATTATAACCGAAATGAATACACGGATACTTTAGTGCACGTTAATCGTATACGGTAAATAGTCGGTAGTAGCCTTTATATAAGCCGCCAATATGGCGGCAAGTTTACGATGTTGCTTTTGTTGATTGTCAAGTATTATGTGCTCAATTAGGTTATGTGCTGCAACAGCTTATTCACATTGAATATAGCATAAGCCATTGCATTCCTTAAGCACATAACTATTGAACCTTTATAAAGTGTTCAGAAAGCTAAGAATATCAGATGAAGGCTTATATTTATAAGAGTCATCACCTGATGAACCAACTTTTTCCATAGCCTTGCGCTTCATATCCATGTCAGCAACCATATATTTGTGCGTAGTTTCGATGCTGGAATGCCCAAGCCAAATGGCTATCGTAGATATATCTACGCCAGCTGCAAGAAGATTCATTGCAACCGAATGCCTGAAAGTATGAGGGGTGATATTTTTCTCAGTTAGTGTTTGGGCATCTTTTTTAGCTTCATCTACAATAGCATTGATTCTGGAACGTACACCTGAGCGGGTGAGTTTATCACCATTTTTGTTTATGAACAGAACATCATCGCCATTTAAATGATTATTTCCAATATATTTTTGAATGTAAACAGATGTAGTCTTCCACAATGGAACTATTCTTTCTTTCCTTCCTTTGCCATATATTTTTACAGCTGTACGACTGGGTACATCAGAATTCCTTATGTCAGAACCTTTGATTGATAATAGTTCTGACACGCGGGCTCCAGAATTATACAGAAGCAAAAGCATCAGTTTGTCCCTGGCTCCAAGGAAAGTATTAGTATCACAAGCTTTAATCATTACTTCGAATTCATCTTTGGTTATGAAATCCATAGTTGGTACCTTGTGTTTCTGCATGGGAACCATAAGTGCTCGTTTTGCTATTCCACTATACTCCGGTTCCATTTCAGAGACGTATTGCATGAACGATCTAATAGCAGCGATTCTGTTGTTTATTGTAACTGATTTATTACCACGCTTTTCCTCAAGATATTTGCAGAATTCCTGTATGTACTCTAAATCCATGCACTTAATATCAACATTTATAGCAGAGATTCCATGCATATCTACCAGATATGCAAAATAAATACGGAAGGTATCCCTGTACGAACTAACTGTTTCGTGGGATGCTCTACGCTGTTGCATTAATCTCTGCAAAAAGTAATTCTGCAGAAGTGTTTGGAGCGAAGGGGTGCTAGACTTCATCATAATCACCTCCAAACATATCTTCATATTTCGAGCAGCACAGCTCCATCATTCCGGGAGTAGCAGATAGATACCAATAAGTATCCTCAGGTTTTACATGTCCCAAATATGTAGATAGTACATGCAGATTTGAATTAACATCAATCCCTTCCTCAGTCCATCTGCGAATAGTATTACATGCCATTGTATGTCGGAAATCATATAGTCTGACAAACGGATATCCAATAGGATGAGCATCAATGCAGGGACGGACTTTTTGAAATGCATAGGCCAGAGAGTTTACTTTTAATGGTTTACCTCCGGTTGTATAAAAGAAAGCGTCTATAGGCGATCTTGCTCCTAGCATTTGTTCAATCCATGATTTATATGCGGTCAGCTTCCGTATTACTGAGCTGTCAAGAGGAACAAATCGTTCTTTAGAAAATTTGGTTTTCCTTACATGCAGGATGCCACGTTCCAGTTCCACATCTGAAATAACAAGATTTATCGGTTCAGACGGTCTCAACCCGGCAGACCACAATAGCCCAATAACAGTTTCGATAGTTCGTGCTCTTATCCCATCAGGGGAATACAGCCTTTGGCATTGCTTCATGAGTTGAACTGTTTCAGCTTCAGTATAGATATAAGGCACCGGTCTATCATGTACATTTTTATATATAAGGCTATATATGGATTTTGCTTCATGGTCAAAAGCCGCTACGTACTTAGAGAATGGTCTTATTACCTCGACCTTTCTCCCCATGGTTTTATCTGACTGATTGCCGGAAGCTGTCCATTTCATCACGATATCCATTGTCAGCGGACCATCATAGTCGTTTTCAAGAGTATATTTTGCGAAACACTTTAGTACTGTTTCTTCGTGTTTCAGTTTGAAGCCAAGACTGTGCTTATAATTAAGATATTCATTTAATTGCCGGAGAATTCTGTTTTCATTCATCAGAATCACCTCCAGGCCATGGAGAAGAGACCTTCCTTAGAGATTCAAAATCCACTTTGACATACTGAGTGACCGAATCCAGAGATTCATGCCCTAGAAGATCGGCTGTCATTTTCAAGCTATTGCCGGTATTGTATATATGAGAAGCCGCTGTACGCCTAAGTGCATGTGTACCTTTCCACCATCCGTATATATTTTCTTTATTAAAAACTCTTCTGACAACGCTTCTAATATTTTCGCGTGACATTGCAACGTATTGCTCATTTATAGTCTTACGCTGAAAAAGATGATTGTCGTCTGTATGTGGATGACAATTAATCACATAATCCTCCAGAACAAGCCCCAAATCCCTTGGAATCGGTAGCTCACGACTATGCTTGTTCTTGGTGTTTTCAAGATGAATTGTACCGTTATTCCATCGGATATCAGTCAGCTCTAATCCGGCTACTTCAGCACATCTGAGTCCTAGATCAAGCATCAAACGAATGATTATTGTATTACGTGTACCTTCAGGAGTGCTTGTATCATAGTGTAAACGCAGGCGTGCTTCTTCATCAGGAGTTAAGATGACAGGAATATGGGACTTATTCCAATCGGCAGGTGCTAGTGGTAGATTCAGAACAGATTGGTTTACCTGAATTCCGCTATACTCAAGGAACCTGAAAAAGTTTCTGAGAGAGGTTATATATCTACCCATACTCGATGGTTTTAGTTCTGAAAATACATCGCAGACATAATCTCTCAAATCCTCGGCTGCTATTTCTGACCAATCATCTGGAATACTGCCGATATGATCGAGAAATTCTGAAACATGATGACGTTCGGCTAATGCTGACATATCAATCATGCTTTTAAATTCAGTTGAGTATCTATAAAACTCATCAAGAATCCCATCATTTACCGAGTGTTTAGTGTGTTTTCTGGTGTATTCCTTAATGGTCGTTCCTGATACCATCAAGAACAGCAAGTTTGAAGCAGGCTTAAAGTTATGATAGCCACCAACAGAAAAGTGTTCATTTCTCTTTTTTAGCACATAATTTATGTGCTCATATAGTTCTTGCGGTACCTGCGTATTCAAGGTGTCTGGCGCTTGCTCCAATGCCTTGGAATACGCATGGACAGTTTGTCGTGAATATCCTTTTTCTTTAAGATATTCAACATAGCTTTGAATTAGTTGTTGGTTCATAGTTTTCCTCCTTATGTATTAGTTAGAACACTATGATAGCATTATTATGCATCAACAGCACATAACCTAGTTAAACACATAATTTCTCCCAATTGTAAAGAGGCGGATACTTCGTTCGGCTAATTATCCTTATATGAGAATAATTAGCCGAAAATATTGCTCGTCCATATGCTGTTGGGAGAAAGAATTTTTTATTCCATGATACGGTTAAAGGCGCCAAAGCCAGTTCAATTATATATAGTCTTGTAGAGACTGCAAAAGCAAACAACTTAAATATCTTAAAGTATCTTGAGACGTTGTTAATCTTCATGCCTGGTTACAAGAATCAATCAGAGGTCCTCGATATGCTAATGCCTTGGTCAGATCACATGAAAGAAAGGTGTAAAATTTAAGGCCTTGTTTTGGAGTTGGAGTATTTCACTATCATTTAATTGTAGCTAAATACTCTCAATTAAGATAGCCGGTATTATATTGAGCGCTTACTAAACAAAGTAAATTTGTTGAGCTTAATCGTGATTTAATCTTAAACCATTTTAATAAGGAGCGTGAACGCTCTTATCAAAAATTTGTCGAAGAAGAATCGCCAAATAAAGATGAAAAATATACAGAAATTGCAACAACTATTGAGGATGAAGAAATCTTATGTCAACAATAATGCAAAACTTTGTTCTGCAAGGTGTTGATGCACGTACCATCGATATTGAGATCAATTCAACTTTTGGAAAACCAATGATGGCGATGATTGGTTTAGCAGATCAAGCGATTAAGGAATCGAGTGAGCGTATAAAGGCAGCGGTTATACATAGCGGATATGAAATACCAAAAGGGAAGATTGTCTTTAATTTGGCACCCGCGGATATGAAGAAGCGTGGAACACATTATGATTTGGCCATGGCTCTCGGACTATTAGTAGAGGATGAACAAGTTGTGAGTAAGCGAATTGAGTCATGTATTTTTTTCGGTGAATTGTCACTTAATGGGAATTTACGT
>DDQW01000050.1 GCA_002342805.1 Clostridiales bacterium UBA2432 | reverse complement strand
GAAATCGTCGACTTTGGTCGGGAGATTCCGCCACTCAAAAAACTCATGGTCAATGCAGGAATTATCTTCATATCCATTCTAGGCGGTATGATTATTGCCTTAAACATCGTGGAAGAAAAAACAGACCGTACCATTCGGGCCATCCACTTATCGCCTGTATCACGCCTGGGCTTTATTGCCGGCAAAAGTTTAATCGGCGTAGTCGTCCCCGTCGTAGGAAGTATCCTGCTTCTGGTGATCACAGGCTTTAGAGATATTAACTTTTTGCATGCACTGATTATGGTGTTGACATCATGTATTATCAGCGTACTTGTCGGCTTTATTGAAGGAATTAACAATGATGACGTTATGAATGCAGCCGGCAACATGAAACTACTCTTTATGCCCTTATTTGGGTCTATTGCGGCCCAAGAACTTCTAGCAGATAAGTGGCAAAAACTGTTTTACTGGATTCCCTTCTACTGGACCTACAAAGGCAATGACCTGGTCCTATCCGGTCAAGGCGATTGGCTTGATATTATGACCTATGCAGGTATTGTCTTTGGAATCAGTATGATGGTATTTTTCATCTTGGCACCCAAAATACGAAAAGGATTAGGATAAGAAATGGAGGAAAAAATTATGACAATATGGGCAATTTTAGCATTTGTGTATTCAGCATTGGTGATTATATTAACCGTAACAAAACCACCGACCATCTGGAAGATCAAAAAAATCCAATGGTTTGAAACACACATGGGTGTCAAAGGTACAGACATCTTCTTCTACATCTGGGCCTTGGCATTTCTCGTGCTAGGCGTGTGGTTGCTGACACGCTGAAGCGCTTGAATATGATAAAAAAGAAAGGTATAATGTATATAGAAGTTAAACCTTACAGATTTCCTAAGAAAAGAGATGGATAGTAATGTTATTGAATGAAAACAGTAATTATTTAAGGTTGATTCGTGAGACTGAGAGTGTTAGCAAGGAAGATTATTTGAAATTAAAAGAAGATATTTTTAAGGACATGTCTTTAGAAGAAATATATGATCATGCAAAGGAGCATTGGGAATTGCAAAATGAAAAGTCATAAATAAAAAAGCATCTCAATGATAAGTTATTATCTTGAAGGTGATCAGCGGGTAAATATACGAGATAAGATCTTTAGAGAGCGATAGCCAAGTTCTTTAAAGAAATCGGCTGGGTTGATGAGCTTGGTTCAGGGGTTAGAAATATTTATAAATACAACAAGATATGTTCTGGTGCAGACCCTGAATTTATCATTAACATATAAGAAGACTCCCTCTTCTACAAGTGTGAGATGAATTTTATAAGTGCCAACTCTTGCTGACACTTTATTTGTTTTTTATGTTATGTTAAAATAGAACATAAGTTCTGTTGGAAGGAGAGCAACCATGCGTTTAAGTTTTAAATATTACCCAAAACTAAATACAAAGCAACTGGCGATAATTGAAGAATTATCTTTTCATACAACGAAATTGTATAATATCGCCAACTACGAGTGTATCACTAATGGGTATAAAAACTATTACGACATGGAATCACTTCTAAAAACCAATTGGCATAAAGGTTTTTTACACTCCCATACTTATCAGCAATGCCTGAAGGTTCTAGAGCAGAACTGGAAAAGTTATTTTACTGCCAGTAAGGATTACAAAAAGAACCCAAGCAAATACCTTGGCCAACCACGTCAGCCTAAATATAAGCACAAAAATTTAAAGAATCAAGTCATCTTTACTAATTTGGCCATTAGAGTACATGAGCGGACCTTAAAACTCTCCCTTTCCAAAGCGATGCGTTCAACGTTTGATGTCAACAGTTTAAATTTAACACTCCCTAAATGGGTGTTGAAGCATCTGAACATGAACGCCATACAACAAGCTAAATGGATATGGGACACGGTTAGAGGTCAATGGTATCTATTGGTGATCTATAAACAAGTAGAGGCTTCTAAACCGCAATCATGGCATAATATTATGGCAATTGACCTTGGTTTAGATAATCTTTGTGCTATCTCTTTTAGCGACTCTGAAAAACAAGTCTTAATTAATGGCAAAACACTTAAATCAAAAAATGCATACTACAATAAAGAGATTGCACGACTCACCAGGATCCAGATGAAAGCTACCGGCAATAAAAAATTCAAACGTACAAAACGTATTCAAAAACTCAACAGAAAACGTGGCTACTACATGCATGATGCTCTTCATCAAGTGAGTCGAAGGGTTATTAATCTTGCCAAAGAACAAAAGTGTTCAACCATTGTCATTGGTGATATTAAGGGCATCAAGCAACAATCGCCCATTAAAGGGTTTGTACAGATACCGGTCCAAAAGTTGGTTGAATTCATAAAATACAAGGCACAATTAACCGGTATCGATGTTGTCATGGTTAAAGAAGCTTATACTTCAGGTGTTAGTGCTTATGATCTTGAACCATTGACGAAGCAATACTACAACAAAAAAAGAAGAATCCAACGTGGTTTGTTTAAAACCAACGACGGACTCTTAGTTAATAGTGACATTAATGGGTCACTAAACATCATGAGAAAACATGATTCAAATGTACTCCCAATACTCATTAAGAGGTTGAGGGATAATGGGTGCTTGAACCACCCAGCAAGAATAACAGTTGCATAGCAACTGTTATTCATTGGATAAGGCCACCCTCAATAGAGGGGAAACTTAAAAGGCAAACTCTTTGCAAACGTGAGTGATTCCTTAAACAAGGAATCCCCCACTTCAAAACGCCTGACGTTTAGGTGGTGGGTAGTTCAATGAAGGAGATGTTTTTAAGACTATAATTCCTTTGACAGATAAGTTGGGTGAACATGCTAGTGAACATGCTGAAATTCAAGATACCACAGAGACTATAATAGAATTTTGCAAAGAACCTAAAACAAGATTGGAAATTCAAAAATTTTTGAATATAAAGAGCAGAAGTTATTTTAGCCAGAAGGTGCTTAATCCATTAATTAAAAGCGGTTTATTAAAATTAACAATTCCGGACAAACCCAAGAGTCCAAATCAAAAATATTATTCCAATCGATAACAAATTTGCTCATCACAATGTGGTGAGCTTTTTTGTTCCTTGCTCTAGGAAAGTCCTACTTTAGCTTTCTGCCTTGAAACGTAGCAGAAAGCGTCAAGGACCTTTCCCTCCATAAACAATCCACGAGGCGGAACGAGGCGTAGCCTCTTTGTTCCTTTTTGACGGATTAAACCTAGATACTTGCCACCTGATTATTTTAGTATTATACTTATAATAATATATTAAGAGGAAAGCATATGGGAGATATAATTTTCTTTGACACGGAAGTTTCTATAGAGACTGAAAAAATTAGAGACTTTGGTGCAACAAGTAATTCAGGAAGACAATTACATACAGGTAATCTTCAAGAGTTTCTTAAGTTTATATCAGGAGCTTCTTTTCTGTGTGGACACAATGTTTTGCAGCATGATCTAAAATATATAAAAAGAATGGCGCCAATGATTGAAGAATTTCCAATGATTGATACCTTATTGCTATCACCTCTTCTTTTCCCTAAAAAACCCTATCACCATCTCGTAAAAGATGGCAAATTACATACAGAACAGTTAAATAATCCACTTAACGATTCTGTTCAAGCTAAAGATCTGTTTTTTGATTGTCTTAGTGCCTATAATAATCTTGAAGTTTGGATGCAAGAAATTTATTGCAGATTATTAAGAGAGCGCTATGAATTTAAAGCATTTTTTCAATATATTGGAAAAAGCGGTTTATCAACTGAAGATCTCGAGGATATTATTTTCAGCCATTTCAACGATTTTATCTGTAACAAGGTTGATTTGCATAGGCTCATAAGAGAAAATCCAGTTGAATTAGCCTATGCTTTAGCTATTATTTATGCAGATGATCAGTCATCCATCACGCCAAGATGGGTCTTGTTTTCATACCCGGAAGTTGAAAATATATTAAGTCGTTTGCGAAACACACCGTGTATTACAGGGTGTCCATATTGCCAAAAAGCATTAGACCCTGTCGCAGGATTACAAGACTATTTCGGATATGATGCTTACCGTGAATTTGATGGAGTACCCTTGCAGGAACGTGCTGTAGAGGCTGCTTTACATGGAAAATCATTGCTAGCCATTTTTCCCACAGGCGGAGGAAAATCACTTACTTTTCAAATTCCTGCACTGATGGCCGGAAAAGCAACAAAAGGCTTAACCATTGTCATATCACCCTTACAATCCTTGATGAAAGATCAGGTCGATAATCTTGAGGAAAAAGGAATTACAGAATCGGTTACTATTAATGGTTTACTCGATCCGATAGAACGCGCAAAAGCTATAGAACGTGTTGAAGATGGCTCAGCCAAGATCTTATATATCTCTCCGGAATCACTTCGGTCAAAATCGATAGAGAGACTATTGCTCGGTAGAAAAATCGAACGTTTTGTTATAGATGAAGCACATTGCTTCTCAGCTTGGGGACAAGATTTTAGAGTTGATTATCTTTATATTGCAGAGTTTATACGAAATATCTACGAGAAAAAGCAATTGGAAACAATGATTCCTGTTTCGTGCTTTACAGCAACAG
Source organism: Clostridiales bacterium UBA2432 (assembly GCA_002342805.1). Taxonomy (GTDB): domain Bacteria; phylum Bacillota; class Clostridia; order Lachnospirales; family Vallitaleaceae; genus UBA1351. Next base: position 28,169 of record DDQW01000050.1, on the reverse strand, counting down.
CAAAACAGAATGTTGTCGATGATATTCGAGAATACTTTAAAATGAACCTCGACCTTGACCTTGACTTATTCACGGCGAGTGCAGCACGGAAAAATCTAAGCCATAAAGTGATTAAATGTGGTAATGATGAAAAATATGATCGATTAAGAAGCCTTGTAAGTACACATGAGTGTCCAACCATTATATATACATCATCAACAAAACAAACAGAAGAGTTAGCAGAACGACTTTCGAGAGATGGATATCGTGCGAAAGCCTATCATGGAAAAATGGATAAAAAAGAGAAGTCACATAATCAAGATCAGTTTACGGCAGGCAACGTGGATATTATGGTAGCTACATCAGCATTTGGAATGGGCGTCGATAAATCAGACGTAGGTCTTGTTATTCATTATCAGATTTCCAATTCATTGGAGAATTATGTTCAAGAGGCAGGTCGAGCAGGTAGAGATCAGAATATTCATGCAAAATGTTTTATTCTGTATAATGATGAGGATTTAAACAGTCACTTTACACTTTTGAATCAGACCAAACTCAATATTAATGAAATAGGTAATGTCTGGCGTGCAGTTAAGGAAATCACCAGATTCAGAAAAAGAGTATCAAAATCTGCCCTTGAGATTGCAAGAAAAGCCGGCTGGGATGATAGCGTTTATGATATTGAAACGCGTGTAAAAACAGCCATTGCTGCCCTTGAACAAGCCGGCTATGTCAAAAGAGGACAAAATAGTCCACGAGTTTATGCAGACAGTATTTTATCAGAAAGTGTGAAAGAAGCAGCAGAAAGAATTCGAGGTTCCAATCGCTTTGATGACAAGGAAGAAGAACTTGCGGTACGGATTGTATCAAAGTTGATTGCAGCCAGAAGCAGAAAAAATCCCAATAATGAAATGGGTGAAATGCGTATTGACTATATTAGTGATCAATTGGGCATTAAGAAAGCAGATGTCATTCATATAGTCGGACTTCTTAAAGAAGAGAAAATTCTAGCGGATAAAAAAGATTTGGCAGCATTTTTACAGGATGATATGTCCAAGCAAAAAGCCCTCAATCAATTTAGATGGCATCGGGAGTTAGAAGCCTTTCTCTACGACGTTATTGAGGAAGAAGGAACCATTAACATTAAAGAAATCAATGAAAAAGCAGAAGCTAGAGAGCTTAAAAAAGTGACACCGGATAAAATTATCACCATATTAAACTATCTATCCATTATCCATGCCATCAAAAAAGAAGGCTTAAAACATTCTAAGAATCATTTCAGAATTTATTTTATGAAAGATAAAGACACTTTAACTAAAGACTTAGAAAAACGAGTTGCCATTGCTGATTTTATATTGAAATATCTTTACGATAAAAATGATGAACATCCGGAAGCTGAAGGTGTTGTTGAGTTTTCAGTGTTAGAGCTTAAAGAAAAATATATGCAAGAATATCGCATGTTCGAGGCAAAAGCGACGATGAAAGAAATCGAAGATGCACTCTATTATCTATCTAGAATTGAAGCGCTAAAAATCGAAGGTGGATTTTTGGTGATTTATAATGCCTTAAGTATCGAAAGATTAGAAGAAGATAACCGGATTCAATATAAAATTGATGACTACAAAAAATTGCAGACTTATTACGAGCAAAAAGCCCATCAAATCCATATTGTCGGAGAATATGCCACTAAAATGCTGGAAAACTATGAAGCAGCTCTCCGCTTTGTGGATGACTATTTTACACTCAATTATCAAACCTTCCTAGCCAAATATTTTAAAGGAACAAAAGGCAATGAAATCCGCCGTAATATTAGTCCGGCCAAATTCAGACAACTTTTCGGCGAGTTGTCTACGGCTCAGCTTGAAATCGTGAATGACCAAGAGACCAAGTACATTGTCGTTGCAGCAGGTCCGGGGAGTGGAAAAACAAGAATATTAGTCCACAAATTGGCATCATTACTCTTAATGGAGGATGTGAAACATGAGCAGTTGCTTATGGTTACATTCTCAAGAGCTGCAGCGGTTGAGTTTAAGCGACGTTTAAAATATCTTATCGGAAATTCAGCAAATTATGTTGACATTAAGACCTTCCATTCCTTTTGTTTTGATATACTCGGACGTGTTGGTGATATAGAAAAGTCAAATAGTATAGTCAATGAAACAGCTACTTTGATTATGAAAGGCGAAGTTGAACAATCCAGGATCACAAAAACAGTTATGGTCATTGATGAAGCCCAAGATATGGATGAACATGAATTCAAACTTGTAAGAGCTATGACCATGCAAAATTCCAATATGCGAATTATCGCAGTGGGGGATGATGATCAAAATATTTATGAATTTCGTGGAGCTAAGTCAGAATATTTGAAGAAAATATCACAGGCAAAAGGGGCAAAACTCTACGAGCTAATAGACAATTATCGAAGCTGCTCAAATCTTGTTGAGTTTTCTAATGCCTACACAAAGTATATCGGGAATCGGATGAAGCAGACGCCTATTATGGCAAAATCTCCAACAAATGGCCAAATCGAGCTTATAAGATATCATCACGATAATATGTTAGAAGGCCTTGTTGATAAATTAGTTTCTAAAGGTGCTAAAGGCTCTGTGTGTATACTGACAACAACCAATGATGAAGCCTTACAGATTACAGGAAGGTTACTTGATCGTCATATACAGGCTAAATTGATACAAAGCTCAGAAGAAATTAAGTTAATAAATTTAGATGAAATAAGATATTTTCTTACGTGTTTAAACTTGTCGGAATCAGATCACACCATTGAATATAAAAGGTGGGGCAATGCAAAATATAATGTGCTAAAAAAGTATGCCCGAAGTGAGCATATTGGCTTATGCAAACGTTTGTTTTCAGACTTTGAAGTATTGGCAGGCGAGCACAAATATGTTTCGGATTTTAAAATATTCCTCAGAGAATCAAAACTTGAAGATTTTATATATTCAGAAAATGATGCCATACAAGTCTCAACCATGCATAAGGCAAAAGGAAGAGAGTTTGATACGGTTATTATTATGCTCGATAGATTTAAAGACACAAGTGATGAGAAAAAGCGCCTTTTATATGTTGCAATGACTAGAGCAAAACAAACATTGATTATACACTATCGTGATATAGGCTTACATACAAAATTTCAACAGATGCAGACCATGAATTTATCAGCTGTCGCTGAAGATAGTGGCTCTTACCTTAACAATAAATACACCGGTATTGATGGGATTAGGGTTTCAGAGGTAACCAATAATTATCAGACACAATCAAGTATAAGTTTTCAGTTAGGCTATAAAGATATTTTTCTTGGCTTGTTCGCAAAGGAAGAATTTCAGCAGCGTGTAGCTGACTTACAAAGCGGTGATGAACTATACGTAGATTTACGGGGCTGCAATAATCAGTTGGGTAAACAGGTACTGGCATTTTCAAAAAGTTTCAAAGAAAAATTAAAACATTATATGGATAAAGGATATGTGCTTCATAATGCAAAAGTGCATATGGTGGTATATTGGAAAAATGAGGATATGGATGAAGAGGTCAGAATAGTTATGCCCATTGTTAAATTGACGGATACCGAGAAAGTATACAAAAAGATGGAGTTGAGATATAATAAAAATAAGTGATAAAAGTAAACATATGTAAAGAAATGGGTGGTGAGACGATGAAATTAAACTATAATAAAACGAATTTTCAAGGCGTCAATCAATGGAAAAGTCAACATTACTTTGAGGGTTGGTACTATAAACAGGTGAGTCAAGATAAAAAGAACACCATAAGCTTTATATCCGGCGTCAGCTTCAATGATGAGGACCCTCATGCCTTTATTCAATGCATCTATAAAGATAAAGACAATCAGCATAAAACTTTTTACTTTAAATATACTTTGGATGAATTTTCTTATAATAATCGGCCCTTTGAAATTAGAATCGGGGATAGCTACTTTTCAAAAAATGAAATAAGTATTTATCTTGAAGATGAGACCAGCCTTATTGAGGGTGCAATAAACTTCGGAGCATTAACAGATTTGGAGCGAACTTTTTTGAATCCCAATATTATGGGCTATTTTAATTATATTCCTAACTTAGAGTGTAATCATGAAGTCGTTAGTATGAATCATTCGCTTAACGGGGAGATTATAATCAATGGCGAATCTATAGATTTCAATCATGGTAAAGGGTATATTGAAAAAGATTGGGGAAGGTCATTTCCTGAAAAATATATATGGATTCAATCCAATCACTTTGATAAGGATAACATTAGTTTTTGTTGCTCAATCGCAACCGTTCCTTTGATTGGCAGAACGATTCAAGGATTCTTTTGCAACGTGATAGTTGATGGTCAAGAGTATCGTTTTGCAACCTATAACAATGCAAAAGTTAAAGTGGTTAAATGTAATAAAGATCAATTCTACATTCTTATGAAGCGTAATACCTTAACGTTGAAAATTAAAGGAAGTCTGACACCCGGAGAAGAATTGGTTGCCCCAAACAATGGTCGCATGTCATATACCATAAGAGAAGCACTGACCGGTAAACTTCAGCTAATTATCAAAAACAATACAGGTATCGTTTTGCTAAATACCAAAGCCGATCACTGTGGTGTCGAAATCGTCAACTATGATGTTGATTAATATAAGATGAATGAAGGGAAAGAGGGTTAAGATTGAAAAAAGTCATATTGCTATTTATAGTATTCTTACTTGTAGTCCAATTAAATACGAAAGCTTCTGCTATTGATGTTGAGGCTTTTTCTGATGTTCCGATTGGCCATTGGGCCGAAGAAAATATCAATACCCTACGACGACTTAAGGTAACCGATGGAATCGGAGATAATCAGTACGGGCTAGGGGAAACATTAAGTCGGGCCCAGTTTGTCGCTTTTTTATATAAGTTACAGGGTTGGCAAGAGACGCGGCCTAGTCAAGAGACCTTTATAGATGTCAATTCTTCAGACTGGCATTATGGGTACATTGAAACAGCCCTAGAACGCGGAGTTATAACAAAGGCCAACCAAGCCTTTAGACCCAATGAAGCTATTACACGAGAAGAAATGGCTATCATGATTGTTCGAACGCTAGGCTATGGATGGCTAGCGGAACGTATGAATAATCAGACGAGCTCATTTACGGACGTAACTAAAAATGTTGGCTATATTACCATGCTTAAAGATTTTGGCATCATTAATGGTGTCGGTGATGGCCGCTTTGCACCCAATGCATGGGCAAAGCGGGAAGAAGCGGCAGCTATCTTGGTTCGTATGTATGAGAAGACAAATAATGGCCTAGATGAGACCAATGTTTTTTACCGGGATAATAGCTATGGACAAATAGATTTGATGCAGGGCTTTGATGTGGTGAGCTTCAGTTGGGCAGATCTTACCTTGACCCAAGATCAGAGAATTGTAGTTGAGAATAAGTTTCCCCTAGGATATGAAGAACCCCTTCAAAAGGCAGACCGAGAAAATACAGAAGTACGATTAAGCATCTATGCCGATGATCGAGAAAATCTTTTAAGCAATTTACTTGCTAGTAAAGAGACTCAGACTCAAATCATTACATCTATTATGAACATGCTGGATACCCATCCGGCATTTGACGGCCTTGTCATTGACTTTGAAGGATTAAGAGGAAGCGAGAATAGAAGCCGTTTTATCAGTTTTTTACGTGCCCTTGACCAAGAACTTAGCGCGCAGACCAAGAGCTTAACGGTCATGGTTCAGCCACAAGTCTATTATGATGGCTACGATTATGCCACGATTAATACGATTGCAGACCAGACCATTATGATGGCCCATGACTTTGGAGCCAAAAGATTAACTGAAGCGGAGATGGCTATGGGGATTACAACGACACCCTTAGCACCCTTGGAAGAGGTCTATAATGCCCTTAAGCATCTGACAGAAAATCAAAACGATGAAGAAGCATTAAAAAAGCTAAGCCTTCAGATTTCCTTTGATGTAGCTCAATGGAAGACAAATAGTGAAGGTAATGTGGTCAATCAAAGCGCTTATTCGCCAACCTATGCCACGCTATATAATCGATTAATTGATGGCGGAACCAACATTGCCTATGGAGCAACATCTAGGAATCCATATGCCACCTATTATAATAGTCAGACCGGATTGAATAATGTCATATGGTACGAAGATGCCAGAAGCGTTGCAGAGAAGATACAAGTGGCAAAAATGTTTGGCATCTATGATGTATCCGTGTGGCGATTAGGGAATATACCCAATTATAAGGACAGTGGTGACAAGAAGGTCTATATGGACCTTATGAGAGAATTCGAGTAATGAAAATGATTTTACTATGTGATAAGTTACGAGGAATTTTGCAGAGGGACTGAAGTCAGTTTGGCTGAAATATTTACATAAGATATTGATATATGGAGTCCTATATGATAACATGAAACCGGACGATAATAAATCGACCGAAAGGAGTGGACGATTAATGGAATTGACTGGTGAAGCCAAGAATGTAGAATATAAGCAAGATTATTCAAAGACAATCTTGAAAACGATATGTGCGTATGCAAATTTTCATGATGGATACATAGTATTGGGAGTAAAAGATGATTGTACCGTTGTTGGTGTTGATGTTGATAAGATTAATGAATTGAAATTGAGTATAGAGAATGCTATTAATGATGCCATTATACCAAGCCCATATTATGAATTTGAAGTGAATCAAATTGGAGATTCACAGATTCTGTTGATTAAAGTATATAAAGGCGATCATACCCCTTACACTTATAAGGGTAAGTCATATATGCGTCGCGATACATCAACAATTCAGACGGATATAGTAACAAATCAGAATCTGATATTGTTAGGGAGAAATTTAGGATATGAAGATTTGGTATCACCAGTACAAACTTTGACTTTTAACTATTTTGAAACATTAATGAAAAAATATTTTCAAATTACTTCATTATCCGATGATTTGATGCGCACGCTTGAATTGATTCATAATGATAAATACAATATTGCAGCGGCACTGCTTTCGGATGAAAATCCTATTAATAACTCAGTTGTTCAACTTGTTACTTTTGCAGATACCGGTGTAGGTAGAATAAAAGATAGATTGACATTGGATTCCAGCTCAGTCCTAAAACAATTTGATGATTGTATGTCTTTTTATAAAAAACATATTAACGTTGGGGAGATTATTGAATCAGCGTATAGGAAGACTGTTGAAGATGTGCCTTATATTGCCTATAGAGAAGCAGTGGCAAACATGCTGGTGCATAGAGACTATTCAGTCGCAGTTGATGCTAGAATCGAGTTTTATTCCAATAGAATAGAAATTATCTCTCCAGGAGGACTGCCTTTTGGGATGCTAAAAGAAGAATATATTGAAGGTAAATTATCAAAACCAAGAAATAGAAAGATTGCAGATATTTTTCTGCGATTGAAGGTTATTGAAAAACTTGCTACTGGTATAAGACGGATAAAAGAGCAATACATGAATCAAGAAATAAAACCAAGTTTTTTGGTTAGTGAGAATGCGATAGTAGTTGTTTTACCTTACGTTAAAGAGTCATTAAGTCAGATTGAAAGAATAAATACAGAATATAAAGATACAAATTTTTCATCGGATAAAGAAAAGATTATATATAATTTAATTAGGCAACATCCTATGATTAAGAGAGCAGAGATACAGAGGCATATTGATTTGGAAAAATCTCAGACTATAGAATTACTCAATAAACTTCGTGATTCTGGCAGGATTATTAAAGTTGGAAATGGCCCTGCAACGGGCTATAAGATATTAGAGTAGTTTTAAAGTATCGTCTGATTAAACCGGACGATATTGAATCGTGTGGTATTCAACGACATAATATCAAAGGAGAAGTTCAATGGTAAAGCATAAACGAAGCAATCCATTCATAAGAGGATATATTATTCTCTTCATATTCATTGTTCTCTTAGCAGGATGTATAGATCAAGAATCAGAAGACAAAAATATACATGATAATACAGCGCTTAAAGAAATAGAACGGATGTATGAAAAAGCAATGCCGGATGATATGGCAATGCTTATAGTAAATGAGCCAAATAAAGATGAGTTAAATAAAATCAAATATATAGAAAAAGTTCGACTTGAGGAAAACGGACAAGAACTTTTACTTGTACCGGCATATAATTCCTCTAAGTTAAAAGTTATACAGGTAACTTTTGAAGATGGCCAATTGATTGAAAAAGATATCGTTTTTGAGCAAACAAATACGCAAGATCATTTTGCTTTATTGTTAGAAGTATTTAGACCCGAAGGTACTCCCCAGTATAAGATAGTTGTTGAATATACAGGTGGAAGTGGAGAATACTTAATTGCATATGACGGTAAAGATGGGAATTCTCATTTTGAATATATAGGTGAAGAAACACCATAGCTTGTTAGCAACAATTGTTTTTGTTATAAAAAGGGGAAAGATATCAATGACAAGGGGGGACTCATATATGTTAAATACAAAGTTAATTTTAATTGACGGGATTACTGGTTCAGGAAAATCAACAACAGCTCAATTTTTAGCAAACCAGATTGAAGAGAATGGGATTAATGTTAAGTGGTACCATGAGCAAGAAACTAACCATCCTTTAGAGTATGGGGAAGATGTGGAAGTGTTCGGTTCACAGGCAGAAAGAGAAAGATTTATAGGAACAATTCCGAAAATATGGAGACAATTTGTTGAACGAGTAAGACAATCTGAAGAAGTACACATTATTGAAAGTCATCTTTTGCAAGATACTGTTAGGATTCTTTTTCAGAATAATCTTGAAGAAGTAATAATAACAGATTTTGTGCAGGAAATTGAAGATATAATTAAACCACTAAATCCAGCGCTGATTTATTTTCATCAGCAGGATGCTGACCGTTCTATTAGAAGGGTTTGGAAGCGTAGGGGTGATGTTTGGAAAAAGTGGTTTATTGATTCGGATATTCAGACGCCTTATGTTAAGGAAAGTGGATTAACAGGGGAGATAGGAGTTATAAAACTCTGGTCGGATTATCAGACCTTTACCAATCAACTTTTTGAAAAGTATCAATTCAACAAATTAGCTGTTGAAAATTCAGCATGTGAATGGGATAAATATCGTCAACAAATTTTAAATTTCCTAGAATTAAATTCAGTTGTTGAGAATAGAGACTTAACTTTGGAAGAAAAGAAAAGATATTGCGGAACGTACAAAGAACAAGAGGGAAAGTTAGAATGTACAGTAAAACTTCTTGATTCCAATTTGGTTTGTGACTTGATCTGGCCAAATATTAGAATTTTACCTGTAAAGACTGGAGATAGGAGGCTTTTTTATTTAGAATCCTTTCCTGTTTTCATTAAATTTAAAGAAAATGAGGAAGGTTGCATTAAAATGCTAAGTTTAAGTGGTAAAAGAAAGAACTTGGAAGGTAAAAAAATGTTTAAACTCTAAAAGATGATTACCTATGGATGAATTAAGTCCTCTAACGAAGGCGATATCATAAGATGTAACTGCTGGTTGACATATTTCAAAGGCGGCTTGATAGTATGCAACTGCTATATTTGTTAAACTTAGACCATCAAAACATAAATAGGAGGAATTAATATGATATTAGCAGATAAAATAATAAAACTCAGAAAGAAGTTTGGATGGTCACAGGAAGAACTTGCTGAAAAAATGAATGTGTCAAGGCAGTCTATTTCTAAATGGGAAAGTGCCAGAAGTATACCTGACCTGAATAAAATTCTTATGCTTAGCGAAATCTTCGGAGTATCTACGGATTATCTAGTAAAAGATGACATTGAAGAAGACGAGGAAATTAATGAAGATGTAGATACAGATGTGAAGCGGGTAACCTTAGAAGAGGCATTGCTTTATGTTCAGAGTAAAACGGAAGCATCAAAATTCATTTCAAAAGGTGTATTGGTATGTGTTTTCTCGTTTTTACCCCTTTTATTTCTACTTGCACTCTCTGAATATGAACAGTTTAATCTGACATCTGATGCAGCCGCAGCTATTGGCTTAACCATACTCTTTGTCATGATCGCGATAGGTGTTGTGTTTTTCATACGAATTAACCAATATAAGGATGACTTTGAGATAATAGAAGCCACACCCTTTGAACTGGTATATGGTGTTCGAAGTATATTTATTGAGAAAATCAAAAAGTACAAACCGATATACATAAAAAAAGTCTCTATAGGTGTCATACTCTTCATTACCAGTGTAATACCACTACTTATGGTGAGTCTACTGATGCGCTCGGGTATGCTATCCTTGATTATGGTGGTTGTGCTGATTCTGATGGTGGGTCTCGGTCTTTACATCATTATACCGACTTCTCTAGAGTATAATGCCCTTAATTTTATCGTGGGTGAAGGTGATTATGCACCACATAAAATCAAACAAACAAAACGTATTGAAAAACTCGGTGCATTTTATTGGCCATTAGTGGCAGCTATCTATATAGGCTGGAGTTTGTGGACCATGGCATGGGGAATAACATGGATAGTATGGCCAGTTGCAGCCATAGGATTTGCAGCTCTTATTGGTTTGGCTGCTTTATTTGAATCAAAAATCTAGAGGTCGCTTACATTGAAAGGAAGGTTAGGCTATGAATAATCATATTCATCAATATCTGGACTATATCCAAAAAATAGGGGATCGAAAAGACCTATATAAGGTGGTTGCAGATAAGTTTAATATAACAAGGGCTTTATATCCGGGTAGCCACATCGATATCAGTCCTTCCTTAGTGATTCCTGATGTTACTTATATTGATAATTATAAGGGGGCCATTCAGTTCTTTGATAACCTAGAGCCGATAGTTGACTATGTCAATCAGAAGAAGGACTATGATGGAACTTGTCATATAAGCTTTTACGGAAAAAGTTATGATGACGATCTTGAGCTTGCTAAGGTCGACCTAATCATTTCTCAGTATGCCGGTTTTGTCGGTCAATCAACAAAAAGGTATCTTAAAGAAGAAGGAATATTATTATGTAATGACAGTCATGGGGATGCAACATTAGCCTTCTTAGATGATGATTTTGAATTCATTGGGGTTGTTGATGCAAACAATACTATTATCAGTGATGATTTAGATAAATATTTTCAATTTGCCCGTCGGAGAGACATAGATATCGAGAAAGTTAAACAAACGATGAAAGGTCCAAAATACAAACATCAAGCACCAAACTATCTATTTAAATATAAAAATACGCATTAAGATCCCTTGCATTATCTGTGGCGAAATAGTAAAATAGTACTAGGGAGCGCGACAATGTGCAAGGGGATGAGTATAATGAAATTACAAACAAGGGAAAACCGAATATTTATAAAGAACATAGACGCATAACCGCGGGAGTGGTGTGCGTTTTTTTGCATTATTAAAGAGATGAAAGAGAGGTTTTATAAGATGAATTTTTTAGGTAATATGATATGGTGGTTGTTTGGTGGTATTATTTTAGCCGGTATATGGTTTCTTGCCGGGTTGTTATTAACCATAACAATTATAGGTATTCCGTTTGGTACGCAATGTTTTAAAATTGCTGGCTTTGTCCTAGCTCCATTCGGTAGAAACATTCAACTGGGTAATTTTGGTGCAGGCGGATTGATTTTTAATGTCCTATGGATCATCTTGGTCGGTTGGGAACTTGCCATCGGTCATTTGATTGCAGGAGTTCTCAGTGCCATTACTATAATTGGAATTCCTTTTGCAAAACAACATTTCAAATTAGCACACTTGGCCTTTATACCCTTTGGTGCAAAGGTACGCTAGATAGATAAAATACAGAGGTCATAAGATGTCAATTGATTACTATAACCAGAATGCTGATAAATTTATAAAGGATACTATCAATGTCGATATGGGCCGACTCTATGAACGATTTGAAAAATACTTGAATCACGGCGATACCATTCTTGATATCGGTTGTGGTTCCGGCAGAGATAGTCAATACTTCATGGAAAAAGGCTATGACGTATACGCTCATGACGGCAGCCCGGCCATGGTTGAACAGACCCGTAAACTGATTGGAGATCAGGTGGCAATTGCCACCTTTGAGGCCTTTGATCCGGTTACTTGTTTCCATAAAAAAGTCACCTTTAACGGTTTATGGGCCTGTGCAAGCTTATTGCATGTTCCGGAAAAAGAGATGGCCGATATATTAAATCGATATCTCAGTTTTCTTGCGATAAACGGTATTTTTTTTATGTCGTTTAAGCGCAGAGCCTCTAATCATGAAAAAGATGGGCGAATATTCACGAATTATACAAAAGAAAAGCTGGAAAATCTCCTAGAAAAGTTAGGTCCGATTCGTATCGTGGAGCACCTTGAAACAGTTGACGTCCGTCAAGGCAGAGAAGATGAAGGCTGGATTAGTGTTATTATAAAAAAAGAAAGCGAGTAAGGGAATGTATTTAGACCTATTAAATAACAAATCCATCTGGTTTGAAAAAATGCTGGATCAAGGGATTATGGCAGCAAGTTATAAAGCTTTTTGGCTCAAAGGGATTATTGAAGAGGTTATTCATAATGACCGATCGGAAATATCGTTTGAAGCCATTGTTAATCGGATGATTGTCAATGCATGGTTTCCTATTGTGAAGTATAGACTGAGTTTTGGATACTCAGATAAATTAGGTGAGACTATTGATTATATCAATAAAAGCTATGGATACGGCTCAGAGATAAAAAAAGAGCAACTATTTAAAGAACTTGAGTTCTCTGAAAAGCTGATGCAGGATAAAGAATTGCAAAAGCAAAAAAAGAACTTTTATAACCTGGTTCCTTATCGCTTGTTAAGCCCTTTTTTTAAGCAAGAATTACGAGGATTACTAGATAGCAAGCGTAATAGAGTAATCGAAGAATTGTCCGGCAAGAATGCGGCTTGTTTTTATAGCGTGAGCTTAAGTAAAAAAAGCATCACAATCCGCGATGAATGGATGGATTATATCAGAGAGAATCAGAGCCTGATCCTTGGGTGGTTACAACATAAGCTAGTCATGTATATTGAGACAAAGAATCCCAATGTGCCCAATATTATGTTTAAACTAGATGCTCCAATGACACGAAAATTAGGTCAAGCGACAAAATATTGGCGACGCTTTCTCTTTGTTCATCCGGTCGATGATATCTATACCGGCAAACCTTTAATCGATGTAAACTATGAAAAATATGGACAGATGAGTATCGATCATTTTATTCCATGGAGTTTTGTGCTACATGATGAAGCATGGAATCTAACCCCAACATTTAAGAATATCAATAGTGCAAAGAATGATGGCTTGCCTAATCTAGATAAGTATTTAGATGATTTTTGTAAGTTACAATATCGATCTATACGCTTTATGAAGGATTCAACATCCAATCAAAAATTAATGGAAAGCTATTATAATATCAGTCGTGGCAAACAGTTGGAAGAAATTGTGATGAAGGGATTACAGTTGGAGGAAGAGGCCTTTGGGGAAGCGTTAAAAAGCACCATTGTACCAATGTTTGGAATTGCAAGAAATCAAGGATTTGAGATTTGGGAGAGGTAGGAGAAGAAAGATGAAAAACATGAGTAAAGTATTACTTGTTAGTGTAATACTAACGATGCTATTAATGAATGTTATGATTGAAGCAGAAGAAACAAATGAGTTTGAAATATATGCAGATAAATTATCATCAATAAATGTTTTTAAGGGAACATCAAACGGTTTTGAGTTGGATAGATCGCCAACAAGATTGGAAGGTCTTGTAATGTTAATTCGACTTCTTGGAAAAGAAGATGATGCGCTAGTTGAGAGTAATATGGAATCTGTTTTTACAGATGTGCCAAGCTGGGGAATTCCTTACACGAATTATGCTTTTAAAAACGGCTTATCAAAAGGGATTGGAAATAATATATTTGGAGCAGATCAAAGTTTAGATGCACAGTCATATCATACTTTTCTATTGAGAGCTTTAGGATATGATGATTCCATGGGAGATTTTAATTGGAATGAGGCAAATGCCTTTGCATTAGAAAAAGGCATTATAGGTAAAAATACATATAATGATCTTCAAACAAAACCACTTCTTAGAAGACACCTTGCACAAAGTTCATATGTTTCCCTTTTTATAAACAAAAAAGATACAGAAAAAACATTAATCAATACATTAGTTGAATCAGGAGATATTGATGCGACCGTAGCAAATCAACTTGAAATATCAGATAGTCAAGTAAAAATAATTGATTTAGATAAAGAAGCTGAATATGTAAAAATTCAAAATAAGGGTAGTCAATCAATCGATATCGGTGGCTGGACCATGGTCTCAGAAAAAGGATATCAAACATTTGTTTTTCCGACAGGATATGTATTAGAGCCCAATCAAATTTGTACGTTGACGTCTGGAAAGTTAAAAGATACAGGAGATTTCATGATGGCCGCAACAACAATTTGGAATAATAGTGATTCGGATAATGGGATTTTGTTGGATAGTAGTGGATCAGAAGTAAGTCGTTGGGTAGATTAATTAATGAGGGGATGCTTAGTATTGTTAATCATAGAAGGGTAGCGTATGAAAGAGAGAATATATAAAATCATTGAAAAGGCAGAAGATGAGGATGTAGTGAGTAAAATATTTGATTACGCTATTATCATTTTGATAATAGCATCAATAGCATCAGTAATTCTTGAATCATTTAGTGGATTTAGAACAAAATATGATTATGAGTTATATCTTTTTGAGCTTATGACGGTTGCAATATTTACCGTTGAGTATTTTTTGAGGATATGGACGGCAGATCTTAAATATCCCCAAAAAAAAGCTTTGGCGGCTAGGCTTATTTATCTGTTTTCTTTTATGGCAATTATTGATCTTTTTGCTATTCTACCATTTTACTTACCTTTTATTATTAGTATTGATTTGAGATTTTTGAGGGTGGTACGTTTAACACGAATTTTTCGGTTGTTCAAAGTAAATCGATATTCAGACTCACTTCAATTAATCGGAAAAGTAATGAAAGAAGCTAAAGAAGAGTTATTAACTACAATATTCTTAATGTTTTTTGTAATCTTGATATCTGCAACGTTGATGTATAATGCAGAAAATAGTGTGCAACCAGATGTGTTTCCAAATATTATTGCATCTTTATGGTGGGCTATTGCGACACTTACAACCGTAGGATATGGAGATGTTTATCCGGTTACAGCAATTGGAAAGATGTTAGCATCAGTGATTGCGATTTCAGGAGTGGGCTTAGTTGCCCTTCCGACAGGGATTATTAGTTCAGAGTTTATGAGGGAAATATCCAAGCAGAAGGTTTGTAAATGTCCACATTGTGGCGGAGATATTGGGTAAGGAGAAGATATGATAGAGAATATAAAATTACCAGAAAGTGCATATTTCTATAAGCAACAGCGACCATTAAGTAACAATCTGATTACCCAATCATTTCGTAAGGCTTCTTCCAAAAAAAAGGGTCAATATGTAGCCAATATTATCAGAGAACCAGTTGATGTAGGTGATGAACAGGTTTTTTATTCCTTATGCATTTTTAAGCTTGAGCAAACACCATCCTTCCTGTCGATACCGAATGAGAAAGAACTTAAGTACGCATATATCCTTGTTATTGAGTATAACGGATATCTAGTCATTTCAAAAAAGAATGTTAGTGGATTCGGAAAGTTTATAGAGCAACATATTGAAAATCTCGACTACAGTCTTATGTCTAAAGTGCTTGTGAGTGATAGGACCAGTTTTGAAAAACTTACTATGAACAATATGGATGTATCGGACAATGTTATTAGAAAGAAGAATGTAGAAGCTCTCGATTTGAAGAATAGTTTTTCTACATTTGGTGCCAATAGATCAATAATTAATAACATGAGAATCAAAGAAGAAGGTGAACGATACACATTAAGCCTAAATACATCAAGAATAAATAAGCTTGGTTCTAAGACAGAGTATCTAGATTATTTTGAGTGGTGTATTGGAATGGTAACCAAGATTGAAGGGTTTGAAGAAAGTAATAATTATGTTGATCATTTTGCAAAGCCGATATATTTTGAGGAGACCATTGATTCGTTAGTACCGAATAATATTCTTATATTACTCTCTGAATTAAGTGGTGAGGATGTAGTTGAAGAGATATATTTATATTATAATGACAGGAAAAGAGAATTGCCATTAGTAAATGTTATTGCAGCTTTTGAAAAATCATTGAGCATCGAATCAGAGATGATTGGAAATTATGAAGTGTATCATGTGAGAAATCGATTGGATAATTCTCTCAGACTTAAAATGAACAAGAAATCTATAACGTTGAAATCTGATAAGTTATCGAATGTTTATATTAAGTTTACTGATGGTATTGAGATGAGCCTTTTAAAATATATTAATGGCAGACAGGATTACATAATATGTTTTGAAGATATTGATACTGTATATCGTTACAGAAAACTTTTTAAGGACAGCCAGTTGTTGGGGAATCTGGATAGTTTCGTTAGTGTTTTACATCCATATCCAGAGTTAAGTGCTGTTATCTCCGAAAAGGGAAATGTTATTAGCAGTTCAGAAAAATTTGAAAATAACTGCTTGTTTGGTTTTGTTGAAGAGAAACTGGTAGTTGATGATGATTATATTATTTGTGATGATTTAGGTAATGAATGGGCGGATCATATATCAATACGTAAGGGTGATACTATAAGATATCTGCATAGTAAGCATAGCAATTTAGCTTTTAGTGCTTCAAAGTTTCATGATGTTGTTGGACAAGCACAAAAGAACATTGGAAATCTGTTTCCGACTGTTGATGAGCTTGAGAGGAAGCTAAGTTCTTGGGATACAAATTATAATTCTAGTGCCATAACTAGAATCCGGAAAGGTAAGAAAGATAACTTAATTAGTGACTTCGTATCAACCAGTAATACACCAAATTCAGAAAAAGAAATATATTTGGTTGTTGATTTTATTTCAAAATCTCAAGTTGTGAAGGAAATAGAAAAATTACGAAGAGGTATAGAGAAACCAAAGAACGAAGCGATTCAAGTACTTTGGTTACTATCTTCGTTAATTTCTAGTTGTTTAGAATCAGGAGTAAAAGTTTATATTACATGTTTGCCATGATTATAACTTTAGACTCAACGAAAAGTAACACTTGAGAATGATTTATAGAGAGATAATCATATAGCAGAGTAAAGTTGTTATGGATTAAGATTAAGATATTTTTATTGTTTAAAAGGAGATGAGGATATAATATGCAATATGATAAGATTCAGATAGAGATTCATCCAAATATACAAGATATAGATGAAATCATAGTCTGGTTGAAGCAAGAATGCATTAGAAATGAAGGCTTTAAAGCAATAAAATTATTTTGTTTGCCTATATTAGAACGATTTTGGAAAAAATGAATTTACAGAAATTCCCTGAATGTGGACTTGTAGAACATGAGTTAACTTAATATGGAATTTTAGTTGATGCTGCATCAACAACATACATAAGCAATGCTTATACAATAGAATTATGGGATGTGGACACATACTCTGCTGAGAGAAAAAAGCCAAAATGAATCTGGTATGTAGAGATAAATAATGAGAAATAATGTTAACAGGTAATTACTGAATCTAGATAATGTTGTTGATAAAATATAAAACTGGATGGAACAAGATTTGTTGAAAGAGTATGGTGAATTTTTTGATAAATTTAAAAATGTTGAGGTATGTTTTGGTATTATTAAAGAGGACGAGATTGTGAGGTGAAACTTTGGAGAAACTAGAAGAATTGGTGTCATTATCTGTAAATTGCAAGGAATTTGATAAAATATTTTGTCAATTGGAACATGATTTTTCGTTGGATTTGGCAAATGAGAATAAACTTGAAATATTTCATTTAAAAAAAGAAAATAGAGGATTTAACTATGAAGCCCTAATTGGTTATTGTTTAGGAAACCTGTGCCAATATGTATTCAGTAGAAAGGAAATTGAAAAAGTTCAAGGAGATATTAGTGCTATCCAGAAGTTGTTTAAGAAAGCAATTGAGAGATTTAGAATACTAAACAATGAAAAAGATAAAGGAGCAGGTGGAGAATTAGGTGAAATTCTTTTATATCTTTTTTTGGAAAACAGACTTAAAGCGCCAAAGCTATTAAGTAAAATGGAGATAAAAACAACAAAAAATCAATATGTATATGGTGCTGATGGAATACATTTTTATTCAACATTGGATGTTGATGGAAATCCGATATATCAATTTGTGATTGGTGAAGCAAAAGTTAAGAATGATATTTTAGATGCAACGAGAGAAGCTTTTGATTCAATAATGAATACTCTTAATGAAGTAGATATTGAAAAAGGCTTAATATCTATGGAAATATTTAAAGAGATTTGTGATGAGGAAAAAGCTAAAGCCTTAATGGAATTAATAATTCCTACAGAAGATATAACTGAAAAAACAAGTATTCATGAAAAAGCACTGGGAATATTTATTGGTTATTCTGTTGATTATGAGGAAGATATTTCAAATAAAGAATGGAATAATAAAGTAGAGGAAAAAATTAAAGTTGATATTTTACGTGCAGTAGAAACAATGAAAAAAAGGATTGTGAAACATGGATTAAAGGGCTATTCTATTTACTGTTATTTTATGCCATTTAATAAAGCTGATGAGGATAGAATAAGTATTATGAAAAAAATTCTTTAAGGGAGGAATATATGGGAGAGTTAAATACTTTAGGTGATTGGATATTTGATGATTTACATGCAAATATGTATTTAAGAAAATTATATCGTGAATTAATGGTCAAATACACTCGGTATATTTTTAATGTAGAAACTGAAATTGGAAAGAAGGAATTAATAGCTTTATTAAGATTTGCAGATTTATTGTCTAAAACAAATGATTCATTATATGAAGCTTTAAACAAAAATATTGCTCAGAATATAATTACAGTATTGAGTAAAATATATCCGAATTCTGAAGAAGTCAAGTACCATATGGGATCGATATTAACAAATGTAAATAATTATGTTGGATTATCATCACAATGTAAAAGTTATAAAAACGTTGATATATTGGAGCACTTTGCAGAAGAGTTCGAGAAGAGTATTCATCAACTACCGAGTGAGTTTGATGAAGAAATATTTTTTAATCATGCTCAGAGAGTAGCATACGATAAAATGGGGAAAATTAAGTTTTATAGCTTTTCGGGTCCGACATCAATGGGGAAGACTTTTTTAATGAAAACCTTTATTAGGCATAAAATAATACAAGGAGTTAAAGCTAATTTTGTAATAGTTGTCCCTACCAAAGCTTTGATTAATGAAATTAAACGTGAAATGATTGAATATATAGCAGATGAGTTGAAAGAAAAGTCTTATAAAGTTATAACTACATCATCAGTAATCAAAGATTTTAGTGAATCGAATTATATAATGATTTATACCCAAGAACGCTTACTATATCATATGAAAGAATACAATGATTTATCTATCAATTATTTATTTGTCGACGAAGCTCAAAAGATTTCTGAAGTTGGATTAAGGTCTGCATATTTTTATAAAGTAGTTGGAGAGGCAATAAAAATAAATAGTAATATTAATATTTTATTTTCAAGTCCCAATATTCCTAATCCAGATGTATACTTTGAGTTGCTTCCTAAAAATCTAGAGTCGCATAAAGAATGTGATACATTTTTGTTTTCTCCAGTTAACCAACATAAATGTATTATAGACGATGTGAATAATAAAATTCGAATATTCAATGACTTAAGTTTAGAGTTCGAAGAATTAGAGCTTAAGAGACACTTAGATTTAAATGGATTGTTAAACTATATTGGCAATCAGAGCAGTAATATAGTTTTTTGTGATAGTAAGAATGATGTGATTGAATTTTCAAAGTCATATTACGACTGTTGTGAAGACATTGGGTACAGTGAAGAGTTAAAAAAACTAATAGCAGATATAAAGTCGGAGATACATCCAATGTGTTATTTGATTCAATTCTTAAAAAGAGGAATATCCTATCATGTCGGATATTTACCAGCAACGATAAAAGAACAAATAGAGACTTTATATAGAAAGAAAATTATAAAAACAATTTTTTGTACAAGTACGTTAATTGAAGGAGTAAATCTACCAGCAGATAATTTGATAATTGCAATTAAAAAAAGCTCTTATATTCTAAGAAAACCTGCTTCATTCAAGAATCTAGTAGGTAGAGTTGGAAGAAAAACATACAATCTTGTTGGAAATGTTTTTATATTACCTGTAAAGGATGGAGCAACTGAGGTTGTAGATAAATGCATTTCAATTATACAGAAGCCAGTTGATGAACAAAAGCTATCAATTGAAATTGTTTTAACAGAAGGGTTAAAAGAAGAGATTATTAGCAAACTATTAGTTGGCGATACTATATTAGATAAAAAGAAACTCAATTATGATGAATATGATCTTGCAAGATATGCAATAAATGTGTTGATTAAGTCGATTTTAAATCGCAATTATGATAATAAAATATATAGTATGTTCGAGAATCTTTTAAATGAAGAGAAGTTACGTGTTATTGAAGGCCAGTTTCAAGAAAAATCAAATGTTAGTGATGATTCTAATGTTACTCAAGATCAAATAGTAAATATTGATCAAGCAATTATGAAGCAAGGTCTTTCATATCCTAGGTATATCGATTATCAGAGTATACTTTCTTTTTTGAATAGATTACATGAACTATTTAATTGGGGAAAATATGAAAGTAAGTTAGGTGTTGGAAAGAAAGAAAGATTAAAATATTATGCAGTTATTTTAAATCAATGGATGCACGGAGAGAGTATTAATCAGATTATTCAAGATAGTATTAAGCACTGTAAAAGTACTTCTAAAATTTACAATAATTCTTTAAAAAGGGAAGAAGATTATATTGGAAGTTACAGTCAAATCAATCAAATAATTGTCGAGTGTTTATCAACTATTGAGAATATAGTCCTATATAGTATATCCAATTACTTTATGAAATTCTCTGAAAGATATAAGCTTCTAACTTTTAGTGAAAGTATTAATAATGATTGGAGTGAATATATTGATTTTGGAACAAATGATGATTTAGTTATTAGTTTACAAAAGATTGGTTTAAGTAGAGAAGTTGCTAAAGTATTGATGAAAAACGAAGATGCATATATAAATGAAAACGCCAACTTAATAATATTAGATAGAGCATTTAGAAATCAAGATGAACGAGTTATTGAAGAATTGGAATTAACAAAAGTGAATTTCTCGGAAATATTTAGAGGTTAGTCTAGTGGAAAAAGTAAAGTGAGCATTTACGATGGTTTTTTTGATAAGGTATATTGGGCGAAGGATTTTGTTCTCTTAGCTTTGAATGTTATCCTA
This sequence comes from Clostridiales bacterium UBA2432, assembly GCA_002342805.1. Lineage (GTDB taxonomy): Bacteria > Bacillota > Clostridia > Lachnospirales > Vallitaleaceae > UBA1351. Next base: position 6,857 of record DDQW01000050.1, on the reverse strand, counting down.
GGGTATCCGTTTTTTAAGAATCGGCCATAGAGGATTAAATAGAAAGATATATTGTGGTAATTACAAAACATATGTTCTTTTTTTCGAAATACATCTTGATCTTTTTCTGGATTTGATGTATAATCTACCAAGAGTGATTTTTAACTTAAACTATTGGAGGTCTAAGATGGAAAAAACAGTGGTAGAATTATTTGCCGGCGTTGGAGGGTTTAGAGTTGGCTTGGAGAGGGCTAGCGATGAGTTTGAGACTGTGTGGGCAAACCAATGGGAACCTAGTCGAAAAACACAGGACGCATATGAATGCTATATTGCTAATTTCGGAAAAAAAGACATACATTCAAATGTTGATATAAATGATGTGGATTATCAAGAAATACCGAATCATTCACTTCTGGTAGGAGGATTTCCTTGTCAAGATTATAGTGTTGCTTCTACGGGGGCCAAGGGAATAGAAGGGAAAAAAGGCGTTTTATGGTGGAATATATATAGCATTTTAAAAACCAAACAACCTAAATTTGTTCTTCTTGAAAATGTTGATAGGTTGTTGAAATCTCCTACATCCCAAAGAGGAAGAGATTTTGCGGTTATATTAGGATGTTTCAGAGAACAAGGATATTCGGTTGAGTGGAGAGTCATTAATGCTGCCGAATATGGATTTCCACAGAGACGAAGAAGAGTCTTTATATTTGCCTTTAAAAATGATACCAAATATGGAAATGAGCTTATCAGAACGGCTTCTTCCGAAGTAGTGGTGACTGATAAAGGTGTTTTTCAAAAATTATTTCCGGCAAAAGCATACGATATAAAAAGAATAAATAGAACTGAATTTGATTTTGATGACATAAAGCAAATTTCAGATAATTTTGCTCTAAAGTTTTGGAATGCAGGATGTTTATTAGGTGATGATTTGTACACTCAAGATTTGAAAGCGGATGAATTGAAAGCAATGCCTCTTGAGAAAGTTCTTGATACAGATGTTCCAGAGGAGTTTTATCTTAATGAAGACTTGGAAAAATGGAAGTATATGAAAGGACCTAAAAAGATTCCAAGAGTGCATAAAGAGGGACATAAATATGTTTTTGCTGAAGGAGGGATTGCTTTTCCAGACCCTATTGATAAACCGGCACGAACAATGTTGACAAGTGAATCATCCGCGAATAGATCAACACACATAATTATGGATCCGCACACAAAGAAACTTAGAAAGTTAACACCAGAGGAATGCGAAGCGTTAAATGGATTTCCGAAAGGCTGGACTAATACAGGCATGTCATCTCGGTTCAGATATTTTTGTATGGGGAATGCATTAGTTGTGGGTATCGTAGAACGAATTGGCAAAGAGCTTGAAAAAATAATTGAAAAAGAATAAAGAAATGGCAATCGCTAATAATAGCGATTGCCATTTTGGGATAATTCAATCCTTATTTGTTCAGCAACATATTTATTATTTAACCAAAAACTTTTTTTGGGAGCAACAAATCCAGATTTTAAAACTTGAACATCATTTTGGTTTATAGCCTTTGGTCGAACATGAGCGACTCTAGTTTCAGACATTTTTTTGAAATGTGAGAAATCATTATTTTTAATTTTTTCAACAGTATCTAGCCACAAATATTTAACATCTGTATCAAGGTCGCTATTGGGCATATTCCAATAAAAAATATCAATGAAGCGAATATCTTTTAATTCGAGTTCTCGTTGCTTTGTATATGCAACATCTGTTTTGAAGATTATCCATAAAAGTTTCTTGTTTTCAAACTTTGAGCGAAATTCAGAATGCATCCAATCTTCTTCTTCAATTATTTCATCGAACTTGATTTGTTCAAATGACATATTTTCCTTTGGAATGTTATTCCTTTTTAATAAAATCGTTTTGATTTCAATTTCAGAGATGTTATTTTTATTAAATTCGTCCGCGGTAATACCCATTAGTGATTTAAACAACTCAGAAGTAACCATGAACAAAAATTGTTTTGCATCTCGATTAATTCTAATATTATACATTCGGAAAAGATCTTGTAAAGTAGCGTATTTGATTTTATTGAATTCAATTAGAATTTTTTCATAAGTGTCCATTGGCACAACTAGAGTTTTTTCGGCGAAACTATCACTGTAGAATATATTGAAAATGTAATCAACATAAGAGCGTTTTAATGAATATGCTCTCTGCATTGCTGGTTCAGGGCCGTTGGGTTGTTTTATTAAACTTTTCTTGTTAGCTCCTTTGGTGCAGGCCCCAAGGAGTAAAGTGTCGCCTTCAGACAATTCATGTGCTTTACCAGAAGCGATTTTTTCGTAAATCATTTCCCAATCTTTTTTTAAATAAGGAAGATCAGCTTCAAATGGTTCCCAAATAGTGGATAATAAAAATTTTAAATCATAAATATTAACGTTTTTATCGTACATATAAAACATCATCAGTAATCTGTCCAGTTTATGATGTAATTCTGTAGTATCCCATGTTTCATGAAGTATATCTGTGTAGTTAATTAAAGAGAGGATGACACGTTCTTTAACAGACATCCCCATTCGTTTAATGAGTTGAGGTGAATTCTTGTTCTTTTTTATTTCTTTTATTGGAATGACTTTTAACTCCATATTAGCTTTGTTAAAATCAGCTTCTTTTTTTGAGTTTATATTATATCCAAAAAAATCTTTTTCTATTGCATGGCCTAATGCACCTTTGTTTTTGGTGTGATAAATATTTGGAGGAGAATGCAATATCTGCCTAAGTGTTTTGTTCTCAATTTGTTTTGAATAAGTTAATATTGACTGGGGGCTTGAAGGGTCATAATTGAATTCCATTGGTAGGCTCTCCTTGTATTGATTAGACTGTATTTGAATTTCTAGCTTGTTCATAGTGGATTCAAATTTATGTTTTATATCACATTCCCAAAGCGTGATAGGTTCTATACCTAATTCTTTCAATTTTAATATATTATTATAATCACGTTTTCGATTTCTGCTGATTTTTTTATTCCAAAACTCAACGTTGCTTTTTGGCAAAGAATAATATTTGCAATTTTGATGTCCGTGCCAAAAGCAACCATTTATGAAAATAGCTGTATTATATTTTTGTAGATATATGTCAGGACTACCGGGGAGTTTTTCATAGTTTTTTCGATATCCGTATCCATGAGTATGTAGATAATGACGCACCTTTAGCTCAGGGGTGGTGTCATTTCTGTGAATTTTGGACATTATTTCACTACGCTTTTCTTTTGAAAACTTATCAGCCATTCCAATCATCTTCTTTTATATAGTTTAGGGATATCATTATTGTACCATAAATATAGTAACAAATCTTGTGATTCTAATGGAAAGATAGTTAGATAGTCTCTTGAAAAAAGAATATCATAAGAGTAGAATTATTATTGAAATTATTTTTTTGTGCGATTATTAGTATTATGTATTGAAGTTAATGAAAAAAATATACTGTCAAAGAAATAGAATATAGTAACAGTTTCTTTAAGGTTGAAAATATATCTGATTCATTGATTAATAAGACGGCGATTCAGATACTTTGCCATAAAAAATCAGATTGGAAATATGAAAAAGAAGAAAGAATATTCGTTCAAGATGGTAGTTGTTTTGCAAATGTATCTATTAAGGAAATAATTACAGGTAGAAGTATGAAGGATGAGGAGTATAAATTTTTACAGGATGTGGTGAATAAAATTAATCCCAAAATTGAGGTTAGCCGGATGGCAAGAGAGATAGATACAAGTAGATACTAATATCTTAGGCGAATAGTTGAATGGGGGATAAAAATGGAAAAAAATCAATTAATATCACAAGTTGAATCTATTCAATATCAAGAAGATTGTCCAATTATTATTAATAAGATTAACGTTGAAAAACAGGATGATGGTAAGATTATTCTTCGCTGTAGTATGGAAAATCTAGAAAAAAGATTCGTGAAAGCTGTTATATTGAATATAAAATGTTTTAGCATAGATGAAAAAGAGCTAGCTGTTTTAGAAGATGTTTCCTACTTGGATTTAGAAATAGAACAATATAATGTATTTGGAAGGAACTTTTTTATTGAAGTACCAAATATTCGAGCTCGGATATTTGTTTTTTCTATTCAAAAAATATTGTTTTTAAATAATGAGTGGTGGATAAATGTAAATGATACGAATATGAAGATGTTAGATTATTCTAAACGGCAATCTTTATTAGAATTAGGTGAGTTGAAAGAACAGTACTTAAGAGAATTAGAAACAAATAATTTTCATGGACATTTACTATATATATGTAATAATATCATGATTTGTGGGTGCAATAAAGTCGTTTTGAAAGAAGAATTGAGATGTCCAAGTTGTAGTGCGAATTTTGCGAAATTAAATAATATGAAAAATGAAGAATATCTTAAAGCAAAAGAAAACGAGTATATTGATAATCAAAAAAAAATAAATTTGGAAGAAAGAAAAATAGAAGAAAAGAAAAAAATAATAGAGCACGAGAGAATAAAAAAACGAAATGCAGAAGAAAAACAACATCAAATACTGTTAAATCAAAAACGTAAGAAAAATAAACTCATTAAGACGTTAGTGAGTATTTGTTTTATAATAGTAATTGCTACTTTGATTATAAAATTATATATTATACCTGAAAATATATATAATAATGCGCAAGAATTTCTTAATAATGAACAGTATAGAGATGCTTATGAGGAATTTATTAGGATAGGTAATTTTAAAGATAGTGAAGAATTAGCAAAAGTTTCAGAAGATTTAGCTACAAAAGAAAATATATATGCAGAAGCAATAATTTTTTTTAAAGATAATAAATATGCTGATGCTGCAAAGCACTTTGAGCGACTTGGAGTATTTAGAAATAGTGAAGATATGAAGATTGAAGCTAAGTATCAAGAGGCCAAACAATACATTGAGTTAAAAGATTTTGAGCATGCATTTCATATTTTTAATGAGTTAGAAGATTATAAAGATAGTGATATTATGAAGAAAGAATCTTTGTATCAGTATGCAAGCTATTTGTACAGAAATGGTAAAATTAAAGAAGCTTATGTTATATATCTGGATTTAAAAGAATATTTGGATAGTGATAAATTCACAAAAGAAATCATAAATCAAATGTTTGCTGATCAAAAGGAGATTAAAAATTTCATTGAAGCTAGCAGAAATTGGACCTATATAATTGACTTTCGGAATTTGTCAAGCTAGTTGTCCATCTTTCTTAAATTTATGATGCTTCACTTTCATCCAAATAATTATCCACAGATGGTTCCTTCTCTGGATTGAGCCAAACCTGATTTTCGATAGACCAATCCCTTGTCTTACCTGTCCATCGATTCGGATTTTTTAATTTAGCTGTTTCATAAACTATTTTTCGCTGTGCAAGGATGCTTAATCCATGATCTTTAGAATGTCGTTGATTTGGTGTAAGAAATTTGATGCCGCTATGTCGGTGATTGTTGTTATACCATTCCACAAAATCATAGACCCACTCACGGGCTTCATCAATGGTTTTAAAGCCTTTGGGTTGATAGTTGCATCGATACTTCAAGGTCTTGAATAAGCTTTCTGCATATGGATTGTCATTACTAACTCTCGGTCTGCTTCTAGAAGGCGTTATACCTAGATTATAAAGGGTTTCCAGCATGGTAGCACCTTTCATAGGTGATCCATTGTCTGAGTGTAAAACCAAGGGATGGTCCCGTTTAGTTAACTTTTCTGCTAAAACTGCCCGGCGTATGAGTTCGCTAGCATTTTCAGCGGACTCAACCTCCCATACTTCCCATGCTATTATTTTTCGACTGAATAAGTCGGAGATCATATAAAGATAGTAATGTTTGCCTTTTATAGGACCATTTAAATAAGTTATATCCCAGGTATAAACCCTATTGGGTGCTGTGGCCATATGTGTTGATATCTCCCGTTTTACCGGTTCTTTGCTCCGCCCTCTATGTTGCAAGAGTTTTTGTTCTCTAAGGACTCGATAGAAGGTTGATTCCGAAGCAATGTATATGCCCTTATCAGCAAGCATTGGCACAATTTGGCTTGGAGGCATATGACTGTAATCGGGTTGATTTACAATATTTAATATTTGTTGAACTTCTTGCTCCGTCAGTTTGTTATGTGGTTCCGGACGAACAGCAATCGTTCGTTTATCGATGTGTGCATTATGTTTTTTAAAGGATTTTAACCAGCGCTTATAGGTTCTAACACTGATTTCGGCTTCTTCACAAGCGATGGAGAGACGAGCACCGGCTTCAACAGCTTCGGCAATGAGATCCATCACGTGTTTGCGCAACTCGGGTTCTGTCATTCTTCCTCGTCGTCGGTCCCCAGTAACGCATCCAGCTTTTTTCGTAGTACCAAAACGGCTGCAGTTTCAGCCAATGCTTTATCTTTTCGTTGAATTTCCTTTTCCAAAGCCTTGATTGCCTTGTTTTTGTCTTTCATCTCTTTGTTTAAGCGAGAAGCTTCTTGAGCAATACCACCATTGGCTTGCATGCAGACGTCTTTCCAATCCTTGACTTGATTAGGATAAATACCTTTTTGACGACAATACTTTGAAAGTTCGACTTCGTTCATCCCCGCCGTTTCCATAACGATCATGAATTTTTCTTGGCTACTCCATCGATCTGTATCACTTGATTTGATAGGTTCACCGGATTTAATGTGTTCCTTTTTCCATTTATGTAGAGTTGCGATGCTGACATTCGTTTCCTTTGCAATCTTGGAAACAGGTTCGTTGTTTGGTGGTAGCATGCGTGCGATCATACTATTTTTAAATTCTTCACTATAACTTGCCATGTGTTATTTTCCTCCGTCTTCTATAGACACTATACTATTTTTTCAACTACATGACAACTATTCTAACACCTAGGG
>DDQW01000103.1:41827-62429 GCA_002342805.1 Clostridiales bacterium UBA2432 | reverse complement strand
AAATTTCAGGAAGTTCACATATAATTTTCACCCGAAGCCAAATAATCCAACATTACTCTATCGGAATAAAAATGTCTGTAAAACTTTTCTCTTTCAATCGCTTCGGCGGTTCCGTTACATATAATTCAAACGGAAATGAGTCTCTAGGTTTCTCTTCTCCTTTGAATAGCCACTCCTGATACATATACTGCCATGCCGATTCGTATTCCTGAGCTGAAATTTCAAAATGGCCAATACCAAACTTTCCACTAATCTCCATTACATTTACATCTTCTATTTCATGTATTATAACACTTCTCGGGACTGTCATTGCTACACTTGTTCTTAAATTCTCTGCATCAGTAATAAACGGATTATCATGATAAATCGTAAGAACCTTTGTTTCTCCTTCAATGATTAAATTGTTCGCCGTTGCAAAAGAAAACAACTGATTAAACAGTTTCCTACTGTTTTTTCTAAATTCTATATAACTGCCTTTAAATCTTACATAAATAACTCTTGTGTTAAAGTTTTCTATTGTTATATCTGGCTTTTTCATTACTAACGCACCTCCGTATTTAATATAGCCATATTATACGTCAGGTTATTTACTATTTCTTTTCCATTCTTGCTCTTTTCGAAAATCAGTAGGACTGATACCAAAATGCTTTTTAAACGCTTTATTATAGCTACTTGAACTGTTGTAACCATACTTAAATGCAATCTCTGTAATACTTATTTCAGAATTAATTGCTAAGTAAATTGCCGAACGTTCCATTTTTATGCGGGTAATAAACTGTTTTAATGTTTCATTCGAATATTTTGAAAACAACCTGTGAAAGTAATATTCGGAGATATTAACGTTTTTAGCAACATCGGATAAGGAAATTTGCTTATCTAAATTTATTTCAATATAATCTTCTGTTTTGTTTATCAGTCTTGTGTAATTATCAATATTCATATCGTTATCCTCACATTGTAAACATATCTTGCTCAGATAATAGCCTTTATATATTCAAATTTTCAGAGCACCTTAAACATTCGCATCTGTTGCAAACGCTTCTGAACCCATAGGTGAAATTGTCACAAAAAGACGCAATACTTCTTCACCACTATTTATAACCTGTAAACTTTCTGGCCCATCAACCTGCATTAATTCTCCAACTTGCAAAGGGGTTTCATTGCCATCTGTTAAAACTTTGGCCTTCCCTTCTAGAACTTGTAAGAAAAGAGTTGATTCTAGATGTGTATGTCCCGGTAATATTTCACCTTTTGCAATATTTAAAACAAAAGCAATGACATCATCACTTTTAAAAAGCATACGCTTGGCTATTTTTTCCTCTGGATCATCAAAATAATTACTAAAAGTAAACTTCTTCATAAAATTCCTCCTTAAATTAAAGCTTTAATCTTAACCTGATCATCTTAATTATAACATACAACAATTTTATAATCGACTTATTCATTTCCTGCTATTTCACATTTTCACAATTTCTATAGAATTAATTTGAGCTTCACCTTTCCAATGATTAACTATTAATTTTATTTCATCATTAAAGCAAGCTTCTAGGCTTTCTGTTTCTCCTGAATCGATAATCGTATAGGCAATCGATTCTCTATCAAAATAGCTTATATATTCACCCCAATTTGTTTGGCTTGATAAGTCATCATTTATTGTTAGGTCATGCGTTGAAGGTTTTTCTAAAACCAATCTATCCACACATAAGGTTCTTGGGTTAATAAAAGAAGTCAGATAATATTGAAGATGATAAGTGTACCATTCTTTATAATCATCTTTAATCAAATCATCGGCCAATCCGAATCTAGATATTAAATCTTCATATCGATGACCAATATAAATTCCTCCGATACCAATGTCAGTATACGTTTCTTGTATATTATTCAGAAGCGTTACGTCGCTTAATAGCATATAACCACAATCATCAGTCGTCATATCTTCACTATCTTCACCAACATATTCAACATATATCCATCTTTCAGTATTTCTCATATTATCTTTAACCAGATACGTATTATAAATTAAGACCGTATCATTTACACTGCCTATTTTTTCGCTTTTCGCGTTTGGCATTCTAAACAGTGGTGCATTACTTGCTGTCGCATGTTTCAAAAAATTAGAATCATATGTTGAATAAATATTATCAATTTCATAGAAATCTTTTGTTTTGGAAACATTTAACTCGCTAATTTTTTCATTTGTAATTTTCATTTCTTTTTCTATCTGTGCGACTTTAATGGTTAACTTTTCTAAGTTTTTATTTGTCTCACTTAACATTAGAATTAAAAAAATTAATGAAACACTCAAAGATATCACAATGATTATATTAAATATTGATAGCCTCTTCTTTTTTTGTAACATCATTCCCCCCAATATTCCCCCCTTTTTACTCACGACTCATAGCAATTATTGATTGTATAACGCATACTATATGGATTTAATTACATAACTTATATTTGTTTTCGGATACTTTTTATCGATGCATATTTTCAGGGATGTACTTTTTAAGTGTTACTTCAAATATTTGATATTGAGTATCCTGAATCTTTTTATACTGAAGCGGTAATGTTCCTGTATCTCGTTCTATAACTATGGATTTTTCACCTAGCCAGATGTTGATTTGATAATAGGTAATTCCTTCTTTAGAATCACTAATCCATAGTGTCGCATCATGTATGTTTTCACATAGTTCTGGTTTTGGAATAGATATAGCATCCATCAAAGGGAAAATCAACCTATTAACGTCCTGTTTATTAGATAGCGAGATTGAATTCGTAAAATCCACACCCTTTGCTATGCTATTATTCTCTGTAGTTATAGGTCGACCTATCATAACACTATAGTCTAACGGATTATGTGCATAATACAAGTATATAAAAAACATTCCAAAAATTACTACTAAAGATAAAACTTTATTCATATAAGTCTCCTTATAAGCCAGATAGGATAGCATCTCATAATTATATTCTCTCTCATATAAAACATAGTAGTGTCAAGTTTGACACTACTATATTTTATATGACTTTTTAATTACTGCGTTCATATATATTCATCCCCTCACGAAATGATGTTATATGTTTTTGTAATATCATTGTATTATTTATTATCAATCTTGTCAATTGTTTTTTATCTTATCTTTTATCAAAATAGTTCATAATTGACATAACACTGTCCTTATAGTATTCTATTTATTATCTAAGATACTTAATATTAAGTGTTTTTAAGGAGGTCTATGAAAATGTCCACAAAAAAAAATAAATTCAAGATAACTAATCGAGAAAAAGATGTCCTCGAAATTCTATGGAATAGCGAAAAACCATTGTTGGCTTCTGATATTACAAAGTTAGATCCTTCATTAAGCATTAGTTCTGTTCAACTGGCCCTAAGAAATCTCTTGTCAAAAAACATTATTGAAGTTGCCGATATTGTATATAGCGGCACTGTTCTATCCAGAAATTATCGTCCCACGCTCAGCAGGGAAGATTTTCTCATCAATAGTTTCAAAAACTTTGACCAGGCAATTAATACACAAAATATTGTAGCCACACTTCTCAAACACGAAAAAAATGAGGCTGATACAATCAATAAACTGGAAGCTTTATTGAAGGAAAGAAAAAAAGAACTTCGTCAGGAGAAAAAAGCTCAATCACCGAAAAAGGAGGATTAGAATGTTTTTTTCACTTTCTTCACTTCTATCGGTTGTGTTTTTATGCGGCATATTCATCGTATTCGTTTGGCTTTATTTGCGTGATATTCATCGAATGGTTCAGATAGGAATACATAGTATACTCATTATAATCGGCTTACTTGCCCTTCGCCTTATTTTCCCCATTGAGTTTATGTTTTCTACTTCTTTGGCAAGCGAGCACATCATGCCTTTTGTTTATAAATTATTGCACACACCCGTCATACCTTTCTTGACTATAATGGATGTTCTATTGATGATATGGATTATCGGAATGGCTTTTGCTGCTTTTAAAACAATCCGAATGCACATTCTCTTTAGGCAAATCATAAGGCAATTACCGGTCTTAAATGATGTTCACATCAACAAAATATTGCAGACCATTACACACGATGGTAAGAAGCCAATAACCTTTCAAGTGCTTTCTGCTGATTTTGTGAATACACCCATGCTTTACGGTTTTCGTCATCCAAAAATCATCATTCCCGCTGTTGAATTAACAGATCAAGAATGGTACTTTATACTGAAACACGAAGTCACCCACTACTATAACAGAGATCTATATGTTAAAACTTTTATTCAGCTTTTACTGATCATTTATTGGTGGAATCCATTTGTTTATCTTCTAAACACTCAAATGGATAAGATGCTGGAAATGAAAACCGACCTCGAAGCCACTAAGCATTTGAATGAATACGAAAAAACACAGTATTTGGATTGCTTGTTAAGGGTTGCCAAGAGTATTTCTATAGATAATGATTACAATGCTTATTCTATTGCTTTTGGCTACAGTAAAACTTCTGTACTCTCTCAACGCTTCCATTTAATACTTGGCCTCAATAAGCCTACCTTCATTAAGTCTGTGTCGAATATTTTATTGTCTATTTTCCTTGTTATACTCTTGTATTTTTCATTTGTCATCGTTTTCGAACCGTATGCAATCGCTCCGGAACATGCTGCCGGAACAGTTGAGTTAACTACAGAATCAAGTTATTTGATCGTAAATCCAAAGGGCGGTTATGATGTGTATATCAATCATGAATTTTTTGCTACAACCCAAGAAATTCAGGACTCATTTGCAGACTTAACTGTTTATAATACAAAAGAAGCGGCATTAGAAGCTGAAATTGAAAACTAAGCAAAAAATCTTATTAATTAAATATATTCATAAAAAAAGGGGCCACTTTACTTCGAGCAGCTCCTTTTTTTATATATGTATTTAAAAAGATGTGAGTATTTTCTCAAAATCTATATATTATCCATATTTTTGTCTTCCAAACCACAATTTGTCATCAGAATTACCGTCTCCACATGCACCGTATGCGGAAACAAATCAACCAAGGCCATTTTTTGAACCTCATATCCGGCTTCTTGGAAAACAATCAAGTCTCTTGCTAAGGATGTGGGTTTGCAGCTGACGTAAACCATTTTGTCTACACCGAATTCGATAATCTTGGGGAGCGCTTTAGGATGAATCCCATCACGTGGTGGGTCTAGAACGATTAAGTCCGGCTTGTCGGTTAATTCATCAAGGACTGCAAGGACATCCCCGGCGATGAATTCGCAATTGGATAGTTGGTTTAATTTAGCATTTTCTTTGGCCGCATCAACAGCTTCTTCAACAATCTCAACACCAACTGCTTTTGCCGCTACCGGGGCTAAGAGTTGGGTAATGGTACCTGTTCCGGAATATAAGTCAAAGACGACTTTATCTTTTGTCTCACCAATATATTGGCGGACCAAGTCATAGAGCTTTTCAGCTCCTAATGAATTCGTCTGAAAAAAACTAAAGGGCGAGATCTTAAACCTTAGACCGAGTAGTTCTTCATAGATGAAGTCTCGGCCATAAAGCAAATTCACGTCCTCAGGTTTAACTGCATCAGACAAGGTATCTGAAACGGTATGCACAACAGAGACCAGTTCATTATCAAAGGCTTGTTCCGCTAGCTCAATAAGACCTTCTAACCAAGGTGTCAAGTCATAGTCCATCTGGGAGGATGTCACAAGATTAACCATAATCTCTTTTGTATTGACGCCCCGTCGCACAAGCAAGTAGCGAAGATAGCCTTCATGTGTTCTTTTATGATAATAGGTAAGCCCGTCTTGACGGAATAATTCAACGGTATAGTTTAGGATTTTGTTAAAATCCTCATGAACAATCTGACAATCCCCGGCAGGACTAATATCATATGTACTTCCGCGCTTATGCATACCTAAAACAAGGGGTCCGTCTTTTTGGGCATCACCAAAAGAATACTCCATCTTATTGCGATAGTGAAAATGCTCTGGGCTACCGATAATGCCGTCATAACGCTCACCTAATGGTCCTGTGACATTTTCAATGAGTTCACGCACTTGTCTTTCTTTTAATGCAAGCTGCTTTTCATACGGCATCGACTGATATAAACAACCACCACACTCACCAAAGACAGGACATGGAGCTACAACCGCGTCAGGTGCAGATTCGACTGTTTCTAATAATCGTCCCAAAAATTTTCCGTTACGTCGTTTTGTCGTGATCCCACGTACTTGTTGTCCGGGAATGACATTTTTTACAATGACGGTTTCTTCATCTACTTTAACATAGCCTTTATTGGGAAAATCTACTTTTTCTACATAACCTATAAACTCTTGCTTTTTTTTCATCGAATCTATTTCCTCCATTTATTGGTTGATAAATTATCAACACATTTAAAAGAACTGCTCCTTCGAGCAGTTCTTCTTCGTCTTGTTATGATTACTTCTCTAAGTCTTCGTCGACTTCTTCTTCAAGATCTTCTTCTAAATCATCAACGAAGTCATCTTCGTCGTCAAATTCATCAAATTCTTCATAATCTTCATCATAATCCATGTCGTCAAAATCTTCTTCATATTCATCAAAATCATCAAAGTCATCACTCTCATAGAAGAACACCTTATAAACGACTACAGCTGCAATCGCTAACACAAGAATCGCAATACTGGTAATTAACCAAGTCTTTGCTCGTTTTTCTCGAACATCAACTTTCTTACCAAATTTCTGCAAAAAATCTTCTACTTGTTTCAAACTAATTAAGTCATCTTTTTTCATAAAATCCATCATTACTCTTCACGTCCCTTCTCATTTTTAGTATTCCACAAAAACATTTTCTCACTTTGTCATACATGTATCCATTATATCATAAGTTTGAATTTTTTACAGGCTTTATCTATATTTTTTTTAGTCCTGCAAAACTTGCAATTAACTTTTTCTTACCATGGCTTGGAAAATTTACCGTCACTTGATAGTCTGCCCCACCTGCTTCGATAAGTTTTACCTGTCCAATCCCGTATTTCGGATGTTTGACTAAGTCCCCCGCTGCGTAATCAAGAACCACGCCTTCCGGTGCAGGAATCGCAGATGCTGTCACCGTACTGTAGGGTTTTTGCTTAAATGCTGTTTTACGGCGTGCACGTTCTTCGATGAGGTTCATTGGTTCGTTTTCTTGTATGTCACTTTGTCCTGAAACCGAGTTACTCTCTAATAGCTCTGCCGGTATCTCCGATACAAAACGTGATACGGGATTATAATTGGTATTTCCATAAAGCATTCGTGAACGAGAGCTTGTCATATAAAGCTTGTCTTGCGCTCGAGTAATGCCTACATAGCAAAGACGTCGCTCTTCTTCAATATCTTCGATTAGTCCCGAATTCATACTCATAAAGCTTGGAAACAAACCGTCTTCCATTCCTGCCATAAATACGACCGGAAACTCCAATCCTTTGGCACTATGCAAGGTCATTAGGATGACTTTGTTGTCGTCATCCTCTAATTGATCAATATCTGCCACCAGTGCAACGTCTTCTAAGAATTCATTCAAGGACGGTTCTTCACCAGCAGCTTCCCTATCTTCAACATATGCATAGAGTTTTGATACCAACTCACCGATGTTTTCCGAACGTTCTTCAGCCTTAAGCGCATCATCTGCTTTTAAGCTTTCAATATATCCGGTGCGCTCTAGGAGCTCATCCATTAGGCGCTTTAATGCACCACGATCTGCAAAGGCCTTTAAATCATGCATCATCATAGCAAACTCTGCCACGTTCTTCTTACCACGGCTAATGTTGGGAATACTTTCAATATCATTGACACCTTCCATAAAAGACTGGCCACTGATATTGACATATTCTTGTATTCGTTCAACCGTTGTAGCTCCTATGCCACGCTTTGGTACATTAATAATCCGTTTTGCTGCAACTTCATCTGTGCTATTATTTAAAACTTTAAGATATGCGATAATATCCTTAATCTCTTTACGCTGATAGAAAGAGACGCCGCCGACTAAACGATATGGAATTCCCGCTCGCACGAGACCTTCTTCTAATAATCGTGATTGTGCATTGGTGCGATACAAAATGGCATAATGGTAATATTCATGTCCCTCGTCTTCAATCCCACGTACGATGGTGTCCGTAATAAATTGTGCCTCTTCAACTTCTGAATTCACCTGTACATGATGTATCCGTTCACCCTCGTGATTATCTGTCCAGAGTTTCTTTACTTTTCGTTTACGATTATTACGTATAACTTCATTGGCTGCTCCCAAAATGTTCTTGGTCGAACGATAGTTTTGCTCCAAACGAATGACCTTTGCATTTTTATATACGGATTCAAAATCCAAAATATTACGAATATCTGCACCTCGAAAACGATATATGGACTGATCATCATCCCCAACAACACATAAGTTCTTGTGTTTGTCCGCGAGCAACTTCACTAATCGAAACTGAACACCATTGGTGTCTTGATACTCATCCACCATAATATATTGAAAGAGATTATGATAGTATTCTAAAACTTTAGGTCGTTGTTCAAACAAGTCAACAGTTTTGCAGAGTAAATCATCAAAATCAAGGGCGTTGTTTTTCAATAGCCGTTTTTGATATTCGATATAGACTCGACTGATGATTTCCTTACGCATATCACCATCCGCTTGTTTCTGAAATGCCTTGGGGCCGATCAGCTGATTTTTAGCACTGCTGATTTCGGATAAAATCATGGACTCTTTGAAATACTTGGGATCAATATTGTACTCTTTCATAATCTCACGAATTAGCTTTTTAGCATCATCGGTATCATAAATACTAAAGTTCCTGTCATAATCAATCTCGTCAATATATCGACGAAGAATTCGAACACAAGAAGAGTGAAATGTACTCACCCAAACATCTTGTCCACCTGCACCAATAAGACGTTCGACACGTTCGCGCATCTCTTTAGCGGCTTTATTTGTAAATGTAATTGCCATGATCTTCCATGGCAAGACATGTTTTTCTTCAATCAAATAGGCAATGCGATGTGTCAGTACCCTCGTTTTTCCTGAGCCTGCACCGGCTAGCAGAAGTAGCGGACCTTCTGTACACATAACTGCTTCGCGCTGGGGTTCATTAAGTGTTGCGTATTTATCCATAAGTGCACCTTCCCTTTTTGGAATATTCTAATCACTATCATATCATAAGACGAACAGATATTCTACACCGACTTTTTGTATTTACATCTAGTATTTAGTACTATATAATATAGAGATAAGACGTTTATTTTTTATTGACCATCTCGGGGAGGCCATCATGGAAAAAAAGAATTTCGATGATTTTATTCTAGAACAACTAAAAAAAATTGAAAATTATGACCGAATCTCATCAACAGATATTCCGAATATTGACTTATATATGGACCAAGTAACCACCTTTATGAACGAACATCTAGGCTTATTCAAACGTTCCAGTGAAGATAAAATCTTGACAAAAACGATGATTAACAACTATAGTAAGTATAACCTATTACCACCAACCATCAAAAAAAAATATACCAATGACCATGTAATCTTGATGCTTTTTATCTATTATCTTAAGCCTATTCTTTCGATTGGGGATATCAAGGAGATCCTAGCTCCCATTCAAGACATGTTTATGTCTGAAACTAGTAGAAAACCTGAAGGATTTAACGATTTAAAAGAGCTTCATGATGCAATCGTTGAAATAGAATCCGCACATTTTTCTTTGTTTAAAGATCACACGATAGAAACCGCTAAAATCGCAAAGGAATTGTTCAAAGACGTTAAAGATGAGAAGCAGCGCCAGTTACTCTCGATTTTTGCAACGTCTTATCTATTCACCGTACAAGCATCCGCACAAAAACACATGATTACCTCCCTTATTGATGACTATCTCAAAGATGAAACGCCACCAAAAGGGAAGAAAAAATCTTAAATAATCACCGTGAAGCGAACACCGTCTTCGGTGTTTTCTACACGATAGTCTCCATGATGAAGTAGGACAATCTGTTTAACAATAGCTAGCCCTAAGCCTGTTCCGGATTGTTTGCCGGCGCGCTTATAAAAACTATCAAAGATAAAAGGCATATCATCATCCGCTATCTGAGGTCCGTCGTTTTCCACGGTAATATATAGTCTCTGATTCACTTCTGCAAATTTTAAAATCACTTTTGATTGAGCATGTTCAACCGCATTGGCAATTAAGTTTTTAAGCACTTGCTCCATGCGGCTTGCATCTATTTCTACCTTGCGGTGGCTGAGATTTACATGGTAAACTACTTCAAGATGATGCATCTTTATATACTCTCTATATGTTTTTATAACATTTTCTGCCCATTCTTGGATATCAACATGCTTTACATGTATATTAAAAAATCCATTTTCCATTTTCGAAAAATCTAAAATCTCATTGATTAGGCTACTAATTGCTTCTGTCTCATTGTAGATACTGGTGATATAGTGATCACGTTCTTCTTCATCCTTATAAATACCATCATAAACTAATTCTGCATATCCACGAATCACTGAAATCGGTGTTTTTAGTTCATGAGTGGCTTGTGCTAAAAATTGTTTTTTCATGGTCTCAACGGCACGTTCTTTTGTAAGCTCTGATTCAAGACGCTGAATATTAGATAGTAACTCTTGATACATGAGCATCAGTGAATGATTTAACTGTCCGATTTCATCCTGTCGCTTTGAAATCATCACCTCTTTCACCTTTTTATCCTTCATTAATAAAGCCAATGTATTTAGATCTTGAATTGGCTTTGAAATATATCTAGATATAAAGGATGCACCTATTATACTCACCAGTAATCCTACAATAAACAGATAAACAAAAAACTTCATAATGACATAGACAGCTTCTTCTAAGGATGCAATAGATACTTCATAGACCATCATTTGATCATCAATCATAACACCAAAAGCATAGATGCGAACACCTAGCTTGTTTTCATAAGTTTCTTTTAAGACCCCATCTTCCCATGCATAATTGTGGTCCGGCATCGGTCGATTACGTCCCATTCCTTGTCGAAACATTCCCATTGTTTGCCCCGATGAATCAATAAGATAGATCTCGCCACCAATATTTTGTCGCATACGATCAAAAAGAAGACTTACTTCTTCTGCATCGGCACCTTTATCTTTTGCCTCTATAATCGAGTCAGAATAATATTCTAGCTCATTAATTTTTTGCTCGCGGTAATAATTCGGAAGAAAGAATCGAATAGCGATTCCTGAAAGTATAAAAAGAACGATTACAAAGCCTAAAAAAATGATAAAAATCTGTCGAGTTATTGATTTTTTCATTCTGTTTTCACCATCCTGTATCCATGACCGCGGATTGTTTCAATGCAGTCACTTTGATTTAATATTTTTTTTCGAAGCCGCTTCACATGGGTATCTACTGTGCGTTCATCTCCAAAATAATCATATCCCCACACATGGTCTAATATTTGGTTACGGCTTAAGGCAATGTTGACATTGTCAACAAAATATAATAAAAGACTATATTCAATGGGCGTTAAGTCTAGCTTTTCTTCGCCTATATACACCTGTCGATAGTCTTTATTTATGCGTATACCATTCATTTGAATCTCATTATTCATGGATTGAATATGATTACGCTTTAAGACCGCTTTAACTCTTGCCAGTAGCAAACGCGTACTAAAGGGTTTTGTAATATAGTCATCTGCCCCCAGCTCAAAGCCAAACAACTTATCTTCCTCTTCACTTCGCGCTGTTAACATAATAACAGGAATCTCTTTTTTGCGACGTATGGCTTTTAATATGGTCCATCCATCGGTGTCCGGCAACATGACGTCTAGGATTACCAAATGAAAATCATGGCCTTCCATGAGCTGATAGGCTTCTTTGCCTGTTCCCGCTTCATATAATTGAAAGGCTTCTGTTTCAAAGTACTTACGTACGATTTCTCGAATCCGCAAATCATCTTCAACAAATAGGATATTAATGTTGTACACTTACAATCACCCCTTTATTCATACTATACTTTCATAAAGCACAAAACAGACTAACTCGTCATGAATTAGTCTGTCAAAATATGTCTTCCTTTATTCTTCTTCAATCTTAATACGTTGAAAGACCATATCATATCCGTCATTCCCATAGTTAAGTGAACGATTCACTCGGCTAATCGTTGCGGTTGAAGCGCCTGTCTTTTCAGCGATTTCTAAATATGTATGTTGTCCTCTTAGCATCTTTGCAACTTGAAGACGTTGTCCCAAAGAATGCAATTCATTAACGGTACACACATCTTCAAAAAAAGAATAGCATTCTTCAATCGTCTCTAATGCCAAAACTGATTGAAAAAGAAGATCGACTTCATCGGATTTTATCTTTTTGCTCATATCTTGTCTCCTTTAAATAAGGTTATATATGAATTTTATCACATTAAACTAATAACGTAAAGCGATATAGTTTAAAAACAATTCAACATTTGTATTTATCACCAGTTCTTCCGGAAATTCAGCCTCTTCAACAGCTTGAATTGCATACTCTAAATTTCCTACGTCATTTGAGACATGTGCATCTGAACTCAAAATAACCGGAACGCTATATTTTTTTGCAAATTTTAACATGGTCTGAATATTCTCTTTGGCTCCGTCACGAAAACTTCCCGGAGTTAATGAACTGTTATTAATCTCAAGCATCACTTTGTTCTCTTTAGCTGCTTTAACAATCTTTTCATAGTCCAGCGGATATCGACTATCATCCGGATGTCCAATAATATTTACCCTCGGATTCTTCATCGCTCCGATAATGGCATTCGTGTTTGCTTCGATCGTTCCGTAATTAATACATGGTGGATGTAAACTTGCAATGACATAGTCTATATGCTCAAGTCCTGTTGGGAGCATATCAATGCGTCCGTCCTCATCTATAATATTTGCCTCAACACCGCGCAATATATTCACACCATACATCTCACGTGGCAATACTTTCAAATTCTGGAAATAAAACAAATGGGTTGATCCCGGCATCATCGGTGCATGATCCGACACACCATAATACGTCAAACCTTTTTCCTTAGCTACGCGTATATTTTCTTCAAGTGAACTATATGCATGTCCACTTGCCGTTGTATGCGTATGTACATCAAAATATATCTTCAATGGATTTCTTACCTTTCTATAAAATAACATTAATTCCTTAAGTCTCAAAAGTTACATCCACATTATACTCTTAGTTTATATAGAAAGCAAGGGAGTTGATAATAAGCTATTTATTGAATAGGTGGGGGATAAATTATTCGCAGATTCATTTCTTCAAGAGATTCTATCTACTGAGGCGGTGACGGATACAACGGATTCCAAACTCACTGCGTTCAAACAGTGGAATCCTTCTTTTGTATCCGCCACCGCCTCAGCAAATGAATCTCTAAGACTCATGAAAAAACTCAAAATTAATCCCCCACCTATCCAAAACCTTGCTATTTTCATCTCATACTAAATAGAGTTTTGTGGGTATGAATACTTACTATTTATTAAGATTTTCATATATAAAATTTGAGTTTTTTATGAACTTAGTATTTCTTGGCAAATTAAAAAGATAATGCAATTAAAGGATTCCTCTGTTTGAACGAAGTGAGTTTGGAATCCGTTGCATTATCTTTTTATATGCTATAGAAATACTTAGTGAAATAAATCCACGAAAATTTTATGTGTGAAGAATCTTATTATAGGTTAGTATTTTTTATTAATAAGCTATTACGATCCCACCAATATTAGCATAGTTAGAACTTAAGCCTTTCATTGCTATAAGGATAACTTCCTTGAAGTCATAAAGTTCTTGAATCTTTTCTTTGACTTGCTCTCCACGTTCTTGCGCTTGGCAATGAGCAACCACGATGACTTTGTCTTTTGTTACTGTTCCAAGTTCACCAATGGTTTGTATCATTTTATCGATGGCTTTTTTTGTTCCTCTTGCTTGAGAGACAAGGTCAATTTCACCTTTATCTGTTGCTTGAAGAATCAGCTTTATTTTTAAAACATTTGCAATCGTTGCCTTCATTTTTGACATACGACCTGCTTTTTGTAAATGATCAATTTTTTCCAACACAAAAATCGTTTGCATTTCCTCACGAAACTTTTCACCGATTTTAACAATCTCTTCAAATTCCATGCCTGCTTCGATGCATTCTTGTACTTTTAAAGCGATAAGAACTTCTGCTGAAACTGCACTCCGGCTATCGAATACATGTATTTTCTTCTCAGGTTGCTTTTCTTGGAACATACTTTTTGCCAGCATGGCACTTCCATAACTTCCACTAAGCTCTGAGCTTAATGTAATGATAAATACCGCTTCTTCTTCACCTTCAATGGCCTTCATATAATCATCTGGTGATGGACAGGATGATTTTGGCACCATCGAACTCGAATTTGCTTTTTCTAAATAATTGGCCACGTCTAGCTCATCATTATCAACATAGCGTATTCCGTCGACTTCTAACGTGAGTGGCACAAGCTCGATATTCATAACTTCCCGCATTGCATCTGTTACATCACATGAACTGTCACCTATAATTTTATATTTCATGAAGCATTTCTCCTTATCTTTCTCGCAAATCGAGATGTAGTATTAATTACCATATATTATAGCATACGCTTCAAAGTGATGCAATGCAATTATCTTGATGTTCAAACGAATTATTATTCATGAAGTTTATAAAAGTTTTTAAAAATCTCTAGTGTATCCAAAAAGTCCTGTTTCCCCATAAGCTCACGCGTCGAATGCATTGCAAGCATAGGTACACCAACATCGACAACATGTACCGGCATATATTGTGTAAGAATGGGTCCTAGTGTTTTTCCACCCGCTTCATCAGAATGGTTAATGAACTTTTGGTATTTAATACCGGCATGCTCACAGAGTTGTTGAAATGCGCCAATGGACTCAACTTCAGATGCATAGGATTTATTTCCACTAATTTTTATGGCAATGCCTTCATTAATCACCGGTTTACTGGTTAGGTCATTTTTCTCCTTATAGTTTGGATGCAATCCATGAGCACCATCTGCTGAGATGATGAAGCTCTCCATGGTTTGTCGAGAAAACTGCTCTTGTGTACGGTTCATTCCCATACGAATACGATCAAGGACGGTGGCTAAAAGTATGGAGTCTGCCCCTTGTTTTGTCATGCTGCCTATCTCTTCATTGTCAAAAAATACTGCCATATTTATACCTTCATTGTGATCGGATTCAAGGAGAGATTCCATTGCAGCATAAACCATAGCTAAGTCATCAATACGCGGACACGAAATATATTCCTCATTGGCACCAACAAGCAAGCCTTCTTCTGCACAGTATACATATAGGTCCATATCTAAAATATTTGACGGATTGATATCCAATTCATCTGCAACAAGATTTAGCAGGTAGTCTTTACCCACTTGGTCTTCAATTAAATTTGCGATTAAAGGTTTCATTTCTTTTTGAACTTTGATCTCTTGGCCTTGATTGACGCCTTTATTCATATGAATCGCAATATTAGGCAATGTCAAAATCGGACGTTGAAGGTCGACATGTAATATGTTAGGTTTTAATATTTGGTCACTTTTCACTGCAATGCGTCCTGCTATCGATAAAGGGCGGTCAAACCATGTATTTAGGATTGGACCTCCATACTTTTCGACATTAAGCGTTAACATACCTTCTTCGACAATTTCCGGAACCGGTTTAATACGAAGTGCCGGGTTATCTGTATGGGCGACAATGATATTAAAGCCTTTAGTAATAAAGCGAGATTTCCCCATGGTAAAAGCAATCATCATTGAGGGATAGGGAGACACATAGTATTTTCCTCCCGGCTCTAACATCCATAAATCTTCTAAGTTTATTTCTTCAAAATCATTCTTAATCAGTCGTTGTTCCACAGTATCTATTGTTTGAACTGCGGTTGTCGCTGTCTTCATAAAATTAAAATAATCTTGTATTATATCCATATATTTCCTTTCTAACTTAAACTTCTGCCTTAACGACAAGCGCCTCTTCTTGTTCTAGCAGATTACGCATTTGCTTGTCACATTCATCAAACCGTTCTTGTAATTGTTCTTGAAGATTTTCTATTGCTTGATGCGTTTGATGGACTTGCTCCTTCACTTGATTGATTTCGCTTTGCACCGTCCAATCGACAAAAAAACCATCAAAAAACCAATCTGCAAATCGCATAAATCCATCATTTTCAAATTCAGGTAAGTAAGCATCTCCAACATCTTGAAGCTCTTGATTATAGCGGCGTAGTGTATTCTGAAATGAATAGATTTTTTTCTGTGCCTCATCCATATGTCCTCGCTTAGCCATTGTCGCAAGCATCCCACCACCGAACATATCATAGGTTCCCCAATTTGCTGCTGACTGCAATGATTTTAAAATATCTTGGGACTGGCTTAAGGCATTATTGCCTTCACTTAAGGCTTCTCCGATTTCTTTCATTTCATGAAGCAACTTTTCAACTTGCCCCTCCATAACTTCGATTTGCTCCCATACCTGAGTACTCTTTTCTTGAAGTGCCGTTTTCTTTTCGTCTAAAAGTTGCTTGTATCCGTCTTCCATTTTTCTAGACGGTTGAATTTTTTCTTGTATCTGAGTGATTTTTTCCTCTTCTGCTGTGATTTCGGAATCAATGCGATCAAGTTCTTGCTTGACCTTTAAAACATCTTTTTCTTCATCACGAAGTCGCTCTGTTTTATCATTGGCCAAGGAATGCCATAGATTCGCAAAACTTAAGCCCTTAAGCGCAGCTACATCTTTTTTTTCTTTTTCTAAACGTTCTTCAATATGCTTTTTTTCTTCAAGTCGGTCATCTAAGGATTTTTTAGCTTTGCGAAGCCGATCGATAAGAATCTTATTCTCTTCGATCTCACGTTGCTTTACTCGAATTTTTTCGTTCAACCTTGTTACATTCATCATCTCTTTCCTCCTAAATTCATCCACCTGTTTATACTTATGATAACAGATTATGGTCCATCTGGGAATCGTGAAAAACCTTATAAATCTTTTGTATCAACCTCAAACACCCTATCTTTGACATACTTTCTACTCATAAGTTTATCTTGTTTACGATATTCTTTTGATTTGAACAAAATATCAAAGTCATAGCCTTCCGGATATAGTTGTTCTGCAGGTATCTTCAAGTTCAAGAGACGTCGATGAAGGGTTGTTTTTTTATCCTCAATCATGACGATAACTTCTTTTTTATAATTCTCTGCTTGGTAAACGATTCCTTTTGAATGCATGGATGGAATAGTGACTTGATCTCCACGTTGGTATAACCTATCTTCACCTTGTATTTGGATACTTTTTTCCATAGCTTTAGGTTTCTTGGATTTTATTGCCGTCACAATTTCTTTGGAAGCAAATAATTCACTATCTGCATTATAGTTATGTGCTTGTCCATATGTTTCTAAATGCGCACGATTAATGATATGAGCTTCCATGCCTAGTCTAAGGGCTATAACAAATGCGTTGCTCTCTCCTGCCTCTCCCATAATTAATTGATAGGTTGGTTTTAGCGTTGCAATATCAAAATCCATCTTACCGTTAATGAATCCCTTATGATCTCTTGCAAAGGTTTTGACTTTTCCATAATGACTGGTGGCAAGGATGGTTGCTCCTCGTTCGTGTAATGTTTCGAGTATTGCAATGGCCAAACCCTCTCCTTCAACCGGATCTGTTCCTGATCCGATTTCATCAAGAATAACTAAACTGTATGGATTTGCTGATTTGAGTATACGAATAATCTGCTGAATATGGGCTGAAAATGTACTTAATGATTGTTCGATACTCTGTCCGTCACCAATATCAACAAGAATTTGGCCGTAAATCCCAAATTCACTAGCTTCATCGACAGGCACATGTAATCCGGATTGTACCATTGCAGTAAATAGGCCCACAGTTTTTAATGCGACGGTTTTTCCGCCGGTATTGGGACCGGTGATTACTAGTCCTTGATAGTCTCGACCGATTTCGAAATTTAATGGAACTGCTTCATTACCAAGAAGTGGGTGTCGTCCATTAATAATTCTGGTCTTATTGGACGTATTTACACTCACTTTTTTCCCATCTATGGAGTGACTATACTTTGCCTTGGCAAAAATAACATCATAGGCAATAAATGTTTCTAAGGTAATCTTAATCCCTACCATATCCTCATAAATTAGGGCGGTTAAATAGGCCAATATTTGATAGACTTCTTGTTCTTCTTCAATATTCAAATGTTGAAGCTCTTCTTGATAACGGTTGATTGCCGTGGGTTCAATAAAATACGTTGAACCGGTTGTTGATTTTTCAACAACTACTCCCGGCACCATTTGTTTATAATTAGCCTTGACTTGAAGGACATATCGATTATTTTTAACCGTTACAGTCTGGTCTTGTAGATATTTCTTAATATTCGATGATTTTGTCATTGTATCAAGCTTTGTTTTCATACGGGCTTCAAGGATACTTTTTTGCTTTCGTATTTTTCCCAAGTTTTGACTAGCTTTGTCATCTACACGATGTTGATAGATACAGCGATTGATTTCATTCTTAATATCTTTATACTCAAACATGCTTGATGCATATGTTGTGATTGTCGGAGCTAAAAAATGATGGTCTTGCATAAACCGCTTCATTTTATCTGTTGTTACCATCATGTGCCCTATACTCTCAAGTTCATTCGGCTGGAGAATTCCGTTTTTCTCAACTTTAATGAGTAGTTGCTCTATATGATTATTTCCTAATAAGGGAATGGACGTTGATGCATTTAAGATTTCTCTAGCTTCACTTGTTTCATCCATGAGTTGCTGTATTCGTTCATAATCCGTTGTCGGATGAAGTTTACCTATTTCTGATTTTGCTTCATCACAAATAGCAAACGCTTCAATACTTTCAATAATTTTATTATATTCGAGTGTCTCTAACATTGTTTTTTCCATGTTCTTTACCTCCACTAATTTTGGGTATGCAAAAAAACACACAAAGGCCCATAGATACAATCTACGAGCCTTAAATAGCCATTGTTAAAGACGAAATTATAGTATGTATGTTAATTTTGCACACAAAATAGACAAGCCCACTCTCTTAAGTGTACCTGAAAATCTAGTTACAATAATTATTCAATTCTTATTCAACTGAATAAGACACATACATAAAATTACCTCTTCATTCCTATATTTTAATTTACCCTTTTAGAATATCGGATGTGAATATACTTGTCAAGTAAATTTTATGGTAAAACATTTTAAATAGTAATGGATTCAAACAAATGAAGATGGTCATTTTTGTTTTCTTCTTCCAGCAATTCCTTTGTAAATCCACTTTTTGAAAATAAATAATAATGGACGTCATCAACCCTAAAATTACTCTCTGTTTTTAACTTCATGTTTTTATAAACATCTATACCCAATTTTTTGTTTCTCCATTTACATTCGCCAATAATATATCTATCTTCCGTAAACCCCAAAATATCAATCTCTTGCTGCTTGTCCCACCATCTGCCGATATATTTGATTCGGTATGGATACTTCTCCGTTCGTATTTTTTCTATGAGTAAGGTCCTACAAACTTTTTCGTATATAGGTCCAACGTATGAAGAAAGATCTGGTTGAATGTCATATGAATAAACGTCTTGAACTAAACCTTCTTCAAGGTCAGATATGTTCGGGAATACAAATCGAAAATAAAACAAGAAAAAATGGGTCGATAATTTATATATACCGGAATGAAGATTAACTCTAACCTTCAATCGTTCCGTAACAGGATATTCTTTTTCAATGATTCCTAACTCAATAAGATTTTTTAAATAGACGGATAGTTTACTCGTACTTATTTGTGTTTTTGTATGTATTTCATTTAGCTTAGTAGAACCCATTGCAATTTTTTCAATAATTGTATAATATACTTGAGGTTCTCTTAATTCCTGCTTCAATAAAAAATCCACTTCATTATATAACACACTACCTTTACTCAAAATTCTCTCACATATATTCTCCTCAATGGATTTCTCATGATTGAATTGTAATAGATAGTGCGGAACCCCACCAAGTATGCTATAGACCGATAATATCTGTTCATCATTATAGCTTGGAAAAAATAGTTTCATTTCACCAAAAGTCAATTCATCAACTTTATAAATACCTGTCATACGCCCATACAAGGGATTTTTTTCACTTAACACTTCTTTTTCCATAAAACTCATGCTTGAACCACAAATGATTATTTTAATCCTTGTGTCTTTTAGTCCATGATCCCACGCATTTTGCAAAATAGATGGCAAAGCCGGATTTCCCTTAACCATATAAGGAAACTCATCTAATATTAAAACCAATTTTTCTCGGGATGCCAACTCCTGAATATGCTTCAATAAAGTTTCCCATCGATCAAAATATTTATCTTTGCCTAATATTTTTTCTGATAAAGATCTTAATTGCTCATAATCCGTACATTCCTTGGCACTATAAAAAATATGGTTTTCTTCAAGATATGCCTGTTTCAACAATTCGGTCTTCCCAATTCTGCGACGTCCGTATAAGGTAACAAATTCTGCCTGCTTCGAGTCATATATACCTTTTAGATATTTTAGTTCCTTTTTTCTTCCAAAAAACATACCATCACCTCAAT
>DDQW01000103.1:0-41631 GCA_002342805.1 Clostridiales bacterium UBA2432 | reverse complement strand
CAATGCAAAAATTGTTAAAAGAAGATATTTTTGACGAGTTCTTGTGTGTTTCCTTTGAACTTGTTCAACTGTTCAAGGTTCAGGTTGATGGGCAAGTGCGTAAGGACTTTTTAGATACCGATGAAAGCACTGAGTTAAGTGATCTTAGTCATATACGATGGCGCGATTTTAAAAGCCATGCTTTTGACCTTATTCGTGGTAACAAACCGCCGACGACGATGAAGATTATTTTTTCACTTCAGCCGGCAGCCGTTTCATCCACATTGACGCGGATTAATTTTAAAGAGCCTCAGGCTGTAGGTGGTTTTATTTTTTCGCTTCATTATGAAAATAATCAAATCCGAATTATTACCGGGACCAACTACGCATCCTTTACTCTCGATAAAACTGCAGAGCAATATTTTGACGATTCAATGCTTCGATTTTTCAAAAAACATGGCATAGGAACTCTGTTAGCACTCAATTAAAACGAGTGCTAATTTTCTATTGACTTTTTGTTTTCGTCGCGTTATCATATATATAGAATTTCAATCAATAGGAGGTAATTATGAGTAAAGAAAAAGGTAGTTTATCCATTCATAGTGAGAATATTTTCCCGATTATAAAAAAATGGCTTTATTCTGACCACGACATTTTTATGCGTGAATTGATTTCGAATGCCAGTGATGCCATGACCAAGCTGAAAAAGCTTGATGGAATGGGCGAATATACAATTCCGGAAGGACATGATTTTAAAATCGACGTTCTTTTAGATAGCAAGGCTAAGACAATTACGATTAAGGACGCCGGTATCGGTATGACCGACGAAGAAGTCAAAAAATACATTAACCAGATTGCTTTCTCCGGTGCTGAAGATTTTATCAACACCTACAAAGATAAAGACAACAAGGATCAGATCATCGGACATTTTGGTCTTGGATTCTACTCTGCATTTATGGTTGCAGAAACTGTTGAGATTCATTCCTTATCCTATAAGGAAGGTTCAAAACCAATCCACTGGACATGTGATGGCGGAACAGAATTTGAATTAGAAGAAGGTACAAAAACTGAGTTTGGAACCGATATTATTCTTCACCTCAGTGATGATGGTAAAGATTTCTTGAACAGTTGGACACTACGTACAACAATCGAGAAGTATTGTTCATTTATGCCGTATCCGATTTATTTTAAAGACGTTCACGAAGAACCGGAAAAAGATGAAGAAGGAAATATCATCCCCAACGAACCCAAAATGCTAAACAACCCATCTCCCCTTTACCTAAAAAAAGCAAGCGAATGCGAAGATGAAGAATACAAAGAGTTCTATCGCAAGACCTTCTTAGACTACAAGGAGCCTTTATTCTGGATTCACTTAAATATGGATTATCCTTTCCGTCTTAAAGGAATTCTCTACTTCCCTCGTTTAGGTAATGAATTTGACACGATGGAAGGACAGATTAAACTCTTTAATAGCCAAGTGTTTATTGCCGATAACATTAAAGAAGTTATCCCTGAATTCTTATTGCTCTTAAAAGGTGTTATTGATTGTCCGGATCTTCCACTGAATGTTTCTCGAAGCTTTTTGCAAAATGATGGCTTTGTGAAGAAGATTAGCGACTATATCTCTAAAAAAGTTGCTGATAAATTAAACAGTATTTTCAAAAAAGAACGCGAAGCTTTTGAAGGATATTGGAATGATATTCATCCATTTATAAAATTTGGTTGTTTACGTGATGAAAAATTCTATGATAAAACAAAAGACATCATCCTTTATAAAACAATTTATGATAAATTCACAACGCTTCCTGAGTATTTAGAAGCAAATAAAGATAAGCATGAGAACAAAGTATACTATGTGACAGACAAAGTCATCCAATCCCAATACGTGAATATGTTTAAATCCCATGACATGGATGCTGTCATTATGGATCATTCCATTGACCAACCATTTATCAGCAACATGGAGATGAAAAACACGGATGTGAAGTTTGCACGTATTGATGCAGATTTGACAGATTCATTAAAAGGTGAGGATTCTCACACTGAAGAAGAAGCAAAAGAATTACAAGAATCACTTGAAGCTATTTTCAAGAAAGCTTTAGAAAAAGACGATTTGAAGGTTCAAGTTGAATCCTTGAAATCACAAGACATCTCTGCAATGATTCTTTTGGCTGAAGAATCAAGACGTATGCAAGACATGACTAAGATGTACGGCATGATGGGAATGGGCATGGGTGACCTACCAACAGAAGAGACCCTCGTCCTTAACAAAAACAATAACCTTGTTCAATTCATTCTTGACCATAAAGAAGACGATTCAAAAGAAGGCGATATCAAACTTTTCTGCGAACAGCTTTATGATTTAGCCATGATAAGCCACAAAACCCTTGAACCTGAAAAAATGTCTGCATTCATTAACCGCAGCAACAAAATACTTGAAAAATTAATATAAGGAAGCTTTTAAGGAAGCTTTTGCAGACTAAAAAATAAAAGTGGCTTAAAAGCCACTTTTATTTTACTTTTTTTAATATTAGATTATAGAGGGCATTGCTTTTTTTCAAGTGAATGACATTCATCCAAGGCATAAGCATAAACAAGACTCCAAATAATACAAATACCGGATTCCATGAGAGGATAAGCATGATTCCAAATATAAAGCCGAAAATAAGACTCAAATAAATCATGCGTTCACTAAATTTTCTTGCTTTAATATCACCTTCCATATATATTCCGTCTTCTTTTTGGACGATGTTTCCAATAAATTCATGGGTCGCAGCACTTTTTTGATTGCTACCAATGCGAAAGCTATTTTGATCCGTTACTTCACCAATTAAGCTTTTTCCCATTGAACTGGCGTATCTAACTTTTCCTACCTGGTCCAGGCAATTTTGTTTGCAACTATCCACTGTTTCAAATCTTGTTTTTATACTTATATTATTGCGATTTGTCATAGTAACACTCCTATTTGTGACGTTCTATATATCCTTTAATATCTTTCGCAAGTTTTATTGAGGCTTCGATTTCCACTTTTCGAATGGAAACACTTTCGACATTACACCCAATCGGTATGCCACGTTTTAATGCATAGGCCGATAGTTCTGCAAAAAAAGCTTCGATGAGATTTAAGGATTGTTCGAGCATATTATCTGCTTGGAGTAAGTCTTCTTCCACCCACTTAGGTACACGAATACCTAGCCATTTTATGAATTTTAATGTCTTCTCCGAGCCACAGGGTGTAAGGGTAAAGATAATCGGTTTAATCTCTAGATTATTTTCTTCAAAATATTTTTTGTAGTCTCGTAAAAAGGCTTTACTAATGGCTGTATCATAAACACATTGTGAGATAAAATACTCACATCCTTGTTCAACTTTTCGAGCTAAACGCTTGGGCTCATCCCGACGTTCAAGATGTCGCTCCGGTATAACAACGCCACCGAGTAATGGCGGATTTTTGGCTTTTTTCACTTCATCATATGCGTCACCAAGAGAAATTGTAATCGCTTGACTCTTTGAGGAGGTTCCGACGAAAACGCTATATTGATCGATACCGGAATGTAACCAGTCCACAAAGTTTGCTTTATCATAATTTCCAACACAGCGGTATACGATTTTAGGAATCTCTAGTTCTTTTAAATACTCATTGGCATAAACGGATGGATCAACCGTTTCGATAAAATCAAAAACCCGCTTTTCGTCAGTTCGATCACTTTCGTCTTGAATATCATAAATCACCAACGCATCAATATCTAGTTGTTTAATCCGTTTAATTTGCCGTCCAGCAATCTCTTGAATCTTTTCATGGGAATGGTGAGATTTTGGGGGTGTTATTCCATATGTTAAGGTTCCAAACTCTTTTTTTTCTACTTTTTCTTTCATTACTTTTCCTTCCTATACAAAACACTCCATCATTTGAGTATCTGCTAATAGTATAAAGGATAACCCCCTCATACATCAAGTTATATTTTAACTTCAATTTATCTCACTAAAGTTATAAAGTGTTTTTTTAGATATTTATTGCTATTGTTGCGAATATGCTTTATTATATAAGACAATTAAAGGAGGCAGATACTATGTCAATTTTTCTCAACACACTTAAGCAACGTATTCTTATTCTCGATGGAGCAATGGGAACAGAGATTCAAAACTATAAACTTTCTGAAAAAGATTATCGCGGAGAACGCTTTAAAGCACATCCGGTGAATCTTAAAGGCAACAACGATATCCTTGTATTAACGCGTCCCGACCTTATTCATGAAATTCACCTCAACTATCTTGAATCCGGCGCGGATATTATAGAAACAAATACATTTAATTCGACCTCAATTTCTCAAAGCGATTATCAAACTCAAGATATTGCCTATGAGATTAATCTTAAAGCAGCACAACTAGCTAAACAAGCTGTTTCAACTTATCAAACCGCCAATACACGTGACTGTTTCGTTGCCGGAAGTATCGGACCTATGAATAAAACCCTATCTATGTCCCCAAAAGTTGAAGATCCAAGCTATCGTAGTGTTCACTTTGATGATGTCAAGCAAGCCTATGTAACCCAAATCCAAGGGCTTATAGATGGTGGCGTTGATCTTCTACTCATTGAAACAATTTTTGATACCCATAATGCCCGAGCTGCCCTTATGGCTTGTGACGAAGTATTTGCAGCTAAAAACGTTCAGCTTCCGATTATGCTCTCCGGTACATTGACTGACAAAAGCGGTCGTACCCTCTCGGGGCAAACCTTATCAGCTTTCCACACCTCGTTACAAAACAAGAACGTAATCAGCATCGGATTAAATTGCGCTTTTGGTGCCAAGGATTTAATTCCTTATATCAAAGAACTTTCCGCAATGACATCCTTATACGTTAGCATACATCCAAATGCAGGACTTCCCAACCAATTAGGTGCCTATGAAGAATTACCTGAACAAACCGCTAACCTTTTAAAAGAGCTTGCTGAAGCTAATGCCTTAAATATTGTCGGTGGTTGCTGTGGAACCACGCCGGCTCATATTCGAGCTATTGCTAATTTAATGGAAAACTATCCGCCTCGGATTGCTGAGGCAAAACCGATTAAAACACGGATTGCAGGATTAGAACAACTTACTATTGATGAAAACACAAACTTCGTCAATATTGGTGAACGAACCAATGTTGCCGGCTCACGTAAATTTGCTCGACTCATTCGAGAAAAAAAATATGAAGAAGCTTTAGATATTGCCAGAGATCAAGTCGAAAACGGTGCTCAGATTGTGGATGTCAACTTTGACGATGGCCTACTCGACGGCAAAGAAGAAATGTCCATTTTTTTAAAATTGATTGCTTCAGAACCTGAAATCAGTCGAGTCCCTATGATGATTGATTCATCTAAATGGGAAATTATTGAAGAAGGCCTTAAGTCCATTCAAGGTAAGCCTATCGTTAACTCCATTAGCCTTAAAAACGGCGAAGACGAATTTTTATATCAGGCTGGCATCCTTAAAGAATTTGGTGCTGCCGTTGTTGTTATGGCTTTTGACGAAAAAGGTCAAGCCGATAGCTTTGAACGTAAGATTCAGATTGCCAAACGTGCCTATGATTTACTTATCCATCGCCTTGATTTTAATCCGGCTGATATTATTTTTGACGTAAATATCCTAGCCATTGCCACCGGAATTGCCGAGCACAATCGATATGCAATTGAATTTATCGATGCTGTACGCTGGATTAAGGAGAACCTTCCTCATGTTAAAACCAGTGGTGGATTGAGTAACCTCTCCTTTTCGTTCAGAGGAAACAATCTTATCCGTGAAGCTATGCACTCTGCCTTTTTATTTCATGCTATTAAAGCCGGATTAGATATGGCTATTTTGAATCCCGGAATGATTCAAATCTATGATGAAATCGATCCTGAGCTTTTAGAAAAAGTAGAAAATGTGCTTTTTGACCGTGGAGAAAATCCAACAGATATATTACTTGATTATGCGGCATCCATCGCTGACCAAAAATCAGATATTAAGGAAAAGTCTATAGACGAATGGCGTACTGAACCCGTATCTAAGCGCCTAAGCACGGCACTCATTAAAGGGATCACCACATATATTGATGATGACCTCGCTGAAGCCAGACAGGAATTACCCAATGCCATATCCATTATTGAAGGTCCACTCATGGACGGTATGGGCATTGTCGGCGACTTATTTGGTAGCGGAAAAATGTTCTTACCTCAAGTTGTGAAAAGCGCTCGAGTAATGAAAAAAGCCGTTGCCTACCTCTTGCCATACATTCAAGAAGAAAATGTAAAAGGGGCTTCAACGAGTTCAGGTAAAGTTCTCATGGCAACCGTAAAAGGGGATGTTCATGATATCGGTAAAAATATCGTCAGCGTTGTCCTTGAATGTAATAATTTTGAAGTTATAGATTTAGGAATAATGGTTCCACCGGAAACCATTATCGAAACAGCAATGAAGGAAAATGTGGACATGATTGGTTTGAGCGGTTTGATTACCCCTTCTCTTGACGAGATGGCAACCATGGCAAAAATGATGGAAGACAACAACTTCTCTATCCCATTATTAATCGGTGGTGCAACAACATCCATGTTGCATACGGCCCTAAAAATTGCACCCAATTATAGTCATCCTGTTGTCTATTCACAAGATGCAACCAAAGGTGTTGAAGCTGCTAAAAAACTACAAAATCCAAAGCATCATCAATCCTTTGTTGATTCTATGTACAAAGAATATGACCGTATCAGTCAAATTTCTAGAGATCATGTTTCCAAGCTTGTCTCTTATGAAGACGCTGTTGCCTCTAAAGAGCAACTTAACTTTGATGCAACAACTATATATAAGCCGAACTTTATTGGAATAAAAAAAGTTACAGCAAGTATTCCTGAATTAATTCCATATATTGACTGGACATTTTTCTTCACTGCTTGGGAAATGAAGAAGCGCTTTCCTGATATTTTAGATGATCCGGTTATTGGAAATGAAGCCCAAAAACTCTATAATGATGCTTTAACCATGTTAAACCAACTAGCTAAAGATCAAAGCTTACAAGCAGAAGGGGTTCTTGCTATTCATGAGGCCTATTCTGATGGAGATGATATTATTGTTGTTACACCTGAAAAAGAATATCGCCTCTATAATTATCGTCAGCAAAAAGAAAATTCCGCTTATCTTGCTTTATCAGACTTTATCGCTCCAAAATCAGCAAATATAAGGGACTACATCGGTGGATTTATTGTCACTGCAGG
Organism: Clostridiales bacterium UBA2432; assembly: GCA_002342805.1. Lineage (GTDB taxonomy): Bacteria > Bacillota > Clostridia > Lachnospirales > Vallitaleaceae > UBA1351. Next base: position 34,421 of record DDQW01000103.1, on the reverse strand, counting down.
ATTAGGTGTCGACGCATTGGTTAAATCTTATCACGCACATCATGACGATTATAATAGCTTACTTGTCCGCGTTCTAGCCGATCGTTTGGCCGAAGCATTTGCAGAAAAACTCCACGCTGATGTTCGCAAAGAGTATTGGGGATATGCTGCCGATGAAGATTTGACAAAAGAAGATCTCCTCCAAGCCAAATATCAAGGGATACGACCGGCTTTTGGTTATCCTTCACTCATCGACCATTCAGAAAAGTTAACCCTATTTGATTGGTTACATGCTGATGAAAATACTCAAGTCACTTTAACCGAGAGCTTCATGATGGTTCCGGGTGCCAGTGTCAGCGGACTCTATTTTGCTCATCCTCGTTCTAGATATTACGACCTTTTCCACATAGATAAGGATCAAGTAATCACTTATGCACAGCGAAAAGGTATCTCTGTGGATGAAGCAGAAAAACAAATTCGAACACGGATTCGATATTGATTCAAAAAATAATTTAAAAAGGGTTGGTCAACACTGACCAACCCTTTTTGTTATTCATCAAAAAAACTTTTCATTAAAATACGCCCCATATAACTTCCGGCGGCAACTGTTCGCAAAAGCAATGTTTGCGAAAAAGGAAAATAATTATAAAATACGGATTGCTGAGCACTTCTTACTCCTGTAACACACCATCTAGCAAAATGTTCACAATTATTGCCCTTAATACTATATCCACCGAAATCCGTACCAATAGCATCCATAGCCCGAAGTACCACTTCATTTCTGGAAAAAGCGTACTCTACATTATGTATAAATCCCAGCGTTCCATCTTTTAAAAATGCTTCCATGGAACTTTCAATGACGCGACATTCATGTCGACTCCAAAAACTATCGCCTTGAAAATGTATAACACGTCCATGTCCAATATCAATGCCATAATGTCGATACTTGGCTGTCCTAAAAATAATATAGTCAATTCGTTTTGAATTAGGATTCGCTCGTTTTTCAACAGACCTCCATAATAAAGGTTTACGTTCTACATATATAATGTCACCAATCATGTTTTCTCCTTAATGTGCTACTTTATGCTTTCTTTTATTTTCATACATACGCTGATCTGCAATCTTTAATAATTCATCATAGTTTGTTGCTTCTTGCGGAAACTCCACAAGTCCATAGCTAAAACTGACACTTATTGGCGGTCCTTCTTTTATTATTACTTGATTCAATAGATAGTTTTTAATATCATCTAAGATTACTCGCGCTTCTAATGCTGTATGATTCGGAAAAATCATCCAAAACTCATCCCCGCCATATCTTGACAAGACAACATCATTCCCAATAAAAAGCTTTGCATTATTCACAAAGCATTTTATCAATGCATCTCCAACATCATGGCCATACATATCATTAACTTCTTTTAGATTATTTAAATCCACTGAAACAAGAACAAAGGGGGTTTCCATTTTTATGAATCGCTTTAATTGCTCTCGTCCGTATCGTCGATTGCATATATGCGTTAATTCATCGTATCTTGACATAATAAGATTAAGTTCCATCGTTTCATGCATCTGAACAAATTTCGATACTTCAAAGGCAAATAATTCCAGAATTTCAACATCATCTTGATCAAATTCATTGACATTGGTTGAATCTAAGCTAATCATCCCTATAACATGTTGTTTCAACTTAATCGGAGCTGTAATCGATGACTTTACTTTATTTGAACCTGCTTTTGAAAACAAGTCAATCTGTACTTCGTCTATATCACCAGCATTAAGCATCTGAATATCTTTGACTACTGCTGTTCGATCCATTTTACCATCGGTTAACTTATACAAACTCGTCTCTTCTTCTTTTAGTTGAATCAATTCGAGATATTCATGATTAAACCCTTTGGAGCTTTCATATATATAATAATCATCATGTTTTAATAATATAGATCCCATGCTACCCGACGGAATAGCTTCTAAGGCCGCTTCTAAAATCCGATGATAAATTTCTTCTTTATTTTCCATACCTGCCAGTTCTTTTAGAAGTTCATAAAGAATCGTCGTTGTGTAATGATTTCGATCAAAGCGTTTAAAGCTTAAAAACAAATTGGAATAATCTCGAAACATATAAGCAACAGCATATAAGTTCAGCATCCAATTCACAGCAAATATCAGAATAAATTTACCCAATCTATTGTTAATCATTGCATATTCATATATATAATAACTGAGTACGAACTGACTGATAATTAATAAGACAATGATAATAATCGCACGTTTTAACTTCATCGGAAATCACCTCAATTCTTCTCTTCCATTTTACTATATCCCTAGTGATATTTCAAAGAAATATGTTATAATTATGAAGAAAAGATATATTTGACTTTTAATTCTAGGAATGTTATTCTATTGTTGATATAAAAACATCAACTATTTGTTGGTAGAGGTGCATTTTTAATCAGTAGGATAATGGAGATACACAGGTATTGTTGATATTTTCTGAAAGGTAAAGATGCCGAAGGAATAATAGTCCTGTGACTTTAGATCCTGGTTTTTAAGTTAAAAGCTTACTAACTGTCATCTTTTGCAAAAGATGGAGTGCTACCTGTGTATCGTTACGCAAATGAACCGATTTGAAGTAACGCACAGTCAGCACATGCTGACTTTTTTTTATGAAGGAGGATATTATGACTTTATTTACAGGTTCAGGTGTAGCCATTGTTACACCCTTTAATGAAGATTATTCTGTTAACTTTGAAAAACTTCACGCTCTCATTGATTGGCAAATTACCGAGGGTACGGATGCAATTATTATATGTGGAACAACCGGCGAAGCGTCTACATTGAATGATGAGGAACACTTAGCATGTATACGTACTGCTGTTGAAGCGGCTAACAAACGTGTACCAGTTATTGCAGGTACCGGAAGCAATGATACGCAACACGGAATTCATTTGTCAAAAGAAGCTGAACGTTTAGGTGCTGATGGTTTGTTGCAGGTAACTCCATACTATAATAAAACCACTCAACGAGGACTCATTGCACATTTTGGTGCGATTGCAAACAGTGTCAATATTCCAATTATGTTATATAATGTTCCAAGCCGAACAGGTATGAATATCGAGCCTAGCACATTAAAAGAGCTTAGTCGCTTTGAAAATATTGTTGCTCTTAAAGAAGCTAGTGGCAACATCGGCCACGTTATAAACGTTGTGGCTGAACTTAAAGGCAAACTTGATCTTTATTCAGGAAATGACGATCAGATTTTACCACTGCTCAGTCTCGGTGGAAAAGGCGTTGTCTCTGTCGTTGCAAATATGCTTCCAAAAGAGACCCATGATATCGTTGATCATTATCTTAACTGCCGTCTTGAAGAAAGTTTACAACTACAGTTGTCTATACACAAGATTGTTACGGCCTTATTTTGCGAAACAAATCCGATTCCGATAAAAGAAGCCATGAATATAATGGGAATGGACGTTGGTCCTTGCCGTCTTCCATTATACGAAATGGATCCTATAAACAAGGATCTATTAAAGCAGGCAATCCTTGACTATGGTCTCGAGGTGAAAGAATGATAAAAGTAATTATGCATGGTTGTAATGGTAAAATGGGACATACAATTTCAAAACTGATTGCAGACGACGCCCAATGCGAACTTGTTGCCGGAATTGATTTAGATACGACTCAACACTTTGATTATCCTGTATTTACTTCACTGGATCTATGCGACGTTGACGCAGATGTTGTCATTGACTTTTCCGTTGCACCAGCTGTGGTTCCTATGCTAAAAGCTGCAATAAGTAAAAATCTTGGTGTTGTTGTTTGCACAACAGGTCTTAATGATGAGCAGATTGCCTTTGTACATGAAACTGCTCATAAAGTTCCGATTTTATTTTCAGCGAATATGTCACTTGGCATCAATTTGATGGCTAATTTAGTTAAAAAGGCGACACAAGTCCTTACAAATGCCAATTTCGATATAGAAATTATTGAAAAACACCACAACCAAAAACTGGATGCACCTAGTGGTACAGCATTATACATTGCAGATTCCATCAATGAAGCACTTGATGAGAAATATAACTACAAATACGATCGAAGCACTGAACGCATCAAACGCCCAAAAAATGAAATCGGAATTCACGCCTTACGTGGCGGTACAATCGTTGGCGAGCACCAAGTGATTTTTGCCGGCGATGACGAGGTTTTTGAAATCAACCACATCGCACAATCAAAAAGTATCTTTGCTGTTGGGGCTGTTAACGCAGCTAAGTATTTATCCTCGCAAGCAAAAGGTATGTATTCCATGGGCGATGTTATCGAATAAAATATTGTGAAATCAACAAAGCGCCACACAAAGTGGCGCTTATTTTTTATGTATTTATACGTATTGACATATCACAGTGGATTAAAAATTGTCTCTAATATTTTTGCCTTTTCTTTTGTGAGCAGTGCGTCTTTTTTGGTTCCTTTGAGCTTGACCACATAGGTCCACCGTCCATACACATTCAACTTTTCTATTTTATCTAGTCGTACAATATAAGACTTATGTGTACGTAAAAAAGCATCTTGAGGCAAAATTGATTCGAGGTCAGACAGAGATTTATTAATGCTATAATGCTCTTTAGCCGTTATAATAACCGAACATCGATTTTCGCGCTCAATCATCAAGATTTCTTCCGGTCGAATAACAACCATGCCATCTTGAACTTTTAGTAGAAGATCGTTATTTATTGCTTCGACTTTTTCCTGCTTCACTTCATCCATCTCACTTATAAAATGTCGCATTCGATGAATGGTTTGGGTCAAACGTTCTAATTTGAATGGTTTTACCATATAATCAAAGGCATACAATTCAAATGCATCCTGCATATATTTCTCATATGCCGTAATAAAAACAATAAGGCATTTTGGTTGAATATCTAAAATCATCTTTGCCGCTTCAATGCCATCTAATTCCGGCATATCCACGTCTAAGAATACAGCATCAAATTTCTCATTCTCGAAGGCAAGAACGGCCTTACTGCCACTGTCAACTTCGCATGCAACTTCAATATCCCCTTGTTTTTCTAATGCTTTTCGTAAAACAAAACGCATGCTTTTATCATCATCTGCAATTAATACTTTCATCTTTGACTACCAACCTTTCGGCTTTCCTAATACTTCACTGAAAATTATCCCTCGCTTAAGATCAATGGATTTTATATTCTTTAATAAAGGATGACTAAGAACTTTTTTTTTATTTTCTCGGCTATAATCTACTTCTGAATATTGCTTATATTCTGTTGACTTATTATTCATATTACACACCGCCTATTCTTCATTTCCTTCACTAATCGCTTCACGCATTGCTGTATCTGATTTAATGTTTTCCATTCGGTAGTAATCCATTATTCCTAATTGGCCCTTCCTAAATGCTTCTGCTATTGCTAAAGGTATCTCTGCTTCGGCTTCAACAACTTTTGCACGCATTTCCTCAACTCGTGCTCTCATCTCTTGTTCTTGAGCAATTGCAATTGCACGTCGTTTTTCAGCCCGGGCTTGGGCAATTTGTTTATCGGCTTCCGCCTGCTCAATTTGTAATCGTGCACCGATGTTTCTACCCAAATCAATATCCGCGATATCAATGGATAAAATTTCAAAGGCTGTTCCTGAATCCAAACCTTTACTTAATACACGTTCAGAGATTGAGTCTGGATTTTCCAAAACTTCCTTGTGGCTTTCTGCACTACCAACAGTTGTTACGATACCTTCCCCAACACGGGCGATGACAGTTTCTTCCCCAGCTCCACCAACCAAACGGTCAAGATTCGCTCGGACGGTAACGCGTGCAATTGCTTTTACTTCTATACCATCCTTTGCTACCGCAACAACCGGAGGGGTCTCTATAATCTTGGGTTTAACACTCATTCGAACAGCTTCTAGAACATCACGTCCCGCAAGGTCAATCGCTGCTGCGCGTTCAAAGCTAAGCTCCAACTTTGCTCGGTGAGCTGCAATCAAGGCGTCAACTACACGTTCAACCTTTCCTCCTGAAAGATAATGCGACTCTAACTGATTAATGGATACATCGAGTCCAGCTTTCGTTGCACGGATTAATGGTAATACAATGTTTGATGGTTTTACTCGTCGAAGTTTCATCCCGATTAGAGTAACAATTCCGACTTTTGCATTCGACGCAATCGCAGCAATCCATAATCGAATCGGTACAACGCTAAAAAATACAGCAAGTAGTAATACAATTAAACCAACAATAAGTAATGTGCCTAATTCTTGTGGAAAATTTGCAACACCTAATGTAAATATTTTCATATATAACCCTCCTAAGCTTTTCTAACAAAAATCCGTTTACCTGCAACATCATCAACGATAATCGTTGCACCTTTTTCTATGAATTCTCCTTTAGTAAGTATATCTAACCTCACACCATCAAAGTCTCCCGTTCCCGAAGGTCGTAGAGGTGTCATAGCCACACCTTTTTTCCCTACAAAATAATCAAGATTTCCTTGAAGATCTTCATGCAGGTTTTCTGTGAGTACAAAGGGACTTCCTTTGGTTGAAACTAGTTTATATGCCATAATCATTAGTCCGATTGCAATGACAATAATTACTGCAAAAATAATCACACCTGCAATAAATGTTTCAGCTGTTATAATGACACCGATAATAATTAATACAATACCTAATGCTCCGGTGATACCGAAACTAGGAATAAAAATTTCTGCAACCAGTAATAAGATTCCAACGATAATAAGGGCTATTGCTAACCATTCCATATTGCACCTCCTAATTTGCATCTATACTAACATCATACGCTTTTTAAGAAAAAATACAACTTATCTTGTCTTAAAACATCAATAATCAGCTTAAACTATCATTTTTTTCAATGAAATATGAAAACAGACGTCACCTTCTTGTTCTAATACAATTTTATGGCCTTGATTTTCTAAGAGTTCTTTAACAATATATAATCCCATTCCTCGCTCCTCTTTTTCACCCTTACTGCTTACACCGGCATCAAAAATTTTATGAGTCATTGCTTCTGGAATAAATGGCCCATTATTTCGCACACGAATTTCAATCGATTTAATGGCTTCATAGATTTGAATTGTTATTGTTTTTACTGGTTTATCTGAAGTCTCTAATGCATCAAAGGCATTATCAATTAAGTTACCCATAATACGACATAATTCCCACTCTCCTATAGGAATATTGGACAATTGTGATTTAAGTAATATTTGAACTTGAATACCTTTTTTTTCCGCCTCGTTTGATTTAGCCTGTAAAAGCGCATTCACAGACACACATTCCGTTTTAATCCTTGAACCAACTTTAATAATATCTCCATAAAGATGATTAAGATAGGTACGCGTTTCTTCATATTCTTCAAGTTCCATTAAGCTGTAAAGAACTTGTATATGATTCAAAAAATCATGTCTTTGTGCACGAAGATCTTGGTTCAGTTTTTCGACATGTGTAAATGCATGTTCTCGGCTTTCTGAATTTAATATAAATCGTCGATAGAGACTTCCATCTTTTAATAATATAAATCCATTGACAAGCGCGAGAATAAAGATGCCACTTATGATTAAGGTAGGTTCAATGATTTTTTGGTTTTCAATAATATGATATTGCACCAAAATATAGTAGATCAATCCGCTCATAATTCCTAAAAACAAAATTAAATATATAATTTTTCGCAAAACAATAAATCGGTTTATTTGTTGAATAAGGTCTCGTTTTCTAATCATTTGTTGTCTCTCCCACTTACACTTCTCATCATTTATTTTAATATTTGTTCCACCTTCATATCTATAGTATAATGAAATAAACCACACTTGTATAGGAGGAAATTATGCCAAATAAATTATTGATTATATCTTTAGACGCTTTAAATGCCAAGGATCTCCCATATCTTCAAACGCTAAAAAACTTTAAGCATTTTATGGAAAAGGGTAGTTATGTCAAGTCTGTCGACTCTGTTTATCCTTCACTAACATATTGTTGCCACGCCTCAATTATCACTGGTACATATCCTAATCGTCATGGTGTTTTTCATAATGAAATTGCAAACCCAAAAGATCCTTTACGTCAAGAATGGCATTGGTACAAAAAAGCCATACAAGTTCCGACTTTGTTTGATGCTGCAAAACGTAAAAACTTAAAAACAGCTTCTGTACTATGGCCGGTCATGGCCAATGCAAAGTCCTCTATTGATTATAACATACCGGAGATCTGGTCAGACCATGGAAAAAGTATGTTTTCACTTTATATCAAAAATGGAAGCCTCTCCATGCTTCCACTTGTAATAAAACATAAAAATCTATTGAAGGGAAAACAACAGCCTGAACTCGATGATTTCATTGAGGCCATCAGTGCCGATATTATTGCACATAAAAAACCAGATTTAATGACCATTCATTTTACTGAACTTGATTCAATACGTCATGTTCATGGCGTTTTCTCTGAACAAGCCTATCAAGTTATGGATAAACTCGATAGAAGAATCGGAACGCTCATTGAAGCTCTTAAAGCGGCAAATGTTTATGAAACAACAAACATTGTTCTTCTTGGTGATCATGGTGGTAATGATTTTGAGCATATTATCTTTTTGAATACATTACTTAAAAAAGAGGGACTTTCCGAACAAGCCTATGCAAATTCAGCCGGTGGAAGCGTTCAGGTCCAATTATCCAACCCAACAGATACCCGCCTATATTCTCGAGTCAAACAAGTATTAGCCGACTTCGCTGCATCAGACGATTCACCCATCAAATCTCTTTTCACACGGGAAGAGGTATTATCAAGTCACCATTTAGATGGACCTTATTCCTTTATTCTTGAAGCAAAAGATGGTTACATATTTAGAAATCATATCTTTAATGAAACCGTTATCCACCGGGACCAGTTGCCCAATAGTTACCTAAGTGATCATGGTTTTCTTCCTGAACACGAGAATCTAAAAACCCTATTTTTTGCAAAAGGTCCGGATATTCGGTCCGGTATTACACTCGATACTGCTTGCTTAGTTGATGAAGCTCCAACCTTTGCGAAACTACTTAAAGTCGCATTACCAGACATTGATGGACACGCTTTAGACAAATTACTCATATAAGGAAAAATGGCTGTTGCACTTATGCATCAGCCATTTCTATCCTTTACCTCTGTTAAATATGATATGTCGTTAATTCTTCACTAAATTCTTTGGTAAGTTCTTTAAAGTCATTGATTTGATCTGATAAACTCTTAATCTGTTCTGTGTAGCTTGTTACATTGGAACTTACTTGTTGTGCAGACGCTGAATTTTCTTCCGCAATCGCTGCAAGAGATTCTATATTTGTAAAGACGTTAGAAATTGCCTCCGTCTCTTTTTCTAACTTCATAGAAGTCTCTACCATATTACGTGCAACGGTTTGTATGGTCGTATTTGCTTCACTTGATTCATTCACTGCTGTAGACAGTTGTCCGTTTTCTTTCTCAAGAACAACATATTGTTCATCCACATCATCAACCAAATCTTCGATTTCACCAACAAATACACCTAAACTATTGTTGATTTTTTCTACCGCACTGTTTGTTTCTTCTGAAAGCTTTCTGACTTCTTCAGCAACTACGGCAAAGCCTTTTCCCGCTTCTCCTGCTCTGGCGGCTTCTATAGATGCATTCAAAGCTAATAAGTTTGTCTGTTGAGAAATTGCAGACACTAAGCTGACAATATTCGTAATGTCTTTAGCACTTCCCATTAACTTTAACCCGTTTTCTTTAACGACTTTAAACTTTTCAAGGACATCATCTATTTCATTGGCTGTTTTTTCAACATTTTTAAAACTAGATTCAATTTGAGCTACGGATGTTTCCAATTCGTCTTTATTTTTGTTTTCTTCTATAGCAATTTTTTTCACTTCTTGAATATTATCATTCAACAAATAAATTGATTTTTCTGTTTCTTCTGCTTGACTACCTGCTGCATTGGCCAATTGTTCCACAACGTCAGCGATATCATCCGATGTATGGGACATGTTATTTGAAATTTCTAATAATGTATCCGTAAATGTTGTCATCTCATCTGCCATATTATTGAAGCCGACAAAGTCTTTTGATACAATGTCTTTAAATTGATTGACACTTGAAAACAAATCATCATATTGATCCCCCGATTTCACCTTCGTGCGGGATCCAAAATTGTGTTGTTGTAATCGAGATAGTTCTTTATGCATATAATTTAGGGGTCGATTGATTAACCTATTGGAAATATAGGTAAATACTCCAATCACACCAACTGAAAGACCTGCGCCGGTAAGTTCCATCATGTCTGTCATTCCGGCTATAGGGAACAAAATCACCGCGCCTAAAACCATTGCTAAGAAAGCACTTTTCACATTTGTACTTCGAATAAAACCAAAGGAAAGTAATTTATTTATTCGATATGTTTTTCGGATCTCAACATCGTACTCAAAGGTTAATTCTAATTCAAGCTCTGTCTCTGTTCGATTTAACTCCTTGATCTTGATTGTTTCATTAAATTCTTTTTGTACGCCTTCCATGAGTCCTAAAAAGTAATCAAACATTCCTCGTTTGGACCGATATATAAAACGGGCCTTTGTTCCACCAATCGGTTCCATATCTAGTATCGGTGGCTTTGCTCCTGTAACACGTTTAATAACAATTTGATGCACATCATTCATAAGGCTTAAAAACTGAAATGCATTATCGGGTCTAAAAAAAGCCGGGTAATCATGTTTAAATGTCAATAAATTATCGACACCAATATTATGCCATACCTCTGCGACAGCTTTTCCGGTGTTTTTAGCAATATGATCGACAAATTTAAAGACCTTTTGATCGTCCACATCGACTAAAGGAGAAAACGTAACATCATTTGTGTAGCCCACGGACTCCAATGCAGATTGTACATGTGCGGGTGCATAAACTTTTTTACATGTTTTTATCCATGTATTTACAACAGTTCCTTTCATATGTTCACCTCTATAGTATGTCTTATAAAATAATATCTTATAATAAGTCTTGTAAATACTTACGATTTTCTTTTGCATGCAGTTTTAGCTTTCCTGCTTGCTCCCTTAAATGATCTTTATAACCCTCTTTATTCTTTATAATTTCATCAATTTGTTCCATGACTTGATTAATGCGAATATGTCGCATACTTTTCACATACTTTATCTTTAACTCTTCTGCATAGTACTCAACCTTAGGATCATAATTAAACCCTAACATGGGAACATTATTGAGAGCCCCATAGATTAATGCATGTAAACGCATACTCAAAATTAGCTCTAAGTCGCCCATTAAACAAATTAATTTTTCTTCGTTATAGCGATTTTCTATGACTGAAGCATCGTGTTTCATCTTTTTCATGATTTCTAGAGAAACCACTAAATCCGATGGGTATTTCATCGGAACAAATACAATATGGTAATCATACTTTTCAACAATTGAATCACAAATTTTCGCCATTTTTTTCGTGTAAGAATCTTCATACATCCAACTTCGAAACATCACACCAACTAATGGCTTATCTTTAGGAATACCTTCTGAGTCATAGATTTCTTGGTAGGCATTGTTACGGCTAATCTCCAGATTAAAAACCGGATCTGCCGTAATCTGTATTAAAGGTTTTTTTACACCCAACTTATTTAGAACTTCTTTTGATAAATGTTCTCTTAAAGTAATTGTATTAACCTTGTTGAGTACATACTTTGCGACTGATTTATTATACCAATGATGAATCGGGCCAATCCCGTTGCCATATAACATAACCGATTTATTATGAATTTTGGCACTCCAAATAAGAAACAGATAGTAATAGAGGGATCGTGTACTTGTCGCATCCTGAATTAAGCTACCTCCCCCCATGACCAGAACATCACATGATCGGATTTCTCTTAATACATCGTGAAGATTGAAACGATTCACTGAAAACACAGGATATTCGCGCATTGTAAGTTGTGGTTGATTCGAGAGTACAGTAATTGATGTTTCAATATCTAACTCCAAAATATCATTACATATTGAATGTAGTATAGCATCATCTCCTGAATTCTGATATCCATAATACCCTGCTACTAAAACTTTTTTCATTATACTGACCCTTTCATTGCTCCACGATCGTACGAATGACTTCAGATAATCGCTGTGTGAGTGTTTTTCGACTATAATTATTAATTATAGCATAATTCGGACGAATATGAAATTCATTCTTTTTCCAGTTCATGTAGAGTCTCTCTAGACCGGATTTTATCTGTGCAACATTGGTCGTTTCACATACAATACCTGTCTCTGTTTTTTCAACAATCTCTGCTGCCACGCCATCTTTGGGTGCTAAGGCTAATATTGGACGATTAGAATTTATATATTCATAAATCTTTCCGGGTGCGATGTTCTTACCACCTTCACCTTCTCTTAGAATTAGCAACAAAACTTCAGCACGGTTTAATTCGGTAATCGTATCTTTATGACTCATATATCCGGGACAGGTCATCACTTTATCCAAACCAAAACGTTTGCCTTCTTCCAGAATGGCCTCTTTTTTTATCTGACCAATGAATTTGAATTCAATATCTTTAATATCAATAACCTTTTCATCAATAAGCTCTTTTGTCGCTTTCAGAATTTTATCAACTTTTCTATTTCCATAGATGACGCCTGGATGAACAATTCGAAAACGCTTTTGCCGTTTATATGTTTTATCGACATGCCAAAAATCATCTTCATCAAATCCATTGGTGATAATCGTTGACTTGTTTTTCAAAAACGGATACATATTCAAAAAATTCTCATGCATGATGCGGGTATTTGCAATGAAGTAATCACATTCTTTGGCAACACTTTCTTCCATGACTTTTTCCTTTTGCATTCGTCTTTGACTATAATTTTTATCAATAATATAAGGGTTCATTGACCATTCATCTCTAAAATCAGCAACCCAAGGTATATTGGGAAACCGGCGTTTTATATCACGCGCTAACAAGTGGTCACTGTATGGATAGGATGTTGAATAAATGCATTCAATACCTTCCTCTTCTATTATCTGAATAGCTTGTTCTAAGGTTTTTTTATACCAAATGTAATCTGCATCCGGAACCAAAATCTTACGGGCAATGACTTTTCCGAATAAGTCAAAAGGTTTTTTCCATTCCGTAAAGTCATACGCTTTCGTTCGGATAATTTTGGTATCATTAGGAACATCTTCAAATAGGGTCACATCTTGGGCAAGATTACACTCTCGCGTCAACACCACAGGCTCAATCCCAAACTCTCCAAAATATTTGACAAATTTTGTCGATCGTTGAACCCCTGATCCTCCCATGGGTGGAAAAATATTAGCAATAAATAAGGTCTTAATTCTTTTCATATGTCCCCCTTTGTTCTACTTTGAATGTTGCAACAATAAGCGCCGCACACATCCAAAAGAAACTGACCATAAATGGTGATTCAAAAATATTTTCAACACCATTGTGCATCAACACACCAATCATACCTGCAAAAATACTTAGGGAAACAACTCGGTTATATTGATTATTCATACCTCTGATATAGAGAAAGCATTGTACCATGGTATACACCTGTAATAGTATAAAAGAAATCAATCCGACAAGTCCGGATTCCGTTAATGTTTTCAAATAATAATTATCCATATAAAAGGGGGCTAAACCATGATTGGTTGCTACTGCTCCACCATAACGTCCAATACCTAATCCAAAGACTTTACTTTCTGACCATTCGGCTATCCCTGTTGTCCATCGATAGATTCGTCCGCCTTCCGATGCTTTACTTACATACTCTTTTGTAAACAACATACTTATTCGGTTCCAGACATTATCCACCAATAAGACCACCGCTAATAAGACGGTAATGATCGGCACAAGTAATCGCTTTCCAACAAAGATAAAGAGTAGAATCACCGCTAAAAATGTCGCAATCCATGCTCCTCTAGAAAACGTAAAGATTAGACCAGTTCCCATGAATAATGCTGAAAACAGAAATATGATCTTTTTTATAATATCTTTTTCTGCAATAAAGAGTCCAATTGCAATCGGTATCCCAAGAACCAAGACGCTCGCTAATGCATTAGGTCCTCCAACAATAGAATATGCTCGTGTTGTAATGGTTTCACTACTATCCACCCAATTTCCAAGCATCTCCGCTCCGGTCAAGTATTGGTAGGTTCCATGCAACCCTAATAGACCGGTACTCACTGCAAGCAACCAAATCGTACGTTGTATAATGACTTGTCGGTCTAACAGCTGAAGGACTAAAAAGAACCAAACCATATACTGAACAACAGCTCTTAAGCCTTCAATTCCAACATTTAATTCCGGGGAATAAATAAACATTATTCCTAGATATATTCCAATAAAACTCAATAAGGGTAAGTCAATATCACTAAAATTATATCGTTTATCGAATAAAATCCTTCGTATAACAATCCATCCGATGAAAACGAGGATTAAAAGTTCATCCCAAATACTTGCAAAACTCACAATATAGGTTCGCATAAACTTATCTATATAAATATATAGAACAAGTAAATAGACTAAATTAAATTCCTTAGCTATTTTCCAAATAAAACTCTCTCGACTAAATATAGCTATTTGATTAACAATGTTCATAAAAAAACTATTGTAAAAAGCATTACGAAAAGGTTTTGCGATTTTTTCTACCCTCATACCTATTCTTGATAATATACGAGCATACCATGAATTATAGACCGCTTCTTCCTTTATCTTATGTCCCTTATACTGTGTTGGTCGAAAAAATACAGAAGCTAGTGCCCACTCACAAATACCTAGAATGATCGCATAAAAATAGCTTTCGTATATTTTTTTGCGTATACTATTCATCATAAACCCCTCTATTCTATTCGCTCAAGTTCAGAGATAACGCCTGAAAGATTCGCTTTTTGCGTCACCAAAAAATGTGGCAACCCCTCTCGAAGTTCCTGCTTGCCTATCTTATAAATGGGATTTTCATAAGATGCTGTTGCTTCTACTTCAATCGTCACTTTTTTCTTCAAAGGATCTGCCGCAGATATAATTTGTCCATTATTATCAACACGTGTAATGATACGATCTTCGATAACTATATTTGTTATCTCGCCATCTAAAAATTTCTTATCTTCAGCAAGCTGATCCCCGATATCTACCGATGTAAAATACTCTGAATTATATTCTGTAAAAACAACTTCATATTTTACTTTGACATCTTCTTCTTGGCTGAAACTAATTAATTCATTATCTGTTAAACGCTCGAAAGCCGTTATACCGACAAGTATTACGACAAGTATTAATAGAAGATCAAAGATATGGATTTTTCCACCCACTTTTCCTTGTTTGTTCATCATAGCTGTATGCCCACCTTTCCGATCTATTTCTTAGTTAATCGATGTAACTTCAACGACATTACCATAAGCCTCGAAGACATCTGTTTTAATGTAATACTTTGATCCTGCTTTAATCTCTTGTCCACCTAAATCAATATAGGGACCGTATTGATTTGCTTTTCCTCTAATCGTAACGATAATATCTTTTAATCCGGCTTGTTCTATGGCTTCAAGTTGACCTTCAATAGCTTCGACAACATAGGCATCTCTATACTCAATATCAATAATCTCTGCATCTTGAAAAGATCCCATGGCAACAAGTCTATCTCCAACTTGAATTTGCTCTAGTGCATTCTCAACGACATTCTTTGCTTCGGCTTTATAGACAACTTCCGTTTTGCGTGTTGTTATTCCACCCTCACCATCATCCTTGGTCAAATACCAAACACCGCCAGCAAGAACAACTAAAACTAAAATAATAATCAATCCGTCAATGTAATTCAATTTTCTTTTCATATAATTCCTTTCATTTCATTAAATTCTTTTTTTTATGATTTTTGCCGGAACGCCTCCAACAATTGCGTAGGGCTCAACATCTTTGGTGACTACTGATCCGGCCCCAACAATACTGCCTCTCCCAATCGTGACACCGGGAAGAATAACGACTCGCGCACCAATCCATACATCATCCTCAATGACGACAGGTAAGGCTTCTGAGTCTCCCTGAAGCATCATGGGAAGGTCTGTACGTTCATAGCGGTGATTTCTTGTGTAGATGATAACATCTGGCCCCATCATCACAAATTCCCCAATAGATAAGGGTCCTTGAATCGAAGCATTGATACCGATGCCTGAACTTTTTCCGATGCTTATATCATTCCCTGAACCAAAAAAAACATTCTTTTCTATGTTGACATGCTCACCAACCTGATTGAA
Organism: Clostridiales bacterium UBA2432; assembly: GCA_002342805.1. Taxonomy (GTDB): domain Bacteria; phylum Bacillota; class Clostridia; order Lachnospirales; family Vallitaleaceae; genus UBA1351. The sequence continues at coordinate 18,172 of DDQW01000103.1, read as the reverse complement.
AATATGTTTGCACAGAACATATCGAATTGCTTGACTTATAAATCCAAATGTCCCCTGAGATTTGGGCAAGCGCTTTCCTATAAGATAGTACAGCACTAGAGCCACCTTTTTCATCCTTATCACCTATCCTCACCGTAATATTTTCCTTATCGCCAGCCATGTCGCAAAGTAGCTTATGACACCAATCATACCTTTAGAAATGATCAATATATATCCTTGAATTGGCAACACCGAACTTATTATAACACAAATACACATAACTACATTAGCAAAAATAATGGAAATGAAGTCTTTTTTTTCAACAATTATTTCAAGTATTTTTTTACGTCGTATGCCGCTCATGAGAAAATAGATGATTGATGCAAAAAGTGTTGTATAGGCTGCCATAATAAGCCCATATCTAGGAATTAATAGAATATTCAAGCTTAAATTAGCGGCAGCTGCAATTAAACTATTTATAAAAATCGGCTTTGTGTTTTTGCTTAATTCCCATTCTTTATTCATATAATCTGCCAAGTTCAAAAAAAACATTCCAAAAGCAACAATTCCAATTACAGGGTAACCGGCTTCATATTCTTTGGCAATAATGATTTGACCGATATCTTTTGATAATAAAAACATTCCTGTTGCAGCAGGTAGCCCTAATAAAATATATGTTTTGATACTCGCTGAGAGAATACGGCCTGCTTCATCTTTTGCATCTTTCGCCCATGCTCCCAAAAGTCTTGGATAAAATCCCCGTGAAAGTCCATAGGCAATCATTAAGAATGTTGCTGAGGCAATACTATAATTCGGAACATACAATCCGACCACATATTCCGAGTAAAAGAAACGTAAAATAAAACGATCCGATATATTTAATACATACATAGTCAAGGTTAATCCAATAAGCGGAAACCCATACTGCAAGTAACTTTTAAATTGTTCTTTTTGAATACTGGCCTTATCAAAATATTGATAGGGTCGAATATACCGAAATGCAATTCCTCCAAGAAGGATGTCAACCAGTCCATGCCCTAAGAATAAGATGTATAACGATTCAACACCGGCTATATACAAACCATATACAAGTATAGGCTTTAAGACTGCGACAAAGACCACAAGAATGACGTTCAAAAACCGTTTTTGAACGTAAAGTAATAGATTAATATAAAATTGGTTGAACATATATCCGACAAAAAACAGAACATATGCCATAAGTAGCCATGGATTAAATGAAAAACCATAAATCAATACAAGAGAGATGCTGACATAAATAAATAGCAATAATCCATAAATAATCCCCTGTAAGGATAACATATTCGAGAAGAATATCTTACGTTCTTTCACACTATCAATTTCGCCAATAAAACGCATAGCAACGAAATAAAACCAGCCAAAAGAGAGAAGATAGGTAATCATTACACTACTGTTAACGATTCCATATAATCCATACTCATCTGGAAAAAGCAAATGAGAATACAGGGATAAACTAACAATACCGAAAATACCTTCTATAATTTTAAATGGTAAGTACCCCACATTGGAGTTAAAAAATTGTTGAATCCTTAGTCTCATGGAATCCCCTTACTCGTTTATTTTTACCGCAGGAAAAATCGGTTCGATCATGTAGGATACGTCATTGCCTTCAACAAAAAAGCGTACCTGGTATAGCATTTTATTCAAATCCACATAGCGATCTTGTACTTTGTACCATAGACCACTTGTATCAATATAGCGAACACCGTCTTTAATGGTTACATCGGTTGTATATCCACTGGCGTTAACATAGAAAATCTGTTTACCGGTTTTTTCCATATATTCTTTGAGTATTGTATGTACCAACTCGCCTTCTTTTTTGTCCGCAAAACTGGTTAAGGGATTCTTACTTCCAATAATGATAATTGAATGTTCACTTGTATTTGCCAAGGTCTGTTTCAGCTTATCATATTGGGTATAATCCGTCGTTCTAAGACCACCACTACCGGTCCCTAGGGTAATAATCTTTGTTTTATCGACCACTTTTTCTGAATATTTATTGTTCCAAATCGAATAATTACCGGTGAGTCTAGACGTATCCACATCTGAACTTCCTGCAAAAACACTATAATTGGCCTTATTCATTTCTTCATAGACCTTCGAGGATATGACGGTGTCTAATAACCTATTCTTAAAGGACGTCGGACCAAATAATTTAATCTCAAAACTATCTTGTGGTTTCATCTTTACCATTAAGGGATCATTGATAAATCCATCTTCATCAAAACGGAGATTACTTGTATCTACCGTCGTCATGGCACTTAACTGGTCAACCATGAGACTTCCTTCATATGGCTCTGAAGATTGTAATGCAACAACATATAAACGATCCAATTGAACCGGGAATTGAACTCCTGCAGGAATTTCAGCCTCGATTTCTTGCCAACCTGTCCAATTAATGCCATGCGAAAAAGTAAGTGTATATTGCCCGCCAAGGGCATCGATAATATTTCCTCTAAACATATGCCCGCTATCATTTCCCTTAAGCCATACGCTAACCTTCTTTGTTTGTTTATCTAGATAAAAATTATTAATCATCATATAAAAGGCCTGTGCATCGGATGACTTGGAAAAACTATAATCAAAGCGATACGCTTTATCTGTATCAACAACATCTTTTGTTTCAATGCGAATCTCTCCCTCAACCTTTTCTTCCGGATAACTACGGGGATAATATTCCATTGATTCAAATGCTTTGATCGCCGCATATTCATTTCCCACAACAATATATGCCGTCGTCGTTCGATCTCCCATTGAAATTGTTACTTTTGCAACGCCATTGGTTGGGCCTGCAATAAATTTCCCATTTCGAAATTCACCTAAAGATTTATTATCCAAGGTATATGTAACATCATTGTTCTGAATGATTCCTTGATATCCACTTTTGTCGGTTCCTACAATACTAAACTCGCCGGTCTGGTTATGATCTAATGATAGGATCTTTGGTGAGACTTCAATATCAATCGGTGAATCTAAACTCTCAAGGGTTGATGTTGCTACTAACCCTTCATAGTAACACGAGACCGTTCCTTCACCTGCCACAGTCGGAATAAAGGTATTCGTTTCCCAACTGCCCGTAATTCCATCAACACTCCAAGCAAGATTGCGATAATTGATTTCGACCGGATTATAATTTTCATCAAATCCAATCACTTCCAGTCGAATGGGATTATTTTTAAAAACAGATTCACCTGATTGGATAATTTTGATGGATTTTACCGGTCCTGTTTCTGCCAAGCTGACAAAACCCAAACCATTTAAAATCTTTCGTTGTGTCCCATCAGACACTTGGTTTTTCACCTGTATTCCTGTACGCCCTAAATCCCTGGCCACAAGCGTTGTACTGCCTCCTCCATCTAATTGTATAGCATCTGAGACATTGTATTCTCTAAGGTATTGAGCTACTTCTGCATGAGTCGCCCCAATACTTGATCCTCTTCCATCAATACTCATGGCAATTAGATATTTTTGATCGGCTGTTATTCCCAAAACAGAACGAGGTTGACGTGCATCTTTACTAATAAGATACCCTTCAGATGTGAATTGTCCATTTTCCAAGACTTTTCCAGAACCACTAATGGCTAACTTTAATGCATCTGTATTTATTGTTGAATTAATTGTAAATTCAACACCCGTTCCTATCGCAAACATGCCCAAATAATCAGCCTCTGTCAATAGAGCTTCGGGTATGGCAATAACATAGCCTTCCTGCATGATTGGTATGTTTGCTGTTTGATTAACTCCAATAATATCTGTTACGACATTGTCTTTAATAACGATTTTATAAATCTTTTCTACTTGATCAATTTGATGGGTTGTCTTGCCAAAATTACTATTATATACAACTGGCGCATTTTTGATGTCAAGTTTATTAACCCCTTCAATATAAAGAGTTTTGGATGAATCCATCATTATTTTAAAATTAGTATCAAAAAAATCGAATAGAACTTGCCCATTTTCATACTGTAGTAAGGATGCGACACCTTTGGTTGAGGTATTGTAATTATGTGCTGCATAAGTATATCCGTGGTCATAGATGACACCAACCGGTTCGCTTGACGTTCCTTTCATATTGAAAAATGACGCATTAATTCCTGCTATAACATTTTTTTGGCTATTCGTAGCCAGTGATTGTAAGGTCTCCTTTTGTCCAAATGCCTGTGTTGACTGAAGAATATCTAGCGCCACCTGCTCTTCTGTTAAATCCATTTTTAAAACATGCAAATCTATCCATCCTGCTTGCGTGAATTTTGATTTATGTTCATAGATTAAGCCTTTTGTTACTGTTTCACGTTCAATTGTTTCATCAATAAGAACATTTGCTTCTATCGGTACATTTATAGTGCTAAGCAATACGCCATATACGATTCCATAGCTTATTATTTTTTTTATCTTCGTACTAAATTTCATTATTCAACCTCGCAACTCTCTGTTTTACTCACTTTTACATATCATGTTCAATTATAACCTAACTTTGGAAAATATCAACCAAACAAACCATTAAAATTTCATTGACAAGGTTTTTTTTCTCTTGTATACTTGCAATGTAGACAACTAAATGAATACTTCGGGGCAGGGTGAAATTCCCGACCGGCGGTAATAGTCCGCGAGCCATTTATGGTTGACTTGGTGCAATTCCAAGACCGACAGTAGAGTCTGGATGATAGAAGTAAGTGTAAGACGATTATTTTATTAACCATGCCTCGGATTTTTTTCGAGGCTTTTTTATGCTTTTAGAAGTATTCACCACAATCTAAAAGGAGAATAATTATGTATTCAATTTCAAACCAAAAAACACGTTATATTGTTCGTATCGGTGTATTTAGTGCTTTAGCATTTATTATTATGTTGCTTGAGTTCTATATCGGCTTTGCAGAGTATTTAAAACTTGATTTTAGCGATGTCATCGCAATGATTGGCGGAATCACTATGGGTCCACTCGCAGCAGCTGCCATTCAGCTCGTTAAAAATCTTTTAAAAGCTCTAATCATTACACGTACCGCAGGTATCGGAGAACTGGCAAACCTTATTGTCGGTATAGCCTTCGTTGTTCCGGCCTCGATTGTTTACCACAAATTCAAAAGCAATAAAAGCTTGTTTCTTGGTCTTATCGTAGGCTCTATATCCATGGTTATTTTTGCCTGTATTGCCAATCTATTTATTATATTACCTTTATACTTTGGAAACTCTTTGACCTTTGAGATGCGTTGGAACACCGTCCTTGCTGTCTTCCTACCTTTTAATATCATTAAAGGAATTGTCGTTTCCCTTGTGACGTATTTGCTTCATCTTGCCATGAAACCAATATACAAACATTTCATATAATACCCAAATAATAGGTCCCATCATGCTCTAAACTATGGTATAATATCTATAATATAGTGATTCTTAATATGAATTTATGCAAGGTGGGAATTATGAAGACAAAATTACGACTTAATACAAACCAACTTCAACCTGGGATGATTCTAGCCGAAGACCTTTATACCCCAAAAGGACTATTACTTATCCCCGCTGAAACCTTAATTGATGAAAAACATTTATTTCGAATTCGACTCTATCAATTACCATCAATTGTGGTCTATGAAGAAAGCGCTCAACAAATCGCAGACGAACCGACTCACGAAGAAAAACAGCCAGTTAATGTTTCCTATAGGAAGTCTCAGAATTTCAGTGAATTCAGAGAACAGTATTTAATGCAACAATCCTTAACACAGGAAAAACTTAATGATGTTTTGCTCGGGGAAGAAATCAGCGAAAATGAGCTTTATGATATCAGTACGGCACTTATCAAATCACTACGAACAAAAAGTGATTTATTTAATTATCTTTACCATTTAAGAAATGAAGATGATTATACATTCACCCATAGTCTAAATACAGCTATGCTTGCAAATATTTTTGGAGGCTGGCTTGGACTTTCTGATCAAGAGATTAAAGACTTAACGATTTCAGGATTTTTACATGATATTGGCAAGCTCAATATCAGTCCTGATATTTTAAATAAACCCGGAAAACTTAATGTGGACGAGTTTGAAGCCATAAAAAAGCATACAAACTTTGGATATGATATTATTCGTGGATACGACATCAATGACGATATTAAGAATGGTGTTTTACTTCATCATGAAAAAATTGATGGTTCAGGTTATCCTCTAGGACTTAAAGATAATCAAATACCCTTATTTGCAAAAATCATCGGCATTGTCGATATCTATGATGCAATGACCTCAAAACGGTCCTATCATGATAAATATTCTCCTTTTAAAGTCATTCAGATGTTTGAGCAAGAATCTTACGGCTTACTTGATACCCATTTGTTATTTGTTTTCCTTGAAAACATTGCGCATCATTATTTAGGAAAAGATGTCTTACTCTCCACCGGTGAGCGGGCGCGAATTGTATTTATTCATAATCAATCGCCATCTCGTCCAATTATTCAAGTCAATGAAACCATGGTCGATTTAATGTTTGAACCCCACATAACCATTGATGAAATCCTTTAAAGAACATAGAACAAAGAGGCTAGTACCTATGGAAATGAAACACTTTCCCATGTACTGCCTCTTTTTATTTTGATTTTTGCAATATATCTGTATAGATTTTTACATGCCGTTTTGCCATTGCAACATCTGAAAATGATTGATGAATTTTATCTCGAAAGTTACTCCCTAATTCAGACAAATTATATTGGCCATCCATCATACCCATCATGGTTGTAGCTAGGGCATTTGCATCTCCAACATTAAATAACTTGCCTGTGGCATCGTCTTCAATCATTTCTACAATACCACCTGCACGTGAAGCAATTGTTGCAATTGCCCGTTCTCCGCCTTCTAGGAGCGCATATGGGAAGCTTTCCGTATATGAGGGTAGAATATTTACATCTATCTTTTCATAAAATCCTTGCATATTCGTAACAAAACCTAAAAACTCTACATAATCCTCTAGGTGGTGTTCTTTAACATACGCATGTAAACGTTCCGTATATTTTTTCTCACCGTGCCCTGCAATAAGGACTTTAAAGGTATATCCTTGACTAACACAGATTTTTATCCCTTCTAACAATAGATGCGTTCCTTTAATCGGTACTAATCGCGTAGCGCAACCAAATGTTAATCGAATATCTTCTTGAGTTCCATAATCTTCATAGGTCTTCGTCCAATTTTGTGGTTTGATTCCATTGTATATTGTATAAATCTTGTCTTCTGAAAATCCTTCTTCACTCATCATTTTTTTGAAGGTTTTTGTCACTGCAAGAAAATAATCCATTTTTTTTAGACTGATTCGGTTCAAATAGGTAAATATGATTTTTTTATAGAATTGATTTTCAAAGTCCAGTCGATAGTCACTATGAATCGTCGTTACAATCGGTAATTTTACCCGTTTTCGTATATAATTACTCACAAAATTAGCCCTTGCCCCATGGCAATGCAAGAGATCAAAGGGATGACTTTGAAGATATTTGACTAAGTCACGGATGGATTTATAGTCAAATCTCGACGTTTGCTCATAAAGATGTGTCTTAATCTTAGCTTCCTTGGCTTCCTCATAAAATACACCATCTGACAGGCAAACGAGTTCTATATCCACACTTTTTTGTAATTCTTGAAGCAATGTGATGACATGGGTCTTTGCTCCACCCGTATCTCCACCACTGATTAAATGCATTACTCGCATAGCTTTTTCCTTCCGATACCGTCTTTACAAATCATTAGAACGCCTTACCATTATAACTTGCATCAAAGGGACTGTCAATCAAGTGATTTTTTAGACATTGAAACCCGCTTTTCTTGCTTCACTTTTATAGCATTATCTGATAATATATACAGTATACAAAAGAAAAAAGGAAATGGTGGGAAAAATGTCTATAGAAGAAAAATCACTTCAATTACATGAACAATGGCAAGGAAAACTAGAGATTCAAGCAAAGTCCAAGGTTAATTCAAGGGAGGACCTGTCTCTTGCATATACCCCCGGTGTTGCAGCACCTTGCCGCAAAATACATGCCAATAAAGAAGATGTCTATAAATATACCATGAAAGGAAATACCGTCGCTGTGATTTCTGATGGTTCAGCTGTGCTTGGTTTAGGCAACATCGGACCCGAAGCCGCTATGCCCGTTATGGAAGGAAAAGCTGTTTTATTCAAGGAGTTCGCCGGTGTCAACGCCATTCCTCTGTGCTTAGATACTCAAGATGTTGATGAATTGGTAAAAACAATTACATATCTTGCACCAACATTTGGTGGTATTAATATAGAAGATATTAGCGCTCCTCGATGTTTTGAAATTGAACGCCGATTAAAAGAAACGCTTGATATACCTGTTTTTCACGATGATCAACATGGTACTGCCATTGTTGTTCTTGCAGGAATATTAAATGCCCTAAAGCTGACTGAAAAATCTATATCCTCAGTTAAGGTCGTTATCAACGGTTGTGGGTCTGCCGGTATAGCCATTGGAAAATTATTAGTCCTTGCCGGTGTAAAGAATCTGATCATGGTTGACAAAGACGGCGTTGTTCACAAGGATGAACCATGGTTAAATTGGGCACAAAAAGATATGGCTACCCTTACAAATCCTGAAGGATTACGTGGTTCTCTCTCCGATGCTTTAAATCACGCAGATGTATTTATAGGTGTTTCTGCACCTGGAATTGTTTCTCAGGATATGATTCGGTCGATGAATGCAGACAGCATTGTTTTTGCTATGGCAAATCCAACCCCTGAGATTATGCCTGAACTTGCAAAAGCGGCCGGAGCCCGTGTCATCGGTACCGGACGTTCAGATTATCCCAATCAAGTCAATAATGTCCTTGTGTTTCCAGGAATTTTTAAAGGCATTCTTGAAGGACGAGGTAAGCAAATCACCGAAGAAATGAAGCTAGCCGCTGCCAATGCAATTGCTGATATGATTCCGCACGATGAACTTCATGAAGAAAACATTCTTCCTGAACCCTTTGCAAAAGGTGTTGCAGATGCTGTAGCCGCCGCTGTGAAAAGGTGCATATAAACTATAGATTGAATTCGAGTAAGGAGGTTAGCAATGATTAATCATGAACTAAGTACAAATAAATTAATCATACTTTACATGTTAAAAAGAATTGAACTTCCACTGACCAATACTCAGTTGTCGGATTTTATTATTGATAAAGGTTACACGAATTATTTTTCTTTTCAAGAGTATCTTCATCAGCTTGTTGAAAGCGATCTCATTCGAACAATTACGACATCAAAATCAACAAGTTATGAGATCTCCAACGAAGGTATTACAACCCTTGGTTTTTTTGAAAACCGTATTTCCGAAACGATTAAAAAGGAAATCGATCAATATTTTACAGAAAAAAAATATGATATAAAAGAACACCTTGAAATTTCTTCAGAATATATTCCTGAAAAAGATGGGGACTATCTTGTTCACCTCGTTGCAAAAGAAAACGGCAAAACCCTTATCGATTTAACCATCAATGTTTTTGATAAGGATTATGCCATTAAAATTTGTGATCAATGGAAAGAGGAAAGTCACATTCTCTATAAAGTAATACTAAATACACTATTGGAGGATTTGACTTAAGGCTTCCCATATTTGATCTTTACCATCCTTGGTTACTGCCGAAAACGGTAAAATATGACTTGATTTAACGTTGAGCGTTTTTGCAATGGTCTTAATTGCTTTTCCATGTTGACTACGTTTTAATTTATCCATTTTAGTTGCAATAACCAACGGATCGTATCCAAAGCTTTTAATCCAGTCCATCATCATTTGATCATTATTACTCGGCTCATGACGTCCATCAACCAACAGAACCACTTGTTTTAATGTCTCTCTCTGATGAAGATAATCTTCAATGATTTTTGCCCATCGCTCTCTGTCGGATTTTGCAACCCTTGCATATCCGTATCCTGGTAAGTCAACTAAATAGAGCTTTTCTTCTACATTGTAAAAATTAATCGTTTGTGTCTTTCCCGGTTGTCCTGATGTTCTTGCTAATTTTTTTCGATTTATCAATCCGTTAAGAAGGGATGACTTTCCTACGTTGGATTTCCCGGCAAAGGCTATTTCCGGCAAACCACTTGTTGGATATTGTTCAAACTTGACTCCAACGGCTTCTAAATACACATTTTGTACATTCATCTTAACTCCTATCTTCCTCTTGCACTGCAAAGGCTAGCTTAATGACTTCATCAACTTCCTTAACATAATGAATGGTCATATTCTCAATCACTTCTTGATCTAGCTCAGATACATGTCGGCGATTATCATTTGGAACAATGACTTCAAAAATTCCTGCACGCTTAGCTGCTAATATCTTCTCTTTGAGTCCACCAATCGCTAGAACGCGTCCCCTCAAAGTTACTTCACCTGTCATGGCAAGATCATTACGAATCGGTTTATTGGTTAATGCAGATATAATTGCTGTAACAAGAGTTATTCCTGCTGATGGTCCATCCTTTGGCACGGCTCCCTCCGGTATATGGATATGAATATCTTTCTTTTCATAAAAATCTTCAGGCAATTTAAACGCTTCGCTTTTTGAACGAATATAACTTACGGCTGCTGATGCAGATTCTTTCATTACATCACCAATACGACCGGTAATTTGGAATTTACCTGTCCCAGGCATAACTGTGACTTCAATAGAAAGGGTATCACCTCCCATTTCTGTCCATGCTAACCCTCGTGCAACGCCAATCTGTGGCTCAGTAAGCTTCATCTCATACGTAAATTTCGGAATCCCTAATATTTTTTCTAAGCTTTTCGCACTGACTGTTAATGTTTTTTTGTTGTTCATTAAAAATGTTTTTGTTGCTTTTCTGCAAACTTCTCCGATACGTCGTTCAAGTTGACGAACTCCGGATTCCCGCGTATATTCATTGATGATTCGACGTAATGCATCGTCCTTAATCTTTAGTCGACTTTTTGCAAGACCATGTTTTTCAAGTTGCTTAGGGATAAGATATTCTACGGCAATATGATATTTTTCATTTTCTGTATAGCTTGCAACTTCAATGATTTCCAATCGATCTAATAAAGGTCTTGGTATTGTTCTTAAGGAATTGGCTGTTGCTACAAAAATAGCTTTTGACAAATCCACTGGAACCTCAATATAATGATCTCTAAATTGATGATTTTGCTCGCTGTCAAGAACTTCTAATAATGCCGAACTTGGGTCACCCTTAAAGTCACTACTCATCTTGTCAATTTCATCAAGTAAAATTAGGGGATTGCTGGTGCCAGCTTGACGAAGCCCACTCACTAATCGTCCAGGCATGGCTCCGATATAGGTACGTCGATGCCCTCGAATCTCTGCTTCATCTCGAACGCCTCCCAAAGATATGCGTACATATTTTCGATTCAGTGAAGATGCAATCGATTTTGCAATCGAGGTCTTACCTGTCCCAGGGGGGCCCACAAGACAAATAATCGGCGCGCTACCATCCTCTGTCATCTTACGAACAGCTAAATGTTCAAGTACACGTTCTTTTACCTTCTGAAGCCCATAGTGGTCTGCCTCTAAAATATCATGCGCTTTATTTAGATCAATCTGTTCTTCTGTCATGGTATTCCAAGGCATATCTAGCATACAATCAATATAATTTCGAATGACGGCACTTTCAGCCGAACTCATATTCATTTTACGTAATCGATTTATTTCTTTTGATATTTTTTCCTTTACCTGTTCACTTGCATTTAATGTACGCACTGCTTCTTTATATTCTTCAATCTCTTCACCAATATCCACTTGATCACCCAGCTCAGATTGAATAACTTTTAACTGCTCTCGCAGATAGTACTCTTTTTGATTTTGATCGATTGTGCTTTTTACTTTGCGATGCAGGTCACGTTGAATTCGAGCAATTTCAAGCTCATTATTTAAAATCCGAATAACAAGTTGCATACGGATTTCTTCATCAATTTCTTCTAAAATACGTTGTTTGTTTTCAAGCGATTTAATAAGATGCGTCGTCATCGAATCGGCTAACAAGCCTACTTTTTTGATTTTTTGCAATGAATCAATGGTTTCTTGAGACATTTTGGGATTTAGACGTTTAAATTCCTTTAAAATATCCATTGCCATTCCGATTATTGCTTCAGTCTCAGCTTTTGAAAAATCTTTTTCTTCACTTTCAATTGGATCAATGGTTCCTAAGGGATATAGTTTATGTTTTTCGATAGAGATAATTTTTCCACGATGGATTCCTTCAACTAAGACTCTTGAAACCCCTCCGGGTAGTTTTACAATTTGTTTAATTTTAACTATCGTTCCAACTGAATAGATATCAGTTTCTACATCAACATCTTCAATACTTGCATCTTTTTGTGCAACAACAAATAGAATTTGATCTTTATTCATTGCTTCATCAAGGGCTGCAACCGATGTCGATCGTTTTGCATCAAAATGTAAAAACATTTTGGGAAATACGTTGACGCCTCTTAATGATAAAATTGGTAAATTCATTCTATTCATAGCATCCTCCATTACTTCATTTAAAAACCCTTGCATAAATGCAAGGGTTTTATCTAAGCCATTCTACTTCGCTTAATATCTTATTTATGCTGTTTCATGTTCGTTCTTCTTAAGCAATCGCTTTTTATTACCTGCACTTTGTTTCATTTCTTTAAGATTTTCATTCGAAACAATGGTTGGCGTAGCACCCTCTTCAACAGTTGCGCGTGTTATAATACACTGACCAATTGTGTCATCTGAAGGAATTGTGAACATAATGTCCATCATAATCTCTTCCAAAATAGCACGTAGTCCCCTTGCTCCTGTCTTACGATTTAATGCTTTTCTTGCTATTGCTCTTAAGGCTTCTTCTTCAAACTCTAATTCAACATCATCCATATCAAAAGTGACTTTATATTGCTTCACTAAAGAGTTTTTAGGTTCTGTTAATATACGAACCATAGCATCTTCATCAAGATTTTCTAAACCTACACTAATCGGAACACGTCCGACAAATTCAGGGATAAGACCATACTTGATTAAGTCTTCCGGAGACAGTTTTTTAAGGATTTCTCCGATTTCAATATTTTTCTTGCTTTCAATCTCTGCTCCAAATCCCATGGAAGTTGTTCCGGTGCGTTGTTCAATAATGGATTCTAATCCATCAAATGCTCCGGCGCAGATAAACAGGATGTTTGTTGTATCAATCTGAATAAATTCTTGATGCGGATGTTTTCTTCCACCTTGAGGAGGAACAGATGCAACAGTTCCTTCAAGAATTTTTAATAATGCTTGTTGAACACCTTCGCCACTTACATCACGTGTTATTGAAGGATTCTCTGACTTACGTGCAATCTTATCAATCTCATCAATATAGATAATTCCACGTTCTGCTCGCTCAATATCAAAATCCGCCGCCTGAATAATCTTTAACAGAATATTTTCAACGTCTTCTCCGACATATCCGGCTTCGGTTAATGATGTTGCATCTGCAATCGCAAACGGAACATTCAACATTTTAGCTAATGTCTGTGCCAATAATGTTTTTCCAGATCCTGTAGGACCTACAAATAGCACATTACTTTTTTGTAATTCAACATCATCTGCAAGATTATCTGCATTGATTCGTTTATAGTGATTATACACAGCTACAGCTAGTGCTTTCTTTGCATTTTCTTGTCCGATGACATACTCATCTAGGAAATGCTTAATCTCAATTGGCTTAGGTAAATCTGTTAAATCCACTGCTTCTGCAATTTGACTAAACTCTTCTTCAATAATCTCGGAACATAATTCAATACACTCATCACATATGTATACATTGGGGCCGGCAATCAGTTTTCGAACTTGATCTTGCGGCTTATGACAAAAAGAACAGCGTAACTGCTTTTTATCTTCATACTTATTCGGCATATTGTCACCAACTTTCGGTTACCGTTTGTTAATTACCTTATCAATTAATCCATATTCTTTGGCACGATCAGCTGACAAGAAATTATCTCTTTCTGTGTCTCTCTCAATCGTCTCAAGATCTTGTCCTGTGTTTTCTGCTAAGAGCTCGTTTAACATTTTTCGCATCTCAATAATTCGATCTGCATGAATTTTAATATCACTTGCTTGCCCTTGCATACCACCAAGTGGTTGATGAATCATTACTTCAGAATGGGGTAAAGCAAATCGTTTACCTTTTTGTCCACCTGCAAGTAAAAACGCACCCATACTCGCCGCCATACCTACACAAATTGTTGATACATCCGGTTTTATGTGTTGCATCGTATCATAAATAGCCATACCTGCCGTAATAGAACCGCCTGGGCTATTAATATATAAATGTATATCTTTATCTGGATCATCCGCTTCTAAAAATAACAACTGAGCTACAATTAAACTCGCTGTTGTATCATTCACTTCTTCACCCAAAAATATGATGCGTTCTTTTAATAGTCTTGAGAAAATATCATAGGATCTTTCTCCACGACTCGTCTGTTCAATGACGTAAGGGACTAAAGCCATACGCACACCTCCTAAATCTAGTTGACTTTTGCAACTTCTACAATTAAGTCATATGCCTTTTGGTTTAACAGATCCTGTTTAATTGAATCTTTTTCATCATCACCAATTGTTTCTTTGATTTTGTCTACTTCCATGTTATACATTTCTGCCATTTTTGTGATTTCAGCTTCTACATCATCATCAGATGCTTCTAAATTCTCTGTAGCAGCGATTGCTTCTAATACAAGACGAGCCTTAATCTTTTTCTCAGCTTCCGGCTTCATACTTGCTTTAAGTGTTTCCATATTTTGTCCTGTGTATTGGAAATACTGCTCTATAGATAAACCTTGATATTGTAAACGTTGCGCCATATCATAGGTCATATTCTCAGCTTCTAATTCAACCATAGGCTCAGGCAATTCTATCGTCGCATTTTCAATCACTTGGTCAAGCAATTCATCTTTTAATTTCGCTGTTGATGCGTTTTCTTTAGATTCAGCCAATTTTTCTTTGATACTTGCTTTGTATTCTTCTAATGTATCAAATTCGGAAACATCTTTTGCTAATTCATCATCAAGCTCAGGTAATTCCTTTACCTTAATTCCATTAACCTTCACTTTGAATGTTGCAGGTTTACCTTTTAAATCATCAACATGATAATCTTCAGGGAAAGTCACTTCAACTTCGAATTCTTCATCGATATTTTTACCAACTAATTGTTCTTCAAATGTGTCAATAAATGAATTTGAACCGATTGTAAGATCATAACCTTCAGCTTTACCACCTTCGAAAGCTTCACCATCTACATATCCGTCAAAGTCAATATTTACTTGATCATCCATTTCAATTCCGCGATCTGTTACATCCACAAGACGTGAATTTTGTTCACGTACAGAATCAATTTCTTTTTCAACTTCTTCATCGGTTACTTCAACCGGATCTTTTGTCGCTTCTAATCCTTTGTATTCGCCTAATGTCACTTCTGGCTTAACTGCAACTTCTGCTGTGAAAATAAAAGGTTTTCCGGATTCGATTTGCTCAACATCAATCTCAGGGCGTGATACAACTTCTAATCCTTCTTCTTCAACTGCTTTGTCATATGCATCCGGAATACAGTAATTTGCTGCATCTTCATAAAACACACCAACACCATATGTTTTTTCAATTAATTTTCGTGGAGCTTTTCCCTTACGAAATCCAGGGATTTGAATTGACTTTTTGTTCTTGTTATACGCGTGATTCAAACCTTTTTCAAAGGCATCTGAACTAACTTCAATTGTTAGTTTCACCATACTGTTTTCGAGTTTTTCAACTTTTGTACTCATTATTTAACGTTTCCTCCTTGTAACACTCTATATTCAAGGCCTTTAGGCCCATCTTAAACCATTAACACATTATAACACACCGTTCTACAGAAAGCTAGCGTATATTATATTTTAATACCTTCTTAATACTTTTGTAAAACAAAGGGATATGACTCCCCTTGGAGCATATCCCTTTGTTGTCATGTTTGATAATTACACTACTATATACTTACTCAACAATTGTAGCTTGTGTAAAGTCGATAGTACCAAGTACAGAACGGTCCCATCCTTGTACTTTTTCCGAAATCAACCATTTGTCTGTATAGTAATATACAGGTACGATTGGTAATTCAGTCATTAAGATATCTTGTGCTTCATATAAATAATTGAAATGCTCTTCTCCACGTGTTAAGTTGGCATTTGCAATCAATTCATCAAACTCGTCATTTGCGTAGTTTGGATCATTGTATGCATTTCCTTGTGTAAAGATACTTAAAAGACCCATTGGATCCATAAAGTCTGTTAACCAACCACCACGAGACATTTGGTAGTCACCGACTTTACGTGTATCTTGGAATACAGCCCATTCTTGGTTTTCTAAACTTACATTAAGACCAAGATTTGTTTTATACATTTCTTGAACTAATTCAGCCACTTTTTGATGACCTTCACCTGTATTGTATAAAATTGTAAATTCTGGGAAACCTTCACCATTTGGATATCCAGCTTCTGCAAGTAATGCTTGTGCTTCTTCTACACCACTTCCGTCAGTAGGAATTCCATAGTCGCCTGCATTTAAGGCAAAGTCATCACCATTATGATCTAAGAAACCTTCTGGCACAAAACCAGTTGCAGGAATCTGACCGGCACCCAATGTTTCGGTAATCATCTCACGGTCGATAGCAAGTGTTAATGCACGTCGAACACGTTGGTCTGCCCAAATGTCAAGATCAAGGTTAAAGTTATAGTAGTACGTTCCAAGTAAGGCAAATACATAGAAGTTAGGATCTTCTGCAATTAAACGTGATACCTCTGCAGTAGGAACTTCTGGAATTGCTAATAATTCGCCACCTTCATAAGCTTGGTATGCCGTTGAATGTTCATCAATAAAGACAACTTCCATTCCCTCAAGAGATACATTTTCAGCATCCCAGTAATTTGGGTTTTTCTCTAATGTTAATCCTTCACCAATTGTGTATGAAGTTAAAGTAAACGGTCCGTTAGATACAACAACTTCTGCATCCTTTGCCCAAGCACCGTCTGCTTTAGCTTCTACTGAAGATTGTTTTACAGGCATAAAGTGGTAGAACGAAAGTAAACTAACGATATAGTCTGTTGGAGAATTTAATTCAACAACAAGTGTTTGATCATCTTCAGCACGTACACCAACGTCGTCTAATGATCCACCATCATAAACAGCTTCATAAGCACCTTTGATATTTGTATATTCCCAAATCCATGAATACTCAGATGCTGTAGCAGGATCCATTCCACGCTTCCATGAATATACGAAGTCATGAGCTGTTAAGTCAGAACCATCTGACCATTTTGATTCTCTTAGGTTAAATGTTACTGTTAATCCATCTTCTGATACTTCCCAAGTTTCAGCAATCCCAGGATAAATAACACCACTTTTTTCTCTTACAAGACCTTCAAAAGTTTGATTAATGACGTCTCCACCATCACTGGCACCATTTAAGCCCGGATCAAGAGTTTTTGGGTCAGCTCCAACATTCCAACGAAGAATGCTTCCTGAAGCTGCACCGCTGTCTGTATCTCCATCTGTCGCCTCATTGTCGGTAGAACCGCTATCTGTTGACTCACTATCTGTTGCGTTTGTGTCTGTCGTCCCTGTACTTGCATCATCATTGCTACATGCTGCAAATAATGAAATAGATAACGTCAGTACTAATAACATTGCTAATAATTTTTTCATTTGTTTTCCTCCTTTTATTTCATTTAGTTTCGCGTGACTTATGTCACTATATATGAATTGTTATGCACAAGTTTATACCTTTATATTTGTAATAGAAGCATAACAATAAATATTGATTATAATCCGTTGATTTCTTCTGCGAAATGACATGCAACAAAATGATCCGGTGCAATTTCTCGCAATTCAGGTGTTACTTGGTTACATTTTTCCTTACAGTATCTACATCTTGAATTGAATCTGCAACCCTCTTTTGGATTAATCGGGCTTTTTACATCACCTTCAAGAATAATCCGCTGATCTTTGTTAGCTCTTGGATCAGGGATCGGAATTGAAGACAACAAGGCTTTTGTATACGGATGCCATGGATTTTTGTAAAGTTCATTACTCTCAGCTATCTCCATCATATTACCTAAATACATAACCCCTATTCGATCAGAGATATGCTTAACCATAGAAAGGTCATGAGCAATAAA
>DDQW01000052.1 GCA_002342805.1 Clostridiales bacterium UBA2432 | reverse complement strand
AGAAAATATTGAAAATTTAACCTCTGTAGCAAGATTCATTGCAGAAACTGCAAATATTGTTTTGAATCCTAGTATGGGATTTGTTGGAAAAAATGCATTTACCCATAAAGGTGGAATGCATATTGATGGAATTAATAAAAACACAAGTAGTTTTGAACATTTATCTCCGGAAGTTATTGGAAATACACGACGCTTTTTGATGAGTGAAGTTGCAGGACGAAGTCTTCTCCTGAAAAAAGTGCAAAATATTGTTCCTGAAATCGAAAAAAACTCACCTGAAACATCAAGTCTTATGCAACGATTAAAGGAACTTGAACATGAAGGATATCAATTTGAAGGTGCAGAGAGTACATTTGAGCTGATTATACGAAAAGAATTAGGTAAATACAAACCCTTCTTTGAATTGAAGTATTTTAAGATTATGGGTGAAAAACCATCTGCAGATGAGAATTTTAGTGCGTATGCCATTGTTAAGGTTGCAGTAGAAGGTGAAATGAAAATAAGTGCGGCAGAAGGTGATGGTCCAGTTAATGCTTTGGATAAAGCACTTCGTATTGCATTAGAATCTTTTTATCCGAACTTGAAAAAAGTACATTTAACCGATTATAAGGTTAGAGTATTAGACTCTAAAGATGCGACAGCTGCAAAAGTTCGAGTGCTTATCACATCAACAGACGGTAAAAAAGTATGGTCGACGGTTGGTGTATCAACAGATGTAATTGATGCAAGCTTAATAGCGCTTATTGATTCGATAGAGATTAAACTATTACGTGATTTGGAAGAACGGGCAAAAGAATATATATAATACAGAGAAAATGAGGTAGAAAAATGGATTTTAAATGTGCGGTTATTAAAGGTGACGGTATCGGTCCGGATATCGTTGATCAAGCAATAAAATTATTAGATATTGTTGGTGAAAAATATGGACATAGCTTTTCATATGAAGAAGTATTAGCTGGAGGAGTAGCTATTGATGCGACCGGTCATCCTCTTCCTCAAGAGACAATTGATGTATGTAAAAAATCTGACGCCGTTATTTTAGGGGCAGTTGGAGGACCACAGTGGGATCATCTACCCGGGAATTTGCGTCCGGAAGTTGCCTTACTAGGACTTCGAAGTGCATTAGGCTTATATGCTAATTTACGACCGGCAGTAATGTACAAAGAACTACAAGCCGCTTGTCCGATTAAAGATGAAATCATTGGCCAAGGTCTGGACATCATGGTTGTTCGGGAATTAACCGGTGGTATATATTTTGGCGAACGTGGACAAGGCACCGGAGAAAATGGTGCATATTCCTATGATACAATGATGTATTCTGAAAAAGAAGTCGAGCGTATTGCAAGGAATGCTTTTGATATTGCTATGAAACGTGGCAAAAAATTAACTAGTGTTGATAAAGCGAATGTCTTAGAAAACTCAAGGTTGTGGAGAAAAGTTGTTTTAGAAGTGGCAAAAGATTATCCGGAAGTTGAGTTAAACCATCTTTATGTAGATAATGCAGCCATGCAACTTGTTATTAATCCAAAACAATTTGATACAATAGTTACCGGAAATATGTTCGGAGATATTCTATCAGATGAAGCAAGTATGATTACAGGATCTATCGGCATGTTGCCTTCAGCTTCCTTAGGTGAGGGTAAAATTGGTATGTATGAGCCGATTCATGGTTCGGCGCCGGATATTGCCGGTCAAGATAAAGCAAATCCGATAGCGACGGTATTATCTATGGCAATGATGTTACGATATTCATTTGATCTTGAAGAAGAAGCTAAAGCAATCGAAAAAGCTGTTGAAAATGTCTTGGCAGCTGGATATAGAACCGGAGATATTATGAGTCCGGGAGGTAAATTAGTCGGAACCAAAGAAATGGGCCGTCTACTATGTGAACAAATCTAAAAGGAGGATTTTAGGTGAATAGTGATCAAGTTAAAACAGGAATCGAGAGAGCGCCACATAGGTCCTTGTTAAAGGCGATGGGATATACAGATGAAGAATTAAAAAGACCTTTAATCGGTATCGTTAATTCACAAAATGATATTGTGCCGGGGCATATACATTTAGAAACTATTGTGAATGCAGTAAAAACAGGAGTAACAATGGCAGGGGGGACACCTGCTCAGTTTCCGGCGATTGCCGTTTGTGACGGTATTGCCATGGGACACAAGGGAATGCATTATTCATTAGTTTCAAGGGAATTGATTGCTGACTCCATTGAGACCATGACCTTAGCCCATGGTTTTGATGCACTCGTTATGGTGCCTAACTGTGATAAAGTAGTTCCCGGAATGTTAATGGCAGCAGCAAGAGTGAATATTCCAACCGTCATTGTGAGTGGTGGGGCTATGCTGTCTCTTGAAAAAAACGGCAAACATTTAGATTTGAATTCAGTATTTGAAGCAGTAGGCTCCTATAAGGCCGGATTAATCGATGAAGCTGAAGTGCTTGAATGTGAAAACAATGCATGTCCGACCTGTGGTTCGTGTTCAGGAATGTTTACTGCAAATTCTATGAATTGTTTAACGGAAGTGATTGGAATGGGGCTTCCTGGAAATGGAACGATTCCAGCCGTATATGCTGAACGTGTTCGCTTAGCAAAAACAGCGGGAATGAAAGTTATGGAAATGTTCGAAAAAAATATTCGTCCTCGAGATATCATGACCCCTGAAGCCTTTAGAAATGCCCTTACGGTCGATATGGCACTCGGATGTTCGACAAATACCATGTTGCACTTACCTGCTATTGCATACGAAGCTGGAGTCCCACTTGACCTTGCTTTGGCCAATGAAATTAGCCAAACAACACCAAACTTATGTAAATTAGCACCGGCAGGACCCTATCATATACAAGACTTATATGCGGCAGGTGGAATACAAGCCGTTTTAAAAGAATTAGCTAAAAAAGACTTGGTAAATACTTCGCTGATGACAGTAAATGGCCAAACTATTGAAGAAAATATAAAATTTGCGGTTAATAAAGATACAAATGTTATTCGCCCCATTGATCAACCCTATAGTTTATCCGGAGGGATTGCTGTTTTACGCGGTAATATCGCTCCAGATGGATGCGTCGTTAAAAAATCCGCGGTCGCAGAAGAAATGCTTCAACACAAAGGACCGGCGAGAGTTTTTGACTCAGAAGAAGATGCAATCAAAGCGATTTATGCCAAAAAAATTGTTGCGGGTGATGTGGTTGTTATTCGTTATGAAGGGCCAAAAGGTGGTCCGGGAATGCGTGAAATGCTATCACCAACTTCTGCACTTGCCGGTATGAACTTAGATAAACAAGTTGCTTTAATTACCGACGGACGTTTTAGTGGAGCAACACGAGGAGCTGCTATTGGCCATGTGTCCCCAGAAGCTGCAGAAGGCGGAAATATAGGCTTAGTCTATGAAGGGGATATGATTGCTATTGATATCTTAAATAATACAATTGAGCTTGACGTTACTGATGAAGAATTAGCAAAGCGTCGTGAAAGCTTTGTTCCACTTGAACCAAAAATTAAAACAGGTTATGTTGCAAGGTATGCAAAGTTGGTAACCTCAGCTAGCACAGGAGCGGTACTTAAATAAAGGAGGAACGCTTATGGAATTAACAGGATCTCAAATATTATTAGAATGTTTAAAAGAACAAGGTGTCGATACAATTTTCGGTTTTCCGGGAGGTGCTGTTCTTTACATCTATGATGAAATATATCGTCAGCTTGATCATTTTCAACATATTTTAACTTCACATGAACAAGGCGCCTCGCATGCGGCCGATGGTTATGCGCGTTCAACAGGAAAAGTGGGCGTGTGTATTGCAACTTCAGGCCCTGGAGCGACAAACTTAGTTACAGGTATTGCGACCGCACACATGGATTCAATTCCGATGGTGGCGATTACGGGAAATGTTCCGGTTGGCTTATTAGGTCGCGATAGTTTCCAGGAAGTTGATATTGCAGGTATAACTGCGCCCGTAACCAAACATAATTATATTGTTAAAGATGTAAAGGACTTAGCTAATATTGTTCGAGAAGCATTTCAAATAGCTCAATCCGGTCGGCCGGGACCGGTTCTAATTGATATTCCCAAAGATGTTTCAATTAACACAGCGGACTATACATATCAAAAACCGGCACCGATTATTAAGAGTACAGAAGCGATTAACCCACGTGATATTGATGAAGCAATTAGACTGATCAATGAATCAGAGAAACCATATATTTTTGCAGGTGGTGGTGTTGTTATTTCTAATGCAAAAGATGAGATGGTTGAATTTGCAGAGAAAATTCAAGCGCCGGTTACCTGTAGTTTAATGGGAATGGGCGGTTTTCCCGGGCAACATCCCTTTTATACAGGAATGATTGGAATGCATGGAACAAAAGCATCTAACATTGGTGTTCAAAAGTGTGATTTGCTTATAGCCATTGGTGCTAGGTTCAGTGATCGTGTTACAGGCAATACCGATAAATTTGCACAAAATGCAAAAGTTATTCACATCGATATTGACCCTGCTGAAATCAATAAAAACGTCAATGTTGACCAAGATATTATTGGTGACGTGAAAGAAGTTTTAATGGCTTTAAATGAAAAGTTACAGCAGCAGAATCATGATGAATGGATGGATGAAATAGATACGATTCATAAAACCTATCCGCTTGTTTATCCGGAAGGGTTAACAGGACAATACACGATTGAAAAACTGTATGAAATCACAGGTGGTGATGCGATTATTACAACGGAAGTTGGGCAACATCAGATGTGGGCGGCGCAGTATTATCGATTTAAAGATCCACGATATTTCTTGACGTCCGGAGGTTTAGGAACGATGGGATATGGTACAGGAGCAGCGCTTGGTGCTCAAGCAGGAAATATGGATAAAACAGTCGTGAATATTGCGGGTGACGGAAGTTTTAGAATGAATCTGAATGAAATGATAACAGCAGCTAGGTATAAACTGCCCATAAAGGTACTTGTTATTAATAATAATGTATTAGGGATGGTTAGACAATGGCAGACCATTTTCTATGATCAGCGTTATTCATTTACTCATTTAGATGATATCAATTATAATAGTTTGGCTGATGCATTTGGTGTCTCCTGTGTAACTATTGATAAAAAAGAAGATGTAGAAATGAAACTAAAAGAAGCTTTGGCTATAGAGGGTCCGGTTATTATTAATTGTGTTATACATATGGATGAAATGGTTTATCCAATGGTTGCTCCGGGTGCTGCTATCGACGAACTAATAACAGAATAATTGTAAAACAGATAAAAAAAGAAAGCGATGCTTGTAATTTTCCAAGTATCGCTTTCTTTTTAACCTTATTCATTCGCCTTATCCTTTTACAGCACCAGCAGTCAAACCACCAATAAAGTATTTTTGGAAAGCGAGAAATAAGAGAAATATGGGTAATATTGCAAAGAAAGAACCAACGATAAGTAAATCGTAATTGTTACCATAAGGTGTGAGCAGTGTTTTTAAACCAATCGGTAATGTGAATTTTTCGCCATCACCAAGGACCATAAAGGGCCATAAGAGATTATTCCAACTATTCATACCATTGAGTATTGCCATTGCGGCAAAAGATGGTTTCATCACAGGTATAATTAAGCGAAAGAATATACCATATTCGGTAGCTCCATCAACACGACCTGAATCGATAATGGCTTTTGGAATGCCTCGAAGGTACTGGCGGAAAAAGAAAATTGTACCTGCATTGGCTATACCCGGTAACACAATAGCGGTATATGTATTCATTAGTCTTAAATCAAAGATTAACTTATATAAGGGCAATAGCAATATTTCAAATGGAACCATCATAATGAGTAGTACGCAAATGAATAGTGGAGTTTTTCCTTTGAATTCATAAGCTGCGAACCCATAAGCAACAAATGCACTTACAAATAAAGTTAAAGCAACCTGCACAATGGTTAGGAACATACTATTTCTAAACCAGGTAAAGTAGGAATGGTCTCCGGTAAATAAAAAGATAAAGTTATTAAAACTCATAATATTTAAGTCAAAACGTAAGTTAAGTCCATAACGAATTAAATCTTCGCCAGGCTTAAACGAAGCAAGGGTTACAGCATAAAAGGGTAACATGATGATGATAAATAGCACAGTAAAGAAAAGAATGAGTAAAAGGCTAAACCCTTTTTCTTTTGTTGTTTTTTTTGAAAGTTTAGACATTATTTACTTCCCTCCTTCTTAAATGTACCTGTAAGTTTGAGTTGTGTTAAATTAATCGTCATAGCAACAATAAGAAGGAAAATACCAACGGTAGCGGCATAGCCTAAACGGTTTTTCTCAATACCTTGACGGTATAAGTACCCAACGATGGTAAGTCCAATATTTTTGGGGGAGTTGTTTCCGTTAAAGAGCATCAAACTTTCGGTAAACATTGCTAAACCTGCATAAATACTAATGGTTAATACATAAACTGTTGTTGGTTTGATGAGCGGAACAGTAATGTTTTTAAAACGTTGGAAAGCAGTAGCGCCATCGATAGCTGCAGCTTCATAGTATTCTTTGTCAATAGCATTAAGTCCTGCTAAAAAGTACAACATATTAACACCGGTCCATCGCCAACAAGCTAAAGCTAATAGTGCAATTCGACTTAAGGTTTGATCCTTCAAATATTTAAATGGACCAAGATTGAAATTTGCAAGAAAGGTATTCATAAGGGAACCTTCCATTTCTCCAAACATTAAGCGGAATATGGTCCCGGCAACAACAACTGAGGTTAAGGCAGGAACAAAAAAAGATGATTTAAAAAATTCGCGTAACTTCATATATTTGCTGTCAAGTAATACTGCAAATAACATTGGAAAAGGTATAAGCAATAGCAAAGTAGCTGCCATATATATAACGCTGTTAGTAACAGCCTTTACAAACACAGTATCATTCATTAGTTTTTTGTAATTATCAAATCCAATCCAGATGGGTTCTTGACCTAACATTTGATCTTGAAAACTCATTCGAAATGAATTGAGTAGAGGAAACAACCAAAAGATTAGAAAAATAATAACAAATGGGAGAATAAAGATATACGGAGCATATTTTTGTGAATGTAGAAAACGTTTAAGCTTAATCATATTGAATCTCCTTTCTTACAATGAAACGCTTGTCCATATACAAAAGTATATGGACAGCGTTCACTGTATTTTGGTATATCTTATTGTAAATCTTGTTCGATAAGTTCTTGAGCTTCGTTTAATGCTTCAGTTACATCACGACCATCTTCAAAAATCTCATTTGTTGTAATTGTATTCCAAATATTGTTAATACTTGGTGAAGAAGCTGTTGATTTTACTAACATAATCTCACCATCTATTTCGTTAAGTACATCAAATGGATTATTTTGGAAATATTGAACGAATTCGTTATCTGGATTATGTGTAACCTCTTCCATTTGCCAAACGTCTGTATTGACAGGATCGAATCCTAATGTATTCCATATTTCAATATTGGCTTCGTCAGAGATTTTTGCAAAGGTTAAGAAATCTTTAGCTAATTCAATATCTTTTGCAGTTTTTGTAACAACAGTACCTGTACCACCTAAACCTAAAGAACGAGGTTGTCCTTCTTCAAAGACAGGAAGGGGAGCAATGGCAATTTTTCCTTTTAAGTCAGTCATTTCATTTGTGAAACGAGACATAAACCATAATGGCATTAATGCAGAAGCATAGTTGCCCATGTTATATTCGCCTTTTGCTTCTTCCGTATCCGGTTGTCCGCCAGGAATGGTTGCAATAACATTGTTTGCTTGAAGATCAACAAGCATCTCCATTCCTCGAATGAGCTCTGGTGAATTAATCATTGGATTACCTTGGTCATCAGTTAAATCAACACCTTGTTGAGCTGCTAATATTGATGCTTGCCATCCTGCGCTTGTGTCTGCTGTACCAAGATATTTTCCTGTTTCTTCATATAATTTGATACCGGCTTCTTTGTAATCATCCCATGTTACGATTTCTGTATAATCGATGCCTGCTTCTTCAAGGAGTTCGGTGTTATAAAAAGCAACAGTTGCACCAACATGTGTTGGGAATCCATATATTTTACCATCTTTGCTATAAATATCCAAGCGAGATTCTACGGTCTTGTCAGCATACGGAGCAACAGCATCTGTTAAATCTACAAGTGGAACCTCAGCCCCAGCGATAAAGTCAGGGAAACGACCGACTTCGATATCTGAAATATCAGGAGCGCCTTGACCTGTTTGTACAGCAATTAATAATTTGTTGTGCATATCATCATAAGGCATCACAGTAACATTTAACTTGATTTGACGGTCTGGGTTTGCTTCATTCCATAGACCTAACATTTTTTCGAAATGTTTACCATGTAAATCAACAAATGTCCAATAATCGAATTCTATAGCATCTTCTCCAGCTGTGTCTGCACCTAATTGTGAAGTTTCTGTTTCTCCGGTCCCTGTGTCACTTGATGAGCTTGAATCTGTTGTGTCAGTGGTTGAATCTGTTGAAGAACCACCACCACATCCTGTAAGGGTGAAGATAAGAATAAATACAAGTAATAATGTACTCCATTTTTTGTTGAAAATTTTCATAAAATAATCCTCCTTTTTATTGATCTTGTTTAGTGTATATATCAAATCGTATAACGATTTAGATATCATAATAATGGTTTAGTTTTAATGTGTTTTAAAGATAAATGATTGTTGAAAATCTATAAAATAATGTCTTTACTAAACTCTTTCTTAGTAGTATTATATAAGATGATATCATAATAGTCAATGTTTTTATAAAATAATTTAGAAATATCTAAATGATAATTCAAAATGACAAAGTGCATAAGTTGCAAGCGTCCTATTTAGTACATTTGTGCATTTGCACAAAAGAAAAAGAAAAGTTTCTTGAAAAGTGATATTCATTAGGATATAATTCAAAATAGTGAAAAGGAATATGGGAGGTTCATATGTTACATATTAAAACAATAGAAGAAGGTTTAGATATTTTCAAAGCGTTAGGTTCAGAGGTCCGCATAAGTATAATAAAATTGTTAACAGAAAGTGGCGGAATGAGTATGAATGAACTTGCCACCCAGCTAAATATTACAAATGGAGCTTTGACCAATCATATAAAAAAATTAGAAGAATGTCATTTGATTACCGTGGTTAATGAAACACATGGACATGGAAACATCAAAAAGTGTGTCACTCAGTTAGATAAAATCCTCGTTGAAGTAAATAATAAGGAAGACTTAAAAAATATCTATGAGACAGAAATTAGAGTAGGCCAATATTCAGACTATGAGATTTATCCTACCTGTGGATTGGCAACAGCTCATCATTTGGTCGGTGAAGTTGATGACTCCAGGTTTTTTGGACATTCAGATCGCTTTAATGCCGAAATCTTATGGTTTACTCGGGGACATGTAGAGTATATCATTCCAAATTTATTGCCTCGAAATCAAAAAATCGATCAAATTTCTTTATCAGTTGAGTTGGGATCAGAAGCGCCCGGAATTAATGAGATTTGGCCTTCGGATATTAATTTTCATCTTAATGGCAAATGGATTGGCATGTGGACAAGTCCGGGAGATTTTGGTGAAGTTAAGGGAATCTTTACACCCGATTGGTGGTTTCCTAATTGGAACCAGTATGGGTTACTTAAATTAATAACCATAAATAATAAAGGTACCTTTGTTGATGGTCTTAAAGTCTCTGATATGACAATTAACCATTTTGACATGGATTATCAGAGCCCAATAAAGTTTCGATTTAGTGTTCCTGAAGATGCGGAACATGTTGGTGGTCTAACGATTTATGGAAAGTCTTTTGGAAATTATAATCATGATATTAATGTTCGAATTCATTACAGTCCATTTGCACAAAAAAACGAATCAGAGGCATAAGCTTATTGACAATCATTCTCAAATAAGATATAATTGTATATTATAATATCCTAATATACTAGATTCCATAGTATACCAAGGAAGGAGAATGAATATGAAATTAGATACATTACATATAATACCTATTGTTGATACGGTAATTTTACCATATACAGAGACGAAGTTATCAGTAGATGAGGAACTTGGAGAACGCTTATTAAACCAACTTAATCAAACGGAAGGATATGCTATTGCATTATCGATTCGGGAGGGTGTATTAAAAAATGCAATAGACCCCGATAGTTTTTATGATGTGGGTTCATTGTTAAAGTTACAAAAGGTTGAAAAGGCGAGTAAAGGCTATTTAGTATATGCATCAAGCTTAGAACGACTTGAGGTTGATGAAGTAATAATAAATGGAGAAATAGCCATAGCAAGATACCATGAGTTGTTCGAGACAAATGACCTGTCCGAAGAAGGGCAAAAAGAAATGCTTCAATATATAAAAACAAGTATCCATGATATTGGTGAGCATTTTCAGGGAAACGATGAATTTTTAAAAGTCATTGACCGACAAGAAACCCTGAATGGAATTATTGGTCATTTAATGCCTTTATTGTCGGCAAGTTTAGATGAAAAGTATGCCCTAATATTACAAGATTCTATCAAAGCACGTGGGTTACTATTTTTAGAGTATTTGTCCAAACAAAGAGAAGTCGTTGAACTACAAGTTGAGATGGCTCAAAAATATTCCAAAAAAAATAGTCGAAGCTATCGTGAGAATTTATTAAGAGAACAATTAAAGGCTATTCAACAAGAATTAGGTGAAGGTGATAGCGAGCCCAATTCAGTCCAAAACTATCGTGAACGTATTGAAGAATCAAAGATGACAGAAGAAGCAAGAAAAGCAGCGATGCGAGAATTGAACAAACTTGAAACGTCCGGAAGTAATCATTCTGAAGGGCATATTATTAGAAACTATTTAGATACACTCTTAGAATTGCCATGGGAAAATGATCTTCACGATACAGATATTAAAAATGCGAGACAGGTTTTAGACCGTCATCATTATGGTATGGATCAGGTAAAAAAACGAATCATGCAACATCTTGCCGTCATGAAGATACAAAATGATAAACAAGGGTCCATTTTATTATTAGTAGGTCCTCCGGGAACGGGTAAGACAAGCTTAGGAAAAAGCATTGCGGAAGCTCTTGAACGTGAATACGTTCGAATAAGTTTGGGTGGTGTTCGTGATGAAGCTGAAATACGTGGACATCGTAGAACATATTTAGGTGCCCTTCCGGGGAGAATTATCCAAGGTATGAAAAAAGCGGGAACACAAAATCCTGTATTTGTACTTGATGAAATCGATAAGCTAACTGCATCAAATAGTGGTGATCCATCGAGTGCATTGTTAGAAGTGCTGGACCCGGAACAAAACGATTCCTTTGCGGATCATTACCTTGAAGTGCCTTATGATTTATCAAGTGTTTTATTTGTTGCAACGGCAAACAACATAAATACAATACCAAGAGCTTTGTTAGATCGCTTAGAAGTTATACAAATTAGTAGCTATACAAATCTTGAAAAATTTCATATCGCTAGGAACCATTTGGTTCCCAATGCAATAAAGGACCATGGATTAAAGACAGAGGATGTTGTTTTTAAGGATGAAGCGATTACGACGATTATCGATAAGTATACTCGAGAATCAGGTGTTCGAACCCTTAAGAAAAACATTGATGAAATTCTAAGAAATGTTATTGAAAAAATAGTGTTGGATGAAGTTGAGGGTGCCTATGATGTCGGAGCGCAAGCTGTCGAAGAATTACTAGGCAGGCAAACGGCAAGGCATGATGAAATTCGTAAAGAAAGCGCTCCTGGTGTTGTAACCGGTTTGGCGTGGACGCCTGTTGGCGGTGATATATTATTCATCGAAGGAACATTTATGCCTGGAAAAGGACATTTGATGCTTACAGGTCAACTTGGCGATGTTATGAAAGAATCTGCTAAGATTGCCTTATCCTTAGTGAAATCACGACTCACCAATCAACTTACTTTTTTAGATTTTAATAAAAATGATATTCATCTTCATGTTCCTTCAGGTGCAACACCAAAGGATGGTCCATCTGCCGGAGTTACTATTCTAACTGCTTTAGCTTCATTAGCTACCGGAAAGAAAGTGGAGTCATCCTTGGCCATGACCGGTGAGGTTACCCTCAGTGGTTATGTACTACCTGTCGGTGGAATTAAGGAAAAAATCTTGGCTGCCCATCGTGCAGGAATTAAGAAAGTGTTGTTACCAAAAGATAATGAGAGAGATTTAAAGGATGTGCCGGAAGAAGTTCGAGAAGCCATTGAGTTTATATTTGTAGAACAAATCGAAGAAGTGCTTACCCATGCGCTAGACATTGAGATAAGCACGCCACTTGATCTTTTTGAAATTATTCCTGGTTTAGATAATCAAACAATTCATCCGCCCAAGATATAGCATTAAGATATAGGTCTGGAAATAAACTAAAATCCAGATCTATTTTTTTGCATAATTCTTGAGCACTTTCAAATTCAGCCTTTTCATAGGCGAGCATTAAATTAAACAAATCAGAAAATGGAGTTTCTTTTAATAAAAGTGTATTTTTTATGTTTTCAGCAAGAGACAGATCAATAAGTAATTCCTCCATGGGTTGTTCTAAAATGGCGTCAAGGACAGAGAGAACACCAATCATGCGTAAGGAACTTAGATGACTGTGAAATCTTGAAGATTGGCCTAAGTTTTCCATGAA
Organism: Clostridiales bacterium UBA2432; assembly: GCA_002342805.1. GTDB lineage: Bacteria > Bacillota > Clostridia > Lachnospirales > Vallitaleaceae > UBA1351. Next base: position 30,834 of record DDQW01000052.1, on the reverse strand, counting down.
TTTCATACGAAAAATACTTGTTTTCACAAGTTCATCCGGTTTGTTTTGACTTAATTGATTGATTGTCGCTAAAGTAAACCATTTATTAAAATGGTTGATGCCGAGTAATGCTAAAGCATGTTTGACGGATTTTACGTCGCTAACAAGAGAATAGGATGAGTTTACAAGCTTTAGTAATCGGTAAGTCAAGGATATGTCTGTTTCAATAATACGGCTTACAGTATTATAATTTGGCTCTTCCTTTTGCATCTCGGCAAGGATAAGTAGATAGTTTTGGTAGAGAGGGTTCATTTTTTTCTTTTTTAACATGATAGGATGACTAAAATAATATCCTTGAAAGTAGTCAAAGCCTAATTTAGCAGCGTATTCAAAATCAAGCTCTGTCTCAACTTTTTCGGCTAAAATAAGCTTGTGGTTCTCCTTAAGATGGGTCCGAATGCTTGATAATTTGTCCTTTGGATTTAATAAGAAATCAACCTTAATAATGTCGCAAAGGTCAAAAATTTCTTTGTATGGGTAGTCAAAGGTATAGTCATCTAAGGCTAATAAATATCCTTTTGATTTCAATTGAATTAATTTTTCGAGTATTTCAGAGGTGGGTTGAACCGTTTCTAGAAGTTCGATGACGGTTTGTTCAGGTGACAATAGTAAAGGAATATCTTGTAATATAAGATCTGCATTAAAATTAATAAAACATAATTTGTGTTCAGAAATGAGTTTTAAACCAAAGTTTAGATAGCTGTTCACAAGAACAATAGAAGTTGCAGCGGAATCGTCAATCCTTCCGTCAAAATAATTGGCATTCGTATGTCGATACAATAATTCATAAGCAATCGTATGAGAGTGCTTGTCAAAAATGGGCTGTCGTGCGATATAATTATCCATAATATACTCCTAAATTTTATCGTCATTTGCTATTTATTATACATTATACTACATATTTTTACAAATAAAAAAGAGCTAGTTCACGATTAGGCGCTCTTACAAATTAACGAAGCAAAGTCTTTCCTTGTGGTAAAGTATGTGCTATAATAATGGCATTAAAAGTTAATGATAAATATGGAGGTAGAAAATGTATTCATTTGAAACAATACACGAATTTGACCCGGAAGTGGCTGATTCAATTCAGTCTGAGATTAACCGACAAAAAAATAATATTGAACTTATTGCTTCCGAAAACTTTGTATCAAAAGCTGTAATTGCAGCTATGGGTACGCCTTTAACGAATAAATATGCTGAAGGATATCCGGGCCGTCGTTATTATGGAGGATGTGAATGTGTTGATGTTGTAGAGGACTTGGCGAGAGACCGGGCAAAAGAGATTTTTGGTGCTGATCATGCCAATGTGCAGCCGCACTCAGGTGCACAAGCAAATTTAGCTGTATTTTTTGCGGTCTTAGAGCCGGGCGATAAAGTAATGGGGATGAATTTATCTCATGGTGGACATTTGACACATGGTAGTCCGGTGAATATATCAGGAAAGTATTTTGAGATCATTCCTTATGGAGTGAATGAAGAAGGCTATATTGATTATGATGAACTTGAGCGAATTGCTCTTGAGGAAAAGCCGAAGATGATTATTGCCGGTGCAAGTGCATATGCGCGTACCATTGATTTTAAACGATTTAAAGAAATTGCAGATAAAATAGCTGCCTATTTGATGGTTGATATGGCACATATTGCAGGGCTTGTTGCAGCAGGCTTACATCCAAATCCTGTTGAATATGCTGATTTTGTAACGACAACAACCCACAAAACATTACGTGGACCACGAGGTGGTATGATTTTGTGCAAAGAAAAATATGCAAAAGCGATTGACAAAGCTGTCTTCCCAGGAATTCAAGGGGGACCTTTGATGCATATTATAGCAGCAAAAGCAGTAAACTTTAAAGAAGTATTGAGTCAAGAATTTAAAGACTATCAGCAACAGATTGTTAAGAATGCCAAGGCCTTATCTGAAGCACTAATGAAACGTGGAATTAATATTGTATCCAAAGGTACAGATAATCACTTGATGTTATTAGACTTACGTAGCTTGAATCTGACCGGAAAAGCCGCAGAAAAGCTACTCGATGAAGTTCAAGTGACCTGTAATAAAAATACCATTCCTTTTGACCCTGAAAGTCCTTTTGTAACAAGTGGTATTCGGTTAGGTACGCCAGCCGTGACATCGCGAGGAATGAAAGAGGCTGATATGGACACCATTGCAGAGATTATATATATTGCTTTAACAGATTTTGAACATTCTAAAGATAAAGCCATTGAAATGGTTAAAGAATTAACTGGTAGATATCCATTATATGAATAACAATAAAGACTTGCTCATATGTGAGCAAGTCTTTTACGTATGATGCTAGGAGGGTTGTTATGAAAGAGAAAAAAATTATGGCAGATCTTAAATATCTAAAATTATTAAGTAAACAGTTTCCCACAGTCTATGAGGCTTCAACCGAAATTATTAATTTAGAAGCAATATTAAATTTACCAAAAGGAACAGAACACTTTTTGTCAGATATTCATGGAGAAGATGAAGCGTTTTTACATATCTTAAAAAGCGGATCAGGAATTATACGTAAAAAAGTTGAAGATGTTTTTGGATCAACCATTACCAACAATAGCAAAAAGAAATTAGCAATATTAATCTATTATCCAAATGAAGTGCTTAATAAGAATAGTGAATTAGCAGGTATGTCAGAAGTTGAACGTTATGACTGGTATGAAGTAACACTTCATCGCTTAGTTCTTGTTTTAAAAGAGGTGTCTTCAAAGTATACCCGTTCAAAAGTACGGAAAGCATTGCCGAAAGAATTTGAATATATTATTGAGGAGTTATTACATCATCGGGATAACGACCCTGATAAAGAACATTATTATTCTCAGGTTATAAAAAGCATTATTGAGATAGGCAGAGCTAAAGCATTTATTATTGCTATTAGTGAAGTGATTCAACGCTTAGCGGTTGATCACTTACATATTCTAGGAGACATATATGACAGGGGACCAAGACCGGATGTAATTATGGATAAGCTCATGCGTTATCATTCTTTAGATATTCAATGGGGCAATCATGACATTGTATGGATGGGAGCGGCTTCAGGTTCATGGATCTGCATTTTAAATGTCATTCGGGTAAGTGCGCGCTATGGTCAGTTAGATATCTTAGAAGAAGCCTATGGAATCAACTTGTTGCCGATAGCAAAATATGCCATGTATCACTTTAGTCATGTTGAAGGACAATTTTATCCAAAGAACACGGAGGATTTATTGGAAGATGAAGTTATCTTGGCAGCCCAGATAAACAAGGCAACGACCTTTATGCTCCTAAAACTTGAGGAGCAGATAGCAAAAAGACGTCCGGAATATCAAATGGAAGACCGGTGCCTATTATCGAAAGTTGATTTTGCAAATAAAAAAATTCAACTTGCAGATAAAGAATATCTCTTAGAAATAGATAGTTTTGAGACCATAGATGTTAACAATCCCACTCAATTATCTGAAGAAGAACACCTTATTATGCTTAAATTACAACAGTCCTTTTTAAATAACACACGATTACAGGAGCACGTAGCATTTTTATTTGAAAAAGGTAGTATATATAAAATTTATAATAAAAATCTTCTCTACCATGGATGTATTCCATTGGATTCGAATGGAGACTACACAAAAGTGACTATGGATGGAATCCAGTATAGTGGAAGAGAATTACTCGATCAATATGAGTTATTACTACGTGAAGCCTATGGAAATCGCTTTGAAAGTGAAGATGATCAAGAAATGGATATTTTTTGGTATCTATGGTCAGGGAAGCACTCGTCGCTATTTGGAAAGGATGGAATGAAAACTTTTGAGCGCCTGTTTATTAAAGATAAAGAAACGCATATAGAAAAGAAAAATTCCTATTATGAACATATATTAAATGAGGATGTATGTAAAAAAATACTCAAAGACTTTGGTTTACTACCGAATTATTCACGAATCATCAACGGTCATGTTCCGGTAAAGGTTAGCGAAGGGGAAAATCCTATAAAATCAGGCGGTCGTCTAATTGTTATCGATGGAGGTTTGGCTAAAGCTTATCAAGAAGTAACGGGGATAGCCGGATACACATTAATCTTTAATTCTCATGGAATGTTGCTTGCAGCCCATGAACCCTTTACTTCAGCAAAAGATGCTTTCGAAAATAATATAGATATGATTTCTTCCTTATCGATTGTGGAAGCTTCAAAAGAACGCATTCTTGTTGGCGATACTGATATTGGGCAGCAACTCTACAATGATATCAAAGATTTGAAACTTTTACTTACAGCATATCGCAAAGGAATTATTAAAACTTTATTATATTAGATGGTTTTCCATAGACAAGCTATGTCGAGTGTGATAATTTAAGGTATACACTTGAATGAAAAGTAAATGGAGATGATAGTATGAAATGCTCTGTATGCAAAGAAAATACAGCAGTTGTTTTTATAACAAAAATGGCGGAAAATAAACCGGAACGTATGGGTTTATGTTTGCCGTGTGCAAGTAAACAAGGAATTAGTCCGATTGAGCAGATGATGCAACAAAGTGGGATGAGTTCTGAAGAATTTGATAATATTAATCAACAAATGATGCAAATGTTTGAAGATCCGGACATTAGTGATTCGATTAATAATTTCATGAGTCAAATGTCTGATGGAGAACACGGGGAGAATATATCAGAAATGTTGGGCGCATTTGCAGGAAGTATGTCGCCCCAAGATTCAGAAGAATCAGACGATGGAGACGATGCTAAATTCTCAGAAGAGAATGATGGGAATCAAGACAAAGCATTTGCAAACATTTTTGGCAAAAAGCAAACGAAAGTTAAAGAAAAAAAATCCAATAATAAGCGTAAAAACCTGGACGCATTTGGCATTAACTTAACAGCAAAAGCCAAGCTAGGTGAAGTGGACCGTATTATTGGGCGTCACCGTGAGATTGACCGTGTTATTCAAATATTAAATCGACGACAGAAAAATAATCCGGTTCTGATTGGCGAGCCCGGTGTTGGTAAAACAGCAATTGCTGAAGGTTTGGCAGTAAGAATTGTCGAAAAACAAGTCCCTGTTAAACTTCTGGATGCTGAAATTTATTTATTAGATCTGACGGCTTTAGTTGCGGGAACACAGTTTCGTGGACAATTTGAAGGTCGCATGAAGGCCATTATTAATGAGGCAATGTCAAGCGGTAATGTTATTCTCGTCATTGATGAACTACATAACATAACAGGTGCCGGCGAAGCTGAAAGTGGAGCTATGAATGCTGCGAATATTTTAAAACCTGCCCTCGCAAGAGGTGATGTTCAAGTTATTGGTGCTACAACACTTGAAGAGTATCGTAAACATATTGAAAAAGATACAGCTCTTGAACGACGTTTTCAATCGGTTCTTGTCGAAGAGCCGACAGAAAGTGAAGCGACAGAAATGATTCAAGGAATCAAAGATTATTATGAAGATTATCATAAAGTTCATATATCTGATGCCATTATTGCAAGTGCTGTACATATGTCAAAACGTTATATACATGATCGTTACTTGCCGGATAAGGCAATTGATGTTCTCGATGAAGCGGGTTCGCGGGCAAATTTAAAAAACAAAGGTTTGGTTGAACTAGAAGCTTTAAAAAATCAGCTCACTAAAGTTGTAACTGAAAAAGAAGAGGCAGCAAATGAAGATGATTTTGAAAAAGCAGCGGACTGTCGTGTTGAAGAATTACGGTTGACAGAAAAAATTCATCAACTTGAGGTGACGTGTGACAGTGTCTCAATTACTCAAGAGGACATTGCATATGTTATTGAAGCCTGGACAAGAATACCTGTTCAAAGCATTAATGAAGAAGAAAAGCACAAACTCCTACATTTAGAAAGTCGATTGGAACGTCGAGTTAAAGGTCAAGAACATGCGATTCGTATTTTGGCCAAGACAATACGACGTAATCGATCAGGTTTTAAAAAACGATTTAAGCCAAGCTCCTTTATTTTCGTTGGACCGACTGGGGTCGGGAAGACAGAATTAACAAAAAGTTTAGCAGAAGAGCTCTTTGGTGATGAATCTGCCATGATTCGTTTTGATATGTCTGAATTTATGGAAAAACATACGGTATCTAAATTGATAGGAGCTCCTCCTGGATATGTCGGTTATGATCAGGCAGGCCAATTGACTGAAAAAGTAAGACGACGTCCTTATTCAGTTATCTTATTAGATGAAATTGAAAAGGCTCATGCAGATGTATATAATTTATTGCTTCAAATTCTTGAAGATGGACGATTAACTGACAGTCAAGGTCGAAGTGTTAATTTCGAAAACACGGTGATTATCATGACCTCCAATGCAGGAACAAGCAATAAAAGTAGTTCTATTGGTTTCAATAATGATTCAAACACAGCAAAAGACCTTCATGAGTTAGATGCCTTAAAATCTTTCTTTAGACCGGAATTTCTTAACCGCATTGATGAAACAATTATATTCCAGTCATTATCTAGAGAAGTTTTAAAAGACATTGTTGAAGTGATGTTAAAAGATGTCATCAATACAGCGAAAGAAAAAGAAATTGAGCTTACTGTTACGGATGCAGCTAAAGAGTACTTGGTTGAAGTCGGTTTTGATGAGAAATATGGCGCTAGACCTTTGCGAAGAGCTATTGGTAAACACATTGAAGATGAGTTAGCTGAATTATTTATTAAAGATATGATTCAAGAAGGAAGCAAAGTTAGTGTTGACTATATTAATGAAAAAATTGTGCTTAGTCACACATAAAACATCATTCAAATAAATGAGCTGCTATTAATTTAGCAGCTCATTTATTTTGGCGAGATTAATTAAATATTTTGGAAGTACAATTGTCGTGTATAAATAGTCGATCTCTTCTTGACTTATTGAATCAATGTAGTTTTTTGTATAGTTCTTGTCATGGTGGACATAGCGATGAATAAAATCGATGGCTTTATTATATGCAATGGCAGCTTTGTGAATCGATTGGAAATAGCCTAGAACAATATATCCGTTGACATGGATTTTTGATTTATAGCGCACTTTGTTTTTATATATATTTTTTTCGACGCCATGATAAGGATTAGTGATATCTATATTATCATAACGTAAATTGTAAGGGTTTTTGTCGATAAAATGATAATCTTTACCCATTGAAGCATGATTGCGAATGCCAAAACGTGCCAGTATATTCATTTGCATACCAAAATCGTTTACAAAAAAATAATTTCCACGTTTAAATATTTTATGGGTTCCATAAAAAAACAAGTCATCAACATCAAAGGTCAGAATTATTTGTTGCGACAAATGATAGGAGAAATAATGCTTATATAGATAAATTGGCGTTTTAAAATAAAGGCCATTATCTCTAAAATTATGGAGGATAACCCATTTTTCATAACTTAGGGATTGATTCGTTTTATTGTAATCGTGAAGGCGATAACGATTGTTACGTACAATGAGACTCGCTAATGCATAACATTTTTCTGCGGTAGCATAAGAGTCAGTGCTACCTAAACTAATATGTTTGTTTTTATAGGTTATTGATACGCGATAGTATTGTTGACCGTTTTTTTTTCTTGTTGTATAAATTCCTGTAGGCATACCCATCGTCCTTTTCTTATATTATAGCTAGTATAGCATGAAAAACAGGAAAAAGACAAATAAGAGAAGGGAAATAGTACTTAATCTTTCCTTAGGCATAATGATATAAATATAGATATAATTGAAATATTAACTAAAAAAATTGAAAACTATCCAGAAAAAATAGATAAAACGCTAATAAAAATAACAGAATATTCTGAAAATGAAGAAAAAATATCTAAAGTGAAGGTGGATTCATTGACTTAGAAATTGAAACTAAGTATAATGACCAAGTCGTAAAAAAGTATTCAAAAGGAGATATTATGAATTTTTTTAAAAAGTTATTTGAATTTTTATTCCAAAAAAATCATACTATATCTAAAAAAGTACATACTTTGGGTTGCGTTATCGTTACGGCTTGTATTGTAAGTGTTTTCATATTAGGTTCAAATGGTTATTTAGTGAATGTATATAGTGCTAAAAACCAGGAAGAACAAGAAAACATTTCAAAAGAAAAAGAACTAGATGAAATTGAGATGAACACTGAAAATGAAGATGAAATCGTTCTGCTGCTAGATCGTAACCTTCTTAGCCATCCAATAATGAATCTAGATACGTTTCAGACAATACAAGGTATCGACGCACCAAGCAATCAAAAAGTATTGTCAATTATGAATGATGAAGACGAAAAAGAGATTTTATCAACATCGTCAATCGTAAGTGATGAAAATGTACTCAAAGATTTAGTGGATGAATTACTCGAAGGAATGACTTTAGTTGGTTATGAACCGATTATTGAATATCGAGAACCGATTGAACTATCAGAAACCGATTATAGTGTGTTATTACGTATTGTTGAGGCAGAGGTTGGCTCAGAGGATTTATTTAATCGAACAATCATTGCTAATGCAATTATTAACCGTATGTATGATTCGTCATATCCAGATACGATTGAAAAAGTTGTTTTTCAAAACAATGGGAAAATATACCAATTTTCTCCAATTTTAGATGGACGCTATTATGAAGTTAATGTAAGTAAAGACACAATAAAAGCAGTAGAGATTGCTTTGGCAGGTATTGACAACAGTGCAGGAGCTCTATCCTTTGTAAATCCCAATATAACGAGTGCTAAAAATATGCGCTGGTTTAATACGAAACTTCAATTTGTAACAAAATATGGAGTTGTTGAATATTTCAAGGATAAATAAATTGTTTAAGATAAAAGTATTGCGGAAGCAATACTTTTTTGTCTTTCCTTCAAAAACAATTGTATTTGATAGGAGAATATGTTATAATTTCCCCAAACTTTCTAATTAAAATTACATAAGGTGGTATAGGATGAAAAAAATAAGATATAATAGTACCCGCGGAAATGAAAAAAATGTTGAGTCATCTTACGCAATTGTTAAAGGATTGGCTAATGACGGTGGATTGTTTGTTCCCGATCAAATTCCAACCTTGAATAAAACATTTGAAGAATTAAAAGATCTGTCTTATCAAGAGATTGCCTGCTATGTTTTAGGAGAGTTTCTTACAGATTTTACAGAAGAGGAAATCAAGCACTGTGTTTATAGTGCCTATGATCATAAATTTGACAACTCTGATATTGCCCCAATTGTTAAGAAGAATGATTATTATTATTTAGAATTATTTCATGGTTCTACCATTGCTTTTAAAGATATGGCGCTTTCGATTTTGCCGTATTTAATGACAACGGCGGCTAAAAAACAAGGAATTACCAATGAAATCGCCATATTGACAGCAACCTCTGGCGATACAGGAAAAGCGGCGCTTGCAGGTTTTGGCGATGTTGAGGGGACAAAAATCATTGTGTTTTATCCCAAAAACGGGGTGTCAAAGATTCAAGAACGCCAAATGACGACAAGTGAAGGGAAAAACACCCTTGTTGTCGGCATCGATGGAAACTTTGATGATGCCCAAAATGGAGTAAAAGCAATTTTTAATGATCAAGAATTTAATCAAAAACTAAACAAAGTTGGCGTACAACTCTCAAGTGCCAATTCAATCAATATTGGCCGATTACTGCCTCAAGTTGTATATTATGTATATGCCTATAGTCGATTAGTGAAAGAAGGGGAAATACAAGACGGAGAGCAAATAAATGTTGTCGTACCTACAGGAAACTTTGGTAATATATTAGCTGCCTATTATGCAAAAGAAATGGGCCTACCCATGAATAAGCTCATATGTGCCTCGAATGATAACAAGGTCTTATATGATTTTTTTGAAACGGGGACATATGATCGACGCAGAGACTTTGTATTAACGATGTCTCCATCAATGGATATCTTGATTTCAAGTAATTTGGAGCGACTCATTTATACAATTGCCGGTGAAGATGCATCGGTGGTTAATGAATTAATGGATCGATTACAAACAGAAGGTCAATATACAATTACTGAGGATATGAAAGCAAAGCTAGATGCCTTTTATCCGGCCTTTGCGACAGAAGCCATGACGCAAGAAGCCATTAAAGACGAGTTTGAAGATATTAATTACATGTTAGACCCACATACTGCAGTGGCAAAAGTTGCTTTCGATAAGTATATCAATGAGACAAAAGATACAAGAAAAACAGTGATTGTGTCAACAGCAAGTCCGTATAAATTCACAAAAAGTACACTGATGGCATTAGATAATCGCTACGAGAATATTGATGACTTCGAATTATTGCATGAATTAAATACAGTTTCAAGGGTGGATATTCCGGAAGCAGTTAAAGACATTGAAAAAAGACCGATTTTACATTCGACAGTATGTGAAAAAGGTGGGATGGCAGACCTAGTGCTGGATTTTTTAAAAAATTAGATACTACGTATTGGAGGGTTATACGATGGCGGAAGAGAAGATTGAACGTAAAGAAGTATCATATACACGGTATTTAAAGAATGCCCTTGAACAAATACCCAAAGGAGCCTTTTTAACCGTAAAGACACAGAGTAAAATCAACACAATGACTATTGGATGGGCAACATCAGGTGTTATGTGGGGGCGGCCGGTATTAGTCATTGGTGTACGTCCCAGTCGCTTTAGCTTTGAAGGCATTGATGTCGATAAAGAGTTTACGGTCAGCATCCCACTGAATCAAAAATTAAAAAAACAAATTACCTATTGTGGGACACATTCCGGAAGAGATGTGGATAAATTTGCTGAATGTGATATACATGCAATTGATGGTGAAAATGTGGAAATACCAATTATTCAAGAATGTGGATTACATTATGAATGTCGAGTTGTAGCCAAACATCAACTTATTCCGGAGTTTATTGATGAAACTATTAAAAATCGATACTATCCGGAAGGGGATTATCATATGATTTTTTACGGTGAAATTGTTAATTCCTATCGCATTGATTAATTGCCTTGAATCTATTTAATATATTCTTTTTGTGGATGGATTTGTGTTGCATTAAGATGTACAATGACTTCATCGACATAGTTATAATTTAAAAGTGTTTTCTTAACTTGGTCACCAATTTGGTGACCTTTTATTATACTTAAATTTCCATCGACAGATATTTTTACAATAAGTAAGAAGTTTAAACCAATGGGTTTAGACGTAATGGTATCGACGTGGTCAACACCTTCAATTCCACCGATTATTTCAAAAAGCTCATCTTTGATATCTTGATCAATCATTGTATCCATGAGTACATAATAGGCGCTGCTGAAGATGGATAATCCGGTGTATGCAATCCAAATACCGATAGCAACACCAACAATACTGTCAATAAAATATAGTTCGAAATATGCGGTAACAATACTCAACAATGTGAAAAGAGTGATAAAGATATCGTTTCGATGATCTTCAGCATTAGCAAAGGCTAAGAGTGAATTGTGTTTATGACCGATTCGATTGGCATAAAAGTATAAGCCGAATTTTATAGCAATAGTTACTAAAGCAACCACAATGAGCCATGGAGTAAATAAAAAAGTACGGTGATTTGTCAAAGAATCAATGGAGCTTTTAATTATATTAAAGGCTACGACAAATAAAGAAATGCTGATGAGCATACTAAAAATATATTCGGCCTTTCCGTGGCCGTAAGGATGTTCTTCATCATAAGGTTTTGAAGAGATTTTATTGCCAATAAATGTCATAAGAGAAGCAAAGACATCACCTGCACTATTTAGTCCGTCTGCAATCATAGCTTGACTGTGACTTATAAATCCGACGAATAATTTAATAAACAGTAGAAAAATATTTCCAATCATACCACTTATTGCTACATAATGAATACTTGAATTTCTTTTGTCCATAATATAACTCCTTTTATAAAATATATAGAAGTATTATATCATAATAATAACTTTATTGCTCCTTGGATGTTGACACAAGCATATGAAAATGATAAAATCTTAATTGTAAACAATTTCAATTAATAATAATTGTTAATAAAAAAATAACAAATGGAGGTATTTATGAGTAAATCTTTAAAAGGAACAAAAACAGCTGATAACTTAATGAAATCTTTTGCAGGTGAATCACAGGCGAGAATGCGTTATACGTATTATGCGAGCAAAGCAAAAAAAGAGGGATATATTCAAATCTCAAACATATTTCAAGAAACAGCAGATAATGAAAAAGAGCATGCTGAACGCTTCTATAAGTTTTTAATTGAAGACCTTAATGGTGAAATGAATGAAATTAACGGAGCCTCATATCCAATTGCTTTAGGTTCAACCTTAGAAAATCTAAAAGCAGCAGCGGATGGAGAACAAGAAGAATGGGAAGACCTTTATCCAACATTTGCTGATGTTGCGGAAGAAGAAGGATTTACAGCCATAGCAACCGCATATAGAAAAATTGCTGAAGTTGAAAAGCACCATGAAGAAAGATATCGTAAGTTGGCAGATAACATTGCAAACAATAAAGTGTTTGAACGCGAAGAATCCATTGCATGGAAATGCGGAAATTGCGGATATATCCATGTTGGAAAAAAAGCGCCTGAGCTATGTCCTGCATGTCAACATGCACGAGAGTACTTTGAAATCCTATGTGATAATTTCTAAATTGATTATAAGTAAAGCAGATGCGCTTGACGTATCTGCTTTTTAATTGTGCTATAACTGTAGTTAATTGTACCCAAAAGGTAAATCATTTTGACATTCGTCTTGAAAAATCAAGGGAATTCGTATATAATATCAACTTAGGAAGTAACTAAGGAGAGCGCATATGAGATTTATTCCGGTACAAAGCTTAATGGAAGGCATGGTTATTGCCAAAAGCCTTTATGATATAAATCAGCAACTTTTATTACGTGAAGGAACGACAGTTCAAAAAGGTTATATTGAAAGAATAGCTCGATTAGGTTATCAAGGAATATATATTGATGACGAAATATCAAAAGATATTGAAGTCAAAGATGTTATTCGTGATGAGCTTCGAATGAAGGCAATTCAATCCGTAAAAGATGCCTTTATCTATAATGATCTATCAACACTATCAGGACAAAAACAAGCAAAGCAAAAAATCGATGTTACAAAGATGCTAATAACAAATATCGTTGAAGAAATACTAGAAAACAAAGATACGATGATTAATCTCATCGACTTAAAGTTTTTTGATGATTACACTTTTTTTCATTCGGTTAATGTGGCGGTATTAAGCATATTAATCGGAGCTGAGTTGGGATTATCAAGAGAACAATTATTTAATCTGGGTTTGGCATCAATCCTTCACGATATCGGTAAAATATTTATTGATAAAGATATTTTAAATAAGCCGGAGGCTTTGACCGAAAGTGAATATACGACAATTCGGAAGCATTCTGAGTATGGCTATACCTATCTAAAGAATACCTTTGAGATTCCAGCAGCGGTTTATGTTGCTGTGTTACAACATCATGAGCATTATAATGGCTTAGGCTATCCCAATCAAAAATCAAAAGAAGATATTTCCCTTCTCGGCCGTATTATTTGTGTGGCGGATGTTTATGACGCCTTGACCTCAAATCGACCTTACCGAAAGGGCTTATTACCATCGGAGGCAATGGAGTATATAATGGCAAACGGTGGTATTATGTTTGATATCAAGCTAACGAAAATTTTTGCAAGAAAAGTTGCACCTTATCCGGTGGGGACTTATGTACGATTAAGCACTGGGGACTTAGGCATTGTAGTGAAAAATAATTCGGAAGCATGTATGCGGCCTATTGTAAAAGTATTTGTAGATAAATACGGAAATAAAGTTTCACCTCAAATCATTGATTTGAAGGAAGATCGTTTATTAAGAAATGTAACCATAACTGGAGTTAATGATATCGCATAGAATAGATGAAAGTCTATTCTTTTTTCTTGCGATTTATTCCATTATATGAGAAAATATTTTTAAACTATATTTTTTAAGAAAGGATGATCATAATGGGTATTATAAAAGCTGCAATGAATTCAATTGGCGGGGGATTAGCAGATCAATGGTTAGAAACAATTGAACCAAGGTCGATGAATAACGCAACCTTATCAACAGCAGGTGTTCTTGTTCGAAAAGATGATAAAAGAAATAGTAACCGTAAGGGCACAGAAGATGTTATTTCGAATGGATCAATTATCCATGTGCCTGAAAACACATATATGCTTCTCGTAGATGGCGGGAAGATTATTTCAGCAACAGATGAAGCCGGATATTATCAAGTGGATAATTCAAGGGCACCTTCAATTTTTTTCTCATCAGATTCAGATAAAACTATTGAAGGGTATAATAATACGGACAAACAGAGTATTGAACGGCCGGGAGGAATAAAAAACACCCTTTTAGATACATGGGAGCGGTTAAAATTTTCAGGTACGACACCACAAAAACAGCGCGTCGTATATGTGAATAAAATGGAGATTCCGGATATTCGTTTTGGTACAAAAAATCCACTTCCATATACAGATCGTGTCCTTGTTCCCGGACGTGTTGTTCCTTGTAAAATCACATCCTTTGGTACATATTCAATCAAAATCAGTGATCCCATATTGTTTTACAACGAAGTTTGCGATAAACAAAGTAAAACGGATTTCAAAAAAGATGATATGGCAGAGCAATATATCAACGAATTTTTAATGGCATATCAGACGGCCTTAGCCAGTTTATCAATGGATCAAGTTCTTGTATCTGATATACCGATTCAAAGTGCACGTCTAGGAAAATATATGGCAGATACATTAGATGAAGAATGGCTAAGTAAACGTGGTTTTTATATTCAGTCAGTAGGTATTGCAGGCATTAATTATGATGAAAAAACAGATGAGTTATTATCAAAATACGGGAATGATTCCATACTTTTCGATTCAAATGCAAGAGCAGCCCGTGTTGCAGGTGGCTTAGCAGCTGGTTTAGAAGGTGCAGGATCCAATGAAGGCGGATCCATGATGGGATTTGCAGGTATTGGTATGGGCATGAATGCGGCAGGCAATTTAGACGGTGTATTAAATCCTCAACAATCCGCATCCAACAATCAAGCAGTTGATGTCAATACTGGAGCATCGAATGCTAGTAGTGGTGGTTGGACATGCTCATGTGGACATAAAAATCCGGAAAGCGCAAAATTCTGTAGCCATTGTGGTGGTCAAAAAGTTGAAGCCAATGAATGGGTATGTTCGTGTGGACATAAAAATCAAGGTAAATTCTGCACAGAATGCGGAAAGCCTAAACCTGAAGATAATACGTATACATGTAACAAGTGTGGATGGATTCCCGAAGATCCTAAAAATCCACCCAAATTTTGTCCGAGTTGTGGAGACCCCTTCGACTTGACAGACAGGAATTAAGGAGGCGCAATGGCATCAACAAGTTCATATAAATGTTTAAATTGTAATGCTCCCTTAGGCTTTGATCCGACAAGTGGTCATTGGAAATGCCATTACTGCTTTAGTGAGTTTACAAAAGAAGAGCTTGATAGGGTATATAAAGAGGAAGAAACAAGGGAAAAATCCAACGAAGAATCCAGTGAATTGAATTCTTATCATTGTAATAATTGTGGTGCAGAAATTGTCGCTGATGAAACTACATCGGCAACATTCTGTTTATATTGTAAAAGTCCAAGTTTAATTAAAGAACGATTTAAAGGTGAGTTTCACCCTAAATATGTGATTCCATTTAAGCTCACCCATGCAGATGCAGAAAGAATCTATAAAGAATGGATTCAAAAAAAGCTCTTTGCCCCGACATTGTTTAAGAATGATGAAGAAATTGAAAAAATCAAAGGGATTTATGCGCCATTTTGGCTTTTTGATTGTGAGACGGAAGGATATGTAGAAGGTCAAGGAACTATTGTAACAAGTTGGCGTGCAGGAAAATATCAATATACAAAGACAAAATACTATCATGTAGAACGTGGTGGTCGTGTCAAATATGAACGTGTTCCGATTGACGCATCGACCAAATTGGATGATAAGTTTATGCTTATGATTGAACCTTATGATTATCAAACAATGACAGATTTTTCTATGCATTATATGACTGGATTTTTCGCTGAGAAATATGATGTTGATGAAGAAACATGTGAAAAAACAATGACTGAGCGTGTCCAACAGTTTGTTACAGACCGAATTCGTAATACCGTTTCCGGCTATACTAGCTTTACCGTGAGTAATTCTTATTCAAATCTAAAAGGTGCTGTAGAATCTTATGCACTCATGCCGGTATATTTGCTGGTTAATGAATTTAACGATGAAAAACATATGTTTTTAATCAACGGCCAAACAGGAAAGGTCGTTGGTGAAACACCCATAGATCATAAGCGTCAAATTGTTTTTTGGCTTATTCTATTCGCAATAACATGGCTAGTTATAGTATTAGGAGGTGCTCTCTTTGTTTAAGTTAAAAAGATTCATAAGTCGTGTTTTTTGGCTTAGTCTTTTAGTCCTTTGCGTTTTTCAATCGTCGGTATTATTTGCAAGTAGTCAAAATGTCATTGACGAGATGGGCTTTTTGAGTGAAAAGGAGATTGCTCATTTACAGTCAGAGATTGAAGGAATTCAAGACAACTATTTAATGGATCTTGTCATTGTCATTACAGACGATACCCAAGGGAAAACATCCATGGTATTTGCAGATGATTACTTTGATTATAATGGATTTGGAATTGGGGACGACTATGACGGAATTCTCCTCCTAGTCAACATGGATGCACGTGAACTTTGGATTAGTACGACAGGAAGTCAGACAATTAATCAATATGAATCATCAATAGACGTGATGATTGATCAAATTACGCCATATTTAAGTAATGGTCAATATTATGAAGCCAGCCTTGAATTAATTCGTAACATCGAAACTATAGAGGACAAGGGCGCCATGCCGGTTGTCCAAAAAACCTTCCTTACAAAGCTTGGAGATATGGTTAAATCTCCGATACCATACATTGCAGGGATTCTTCTTGCGTCCATAGCTACAGGAATAATTACCTTATCAAGCAAGGGTAAAGTGACGGTTACAAATCGGACATACGAGGCGCCCGGTAGCTTTAAGTTAGAACGCCAAACGGATCGGTTTATTCGAGAAAACATCCATCGTGTAAAAATTGAAACAAAATCTTCTTCCGGAGGTGGAAGTCATACAGGAAGTAGTGGTCGAAGTCACGGTGGTGGTGGCGGTGGTTTTTAATCAATTTCTAATGTGATATTAAACACGATAAAATATCAATAGAGTATACTAGACTTAGAATTAAAACTTGAAGGATAAGGAGGTGCCACCATGATTATTACGGATAAAATGATTCGAGAATTACAACGACGTGTTGATGTGTCATATGAAGATGCTGAACGCTATGTGCGTCGCGCTGGTGGTAATATTGATATGGCAGAAGCGTATGCGAGGAGAAAACAAAACTCCTTATTTCATCGTGCTTTTAGAGGAATAGAAAATCTACTCAATATAACATTCGTTTATCGATTGAAGGTATATCGAAAAGATGATGTTCTTATGGATATGCCTATTTTTTTGTTTTTTGTATTGTTGCTCATCGTCGGTATTGATAGAACGATTACAGTTGGCGTCATCTTTGTTATTATCGCCTTGGTTGCTGAGTGTCAACTTAAGTTACACAAGCTTGAAAACCAAGAAGAATTTCGCTTTTATAGAACCGTAAAAAAAGAGAATCATCCCACATCGGAGTCAGATATCGATGTATTAGAAGAAGAGATCATCATCACCGATGATTCTAGCAGTCATGAAACGGTTGATTCAGTAGAAGAGCAAGTAAAAAGTACGCGTAATTCTATTGAGGATGATAGTGAGGATTACTACGAAGTGACGATTGATAAGTAGGAGGCAAAATGTCAGAAAAAATATTAATTGTAGAAGATGAAAAAAAAATATCGCGTTTTTTGGAGCTTGAACTCCGTCATGAGGAATATGAAGTGTTAAAAGCATATGATGGAAGAACAGGACTTGAAATGGCTTTGACTGAGCTACCTGACCTCATTATTCTGGACTTAATGCTACCGGGGATGAGCGGAATTGAAGTGTGCCGTAGATTAAGACAGAATAAGCAGACCGTCCCTATTATAATGCTTACAGCAAAGGATGATGTATCCGATAAAGTTATGGGATTAGATATGGGTGCAGATGACTATATGACCAAGCCATTTGCTATTGAAGAGTTATTGGCACGGATCCGCGTTGCGATTAAACGAAAGTTGTCGGAGCCATCAGAAAAATCAGAAGTCTTAAAGTACAAAGAATTGCAAGTTAATCATATTAAACATCAAGTACAGTATAAAGAAGACATCATTGAACTGACAAAAAAAGAATACGAGCTTTTGCGTTATCTACTTGAAAATAAAAATATTGCCTTAGATCGAGAAAAAATTCTAGAAAAAGTTTGGGGTTATGATTACTATGGTGACACCAATGTCATTGATGTATATATTCGGTATTTGCGATCCAAAATTGATCAAAAATACGGGGTGGATATGATTAAAACGGTTAGAGGAGTTGGATATATTATATATGATGAATAGAATATCCAAAGCGATTAAGAATACCTTTAAACATTTTCATCTATCAATGCGTCGAAAAATTACATTCGACTATTTGCTACTCTATTTTTTCATAGGTTTAATCAGTGTTCTTTTGATTCCTATAATTTTTGCTTTTAATAATATATCCGGAGACGTTGAAAAGGAAAGTTATGAAGTGAATCGTGTACTGCTTGCATATAATCAAGAAATATATTCTTTACAAGAAGCTGAAGTCAAAATAAGTCAAATAACACAAAGTTCAAATATTTCATTTGAAATCATAGGCTATTCAGACTTTGAGAATAGTGTCAAAGCGTTTACCATTCAAACGGGTGCATTTCAGAATCACGATTTTTCCTATGATTTATTCAAACGCATGGATTTTTTCATTAATGAACAACTCATTGCAAAAC
Organism: Clostridiales bacterium UBA2432; assembly: GCA_002342805.1. GTDB lineage: Bacteria > Bacillota > Clostridia > Lachnospirales > Vallitaleaceae > UBA1351. Next base: position 11,858 of record DDQW01000052.1, on the reverse strand, counting down.
GGCTAGATAATCAATATTATGAGTCGGAGGAGGAAAACTATACCTATGTTATCTATACCTTATATCCGGTGACCTTATATGAATCCGAACTCATGACACTCGGTATTTTACTATTGGTTTTTCATATTATTGGTTTTGTTTTGATGGGCATGATTGGAGGAGCAAGGGTAAAGAAAGTTCTTAATCCAATTTATCATATGACCAAAGCGGCAGAAGAAGTGTCCATTAGTAATTTGACTTTGCGTCTAGATGTGAATTCAACAAAATATGAGCTGAAAGATCTAGCACTTACCTTAAATGATATGCTCGATCGACTTGATAAAGACTATTCAAAACAAAAACGCTTTGTATCTGATGTATCTCATGAACTTAGGACCCCGATTAGTATCATTAACGGTTATGCATCTATGCTTGAACGATGGGGAAAAAAAGATCCGGAGATTATTGACGAATCCATTGATGCCATTATTAGCGAATCAAAAAGTATGCAGCAACTTGTTGAAAATCTACTTACCTTGGTACGCTCGGATAATCAAACTCTTCAATATGAATTTGAGACGTTTGATTTGGCTGAACTTATATGTAGTACGGTAAAAGAGTTTAATATGTTAAATACAAAAGAGCAAAGTATTGCGTGTGAAGTGGAAAAAGGATTATTTGTAAGTCTAGATCCGGTTAAAATCAAGCAAACAATTCGTATTTTTGTGGATAATGCTATCAAGTATACACCTGAACACGGAGATGTTTTTGTAAAGGCATATGTTCAAGATAAAAACGTATATATTCATATAAAAGATAGTGGAATTGGAATCAAAAAAGAAGCCTTACCCTACTTGTTTGAACGCTTTTATCGCTCAGATGAATCTAGAACACGACAAACAGGAGGACATGGATTAGGACTTTCTATTGCAAAAGTAATTATTTTAGGACATAAAGGAAAAATTCGAGTAAAGAGTCGTCTTGGAAAAGGCAGTGAATTTATTCTTATTTTACCCATACACGCAAAACTATAGTGATGACAATAAAGGAGTCAAACATGAAGATTATACTATTAGATACGGATACCCTCGGTTTTGATTTGGACTATTCGGTCTATCAAAAACTTGGCGAGCTTGAAACTTATCGACATACATCACAAGACCAAGTCATAAGACGGTGTAAGAATGCGGAAGTTTTAATATCAAATAAAGTACAATATACTCGAGACATTCTTCAATCCTTACCGGAATTGAAATTAATATGTTTGACCTCTACAGGTACTAACACCGTGGACTTAGATGCGGCTAAGGACTATAATATATGTGTTTCAAATATTAAAGGCTACTCAACCCAAAGTGTTGTTCAGTTGACTTTTTCAATGTTATTTTATCTATTGGTTCCTATGAAGGGATATGACACTTATGTTAAAGAGGGAAACTATGTTAATGATACTGCCTTTTCGCATTATACAATGACATGGCATGAGCTATCCGGACAAACATTAGGGATTGTTGGGCTTGGGACGATCGGTCAGGAAGTTGCAAAGATTGCAAGTATGTTTGGGTGTCGCCTTATTTATTATTCGACAAGTGGTAAAAATAATCATTCGGAGTATGAACGCGTCGACTTTGAAAGGCTAATAAGTGAATCTGATATCATTAGTATACATGCGCCACTTACTGAAAGTACCCACAATCTCTTTCATAGGGATGTGTTTAAAAAGATGAAATCGTCAGCGATATTAATGAATTTTGGACGGGGACCCATTGTAAATGAAGATGATCTGGTGGAGGCCCTAAACAATAAATGGATCTCTCGAGCAGGAATAGATGTTCTTGAAAAAGAGCCTATGAAAGACAATCATCCGATTAAACAGTTAATTGATTCGGATCAATTAATAATAACTCCACACATTGCTTGGGCAAGTGTGGAGTCAAGAAATCGCATGATTCATGAAGTTTATCAAAACATTGAAGCCTTTTATCGAGGAAAACCTCGAAACAAAGTAAATTAAAGAAAGTTCAAATTAGTCTAAGCGAATGAAATAATCAATATCATTTTTAATAAGTTCAAGAGAGTTTCTGAAAAATTCGGGATCATGTGAATCAATGCCCATAATACTAAGAACATCATGTATTGAATGTGATCCGGTTGATTTTAATAGTTGATTATATCTTGGAATAAAAGCTTCTTTGTCATTTTGATAAATGTTAAAGAGGCCTTTTGCAAAGAGTAGACCAAAAGCATATGGGAAATTATAAAAATTAGTTGATGCCTCATAATAATGGGGCTTACACATCCACATGTATGGATGTAAATAGTTTGCATCAAGCGCATCTCCATAGGCTTCCTTTTGTGCCTTAATCATCGTTTCTTTTAATTCACTGACGGATAATGAACTGTCTTTGCGTTTTTCGAATAAGCTTGTTTCAAAAAGATATCGACTATATATATCAACAATGACTTGTGTTGAACCCATTAAATCATTTTCAAGAATAACTTTGGCCTCTTCAGGAGAGGCTTCTTCAAGAGCGGCTTGAAAAACGATGGTTTCACAAAAAATCGATGCGGTTTCTGCTAGTGGCATAGGATAATCTGCATTCAATGCCTTTGCATCTTTTAAGCATTCACCATGATATCCATGGCCCAATTCATGTGCTAATGTGGTCATATCATTAAAGCTACCGGTAAAATTAGAGAGTATACGGCTTTGACCAATTTTATGAATGTTCGAACAAAAAGCCCCTGCGACTTTGTTATTTTTGGGAAAAGGATCAATCCAATTTTGATCAAAAGCATTTTGGGCAAATGTTCCTAATGATTCGTTAAAATGTGTGAAGTGCTTTACGATATAATCACGCGCTTCATCATAGCTATAACGAATATCGACAGAACCAACAGGAGCAAATAAGTCGTAAAAAGGCAATCCATTCTTATGTCCGAGCAAAGAGGCTTTTTTTGATAAATACTTTCTAAAGCAAGGGAGATATTCGACAATGGCTGTTAACATGGCATCAAGAGTTTCCTTGTCCATACGTGAAGCTTCCAATGTCATCTCAAGAGGCGTTGCATAACGTCTTTTTTTTGCGACTGTAATAACCTCGCCTTTAATTGCGTTTAGGCAAGCGGCAGATTCTCGCTCTTTTTTTGTGTATGCAGATAACTCGGCTTCATATGCAGACCTTCGAATCGTTGAATCTTTGTCATAGGCTTTTGAACGCAAGACAGTTAATGTCGTTGGCTTGTTATCATATTCACCGGTTAAGGAAGAAACAATTTGGTCTTGAAGACGTCCCCATGCAGAAGATCCTGTATTCGTCAATTCAGCAAGGAGAAGCTCTTCGTCGCGACTGAGTAAATGCTCACCGGCTTTTTTTTCTTCGTTTAGTACGAATTTATAGTCACTAAGTCCTGAAGTCGTGTCAATAATCCGATCTAAATCAGGAATATCTTTTAAAAATAGAATGAGTTCAGCTTCAAGCAAGGTATGTTGCGGTAATAAAGCCTCGACATTTTCAATAAGTTTAGCTGCCATGTGATTTGATGTATCTGTTGCATATGAAAGATGACCAAAATTATGCAGTCCATCAAGGAGCTCTTGAATCTCATCTCTGTTTTCTTGAAGCTTTAATAGTTTTTGACCTAAATCATTGTCTTCAAGCCTTAAGCCCGAAATTGTTTGACGTGCATCTGCAATAAGTCCGGCAACACGCTTTAAATCTGCCTGTATTTGTGGTGAATCAAAATCTGAATACAGTTGTGATAAATCCCATTTTTTCATAACTTCCTCCTACATCACTATATCAGAACCTGGCCGTGCAATAAAATAACCTTGAGAATACCCGATTCCGATTTCTTTTGTTTTATTAAATATAGCTTCATCTGAAACATATTCTGCTACCGTTGTTATGCCTAACCTTGAAGCAAAGTTTACAATGGTTTCAGCGACAAGCTCAGCTGAAGGTTCTGTTAACATTTGTTGAATAATACTTCCATCTATTTTAATACAATCAACATTTAGCTTGTGTAAGTAGTTAAAATTACTAAAGCCGGTACCAAAATCATCAATGGCGATTTCTGCGCCATACCGTTTAATTTCTTTAATGAAATCAGACATAATGGAATAATTTTCAATTCCTTCGGACTCCACAAGTTCAAAAATAACATTATAGGGTCGACTAAATGCCATCAGTTGGTCATAGATAAAACGGCGGGTATGGTTATGATAAATATCATCAACAGATAAGTTGATAGAAAACTTATAATCTTTGTTACTAAAATACTGGAAGGATTTTGTGATGATGATTTTAGTTAATTGGTTATATAGCCCCGCTTTTTTTGCGATGGGCAAAAATTGAAAAGGACTAACAATATTACCCTCATCATCCATCAGTCGCATGAGGACCTCGAATCGATCAATTTTTTCAATAGAATTATTATATATGGGTTGAAAAAAAGGTATGATCCGATCTTCTTCGATAGCACTTCGTATAATGGACGTCCATGTTAGATTTGAAATAATGGACTCTTCAATTTTAAGGTTCTCATTATAGACCAAAAAAGAAATTTTTTCTGATTTTGCATGTTCTAATGTCATACTCGAATTTTCATAAAGTGAAAGCTGCATTGAAGACAAGGCAAAGGTCGTATTGATATATATCTTATGATTTTTATTCACAAAACAATGTTTATGAATCTTTTTTTGAAGAAGACGCATTCGATTTGTAAATAATTTGAGACTATGGTCATAACTTACAACGGCAAAAATATCCGAGTGTATACGATAGGTTTTTAATGCATTCATTTCGTCATAGGCTGTAATTAACTCAGCTAATTCAATAAGAACCTTGTTTCCAATAATAGTTCCGTAAAAATTGTTGATATTAATAAAGGCACTGATATCAATAAGACAAAGAGCCTGAATATTCCCATTAGTAATATCTTCAGTAAGCTTATTGAGGTTTGGTAAGTGGGTTAAAGGATCTTGATAATAATGTTTGGTTAACTCTTCTGTTTTTTCACTAACCATTTTCTCCAAAGTTTTATTCAAGGTATTTAATTCTCTCGATGTATTCTCGACAAGCTTTAATAAAATGGACTGTTCGATTTCTTCCTGCGTTTGAGTAAAATACATATCTTCAGTGTTTTCAGCAACCATGGATGTACCGTCTGAAGCCATGGTGATTACAGATGTACTATGGGTGCTAATGTAACTTTTATTATCGACATGTACAAACTCAAAATCCGTGAGAAGTCCGAAAAAGGGAAGGTGAATATCATAGTCAGCGACGTGACGAAGGATATCCATGGTTTGGGCTCGTGAAGAAAAGGTTACCAAATATTGGCAAGGAATCGTGGGTAAATGGTTTTTGATTTGTTTTAATTTCTTGCCAAAATAGCTAGAATCCCCATAGCCTAAAGTTATTTGATCATTTATATGAACAGGAATATCAGAGTATAAAACCTCTTCTTGATCAGCAATCATGACCGTAGAAGGAATCGAAAAATTTCCATAATGAAGAACAAGAGGGAATTTGTGGCCAGCTTGAGGGATTTGATCAAGATCGACCCCAAGATAACTTTTATAAAATTGTCGTGCAGGAATATTATCAATAGTTTCGATATGATGTCCATGAGCCTTTGTGATCTTGTGTTCACGACCAATAGAAATAATATGGGACGTATAAAAATCATGGAAATCTAAGTAGGGACTATGAAAAATTACGCCGATATAACCATGTTTAAAAAATGCTCCATTATTAAAAAGACAAATATCATTATGACCTGTTTGATCTGTTTTTAGAATCCCACCACCAAGAGTTGCATTCGGTAGTACATCATTTAATGTATCAAGAAGCAAATGATTTTGGCTTACCGATAATGTACTTAGAATTTGGATATAGGATGGATTTTCCGCTTGTGCATAAATAAGTGGAGGAATATTTACTTCGCTAAAGCATTCATGATTTTGGGAGATAAGATGAAAGTGTACACGCTCAAAAATGGAGATTACAATAATGGTCTTATCGTGATATACTTTCCCGTTATAAATAAGCTCATGTGTCATAGCACCGATGACTTGAGCAGTCGATGCTTGTTGGGTGATCTGTGAATAAATGGATTGAAAATCTTCTGAATTTTTATTTGAAAAAATCTGAAATAGATATTGGTTTTTTTTACTAAGGTTTAAATCGATCAGATAATTTTTTAGTGCATTTGAATTTATATATTCGTATTGGTAGGTTATCATTTTTAAGCCTTCCTATAACAACGCGTAAAATTATTTGTCTATCATTGTTGTCGTCTATTTTTATTTTTGTTATACTAGTACAAATGATGTTTTATGTGTTCGTTCATATTATTATAATATGAAAACGCAAAGAATTCAATTCATTGACATCAGTTTGTAAAATAATATATTTTGGAGGAAGATATTATGGCATGGTGCCCCAAGTGCAAGGAAGAGTATGAGGATCATGTGGAAATGTGCGCAGATTGTCATGTTCCTTTAGTTCATGAAATTAAGGACATTGAAACAGACCGATTACTTATCGTCGTAAAGTCAGAAGAAGAAGGTGAACGTGCATTAGAATTTCTTGAATATTCAGGGATTAAAACAGCTTCGGTCATTGAGTCGAGTGGAAATGAGTTTCTAGTCAATGTACATCAAGATGACTGGGAAGAGGCTTCGCGACTCATTCGCGGGTTTTTAATTGGTGAAAAAGAAGAGGTTGAAGCAGAGGATTATTTTATTGATGAGTATGCAATGTTGGAGATTGAAGATAATCGTGAATTGACTGAAATGAAAAGTAGCTATCAAGCATTATTAGGTATCGGTCTATTTATGTTTGCTATTGGTCTAGTTAGTGCTTTAGGAATTATTCGAGTTTTCGCAGGAAATATGGCATATATTATAGTATTTCTTGGTGCAGTCTTTGCCCTCGCAGGTATTTTTTCTAAGAAGAAAATGGATGAAAAAAAGGTGGAGCATGCAAAATTACGAAAGCAATATGATGATTTATATTACTGGTATCTAGATAAATATCCATTAAACCGATTCGAATCTCGCCATAAAATTCAACTTGATGAGATTGATGAAGGGGCTAAATATTTTATTCTTATGGATTTAATCGTAAAAGAAGTTAAAACAAATGATCAAAATGCAGAAGAAAAAATGGTCAATACGGTAGCAGATAAAGCCGCCCAAGAAATATTAGCTTTGAGTCATCACTAAATTCATAAATGTTTTTACGGAGTTTGATAAAGGCGCTTTTGCTTGGGAGACCATCCCAAGCTTTCTTTTTGGCAAGGAAGTTCTAAGAGCTACTTTAAAATAGCCTTTAGGTTCAACAGGTAAAACGTAATCCGGAATAAAGGTAATGCCTAATCCGATCCGTGTCAGTTCTACGAGCAAATCAATACTCCCCAGTTCAATTGAAGGGGTTAATTCCAACTGTTTTTCTTTAAAAACCTGCTGAAGGTAGTGGGTAGTGGAGCTATTACGATCTAGAAGAAGGATAGGATAATTCAGAAGCTCTTCATAGACAATATCTAAGGATTGTAGCTCTTTATATTTTTGAGGAGCAATGACAATATCCTGAAAGGTAAGAATTTCGTCGACGTGTAAATTTGCATCAATGATGTCGTTGGGCAAATTGGTGAACACGAGGTCAACCATATTGTTTTTAAGGAGTTTTACGCATTCGATTGAAGTTCGATTGGTAATCATTATTTCAATGTTAGGATAGTTTTCATGATAGTCATGTAAGTGTTGAAGTAAAAAGTATTTACAGATAGTATCACTTGCCGCAATATGAAGTCGACCACGATTCATTTCTGAAGTTTCAGCTAACAATTTTTCACCTTGTAATATAGAATGCAAGGCAGGTTGGATATGTTGTAGAAGGAGATGACCTTCATTGGTGAGTTGAACTTTTTTTGTGCTTCGATAGAACAGCTGTATATTTAGACTTTTTTCTAGGCTGGATATATGTTGACTAACCGCGGACTGGGATAAAAATAGTTCTTGAGCAGCTTTTGAAAAACTTAAGGTTTGGGCAACGTGATAGAAAATTCGATAAAGTTCAAGATTAATATTCATAAGATACCTCATTCATTAGTTATATTAATAAATATAATAAGTAGTATTAATTTTACTTCTTAATAATATCATGATAGAGTAGGATTGTAAATGAGTAATCGATTGACAATTTGGAGGATATAATGGCGATTAAACGACTTTTTGTTGAAAAAAAAATGGAGTTTAACATTGAAGCAAAGCAGCTATTTGTGGATTTAAAAGAACACTTAAATTTAGGCCAACTAATGGATGTACGTATATTACATCGTTATGATACAGACTATTTATCTGAAGACATATATTTAAAAAGTATAGATACCATCTATTCAGAACCGACAGTAGATAAAGTCTATTATGAAACATTTCCAATGAGTGCAGCCGATGAAGCTTTTGGAATCGAATACCTTCCGGGCCAATATGACCAACGTAGTGATTCCTTGGTTCAATGTATAAAGCTAATCGATAGTGATGTTGAACCTATTGTTAGTGTCGCTAAAATTATTGTTCTTTCCGGATCCTTGTCTGAAAATGATGTCAAACGTATCAAATCCTATTGTATCAATCCGGTAGATTCTCGTGAAGCCGACTTAGAAAAACCAAGTACATTAGAATTAGATTATGAAGTTCCCCATGCAGTGGAATACATTGAAGGATTCATTGAATTAGACGAAAGTCGAGTGCAAGCATTATGGGAAAAACTTGGACTTGCGATGACAAATAAAGATTTATTACATACACAGACCTATTTCAAAGATGTTGAAAAAAGAGATCCCACGATTACCGAAATTCGTGCTTTAGATACCTATTGGTCGGATCATTGTCGCCATACAACCTTTTTAACAGAATTAGAGGAGATTACTTTCGATTCGGATCAAGGTGTTGAACCGATAAAAAATACCTATAAGCAATATTTGAAAGACCGTGAACTCGTCTATGGAGACCGCATCAGTGCAAAACCGGTGTGTTTAATGGATATTGCCTTAATGGCTATGAAAAAAATGCGTAAAGAAGGACACTTAGATGATTTAGAAGTGTCGGATGAAATCAATGCATGCAGCATTATGGTTGATGTGGATGTCGATGGTGATAAGGAAGAATGGCTTGTGATGTTCAAAAATGAAACACATAACCATCCCACAGAGATTGAACCCTTTGGTGGTGCGGCCACATGCCTTGGTGGTGCAATTCGAGACCCCCTATCCGGTCGTTCCTATGTCTATCAAGCAATGCGAATCACGGGGGCAGCAGACCCAAGATTGCCGATTGCTGAAACAATGGACGGAAAATTGCCCCAACGAAAAATTGTCACAGAAAGTGCCCATGGATATAGTTCATATGGAAACCAAATTGGTCTTGCAACCGGATTAGTTCGTGAAATCTATCATCCCAACTATGTAGCAAAGCGTTTAGAAATCGGTGCAGTGATTGCAGCAGCACCCAAAGAAAATGTTATTCGTGAAACATCCGACCCGGGTGATTATATTATTTTACTTGGTGGACGTACAGGTCGAGATGGATGTGGAGGTGCTACCGGATCTTCAAAAGAGCATACCACAGAATCGATTCATACATGTGGTGCTGAAGTCCAAAAAGGAAATCCGCCTACAGAACGAAAAATTCAACGTTTATTTAGAAATAAAACCGTGAGCCAAATGATCAAAAAATGTAATGATTTTGGTGCAGGCGGTATCTCCGTTGCCATTGGTGAGTTAGCGGACGGACTTATTATTGATCTTGATCTTGTGCCTAAAAAATATGAGGGACTTGACGGAACAGAGTTGGCAATCTCAGAATCACAAGAACGTATGGCCGTTGTTATTGATCCAAAGGATAAGGAAAGATTTATTCATCTTGTAGAGATGGAGAACTTGGAAGCAAGTCACGTTGCGACGGTAACCGAAGAAAAACGTTTGGTCATGAAGTGGAAAGGTCAGGAAATCGTTAACATTCGTAGAGATTTCTTAGATACAAACGGTGCATCCGTTGAAATGAAAGCCCATGTAAATGCGCCGAATGCTGAAAGTTTTTTTGACCAAGAAATAAAAGCAATGAAGAAACAGACTGTCGAAAATGGTTATAAAGCAAGCTTTATTCAAGCGGTTTCGGATTTAAACAGCTGTTCTCAGAAAGGACTTATTGAACGCTTTGATTCTTCAATTGGTGCCGGTTCTGTCTTTATGCCTTTTGGCGGTAAATATCAGGCAACACCCATGGAAGCTATGGTAGCTAAAATACCGGTTCTTCATGGCCAGACCACAACAGGAACGATTATGAGTCACGGTTATAATCCTTACTTGTCAAGTTGGAGTCCATATCACGGAGCTGTCTACGCCGTTGTTGATTCAATTGCAAAAGTTGTTGCGGTTGGTGGTGATTATCAAAAGATTCGTTTTACCTTCCAAGAGTACTTTAAACGCTTAGGCAATGATCCAAAACGCTGGGGTGAACCCTTATCTGCCCTCTTAGGAGCCTATTATATTCAAGATCAGTTGAACTTGCCCTCTATTGGTGGTAAAGATTCAATGTCAGGAACATTTCATGACATTGATGTACCGCCAACGTTAGTTTCTTTTGCGGTTGATGTCGTTGATGTTACAAAAGTCATCTCAAATGAATTCAAAGATAGTGGACATGATGTGGTGATGATTGAGCTTCCGAGAGATGCCCATGAGCTACCTGAAATTGAGACCTTAAAATCAAATTATGAGTGGGTTTATCAAGAGATTGAAAAAGGAAGAATCCTGTCAGCTAACAGTGTCGGACAATTTGGTCTAGCTGAATCAGTGAGTAAAATGGCTTTGGGTAATCAAGTCGGTTTCTCTTTTGAAAATATTGACGATGAAAAAGTTTTTGCATCCTCATACGGATCTATTGTTTTAGAATTAAGTCAGCCGATAAATACATATAACTTGCCAAAAACAGGCATATATATAGGGCAGACAACAAAGGATTCGGTCATTAAATATAAAGGATCTATCATTCCATTAGCAGATATACAAACCTCTTGGGAAGAACCTTTAGAAGATATATTTCCAACAAAAGAAGTTACAGACGGGGAGACGATGGACCAATTGACAAAAGCTTCTTCCATATATGTATGTAAGCATAAGCTTGCAAAACCAAAAGTATTTGTTCCTGTATTTCCCGGAACAAATTGTGAGTATGATACACGCCTTGCTTTTGAGAAAGCGGGAGCCACGGTGGATGAAGTTGTATTTAGAAACTTAACACCAACAATGGCAAAAGAATCTGTAGAAGATTTTGTGAACGCCATACGATCGAGTCAAATGATTATGATACCGGGTGGCTTTAGTGCCGGTGACGAACCGGACGGTTCCGGTAAGTTTATCGCGACAGTATTTAGAAATCAAGCGATTTCTGAAGCGGTAATGGACTTGCTTAATGAACGTGATGGTTTAATGTTAGGTATTTGTAACGGTTTTCAAGCCTTGATAAAATTAGGTTTAGTTCCTTACGGAGAGATTCGTGATTTGACAGAAGATGCACCGACTTTAACCTATAATACGATTGGTCGACATATCTCAAAAATGGCGAGAACGAAAATTATGTCCAATCAATCTCCATGGCTACAAGAAGTCATGCCGGGTGATATTCATCAGATTCCTTTATCTCATGGAGAAGGCCGTTTTGTTGCCAATGAGACAGCGATAAAAGATTTGTTTGCAAAGGGTCAAGTTGTAACCACATATGTAGATGAAGCCGGATTACCAACCATGAATCCAATGGATAATCCAAATGGTTCTATGTATGCCATTGAGGGTATAATGAGCTTAGACGG